>NZ_FOHL01000005.1:0-252748 GCF_900111545.1 Oceanicella actignis
GTCGTTCTTCTGACGCTTGACGAACGGTTTTACATAGGCGGCCGGGACAAGCCGCACCTCGTGGCCATGTCGTTGAGCCACCCGGCCCCAGTGATGGGAAGTTGCGCAAGCCTCCATGGCCACGATGCAGGTTGGCTGTTCGGCCAAAAGTGCGGCCAACCGTGTCCGCGATAGCGCCCGATCGTATAGAACCGGCCCATCCGGCCCGACCGCACAGACCTGAAAACTGCCCTTCGCCAAGTCGATCGCCAGCATGCTGATCTTCGTCGTCATCGATGTGCCCTCCAAAATTGGTTCCGATAGAACCGTCATGGCATACAAGATGCCGTTGGTGGGGGCATCCACCGCATCAATTCAGCCCCATTGGGTGGTCCTCCTTTCCCTCTATCGAACGAAAAGAAGGTTAAGGGAACACCCAATGTAGGCCGGCACGTCGTCGCGGGAGGCGTCCATCAGGGTTCCGAGCTTCGGATGCTTCTCGCGCAAGGGTGAACGGGGACCGTGGCCGCCGTGCGGCCGCGAAAGCCCCGTGAACGCCACGATTTCCCGCTGGGCTTGGGCTTCGGCCTTGGTCTCCTGGGCGAAGATGGTCTTCAGCATCGCCTGCCACGGCGGTGCGCTGCTTGGCCGGGGCATGGGCCGGCGCATTCCGCATCCAGTGAATGCGACGCCCCTGGCGGGTGGCATTGAAGACCCGGCGCGCGGCCGCCCGCAGCCCCTTGTGGTCGTCCATTGCCCGGCAGGCGATCCGGCTGTGCCGGATCTGCCGGGAGGGGGCGATCACCAGCTTGACGCCGCGCAGGCCGCGGTCTGCGAGGGAGCGGAGGAATTCGGTCCAGAACGTTTCGGCCTCGGAAGGGCCGGTGGCCACGCCCAACGCCTCCCGCTTGCCATCCTCGTTCACGGCGACGGCCAGTGTCGCCGCTCGGCCGACGAGCGGCCCACCTTCGCGGACCTTGAGGCAGGCGGCGTCAAGCCAGAGGTAGGGCCGGCCGTCGACCGCGCCGACCGTCCACTGGACGGTCGGGAAATCGGTCCGGTGGACCGATTTCATGCGGATCGACCCCTCCAGCGGCCGCGAGAGGAAGGCGTTCGCCCGCTCGTCGATCTCGGCGCAGAGCCGACTGACCTGGCTCCTGGACATGCCGCGTTCGTCGGGGAAACGGTCCACCGGACGGTTTCCTGATCCTTCTCGCCCCATGGCCTTGACCAGATCGTCGACCGACCGCGTCGAGATGCCGTGGACATAGGCCTTCTGGATCACGGCCACGAGCGCCTTCTCGGCCGTCCGGCGGGGCTCGAGGAAGCTCGGGAAGCGGCTGCCCTTGCGCAGCTTGGAGATCGCCGGCGCGATCCGCCCGGCCCGGGCGCCCCGGTCGCGGCCCCGGCATCCGTTGCGCCAAACCTCGCGCATTGGCAATCGCGCGCCTTCAGCCGCGCCGGTCCGGGCTTCCGCCTCGGCTTCCATGAAGCGCTCGGCCGCAAAGGCCAGCATCTCGCCCACGAGGTCGCCATCGGGGTTCGGGGCCGCGCTCGAACCGGTGGCGCGCTGGCCCTTAACTCTCGACCAGCTCGATCCGAGCCATCCTCTCTTCGGTCATCGTCCTCTACGTCGTCGTCGGTTCCAGGTCTTGCAACCCGAACCTTCTCCGAAGAACGGCGATGACCGCCAGCGTCGCCCACGGCCGCGCGCTGCGCTACGCCGGGGCTCCGCGCGCGGCCTCCTGCACCGCCAGGTCGGGCGCTACCCTGGTTCGTGGCGTGATCTCTCTGGCGGTTGCCGCCGCTGGTTGGGTGGGGGTTGGTTCGCCCGGAGATTGCGCCGCCATCAGATTTCGACCAACTCCGCCACACGACCGGCGGAGCACCTTCAGGGGGCTGCCCCGCGGTGAAATCGGGGCACGGTCAGAGAGGCGGCGCGGCTCGACAGGGCTTGTCGGGCGCGTCGGTCGCAATCTACAGGCTGCTCAGCCGGTGGCGCTCCAGCAGGCTCACCATCATCTCCCGCGCGCGCTCGCGGTGGGCGCGGTGCAGGCGGCGCGCGGCGTCCGCGTCGCCGCGGCGGATGGCGTCCAGCACCTCGCGGTGATCGCTGTTGGATTGCGTCGGCAGCGGGCGGATGTAGAGCGTGACGGCCTTGGCCCGGCGCACCTGATCGCCCATCATCGCAACGATGGCCGCCACGCGGCTGTTGCCGCCCAGTCGGACGAGCTCGCCGTGGAACCTGTCGTCGGCCTCGGCCCAGGCTTCGCGATCCTCCCTGGCCAGCGCGGCGTCCATGTCCGCGATGGCGCGTTCGAGCTGGGCGAGATCGTCGGCACCCGGCTTTGCCCGCGCCGCGCGCTCGGCGGCGAGGCTTTCCAGCTCGGTCAGCACTTCGTAGATCTCGCGCATGTCTTCGGGCGAAACCGGCAGGATGCGCACGCCCTTGCGCGGCCGCATCTCCAGCAGGCCCTGGCTTTCCAGCATCAGCGCCGCCTCGCGCACGGGCGTTCGCGACATGCCGAGCCGCTCGGCCAGTTCGCTTTCCAGATGGTCCGATCCGCCCGGCAGCTCGCCGGTGAAGATCATGCGCCGCAATTCCTGCAGGGCGCGCTGAGTGTTGGACAGGGGTTTTTCTGGCCGGGCCGCCACGGTTGCTCCAATCGGATTTTTGCCTGCGCTCGCGCCGAAGCGTAGATCGCCTCCTCGATTTCGATCACTTTAAGGTAGTCTCGGGCAATGTTTTCAAGGGGCGATCCGTCGCGGATGCCCGCGATGACATGCGCCTGCAACGCATGGACGCAGTCTCAGCCGAAGCCCTCCGAGCGGTCAGGCGGCAGGATTTCCTAGGTCTCGAGCCGGCCGAAGGGGCGCAGGTGGACGGAGCCGTCGCCCAGGAGCGTGAGCGTGCCCTTGTCGCCTTCGAACCAGGCTTCGCCCATGGTGCGGCGGTGGTTGTCGGCGGCGTGGTCGAGGCTGCGGTTGCCGTCGAACAGCGCGCGAACGCCGCCCGGGTGGTCGAAAAGGATGTAGCCCGCATCCTCGCCCGCGATCACGGGATTCACCTTGCGCAGATCGGCATAGACGGCCTCGGGTTCGCCCATCAGATAGCGGAAGGTGTCGATCCAGTGAACGGCCGTTTCGTGGACCAGGAAACGCTCCATCCGCTGGAAGTAGGGCTGCCGGTCCAAGTAGGCGCGGGGGCCCTGGCCATCGCCGGGGCGCAGCCGGAACGTCGCTTGCAGGAGCGCGCCGACGCGCCCCGCTTCCAGCACGGCCTTGATGGCGCGATACCAGGGTTGGAAGCGGAAGTTTTCGTGCACCACGATCGTGGCGCCCGCCGCCTCGACCTCGGCGCAGATGGCCGTGGCTTGCGCGAGGTCGTCGCAGAAGGGTTTCTGGCAGACGATCCATTTCACCCCGCAGTCAAGCGCGGTGCGGATCGCTTGCGCATGGGCGACGGGGGGCAGGATGATGTCGAGCAGATCGGGCTTCTCGGCCTCGAGCATCGTGCGCAGGTCGTCATAGGCGGGCAGGCCTGTCGCACGGGCCTTGGCGATGTCGCGGTCGCAGGAGGCCGCCAGCGTTGCGCCGGGCATGCGCGCCCAGCTGTCGCGGTGGAACTGGCTGAAATATCCCGCGCCGAGGCAGGCGACGCGCACCGTGCCGAGGGCGCTCATGCCACGAACAGCGTGTCGAGCACGGCCGCGGCCGCTTCTTCGGTGCCCGCCTTGCCGCCCAGATCCGGGGTCAGCGCCTTCCCGCGGGCCACCACTTCTTCGACGGCCTGGCGCAGGCGGTTGCCGTCGGCGACCATGGCGGGCACGCCGTGCCTGACGCCGAGCCAATCCAGCATCATCGCGGCCGAGAGGATCATCGCGAAGGGGTTGGCCACGCCTTGCCCGGCGATGTCGGGCGCGGAGCCGTGACAGGGCTGGAACAGGGCGTGCCGTTCGCCGATGTCGGCGGAGGGGGCAAGCCCGAGCCCGCCCATCAGGCCGGCGCCGAGATCGGAAAGGATGTCGCTGAACATGTTCTCGGTGACCATCACGTCGAATTCCCAGGGTTTCTGGACCATCCAGAGCGCGGCGGCGTCCACATAGGCATGGTCGGCCTTCAGGTCCGGGCGTCTGGCGGCTTCGGCATCGAACAGCGCGCGGAAGAAGGCGAAGGCGCGAAAGACGTTGGCCTTGTCCACGCAGGTGACGCGCCCCTTGCCGCGCCCGGCCTTCTTTCGGGCCGCGGCCAGATCGAAGGCGAAGCGGAAAAATTTCTCCGAGATCTCGCGCGTGATCAGCATGGTTTCGCGAGCCTCGTTCTCGGTCACCTCGCCTTTGCCTTGCGTGTGGAACAGACCTTCGGTGCTTTCGCGGATCAGGACGAAATCGATTTCCTTTCCTTCGGGCAGGGCGAGCGGCGTGCGCTGGCCGGCCTTCACCGTGACGGGCCGCACCCCGGCAAACAGCGTGAGCGCCTTGCGCAGTTCGATCTGGGGCGAGATCTCGGTGCCGTCCGGGTAGCGCACATCGGGCAGGCCCATGGCCGAGAGCAGGATGGCATCGGCCCGCCTAGCGATCTGCATCGAGCTCTCCGGAAGGGATTCGCCCGTCTTGGCGTAGTGGGCCGCGCCCGCAGGGGCATTGGCGAAGACGAGCTCGTAGTCGGGCGAGGCCGACGCCATGCGCTTGAGGATCCCGACCGTCGGCGCGGTGATCTCCGGCCCGATTCCATCGCCTTCGAAAACCGCGATCTCGAATGTCTTCTTCATGTTGGCTCCTGCCTTCGTCCCGACCTGAATCGCATGGCCGCCAGATTTTTTCATCTGAGCGTTGACAACGCATCCAATAACGCATACACAAAAAAATAGCAATAAAAAATGCACCATGCCGGGAGGAGAAATCACATGCGTGTGCGACTGAGCAAGCTGGCCGCCGTCGCGGCTCTGGCGCTGTGCGTCGAAGGCGCCGCCCAGGCGCAGGAATACCCCTATCGCGACATCACCACGGTCGTCGTCTGGGGCGCCGGCGGCAGAACCGATACGATCAACCGCATGATCATGGCCGAGATGGAAAAGCACCTTCCGGTCTCGATCAAAGTGATCAACCAGACCGGCGGCGTGGCCGGCTCCAACGGCATGGTCTACGTGGCGAACCAGCCCGACGACGGCTACACGCTCGTGGGTCTCTCCGAATCGAACGTCACGGCCGCCGTGCTGGGCGGCTGGGACAAGAGGTTTGATTTCTGGCATCCGTTCATCGTCGGCGGCTCGCCCGATCTGATCTCGGTTCCCGCCGGCAGCCCCTACGACACCCTGCAGGAGCTGGTGGAGGCCGCCAAGGCCGCGCCCGGCACGATCCCGGCGGCGGCGTCCGTCGCGGGCTCCATCCACCACCTGAACCTTCTGGCCATCGAGCACGGCGCCGGCGTTCGCTTCAAGTTCGTTCCCTACAAGGGCTCCGCGGCGGGGCAGGAGGCCGCGATGGCCGGCGAAGTGGCGCTGGTCGTGACCTCTCTGGCCGAGCAGGCGCCGCTGATCGAGGGCGGCCAGCTCAAACCCCTGGCGATGCTCACGCCGGAGAGCGTCGAGATCGCCGGGATGAAGGCGCCCTCGGCCTTCGACATCTACGACGGCCTCGACAAGCACCTGCCCCTGAAGCAGGCCATCGGCTTCGCCGTGCGCAACTCGGCCAGCGACGAGGTGAAGGCCGTGCTGGGCGCCGCCTTCGAGAAGGCGATGGCGTCGGACGCCGTGGCCGAATGGGCCAGGGCCAACCACTATGACGTGGGAGGCCAGTATGGCGCGGAGGCGCAGAAGATCTTCGCCACGCTTGAAAGCACATTCGCCTACACGCTGAAGGAGCTGGGCGCGGCCGTGGTGGATCCGGAAAGCCTCGGCATCCCCAGGCCCTGAGCAGCCGCGGAGCCTGCGGCCCCGATGCAGGCTCGGGAAAAGGGGGCGCAGAGGCGCCCCCTTCGCCACATCTGCGGGAGAATTCAATTGGCCACCCAATCAGCTGACAAGGCCGTGCTGCGGGCACGGGATTTCTGGGCGTCGCTGGCGCTGATCGCCCTGTCGCTCTTCTTCCTCTGGAAGACATCCGCCATCCCGTTCCTGGGCGAGAACCGCGCCGGGGTGAGCGGCGCGGGCTGGTATGCCTCCGCCGCGCTGGCGCCGCTGGGCATCTTCGGCGGGTTGCTCATCCTGTCCCGCGTGTTGCTGGCCATTTCCATCCGCTCCGGCGGAGCGGCCCATGCGCTGAGCGCGGTCGGCATCGGCTGGAATCGCGCCGAGGCGCTGCGCTTCGCGACGATCGCGGCGATGCTCTTCTTCTACATCGCCGGCCTCGTGCCGCGCGTGGATTTCATCCTCGCCAGCGGGTTGCTGATCACCGCCTTGATCTACGGCTACCACGGCGGCCACGCGCGGCGCGCGCTGCTGGCCTCCGCCGTCGTCGCGCTGGCCGGCGGCTACGCCTTGATCGCGAACGGCCCGCAAGCCGCCTGGAACCGCCATGGCGACGATTGGCTCGCGCTGGCGTGCTGGCTTGGCCTCACGCTGCCGGTCCTGCGCGCGGCGCGGCAGGAGCGCGCGCTGCGCGTCGTGCCGGCGCTGGCCTTCTTCGCTCCCTTCATCCTCGTCTGCGCCATGGCCTTCGGCTTCCGCCAGAACGTCCCGGCGCGGGGCGGGCTGATCTTCAAGCAGATCGAACACCAATACTACGTCACCCTGCGCCCGCTCTGGAAAGACTGACATGGATTTCGCGCTCTCCCAGCTCGCCGGCTTCGGCCACGCCTTCTGGGCGCTGGCGGTCGATCCGGCGACCTATCTCTACCTCGTGGCCTCCGTCTTTCTCGGCATCGCCTTCGGGGCGTTGCCGGGGCTGACCGCCACGCTGGCGGTGACGATCCTCACCGGCTTCTTCGGCAACAAGATCCCGCTCGACTATGCGCTGATCGCCCTTCTGGGCGCCTATGTGGGCGCGATCTACGGCGGCAGCTACCCGTCGATCCTTCTCAACATCCCTGGCACGGCGGCCTCGGCGGCCACTGCGATGGACGGCTACCCGCTTGCCAGAGCAGGGCGGGGCGGCGAGGCGCTCGGGCTCACCACCACCGCCAGCTTCATCGGCACCGTGATCGGAACCTTCGCTCTGCTGATCTGCGTCTGGGCGCTGTTGCTGATCAGCAAGAGCATCGCCAGCCCCGAGAAGGCGCTGCTTGCGCTCTTCGGCATCCTGCTTTCGGGAACGCTGATGAGCGAGGACCTGGCGATCAAGGGGTGGATCTCCGGGCTGATCGGGCTGGGGATGGCGATGGTCGGGCTGGATCCGCTGCTCTCCGAGCCGCGCTACACCTTCGGCTGGTCCTACCTGATGAGCGGCTTCCAGGTGGTGCCGGCGCTGATGGGGGCCTTCGCCGTGCCTCAGATCATCGACGGGCTGCGCCATGTGGAGCTGGGCCAGCTGGCCGAACTGAAGGGACGCATCCTGCCCAACTGGCGGGCCATGCGTCGCTACATGCCCGCGATCGCCCGCTCGGGCGTGATCGGCTCCGGCGCGGGCGCGCTGCCCGGCGTCGGCGAAGACGTGGCCGGCTGGGTCTCCTACGGGGTGGGCAAGGCCGTTTCCAGCGAGGGGCGCAGCTTCGGCAAGGGCAGCGTCGAGGGGCTGCTGTGCAGCGAAACCGCCAACAACGCCTGCATCGGCGGCGCGCTGATCCCGCTGCTGGTGCTCGGCATCCCCGGCTCGCCCCCCGCCGCCGCGCTCATGGGGGCGTTCAAGATCAACAACGTGATCCCGGGCCCCACGATCGACCCCGAGATCATCCTGCGCGTCGTGGCCATCCTCGTGCTTGCAAGCTTCACCATGTTCGTCATGGGGCTCTTCACCGCGCGCATCTTCATCAGGATCCTGAAGATCCCGCAGACGGTCTTCCTGCCCGTCGTCATGGTGCTCACCGCCATCGGCTCCTTCAGCGTGGGCGGCGGCGTCAACGATCTCTACCTGATGCTGGGCGTCGGCTTCGCGGCCTATTTCATGAACCTGATGAAATACCCCATCGCGCCGCTGGTGATCGGCGTGATCCTGGGCGGCCTGTTGGACGAAAGCCTCCGCCGCTCGCTCTTTCTGTCGGACGGCGATCTCTCGGTCCTTGTTTCGCGCCCCGGCGCGGCCATTCTGGCGGCGCTGAACCTGGCGCTGATCGTCAGCCAGGTTCCGGCGGCCAAACGGGCCTTCGCCCGCGTGAAAGGAAAGATCGCCTGATGTATGCCGTGACAGTGACCTTCCGCATCAAGCCGGGGCGGATGGACGCCTTCCTGCCCCTCATGCTGGCGAACGCCCGCACATCGCTGGCCGAGGAGCCGGGCTGCCTGCAGTTCGACGTCTGCCGCGCGCCGGGCGAGGACGTGGTCTTTCTCTACGAGATCTACGCCGACCGCGCCGCCTTCGACGCCCATCTCGCCAGCGCCCATTTCAAGGCCTTCGACGTCGAGGTCGCCGCAATGGTGGAGGACAAGCGGGTGGCGCTGTTCGAGGAGGTGCTGCGATGAGCGAATGGGAGGTCCATGCCGTCAAATACGCCGAGCGCAACGGGCGGGTGCGCGGCGACAGCTTCATCTTCGACGACAACCACGATGCGCCCCACGCGATGGATTACTTCATCTGGGTTCTGCGGCAGGGCGATCGCGCGATCCTCGTCGACACCGGTTACGACGGCGAGGAGGCCGCCAGACGGGGGCGTCCGATAGGCATGGATCCGCGCGAGGCGCTCGCGCCCCTGGGCATTGCGCCCGAGGCGGTGGAGCAGGTGATCGTCACCCACCTGCATTACGACCACGCCGGGGGGCTGCATCTCTTTCCCAATGCCACGCTGCACCTCCAGACGGCGGAGATGGCCTACGCCACCGGTCCCTGCATGTGCCATGACGCGCTGCGGATGCCTTGCACGGCAGGCCATGTCTGCGAGGCGGTGCGACGGCTCCACGCCGGCCGGCTGCGGTTCCACGAAGGCGACGGCGAGGTGGCCGATGGCGTCATCGTCCACTGGATCGGCGGCCATAGCCGGGGGCTGCAATGCGTGCGCGTGCGCACGCAAGCGGGCTGGTTGGTGCTGGCCTCGGACGCGGCCCACTACTACGGGAACGTTTTCAAGCGAAAACCCTTCCCCATCGTGGTCGATCTTCAGAACATGCTCGACGGGTTCGCACGGCTTGAGGCCCTGGCCAGTTCGCGCGGCCTCATCGTGCCCGGCCATGACCCCCTGGTGCGCCGCCTTTTTCCGCAGGGCCCCGCCGCCCATATCGTGCGCCGCGACGCAGGCCCGCAGGACGAAGCCCTCTTGACGGAGATCCTTTCATGAAGATCGGAGTGATCGCCGACGATTTCACCGGAGCATCCGACATCGCGCTCGCTCTGGCCGAAGGCGGCATGGCGGTGAGCCAGTTCATCGGCGTGCCCGATGCCGCCGCCGATCCGGCGCTGGACGCCGGCGTGGTGGCGCTGAAATCGCGCACCGCCCCGGCGGCCGAGGCCATCGCGGACTCGCTCGCGGCGTGCGAGTGGCTGCTCGGGCAAGGCTGCGAACAGATCATCTTCAAGGTCTGCTCCACCTTCGATTCCACGCCGCAGGGCAACATCGGCCCGGTGCTCGACGCGCTTGCCGACCGGCTCGGCGCGCAAGGGGTGACCACCTGTCCGGCCTTCCCCGAAAACGGCCGCAGCGTCTACATGGGGCATCTCTTCGTCGGGGATGTGCCGCTGAACGAAAGCGGGATGCAGAACCATCCGCTGACCCCCATGACGGATTCCGACCTGCGCCGCGTGCTCGCCGCGCAGTCGTCCCATCCGGTGGGCCACGTGCCCGTCGCGACGGTGATGGACGGGGCCGCCGCGATTCGCGCCGCGCTGCCGCGCGAAGGCCATGCGATCGTGGATGCGATCCGCGATGCGGACCTGGTGGAAATCGGCAGGGCCGCGAAGGGCGCTGCGCTGCTGTGCGGCGCTTCGGGCATCGCGCTGGGCCTGCCCGCGAACTTCGGTCACCGCCCCGCCGCGCCCGCCTGGGAGCCGGTGAGGGGCCCCGGCGTCGTGCTCTCGGGCTCTTGCAGCCGCGCCACGCGCGCCCAGGTCGCGCGCTACAGGACCATCGCGCCTCACCGCGAGGTGACGGCGGCGCAGGCCGTGCGCGGCGAGGTGACGGCCGAGGAGTTGGCCGATTGGGCGCTGGCGCAAGACGTGCCGCCGCTCGTCTACTCTTCCGCCGATCCGGAGGTGGTGAAGGCGGCGCAGGAGACCTTCGGCAAAGGTGTGGCGGCGCAGGCCATCGAGCGGCTCTTTTCGGATCTGGCCGCCGCCTTGGCGGCGCGGGGCGCGACCCGCATCGTGGTGGCCGGGGGCGAAACCTCGGGCGCGGCGGTTCAGGGCGTGCGGGCGAAGACGCTGCGCATCGGCATGCGTCTGGCCGCCGGCGTGCCGGCGGTGCGCGTCGAGGGCGAACGCCCGCTGGCGATGGCGCTGAAGTCGGGCAATTTCGGCGGCCCGGATTTCTTCGCCGAGGCTCTCGCGCTGCTGGCAGGTGAGGCATGAGCGCGGAAGCGAGGTTGCGCGAGCAGATCTGTCTGCTGGCCAAATCCATGTTCGACCGGGGCCTGACCGGCGGCGCTTCGGGCAACATATCGGCCCGCACCGAGGATGGCGGCCTGCTCGTCAGCCCCACGGGCGCGAGCCTGGGGCGGCTCGATCCGGGCCGGCTGAGCCGGTTCGACTCGCGGGGCGTTCTGGTGGAGGGCGACGAGCCGACGAAGGAGATGCCGCTGCACAGCGCCTTCTACGAGACGCGCAGCACGGCGGGGGCGGTCGTGCATCTGCATTCGTGCCATGCCGTGGCGCTCTCCATGCTGCCCGAGGCGGATCCGGACAACTTCCTGCCGCCGCTCATGCCTTATGCCATCCTGAAGCTGGGCAAGGTGAAGCTTCTGCCCTTCTTCCTGCCCGGCGATCCGGCGATGGGCGCGGCCGTGCGCGGGCTTGCGGGCAAGCGCAGCGCGGTGATGCTGGCCAACCACGGCCCCGTGGTGGCCGGAAAGGACGTGGAGGCGGCCTGCAACGCGATCGAGGAGCTCGAAGACGCCGCCCGGCTGGCGCTGCTGACCCGCGGCATGAACCCGAGGGCGCTGTCGCAGGCGCAGGTGCGCGCGCTGGTGACGAAATTCGGTGTCGAGTGGGAAGACTAGGCGCTGCGGAGGAACCGCCCCCTGTCGAGAAGGGGGTTCCCGCGGGCGTTCTTGGCGCCTCGCGGGAGATCCACGAAATCGCGCGAGAGCGTCGATGCCGGCCAGGATGAACGAGACGGGCCCGGATCTTGCGCCGGAGGCGTTCAGGGTCTGCCTGCCTCGCCGCGGCGCCAAGGCGCGCGATGACCGGTTGTTTCGCGAAGCGCTCCACCACTTCGCCGTCACGACAGCGCCTGGCGCGCCTTGCCTGAACGGCATGGCGGTTGGAAAAGCGTCTGGAAGCGCTTCGACCGGCTCGGCAAGGCGGGCGTGTTCGAGGACGATTTCGCCATGCTGGCGGCGCCGAGCGAGACGGCGCCGGCGCATCGGGGGCAGATGTCCGACTCGGCGGCGATCCTGGCGCTCGGGCGACCGAGCAGCGTCCGGACGGCTGGGTCCCTCCCTTCTCGCACTCGCTCTCGACAGGCGTCCGTCCTGCCGCGGGTCGTTCAAAGCTCGATCTTCGAACGTCCTTCCCCTTCCGCGGGCGGCGCGGCGCCTTGCGGTCCTGCGCGGAGGGTCTCGAGATAGGCGTGGCCGTAGGTCTTCGGGTCCTGCAGGACGAAGATGATCTCGATTCCGACATCCTCGGGTCTTGAGGCCGGTCCTGAGGCGGGGCGGGTCCGCATCTCGACGGTGAGGCCGGGACCGCACGCGCCGCGCAGCTCCGACTCCAGCTGGCTGAACGCAGCTGCGCCGTTCGTGGCAGCCTGCTCGCCCAAACTCGAGAGCCGATACGATCCCGGACCCGGGAAATAGCGGTTCTCGACGAACGCCCCCCTTTGGGACGCGCCGCTTTCGAAGGCCCAGATCCCGGTCTGATGACTCATGGAAATGTCGAGACAGCCGCCCTCCGGCTTGAAGGCCGACCAGATGAACGATATGCGGCCGTGGCCGTTGGCCTTTGTCTCGACGGGCGCGCCGTATTTCTCCTCGAGCTGGGTCTTCAACGAAGCGGCGTCGATCGTTCCCGCCGGCAGGCGCAGCATCCGCCAGATCGCCATGACCCGGTCGGGGGCCGCGGGCGGCTCGTTGTAGATGGCGATCAACTCGGTCTCGTCGTCCGAGACGAAAAGCTTGCCCGAGGAATACGGCTCGGGCGCGCCGGCGATCGCCTTCGTCTGCATCGCGCGATCCGCCGTCAGAACCTCGCCCGAGGGCAACCTTTTCCGAATGGCCGCCTCGGCTTCGGAAAATGGCATCCCCAGCGTCAGCCCGACGACGTCCCAGGCATCGGCCCGGGGCGGCTCGGCCTCCTTCAGCGCGTCGAGGGGCAATGGCGGAGGCGGCGCCAGCGCAAGCTCCTCGACCAGCGCGCCGCTCCGGTCGATGATCCGCGCCGACAGGGCCTTCGCCTCCCAGCGCAGGGCTCCCGTCGGCGCGCGGGGGCGCTCGCCTTCGGCGAAGAGGCCGCGAAAGCCTCGGTCGATGCCGGCGTTCATGGCGAAGGGCCTTGCGGCGCGAATGGCGGCTTGCCATGCGGTGTCGGGCCAGGTCTCGAGCTGTTCGACTCCGGTGATCTCCAGCTCGATGGACAGCGAAGCGCCGGGCAGGGTCCCGTAGCGCTGCGGGTCGATCCGCGGCGTCCGGTCAAGCCGGACGAGATCGGTCGGCATGATGACCTGTCCGTATGCGTCGGTTTCGACGAGGCCGGCGAACTTCATCGCGTCCGCCATGTTCCTGCAATAGAAATCGCCGCCGCACGCGCCGCGGGGGCCGCGCGGCCGAAACGGCGTCCGCGCGCCCGCGAAGGGGGGCGTCGGCTTCGAGAAAGAGGTGATCGTCCGGAACGTACCACGCCTTGCGCAGGTAATCGCACAGCATGGCGCCGGCCTCGGCCTTCCGGGTTTCGGCCTGATGGCGCCGCGCCATGTCGCGGCACGCAGATTTCAGCTGCGCGCCGGAATCTCCACGCCGGATGAAGCTCGAAATCCCGGCATGCAGAGGCAGATTGACGGTCAGGCGGGTCGGAACGGCCTTGGCCCGCGCCATGATCCATGCCTTGAAGGCCGGCAGTTGGGCCGCGACCGCATCGGCGTCGAGCCGACCGTCGGCCGCGACGAAGAACCTGCCCCATTCCGGCTCCTGCCCGCGCTGGGACAGCCGGCGTTCATAGGAATGCCGCGACAGCATCATCCGCGCGTAGTGACGATCATCGAGACTCTCGGGCAGCATCCTGACGTGCAGAAGGTCGGTGATCTCGGCTGTCATCGGCGCGCCGGGCGGCGGTGGCGACAGCGGCAGCTCGGCCGCCGAACGAGGCGCGCTGGCGGCTTGCTGTTCGGCCTGGGTCGGCCGCGTCGAGAAATCGAAGTCGGCAAGGACCGCGCCGTCCGACTTCCAGCGGAGCACGACCCGCTTGAGATCGGCTTCGATGATGGCGACGCCGGCCTCCGCAAGCCGCACATCGGCGACGTCGAGGATGACCTCCGCCTCGATCTCGTCCCTGCGTGCGCCGCCTCCGAAGCCGCGGCGGACCGCCTCTTCCACGGGCAGGTCGAGGACGTCTTCGCGCAGCGTCTTGTCGAGAAGGAATGCGGTCTGGAACAGCCCGTCCGCGACGAACGCGCCGAAGAGGGGCGGCCGATCTTGGGCGGCGCGTCGGGCGCCGAAATCGAGCATCGCCGGAACGAAGATCCTGCCGCCCTTCGCGCCCGACTGCGATTGCCAGGCCGCCGGCGGTCCGTAGTGGACCTTCAGCTTGCCGTCATGCGCGGTGTAATGAGCCGAGGTCGTCGAACGGAGCGAGACCTGCATGGGCAGGCGCAGGCTCGCCTTGCCGAGCGCCGCCAGCAGGGCGTCGCGATGCCGCGACACGACGACCGCAGGGGGGCGGTCGCGGATCTCGGAAAGCGGGAGCGGCAGGTCGGACGGCGTCCGCCCCGAGGCGATCAAGGATTGCGCCTGTCTTACGGCGTGTTCGAGCCTTTGAAAGACGCGCGCCTCGTCATCGATCCGGGAGATCAGCGGCAGGACCATGCGTGTCGCAAGCTCCGGCGTCAGCGGTTGGATGCCGCCTTGCGCCGGGACGGCGGCATCCTCTTGCGGCGTGGAGTCGGGGCGCCGGACGACGCCAAGCGTCTCGCCGCTTTCGGCGCTGCGGAATTCGACCGACACGATCTTGCCGGGAAGCGGGCCGGGACCCTGAGTCTCGCGCGGCCCGAACCTGACCCGCGCGACGACGGTGACGCTGCGCACGCCGGCGGCCAGGATCGCGCGCGCCTTGTCCTCGGCGATCGGCAGCGTCGCGGCCCAGGGCGCGCCGTCGTGGCGGACATGCAGCCCGTCCAGGTTCAGCCATTGCCCGCCCCCGCCGCCGCCGTTCAGCCGCGCCAGGTGGCGCGCCGCCAGCGTCGTGATGCCGAGCAGGTTCACCTTGCAGCCGGTGACGACGTCGCCCGCAAGCGCAAACGCGCCTGGCTCGACGACGCCCTGGATCCAGCCCGACCATTCGAACGTGAAGGCCTGCCGCGCGAAGTCGTATTGGCCGAGCGGCATTGGGCGTTCGATCGCGAACTCCCGTTCAAAGGGACCGTTCGCCGCTTCGATCTCGGGCAAGGCCGCCTCGAAACGCCTGGCCGCCTGCGCAAGGTGGTCGCGGATCGCGAACTGGTCGTTGGATCTGATGATGCCCCGCGTTCGCCGGCATGTCTCCTCGTCGTTGTCGGCGGCTTCGAGCACGAGGCCGTTCAACTCCGGCGCGCGACGGTATGCGTCAAGATCGGAGCGGAATGCGATCAACGCGTAATCGCGGATCGTTCCCTCCGCCACGCCGTCTTGCGGAGCGGGCGGCTCGGGGGACGCCTCGTGCAGCAGGGCGCCGGTCTGGCCGTCGTGGATCCGCACGGCCAGAACCCTGGCGGGCAAGGCGGCGAAGGGATTGACGGGTCCCGCAAGCTCGACCGCCAACGCGATGTTGACGAACGGCGCCGCCGAACTGGCCCGGTATCGTTCGACAAGGGCCTGCGCCTGCGCAGGCGCCATCGGAAGAAACGCTTTCGCGTCAAGCGGCTCGATGCTGGCTTCGAGGTAGGGAAGGCGGGTTCTGTTCAGCCTCGCGCCTGATTCTCCGAGAGATTGCAGGATCCGGCCGATCGCGTAACTGCCGGCCTTGGTGCAGGGCGGCGCCTCGGCGTCACGCTCGGCAAGGCGCATCCTGACGGCGCGCAACCTGGTGTCTGCGGCCCCCAGGAAGGGCGCATTGTTGATCGGAAATCCCGACGACGCGAAATCGTAGGGCCCGAGAGAGCTTCTCACATGAAGGACATGCGTCGCCCTCTTCGGCTTGGCCGAAGCGGCGGCGAGCGCCGACCGGAACTCCGGCGTCCAGCGATCGAGCGTGGCGCGCGCAAGGAAGGCGTCGGCGGCCATGGCCTCGATCTCTCGGGCGAGCGAGGCGCAGGTCGCCGGGTCCGCGGTCGCCAGCTTGTGGTCGATGACCGCGGCGGGCCCGAGATCAAGGTAAGCCCGAGCGTGGTCCTGAAGAGCGAGCGCCACGGCGGCTGCGTAGTCGCTGGAGGCGGCGAAAGGTTGTTCGGCGTTCGCATCGGAGCCAACGGCCGACGCGCCGCGCGCGGTCAGGGCCGTCGATGATGCGCCGCCCGGCCGCGACGCCTGCGCGCCGACGCCGGCCGTCGCGGCCAGCGTCGCAATCCGCTCTTCCATCCGCATGCCGATGCACGAAGCGTCGGCGCCGCACCGGTCGCGTCGCGTCAGCCACGCCTGCTGCTCGGCGCGAAGGGCGCCCGCGCGGGCGGCCCCGGCGCCGGCGATCGCATCGCCGTAAAGGCGCGTCAGTTCAAGGTCGCGCGCGGCAAGGCGGGGATCGGCGCATATGGCGCGTTCGGACAGCGTGGCCGCGCGCGTGCAATCGAAGCTCGGGCCAAGCGCCGCAGCGCCCGCCGAAGGCTTGCCGGCGCGCGATGCGAGATTGTAAGCCGTCTGCACGGCCGCTGCGGTCGCCTTGTTCGCGGCGCCCGTCCGGGCAAGCCCATTATCTCGCTGAAACGCGATGATGGCCCTGCGGGTCCTTGGACCCATCGCGCCGTCGACAGGACCGGGATCGTATCCCAGTTCGGCAAGCTGCGCCTGGATTCGCGCCACCGTGGCCCGATCCGCGCCGGAGCGCGCGGCGTCCGGCTGGCGCTGCTCTTGCGCCTTTCTGGCTCTGGGCGCCGGCTTCTCGGTCTGTTGTCGGCGATTGATCCTTTGCTGGCGATCGATCTCCTGAAGAATGATCCCGACGCCGCCTCGCAGCAGGTCGTTCAGCTCTTGCGCATTGGCCGCGCTCCTGGGGCCGAGCGCGCCGAAGGCGCCGGCCGCGAAGACCGCCGCCGCCAGGCCTGGCCGAAGCCAGCGACCCATGGCATTTCCGGCGGTCAAATTGCTGCGATAATTGCGCTTCTTGTTTCCCTTGAGCCCAAACATCCGGCCGTCTCCCTGATTTCGATGCAGAAAGAAAGCCGATGCATGGCAAGCAAAAAGAACTATAAAATGCCATTTTAATTGATTCCTTGTCTGCGCGTCAATTTTGCTGCCAGGCCTGTTCATCTCGGCCCGTCAGGCCCATCGGCGCAAGACGCCTCGCAGGAAAGCTGGTTCCGGCGACCGGGGCGCTGGGCGATGCCCGTCGCCGCGCAAGGCGATGCGGGGCAGCCGGCGCGGATTTCCTGCGGCGCATCTTGCGCGCGCTTGCGCAAGCGGCGGGGCGGCGCAAGGCGCGGGCGGGCTGGCCCATGTCGCTGGCCCATGTCGGTGCGGCGCTGGCCGTGGTCGCGCGACCGTTTCAGATGAGCCACGACACGAAAAGCGGCACGAGCAGGCTGGTCAGCAACGCATTCAACGCCATGCCGACGCCGGCATAGGCCCCGGCCGTTTCGTTGACCTGGAACGCGCGCGCCGTGCCGATCCCGTGCGCGGCCACGCCGACGGCGAATCCGCGCGCCCGCCAGTCGCGTATGCGCAGCAGGTTCATCAGCGGCGTGACGATCACGGCCCCGATGACCCCCGTCAGGATGACCAGGACAGCCGTCAGGCCGGGAATGCCGCCCACCGCCTCGGATATGCCGATCGCAACCGGGGCGGTGGTGGATTTGGGGCTCAGCGACAGGATGACCGGCTCGGGCAGGCCGAACGCCTGCGCGAGCGCAACCGCGGAAAGGACCGCGACCGACGAGCCCACGATCAGCGCCAGCAGGATCGGCGCCGCGAGGCGGCGGATCGTGCCGCGATTGTCGAAAAGCGGCGCCGCCAGCGCGACCGTGGCGGGGCCGAGCAGAAAGTGGATGAACTGCGCGCCCTCGAAATAGCTGTCGTAGTCGGTTCCGCCAAGCCACAGAACCGTGGCGATGATGCACACCGAGACGAGCACGGGGTTCGCCAGGGGCGAATGGCGCAGGGCGCGGGACAGGATCGAAGCGCCCAGAAAGGCAAGAAGCGTGACCGTGAGCCAGGTCAGCGGCGCCGCGGCCAGGTAGCTCCACAAGGCGGGCGAGCCGCTCATGCCTCGTCTCGCCGCAAAAGCCGCAGCGCGGCCAGGAATGCGCCGACCGCGGCCAGCATCGCAAGCACGGTCGAGAGCGCCAGAACCGCCAGGATCGCCGGCCAGTCCGCCGACAGAACGTCGAGATTGGCCACGACGCCGACGCCGGCCGGCACGAAGAACAGCGACAGGTTCGCAAGAATGATCGCCGCCGTCGGCCGAATCGTTTCGATCAGCGAAGGCCTCGCGACCAGCAAGGCCAACAGCATGGCCAGGCCGACGACGGGCCCCGGCAGCGGCAGACCGGCGCCGCGCGTGACCAGCTCTCCCGCCAATTGACAGGTCAGAAGCAGGCTCAGAGCTGACAGCATGCGCGGCGCCAAGACCAGGCCTTTCGACGGAAATTCCGATCCCGCGGCAGTATCGCGCCGGCCGCGGACGACTTCAATGGCGGCGTGCGCCGCGTCAGCCTTGACGCCGGCATGGGCGCCCCAGCGCGCGTCGGCGAGGCGGGAGCCGCATCCGGCTTTCGTTTTCTTCGGCGGCGCGGGGCGCTCAAGGCCGAAGGCCGTCGGATCTTCGGCGCCGGCTGCGCGAGGACGGGCGCGGTCGTGTCGGGCGCCTGCGCGGCGCCTGGTCAGGCCGTGCGTTCGCCGCGCGCCGCGGCCTTTCCCGCGGCGTTGCGCCAGGCGATGACCTCGGCAAGGATCGAGACGGCGATCTCGTGCGGATCGACCGCCCCGATGTCGAGGCCCGCGGGCGACTTGAGCCGCTCGAGGCGCGCGCGCTCCATGCCGGCGGCGGCAAGCTTGTCGCACAGCGCCCTGGCCTTTCGCCGGCTCGCCACCATCGAGACATGGGCCGCCGGGCTTTCCAGCGCGGCCCTGAGCGCGTCGCCGTCGCCCGCGCCCTGGGTCGCGACCACGACGAAATCGCCCGCCTCGGCCTCGCCGATCGCCTCGCCGCCCAGGGCGCGCAGGCCCGCAAGCGCCGCGTGCTCGCGCAGGGCGGCGGCGATCGGCCCGTCGCCGAACACGACGAGGCGCGGCGGCAGCCGCCAGGGCTCGATGAGAATGTCCACCGTCCCGCCCGAGGGGCAGCCGCTCTTGAAGGTCTGCACGCCGTCGGGATCGGCCAGGCCCACGACCTTGTCCGAGGGTTTGACGCGGATCACCCTGGGCGCGCCGCGCTCAAGCGCCTCGGCCGCGGCGGCGCGGACCGCGCGCTGCACGCAGGCGCCGCCGAGATGGCCGATGATCGCGCCCTCGGCGGTGACGGCGGCCTTGGCGCCGGCCTTGGCCGAAGTGGCGTCGGCGGTGCGCAGCACCGTCGCCACGCAAAACGGCGCGCCCTTGCGGCGCAGCGCCATGATCTCGTCGAAGATGTCCTGGCGGGGCATGGGGTCCTCCCTCTCACAGCCGCGAGAATTCGTCTTCCAGCGCGGCCAGCGCCTCGAGCGTGTTGGCGGGCAGCGCGGCATCGAGATGCGGGCGGGCGGCGGCCATGGCGCGCGCTGCGGGGGCGTGCTCGCGCCAGCCGCCCAGCGGGTTGAGCCAGACCACGCGGCGCGCCTTGCGCCTGAGCTGCGCCATCGCCGCGCCGAGGCGTTCGGGCGGCGAGGTGCAGTAGCCGTCCGAGACGATCATCACCAGCGTGCGGCGGCCCAGCGCCCGGGCGCCGTGGCCCTGCATGAAGCGCTCGAGACAGCCGGAAATGTCGGTGCCGCCGCCGAAGCCCTCGGCCATGAGCGAAAGCCGCGACGCCGCGCGCAGCGTGTCGTGATCGCGCAGGGCGTCGGTGACGCGCATCAGCCGCGTGTGGAAAAGATAGGCGTCGGCGTCGGCCGCGCCCACAAGCCCGCGCAGAAAGGCCAGAAAGACGCGGGCATGCACGCTCATCGAGCCGGAAACGTCCAGCAGCGCCACGATCCGCATGGGTCGGGGCGGGCGGGCGCGGCGGTGCAGCTCCAGCGGCTCGCCGCCGCGCGCGAGGCTCTTGCGCATGATCCGCCGCATGTCCAGCGCCTGACCCCGCGCGGCGGCCCTGCGGCGGCGCGACAGCCGGTCGCGGATCGCGCGGGCCAGGGCCAGGGCGGCGGCCTCGGCGCGGGCCAGGCTTTCCTCGTCCATCAGTTCGCGCAGGTCGCGGCGCAGAAGGTTCTGCGCGCGCGTGGCGACGAGGCGCCCCTCGGCGCCCTGCGCGTCGCCCGCGCCGCCGTCGGCCTCGTCCGGCTCGGCGCCGGCGCCGTCGTCCTGGCGCTGCTCGAAATGGGGCTGCCACAGCTTCGGCCGCGCGGCTTGCGCGCGCGGGCGCGGCGCGGGGGCGTGGCGCGTGCGGGCGCGCCCGTCGTTGAACCAGTAGGCGTCGAACAGCTGGTCGAACTGGCGCCATTCCTCGGCGTCGCCGGCCAGAAGCGCGGCCAGCGCCATGCGCGCCTGGGCCGCGTCGGTCGCCTCGATGGCCGCGAGCGCGGCCAGCGCGTCGATGGTCTCGCGCGGGCCGAGCGACAGCCCGTTCATGCGCAGATGGGCGATGAAGCCGGCCATGCGGTCGGCGATTCCCTCGGCGCGGGCGGGAAAGCGGGTGGCGCGCATCAGGCCACCTTTCCGATCAGGCGGTCCATCACCTCGGGCGGGGCGGCGGTCGCGTCGGCGGCGGTCTTGAGCAGGCAGACGAGGGTGGCCTGGACCTCTTCGCGCGCGCGGGCAAGGTCGTTGACGCCAAGCCCCGCAAGGGCTGCGGCCCAGTCGAGCATCTCGGCGACGCCGGGGGTCTTTTCCAGCTCTTCGCGCCGCAGCGCCTGCACCACGCCGACGATCTGGCGGGCCAGCCCGGCCTCGATGTCCGGCATGCGCGCGCGCAGGATGGCCAGCTCGGTCTCGCGGTCGGGGTAGTCGATGAAGGTGTAAAGGCAGCGCCGGCGCAGCGCGTCCGACAAATCGCGCGTGCCGTTGGCGGTCAGGATCGCCAGGGGCCGCGAGCGGGCGCGGATCGGGCCGATCTCGGGAATGGTGATCTGGAAGTCGGAGAGGATCTCGAGCAGATAGGCCTCGAATTCCTCGTCGGCGCGGTCGATCTCGTCGATGAGCAGAACGGGGGGCTTCTCGCGGCTGATGGCCTCGAGCAGGGGGCGGCGCATCAGATACGCCTCCGAGAACAGCGCCGCTTCGTCGAGACCGCCGCGCGCTTCGGCGGCGCGGATGGCCAGAAGCTGGCGCTGGTAGTTCCATTCGTAGATGGCGTGGCTGGCGTCGAGCCCCTCGTAGCACTGAAGCCGGATCAGCTCCGTCTCCATCGCCCCGGCCATGGCGCGGGCGACCTCGGTCTTGCCCACCCCGGCGGGGCCTTCCAGAAGCAGCGGCCGGCCAAGGCTTTGCGCCAGGTGCAGCGCCATGGCCAGCCGGTCGTCGGCGACGTAGCCCTGGCGGGCCAGCGCCGTCTGAAGCGTCGCGATGCTCACTTGCGTCGTCCTCCATTGCCCTTGCGCGGCGCGCCGGGGCGGATCGGCCCGGCGCGCGGGCGCCGGGCCGGCGGGCCGGGATCAGCCGTGCAGCCCGAGGTTTTCGGCGATGCGCCAGATGCGCCAGTGGTCGTGCGGCATGTGCGCCTGGCGCAGCCCGAAGGCGCGGAAGGCGTCGTGCACCGCGTTCGAGAAGGCCGGAACCCCGCCGACATTGGGGCTTTCGCCCACGCCCTTGGCGCCGATCGGGTGATGGGGCGAGGGCGTGACCGTGTGATCGGTGACGTAGTTGGGCGTCTCCCACGCGGTGGGGATGAAGAAGTCCATCAAGGTGCCGGTCTTCACGTTGCCCATTTCATCATAGGCGATCTCCTGCCCCATGGCGATGGCCAGCGCCTCGGTAAGGCCGCCATGCACCTGCCCCTCGATGATCATGGGATTGATCCGCGTGCCGCAGTCGTCGAGCGCGTAGAACTGGCGCACCTTCCACTCGCCCGTGTCCACGTCGATCTCCATGACGCAGACATAGGCCCCGAAGGGGTAGGTCATGTTGGGCGGGTCGTAGTAGCTGACCGCCTCGAGCCCCGGCTCGAGCCCAGGAATGGCCTGGTTGTAGGCGGCGAAGGCGATCTCCTTCATGGTCTTGAAGCGCTCGGGCGCGCCCTTCACCACGAAGCGGTCCACGTCCCATTCGAGGTCGTCGTCATGCACCTCGAGCAGCCAGGCCGCGATCATCTGCGCCTTGGCGCGGATCTTGCGCGCGGCCATGGCCGTGGCCGCCCCCGCGACCGGCGTCGAGCGCGAGCCGTAGGTCCCCAGCCCGTAGGGGGCGGTGTCGGTGTCGCCTTCCTCGACCGTGATGTCCGAGGCGGGGATGCCAAGCTCGCTGGCCAGGATCTGCGCGAAGGTCGTGGCGTGCCCCTGTCCTTGGCTGATCGTCCCGAGCCGGGCGATGGCGCTGCCGGTGGGGTGGATGCGGATCTCGCAGCTGTCGAACATGCCAAGGCCGAGAATGTCGCAGTTCTTGACCGGTCCGGCGCCGACGATCTCGGTGAAATGCGACAGGCCGATGCCCAGCAGCTTGCGCGTCCGGCCGGCCTTGAAGTCCTCGATGCGCCGGGCCTGCTCGCGCCGGAGCCACTCGTAGTCGACGGCCTTGAGCGCCTTGTCCCAGGCCGTGTGATAGTCGCCCGAGTCATACTCCCAGCCCAGCGCGGACGCATAGGGGAACTGTTCCTTGCGGATGAAGTTGATGCGCCTGAGCTCGGCGGCGTCCATGTTCAGCTCGATCGCCAGCAGCTCGACCATGCGCTCGATGAAATAGGCCGCCTCGGTGACGCGGAACGAGCAGCGATAGGCGACGCCCCCCGGCGCCTTGTTGGTGTAGACGCCGTCCACGCAAAGATAGGCCGTCGGGATGTCGTAGCTGCCGGTGCAGATGTTGAAGAAGCCGGCGGGGAATTTGGTCGGATCGGCGCAGGCGTCGAAGCCGCCGTGATCGGCCGTCACATGGCACCACAGCCCGGTGATGCGGCCGTCTTTCGTGGCCGCGATCCTGCCCTTCATCCAGTAGTCGCGGGCGAAGGCGGTGGACATGAGGTTTTCCATCCGGTTCTCGATCCACTTCACCGGCCGGCCGGTGACGATCGAGGCCACGACCGAGCACACATAGCCCGGATAGGCGCCCACCTTGTTGCCGAAGCCGCCGCCGATGTCGGGCGAGATGATGCGGATGTTGTGCTCGGCGATGCCCGAGATCAGCGACACCACCGTGCGGATCGCATGCGGCGCCTGGAAGGTGCCCCAGACGGTGAGCTTGCCCGTCGCCTTGTCCATCGAGGCGACGCAGCCGCAGGTCTCGAGCGGGCAGGGGTGCGTGCGGTGGTAGTGGATCATCTCCTCGACCGTCACGTCCGCCTCGGCCAGCACCTTCTCGGTCGCGTCGCGGTCGCCCTGCTCCCAGGTGAAGATGTGGTTGTGGTGCCTGCGCGGGCCGTGGGCGCCTTCCTTCTGGTCCTTGATGTCCTCGCGCAGCACGGGCGCGTCGGGCTCGAGCGCCTTGAACGGGTCGGTGACGACGGGAAGCTCCTCGTATTCGACCTCGACCAGCTCGACGGCGTCGGCGGCGAGGTAGCGGTCCTCGGCGACGACGAAGGCCACCTCCTGCCCCTGGAACAGCACCTTGCCGTCGGCCAGCACCATCTGCTTGTCGCCGGCCAGCGTGGGCATCCAGTGCAGCCCGAGCGGGGCCAGATCCGCGGCGGTCAGCACCGCGACCACGCCGGGCAGGGCCTTGGCCGCCTCGGCGTCGATGCTCTTGACGCGCGCATGGGCGTAGGGCGAGCGCACGAAGGCGCCGAACAGCATTCCGGGCAGCTTGACGTCGTCGACGTAATTGCCCTTGCCCTGGGTGAAGCGCACGTCCTCGACGCGCTTGCGCCGGCAGCCCATGCCTTCGAGGCTGGCGGCGCGTTCTTCGGGGGTCATGGTCTGGTCGGTCATTGCGCGGCCTCCTTCGCGGCGTTGAGCTCGGCCGCCGCCGCCATGATCGCCTTGACGATGTTCTGATATCCGGTGCAGCGGCACAGATTGCCGGCGATGCCGAAGCGGACCTCCTCTTCGGTCGGGTTCGGGTTCTCCTGCAAGAGCCTGTGCGCGCGCGTGATCATGCCCGGCGTGCAGAAGCCGCATTGCAGGCCGTGATGCTCGCGGAACTTCTCCTGGATGACGCCGAGCGAGCCGTCGGGGTTGGTCAGCCCCTCGACCGTGACGATCTCGGCGCCGTCGGCCTGGGCGACGAAGACGGTGCAGGACTTGACCGAGCGGCCGTCCATGTCGACCGTGCAGGCGCCGCAATGGCTGGTCTCGCAGCCGATATGAGGGCCGGTGATCCCGAGCTCTTCGCGCAGGAAGTGGACGAGCAGCATCCGCGGCTCGGCAAGGCCCTCGACCTGGCGGCCGTTGACCTTGAGCTTGACGTGCATCTTCGACATCTGGTCCTCCCTCAGGCGCGGCGCGCCTGCGCGCGCGCGATCGCCCGGCGCAGCGCCGCGGCGGCGGCATGTTTCTTGAACGCGACCGGGCCGCGGTTGTCCTCGGCGGGGTCGATGGCCTCGAGCATGGCGGCGACGCAGCCCTCGACGTCGCCGGCGGCCAGCGCCCGGCCCGCCGCTTCGCACCAGACGGGCGTGTCGGCGAGGTTGGTCATGGCGACCGAGGCGAAGCCCTCGCCCAGCATCACCGCGGCGGCGGCGGTGGCGTAGTCGCCGATCTTGCGCTTGATCTTCTCATAGGCCCAGCCCGCGCCGGCCGGCGGGCGCGGAACGATGACGCGGGTCAGGATCTCGTCGTCCTCGCGCGCGGTGAAGTAGGCCGACTCGTAGAACTCGCGCGCCGCGACCTCGCGCTCGCCGCCGGGGCCGACCAGCGCGAAGCGCGCGTCGAGGCACTGCATCAGCCCGGGCATGTCGTTGCCCGGATCGCCGTTGGCGAGGTTGCCGCCGATCGTGCCCATGCTGCGCACCTGCGGGTCGGCGATCTGCAGCGCCGCCTCGCGGATGATCGGCAGGGCCTGCGCCAGCCCCTCATGGGCGATCAGATCGTGCTGGGCGACCATGGCGCCGATGACGACGGCGTCGTCGCCGATCTCGATCCGCCCGAGCTCGGCGATGCCCCGCAGGTCGACGAGATGGGCGGGCGCGGCCATTCTGAGCTTCATCATCGGGATCAGGCTGTGCCCGCCGGCCAGCACGCGCGCCTCGTCGCCGTGCCGGCCGAGGATGGCGACCGCCGACGCCACATCCGTCGGCCGGTGATACTCGAACCCGGCTGGTATCATGTTCGTGTCCTCCCTGGATCGGCCGCCCCGTGCGGCGACTCGATGCCCGAGAGTCCAGCGCGCAGGCGGCGCCGCGCTCAATGGCGGCCGAACGGGCTGCGCGGATGGCTGCACGAGTTGCGCAATGCGCGCACGAGCTGCGGATCAGACCCCGAGCGCCTCGCGCACGATCGGCAGGCGCGAGCGGCTGACCGGCACGCGTTCAAGCCCCGGCGCGCCCCCCAGATGGCACAACCCCTTGTCGCGCGTCCGCTCGAAACGGGTCACATGGGCGGGGTTGATGAGATAGCTGCGATGGGCGCGCAGAAAGCCCGAGGGCTTCAGGCGCGCCTCGGCCTCGGCGATGGACCAGGGGCAGAACAGCTTTTCGCCGTCCATGTAGAGGATGGTGTAGTGGCCCTCGGCGCGCACCGCGGCGATGCGCTCGCGCGGGGCGAACAGGGTCCGCCCCTCGCGCTCGTAGGGAACGCCGGGCAGGATCGGGGGCGGGGGCGGGTCCGCGGCGGGCGCGGGCGGCTCGTCCTCGGGCGCGGGGGGCGCGGCGATGGGGGCGGCTTGCCCGGCTTGCCCCGGCTGCGCGGCGGGGGCGGCGCTTTCGGCTGGGGCTGCGCTCTGCGTTCGGGGCTCGAAAAAGCTGACCCCGGTCAGCACGAAGCCGCCGCAGATCACGAAGACCGCCAGGGTCACGCCCATCGCCAGCGCCTCGTTCGACAGCGCCGGGCCGGCCGCGGCGGCCTTGCCCGTCGCCGCGAAATCGGTCAGCGACATCGCGGCGAAGTGCATCGTCGCCACCGCCGCCGCGAAGCACACGGCGCCGAGCAGGATGTTGCGCTGCGTGCGCGCGCCATAGGCGACCGCGATCGCCGCCGCCGACAGCGCGACCGAGACGGCCGAGGAAAGCGCCACGTCCCACGCATCGTAGACCGCGCGGCAGATGCGCATCGCCTCCATGCCGATGAAGTGCATCGCGACGATGCCAAGGCCGACCAGCGCCCCCGCGCCCAGGATCACCCGCGGCGTGCGCGGCAGGAAATGCAGCATCAGCAGCGCCACCCCGACGACCAGGATAGCCACCAGCGCCGAGATCAGCGTGACCAGCGCGTCGTAGTAGAACAGGATGGGCAGCTGCAGCCCCAGCATGGCGACGAAATGCATCGACCAGATGCCGCCGCCCAGAATCGCCGAGGCAAGCGCCACAACCAGCTTGCGCCGTCCCGGCGGCAGCGCCGAGGCGCCCCGGGTCAGCGAAAGGCCGGTGAATCCGGCCATGAGCGCCACGGCGAAGGCGGCGATGACGAGCCAACCGTTGTGGCTTACCTCCAGCATGGCCTGCATGCTACTGCGCCGCGCGCGCAGCGCAAGCCCGGCGCGGAGGAGGCCCCCGCCGCGGCGCGGGTCGCGCGCGATCGCTCCGAACAGGCGGCCGTCAGGGCTCCGGCGCCCGGCGGCGGATGGCTGCCGCTGACGGGCGCAAGGCCGGCGCCCGTCGCGCGGCGCGAGGCGTGGCGGGGGCTGACGGGCGCACGGGCGGCGCCCTTCGCGCGGCGGCGCCGGGGCGGGGGCGGCGATTGCCGCGCGGCGGTGCCCGGCGGCGGGGGCGATCGCCGGGGCGGCGCCGGGGGCCGCGAGGCGCGCCGGGGTCCGCGCGGCACGAAGGGGGCTGCGCGGCGCGTCGGCAAGCCCGCGCGATCCTCGACGCCGCCCGGACGCCGCCCGGCGATCGGCGCTCGACGCGCGGCCTTGCCGGGGCGCGCCATCGCGGGCGCCGCCCCGCGCTCAGCCGCGCCGCAGGTATTCGTCGCGCAGAAGGCGCTTGTAGAGCTTGCCCGTGGGCGTGCGCGGCAGGCGCTCGCGAAACTCGATGCTGCGCGGGCGCTTGATCCGCGACAGACGGGCCCGGCACCAGTCCATCAGCTCCTCGGCCAGCTCCGGCGTCGGCGCGTGGCCCGGCGCGGGCTGCACCACCGCCTTGACCTCTTCGCCGAATTCCTCGTTCGGCACGCCGAAGACGGCGACGTCCATCACCGCCGGGTGGCCGACCAGCGCATCCTCGATCTCTTGCGGATAGATGTTCACCCCGCCCGAGATGATGACGAACGACTTGCGGTCGGTGAGGTACAGGTAGCCCTCCTCGTCCAGCCGCCCGATGTCGCCCAGCGTCGTCCAGCCCTGCGCGTTGCGGCTGGCGGCGGTCTTCTCGGGGTCGTTGTGATAGGAAAAGGGCTGGCCGCTTTCGAAATAGACCTCGCCCTCGGCGCCGACCGGCAGCTCGCGCCCGGTTTCGTCGCAGATGTGGATCACGCCCAGCCGCGCGCGCCCGACCGATCCGGGATGGGCGAGCCACTCGGCGCTGTCGATGGCGGTGAAGCCGTTGTTCTCGGTGCCCGAATAGTATTCGTGGATGATCGGGCCCCACCATTCGATCATGCGCCGCTTGACCTCGATCGGGCAGGGCGCCGCGGCATGCACCGCCATGCGCATCGAGGAAAGGTCGTATCGCGCCCGTGTTTCGGGCGGCAGCTTGAGCATCCGCACGAACATGGTCGGCACCCACTGGCTGTGGGTGATGCGGTGGGCCTCGATCAGGCGCAGCGCCTCTTCGGGGTCGAAGCGGTCCATCACGAAGACGCTGCCGCCGGCCTTGATGGCGACCATCGAATGGCGCAGCGGCGCGGCGTGATAGAGCGGCGCGGGGTTGAGGTAGCGCGTCTCGGGGCCATAGCCGAACAGTCCCGTCAGCAGGTCGATCAGCATGTCGCGCCGGCCGGGCGGCGCGTCGGGCAACGGCCACTTGATGCCCTTGGGCCGCCCGGTGGTGCCCGAGGAATAGAGCATGTCGAGCCCCTGGCGCTCGTCGGCGATGGGCGTGTCGGGCATGGCGGCCAGCGCGGCGGCCAGGCTTTCGCCCTCGGCGGCCCCCTCGCCGGCGAGCAGAAGCGGCAGGCCCGCCATCTGGGGGCGCAGCGCCTCGATCAGCGGCGCAAGCGCGGTCGATCCGATCAGCAGCCGGGCGCCGCAGTCGCGCAGGATGTAGGCGATCTCGGCGGGCGTCAGGTGGGTGCTGATGGTGGTGTAGTAGACCCCGGCGCGGTCGGCGGCGAAGCAGGTTTCGAGAAACTCGCGCCGGTTCTCCATCAGGATGGCGATGTGATCGCCCACCCCGATTGCGCGCCGGCGCAGCAGATGCGCGCCCTGGTTGGCGCGCGCCTCGAGGGCGGCGAAGCTCACCTCCTCGCCGGTGGCGCAGATGCGGAACGCCGTCTTGTCCGGGGTCGCCTGCGCGTGGCGGCGAATGTGAAACGGGGCGGGAGCGGTGTCGGGCATGGCTCAGAAACGGATCAGCGTCTTGCCGAAGCGGTCCTTCTCGCGCAGATGCGCGAGCGCGGCGGGGAAATCCTCGAAGGCGAAGACCTCGCCCAGGACCGGGTGGATGTCGTGCTGCGCGACGGCGCGCAGCATCGCCTCGAACCCGTCGCGATGGCCCACCGTCACCCCCTGCAGGCGGATCTGCCGCGCCACGATCGGCCCGAGCGAGGTTTCGGCCGTCAGCCCCGACAGCACGCCGATCATGGCGATGGTTCCGCCCGGACGCACCGCGCGCAGCGACAGCGGCAGCGTCGCGGCGCCGCCCAGCTCGACGATCAGGTCGAAGCCGCCGCGGTCGGCGGCGATCTCGCGGCTGGCGCGGGCCCAGTCGGGCGCGTCGCGGTAATTGAGGACGGCGTCGGCGCCCATCTCGCGCACGCGGGCCAGCTTCTCGTCGCTGGACGAGATCACGGTGACATGCGCGCCCTGCGCCTTGGCGAAGGCCAGCGCGAACAGGGCCACCCCGCCCGTGCCCTGGATCAGCACCTTGCGCCCCGCCGCGACGCGGCCCAGGGTGACGATGGCGCTCCAGGCGGTCAGCCCGGCGCAGGGCAGCGTCGCGGCCTCGGCGTCGGACAGATTGTCGGGCGCGCGCACCACGCCCTCCTGCGACAGGCAGACGAGCTCGGCCATCACCCCGTCGAGCGGCCCGCCAAGCGCCGAGGCCAGGCGCTCGGGGGTCGGCTCGCCGGCGATCCAGTTCTGGAAATAGGTCGGGCAGACGCGGTCGCCCACGCGCACGCGCTCGACCCGCTCGCCCACCTCGACGACCTCGCCCACCCCGTCCGAGACCGGAATCAGCGGCAGCTCGCCCGTCGCCCGGCCATAGCCGCGTTCGGGCACGATCAGGTCGCGCGCGTTGAGCGCGGCCATGCGCATGCGGATCAGCACCTCGGTCGGCCCGGGCCGGGGGGCCGGCCGCTCGGCCAGGCGCAGATTGCCGATGCCCCAATCGCCCTCGATCTGGAAAACCTTCATGCCTCAGCCCTCGTCCTGTTCCGTTGCGGCGGCGCGCGCGGGCGCCTCGCGCAGTCTGAGCCGCGCCGCGCGCGCGCGCAGAAGCCATGTCGCGCCATCGGCCAGGCCCGCCATCTGCGTCGCGGCCAGGTGGCGCGAGAACGGCTGGTCGGCCTCGAGCCCCTTCGCCCCCATGGCGTGCAGCAGCTCGGGCAGCGCGCGCTGGCAGGTCTCGACCGCGACGATCTTGGCCTCGGCCGCGACAAGCTGCGCATCGCGCCCGGCCGCGACCGCCTCGACGGCGCGCGCGGTCAGCGCCCGCGCCGCCTCGAGCGCGGCGGCGGCGCGCGCAAGCTCGGCCGCCCAGGCCGGGTGCGCGCGCAGCGGCTTGCCGAAGACGCGGCGCGCGGCCCCGTGGGCGGCGGCGCGATCAAGCGCCTCGGCCAGCATCCCGCAGCACATCGCCGCCACATAGGCGCGCGCGCCGTTGATCTCGTTCATGATGGCGCCGAAGGCCGCGCCCGGCGGCAGCAGCAGGTGATCCTCGGGCACGCGCACGCCCGTCAGCGCGATGGCGCCGGCGCCGATGCTGGTCAGCGCGAAGGGCGCGTCGATGGCGCGGCGGCGCGCGCCCTCGGCCGCGAGATCGACGGCGAAGGCGCCGATCCCGGCCACGTCGCCGGGCGCGCCGCATTGCGCGAACACGATCGCCAGCCCCGCTCGGCGGGCGTTCACGATCCAGCTCTTCTCGCCGTCGAGCCGCCAATGCGCGCCCTCGCGCGTCGCCACCGTGCGCATCGCCGCCAGGTCCGAGCCCGCGCCCGGCTCGGTCAGCGCGGTGCAGGCGTGCAGCCGCCCGGCCAGAAGCTCGGGCAGCCAGCGCCGGCGCAGCGCCTCGGGCGCGCTCGCCGCCAGGCGCAGGCCGACATTGTGGGTGTTGATCACCGACATGGCGAAGCCGAAATCGACCCGCGCAAGGCGTTCGGCCAGCGCCGCCTTGACCTTGAAGGAAAGCCCGAGCCCGCCCTCGGCGCGCGGGATCTCGACCCCGAACAGCCCCGCGCGCCCGGCCTCGGCGAACAGCGCCGGGTCGGGCTCGGCGCCCATGGACCAGCCGGGCGCCGCCGGCGCCACGCGCTCGTCGGCCAGGCGCGCGGCGCGCGTCAGCAGCGCCTCGTCCGCCGCGGCGCTCATTCGCGCCCCCGCCGGATGCGGGCCCACAGATCGCTCGCGACGCCGACGATGCCGCGCGGCATGAAGATCGTCGCCAGGATCAGCGCCAGCCCGTAGATGATCAGCCGGAAGGCGTCGGCGAAGCGCAGGTATTCGGGCAGGAAGACCACGAAGAAGGCGCCGATGAACGGTCCCGCGATGGTGCCCGAGCCGCCCACGATCACCGCCAGGATGGCGTCCAGCGACTGCGCAAGGCCGAAGACCTCGGGATTGATGAAGCTTTGGTAATGGGCGTAGACGGCCCCCGCCAGCCCGGCGAAGGCGGCGGCGGCGACGAAGGCGAAAAGCTTGTATTTCCAGGCCGGGATGCCGATCGCTCCGACCAGATCCTCGTTCTGGCGGATCGCCCGCAGCGTCTGCCCGATGCGCGAGCGCGCGATCAGCCACGCCAGGCCCGTCATCGCGCCGGCCAGGATCAGCGTCAGGTAATAGAAGGTCGCCCGGTCGCGGAAGTCGAACCATCCGTCGGGGCCGCCGGGCTTGGGGATGCCGGTGATGCCCGCCTCGCCATGGGTCAGGCTGGTCCAGTTCGTCAGCACGATGAAGATGACCAGGTTGTATGCCAGCGTGACGATGGCGAAGTAGTGCCCCTTGACGCGCAGGCTGGGATAGCCCGCCGCCAGCGCGAACAGGGCGGTGACGAAGGGCGCCAGCAGCATGGTCAGCCACACCGGCAGCGCGAAATGCATGCCCAGAAGCGTCGTTCCGTAGGCGCCGATGCCCATGAAGCCCGCCTGCACGATCGAGACGTAGCCGGCATGACCCTGGATCAGGTTCTGACCCTGCGCCGCGATCGTCCAGATCAGCGCCAGGATGGACAGGTGCAGGTAATACTTGGCGCCGATGATCTGCGGCAGCAGCACGAGCCCGACCGCCGCCGCGGCCAGCGCCAGATATGCGGGACGAAACTGCATCACGCCTTCCCCATCAGTCCCTGCGGGCGCATCAGCAGCACCGCGATCATCACCGCGAAGGCGATCAGGTCCTTGTAGGCAGACGAGACGAAGCCCGCCGCCAGCGCCTCGGTCACGCCCAGCACCATGCCCCCGATCACCGCTCCCGGGATCGAGCCCAGCCCGCCCAGGATCAGCACCGCGAAGCCCTTGACCACCAGCCATTCGCCGATGCCCGGCGCGATGGCGAAGAGCGAGCCGACCATGACCCCCGCGCACACGCCCAGCGTGGTCGAGATGCCGAACACGATCAGCGGAATGGCCTGAACGTTGACCCCCATCAGGATCGCCGCCTCGCGGTTCTCGGCCACCGCCCGGATCGCCTGCCCGGTCTTGGTGCGCTCGACGAACAGCGTCATCGACGCGATCAGCGCTGCCGCGGCCAGGATCACGTAAAGACGCAGCTCGGGAATGGTCACGCCGCCGATCTCGAAGACGCGGCTCAGCCCGGTGGGGATCACCACCTGTTCATGGCCGAAGAGCTGAAGGTTCAGCCCCTCGACCATCATCGTCAGCCCCAGCGCCACGATGAAGGCGTTGATGTGGCTGGCGCTGCGCACCGGCCGATAGGCCAGAAGCTCGATCGCCACGCCCAGGACGAAGCCGACCGCCATCGCCGCGGCGATCGCCGCAAGCAGCGGCAGGCCCGCCGAGACGGCCAGGAACCAGGTCAGGTAGCCGCCGAACATCGACACCGAGCCATGCGCGAAATGCGCGATGCCGAGGATGCCGAAGACGGTGGTCAGTCCCAGCGCCACCAGCACATAGACGCCGCCGATGGCAAGACCGTTGAGGATCTGTTGCACAAGTTCGATCATGTTGGCGGAACCTTTCGCCGCGGCTTTCGCTGCGGGCGCCGGGGGCGCCGCGCCGGGGCGGCCGACGGTGGAGGGAAGGCCGGGGCGGGAAGGACGCGGCGCGCGCGCCGCGTCCGGCGGCCATGTCAGCGAAGACTGGCGAGGAACTCGGAATAGGCCTTGGCGTCCGAGGGCAGCTCCTCGACATAGACCCACTTGCCGCCGCGCCACTGGAAGGCGCCGTTGGCGGTGTAGGCCTGGCCGTTGCGGTCGAACATCTTGCCGTCCACGGGCAGATACTGCATCACCGCTTCGGGCGGCGGCGCCAGCTCGCGCAGGGCGCGGGCCACGGCGCGCGTGTCATCGACCGTGCCGGCCGCCTCGATCGCGTGCTTGAGCGCATAGACGTTGTCATACGCATAGGGCGAGCTGGGCGAGGGGGGCATCCCATACCGCTCGGTGTAGTTGCGGTGATAGGCCAGCCCCGTCTCGGTGGCCGATTGCAGCGTCAGCTCGGTCGGACGCAGATCCCACACGCCCTCCATCTGCTCGGAGGTGGCGACGCGCAGGAACTGCTCCTCGCTGCCCGAGGTGAAGCCGTAGCGCGGGATGTCCATGCCCAGCTCGACCGACTGGCGGTAGATGAAGGCGGCCGGTTCCACATAGCCCACCACCAAAAGCGCGTCGGGGTTCATCTCGCGGATCTTGGTCAGCTGCGGGGTCATGTCGCGATCCTTCAGGCCGAAGGATTCGCGGGCGATGATCTGGCCGCCGGCCTTGTTCAGCTCCTTCTCGAAGGCGTCGACGTAAAGCGCGTAGAAGCCGACGTCGAGCGCGCCCAGAACGGCGACCCGCTTGTGCCCGCGCTTGCCCACGAAGGCGCCCGCCGCGGCGCCGGTGTAGTCGGCCGGCGGACGGGTGCGCACAAGGTTCGGGATCCCGCGCGCGGTGATCGAGCGCTCGGCGGCGTTGCCCACCAGCATCACCGCGTCCTCGTCGGCGATGAACGAGGCCACGGCGCTGGCGGCGCCCGAGCAGCAGAAGCCGAGAATGTATTTCACCTCGTCGAAATCGATGAGCTTGCGCACCGCGTTGGTGGCCTCGGTCGGGTTGCCCTTGTCGTCATAGGCGATGACGTCCAGCATGTAGCTGTCGCCGCCGACCTTGACGCCGCCGGCGGCGTTGATCTCGTCGGCGGCCATCTTGATGGCGTTGGCCTGCGGCAGGCCGTAGACCGAGGCGCCGCCGGTCAGGGCGTCGCTCACCCCGATCCTGAGCGTTCTTTCCGCCGCCGCGGCCGACGAGCCGCCCAGCGGCCCGGCGATCGCGCCGGCCAGCGCGGCGGCGGCCAGCGTCAGTTTCCTCATCATCGTCTTTCCTCCCTTGACGTCTTTGTCGTTTTCAGTGCCCGAGATAGGCGCGCGCCACCTCGGGGTGGGCCTGGAGCTCCTCGCCGGAGCCCGACAGGACGATCTCGCCGGCTTCGAACAGGTAGGCGCGGTCGGCCAGCCGCAGCGCCATCGAAGAGTTCTGCTCGACCAGCAGGATGGTCTTGCCCATGGCCTTGATGCGGGCGATGGTCTCGCCCACCTCGGCCACGATCCTTGGCGCAAGCCCCAGCGAGGGCTCGTCGAAGATGCACAGCCTGGGCCGCGCCATCAGCGCCCGCGCGATGGCCAGCATCTCCTGCTCGCCGCCCGACAGCGTTCCCGCCGGCTGGTGCGCGCGCTCGCGCAGGATCGGGAACATGTCCATCATCGCCTCGAGGTCGCGCGCCTGCTCGTCGTCGCTGCGCGCATAGGCCCCCATGCGCAGGTTCTGCAGCGTGGTCATCTGCGGAAACACCTGCCGGCCCTCGGGGCACATGGTGATGCCGGCGCGCACGATCCGGTGGCCGGGGGCGTTGGCGATCTCGCGCCCGTCGAAGCGGATCGAGCCGGCGCGCGCCGGAACGAGCCCGCAGATCGCCCTGAGCGTCGAGGACTTGCCCGCGCCGTTGGCGCCGATCAGCGCCACGCATTCGCCCTCTCGCACCTCGAGGCTGACGCCATGCACCACCTCGACGCCGCCATAGGCGACGCGCAGGTCGCGGATGCTCAACAGCGCGTCCATCTCAGGCCGCCTCGCCCAGATAGGCGTCGATCACCGCCTTGTCGTTGCGGATTTCCTCGGGCGCGCCCTCGGCGATCTTGGCGCCGAAGTTCAGCACCACGATGCGGGTGCATATCTCCATGATCAGGCCCATGTGATGCTCGATCACCAGCACCGCGACGCCCGAATCCCGGATCTCGCGGATCAGCCGGCCCAGCTCCTTGCGCTCATGCGCGACCAGTCCGGCGGCGGGTTCGTCGAGCAGCACGACCTTGGGCCGCGCGGCCAGCGCCATGGCGATCATCAGGAAGCGCTGCTGCGCCGACGAGATGGCGCCCGTCTTCGTCTCGGCGACCGGGCGCAGGCCGGTCATGTCGAGAAGCTCCTCTACATGGGCCGCGACCGCCTCGTCCTCGGCCGAGCGGCGGCCGAAGGCGAAGACCGACGACAGCGGGTGCGAGCGCCGCGTGACCTGCGCGCCCAGCGCGATCTGCTCGCGCACCGTGAACTCGGGAAACAGCCGCGCGGTCTGGAACGTGCGCGCCAGGCCCAGCGCGACGCGCTCGTATTCGGGCAGGGTCTGGACATGGGCGCCGTCCAGCACGATCTCGCCCGCGCTGGCGGCGTGGACGCCGGCCAGCGTGTTGACCGTGGTCGACTTGCCCGAGCCGTTCGGCCCGATCAGCCCGAGAATGTCGTGCGGATGGACCTGAAAGGACAGATCGCGGATCGCCTTCACGCCCCCGAACGACTTGCTCAGCCCCTTGACCTCCAGCACCGGAGCGGTCATCGCATCCTCCCTCGCGCGCCCCTGCGATGAATGAAGCCTAGCCAAGGGCGGGCGGCGCGAAAAATTGAAATATTCTTACGGGTCATCGAATTTTTCGATAAAATCCGGTGCAGGGATCGCTGCGCCGGAGGATGGCGGCATGGGCCGCACGATCAGAAATCTGAAATCATTTCAGGTGTTTGAGGCGGCTTTTGCGGCGCGGAACGTGACCCGCGCGGCGCGCGCTCTGAACATCACGCAAAGCGCGGTGAGCTACCACATAAAGAAATTGGAAGACGAGATCGGCGCGCCCCTGTTCCGCCGCACCCCGAGCGGGCTCGAGCCGACCGAGGCCGGCGACGAGCTTGCGCGGCATGTCGCCCGCGGGCTCGAGATCATCCGCACCGGCATCGAGCGGCTGACCGAGCGCCCGCGCACCGTGCGCGTGGCGCTGCTGCCGATGTTCGCAAGCCGCTGGTTCTCGTCGCGGATCGGGGCGCTGCTCGAGGCCAGGCCCGATCTCAACCTGTCGATCCAGAACCACAACAACAGCTTCGCGCGCATGGCCGCGCCCGAAAGCTTCGCCGACATCGGCTTCCAGTGGGGGCGCGGCGCCTGGAAGGGCTTTCACGTCCGCCGCCTGTGGCCCGAGCGGTTGGCGGTGGTGTGCAGTCCCGACTACCTTGCCCGTCACCCGATCTCGCGCCCCGAGGATCTGGCGGCGTGCACGCTGCTGCATGTCGACGACACCCGGATGTGGGACGAGTGGTTCGCCGGTCGGGGGTTGCGGCTGTCGCCCGACCAGCCCCAGATGATGCTCGAGGATCGCCACTTCCAGCTCAGCTCGACCATCAACGGGCTTGGCGTGTCGCTGTTCGCCGCCTGGCTGGTCGCGCCCGAGATCCGCAGCGGCGCGCTGGTCAATCCCTTCGGGCGCAGCTTCGAGACGAGCTTCGCCTATCACGTCATCATGCCCCGATCGGTGGCGCCGTCCGAGGCGACCCGGGCCTTTCGCGACTGGCTCGACGCGCAGTGCCGCGAGGCGCCCGCCGAGGCGTGAGCCGGGCGGCGCGCCCGCGCGGGCCCGAGCCGCGCGCGGCGGACCCGGCCGCGGGCGCGCGGCGTCGGCCGACGCCGGCGGCGCCCGGGGGCTGCCGGGCGGCGACTGGACGGCGACTGGGCGGCGACTGGCGTTGAGCGGCGTTGACTGGGCGTTGACCGGGCGTTGACCGGGCGGCGCGGGCGCGGGCGCGTCGCGCGATCGCCTTCGCCGCCTTGCGGCGGCGCGCGCTCTCGGGCCATGGCCGGCCCGATGCCGTCGGCGCACAAGGCCCTGCGGCGCGGGGCGAATGCGCCGGCCTCGGGCGCCGCAAGTCACGAGGGGGCGTCGCGCGCCGGGCCGCGGTTGCGGATCGTTTGGCGGGGCAGGGGCGGGGCCGCGCGTCGGCCCGGGCGGCGCGGGGCGTCGGGCATTGCTGCCGGGGCGCTTCGTCCGGCGCGGCGCAAAGGCGAAGGGGTCATGGCGGGCGCCGCCCGCCATGACCGTTCTTTCCGGCGGTCTTACAGGACCGCTTCGTGCGATTTGAACGAGATCGCGCGCGTCTCGGGCGTGGCGTCCGAGATCTTGCGGATGTCGCCCCAGGTGTGCTTGTAGTCCGGCAGGACCAGCTCGTTCACGCCGGGGTTGACGACGTTGCCCTGGCTGCCCGCGGGCGAGCCGAACACCATCGCCACCGTGTTGCGCTTGAGCGTGGGCATCGGATAGGCCATGCCCTGCGTCACGCCGTTCTCGTTGACGATCTCGATCAGGTCGCCGGGGTTGATGCCCAGCTCGACCATGTCGTCGGGATGCATCTCGACGAACGGGTGCGGGTAGCGATCCTGGATGAACTCGTTGTCCTGATCCAGGAACTGGTTCTGCCAGAAGATGTTGGCGCGCACGTTGTTGATCCAGAAGCGATGGCTCGCCTTTTCGCGCGCCTTGCCGGGGGCCTGCCAGCCGCGCCAGGCGCCCGCGCAGAACAGCGCCTTGCCGTCCTCGCGCCCATGGCGGGTGAAGCGGCCATCGGCGTAGAGGCGCTTGGTGCCCACCAGCTGGCCGTTCTCATAGCCCACGACGGGCTCCTGCACGCCGTTGGTGCCCATGGCGCGCAGGCGCTCGTAGGTCACCTCGGGGTTGGCCGAGTGGTAGCCGTCCATGAAGGCGTCTTCCTCGGTCTTCCAGTCGAAGCCCTTGAACTGGTCGGCATAGGCGTCGTGCCCCATCTCGCGCAGCACGCGCTCCATGTGCTGGGCGATGCCCGCGGCGATCAGGCAGTCGGGGCGCGAGTTGCCATACGGGTCCATGTATTTCTCGGACAGGCGCAGCCGCCGCTCGCCGTTCATCGAAGTGAGGTTCATCTCGTTCGATTCGCAGGCGGGCAGGATGACATGGGCGTTCTGGCCGATCTGGCTGTGGATGATGTCCACGTCCACCACGAACAGGCCGCCCGCGTTGATGGCGGCGACGATGGCGTCGACCAGCTGCTCGCGCGTGCCGCCGGCGGCGGCGTCGATCGCGTCCTTGACCATGTCCGAGCGGCGCTTGTGCACGCGCTTGAACTCGCTGGCGTTGAGCGTGGTCTTGTAGTGGTCGCAGGCCCAGATGTGATGCACGCCGCCCAGTCCGCGGATGAGGAACTGGTCGACATACTCGGCCGGTCGGCCCACATGCGCGTCGGACGGGCGGAAATACCCCTCCTGATGGCCGCCCAGACGGCAGACGCCGCCGCCTTCTCGCCCGATGTTGCCGGTGGCCAGTGCGATGTTCACCAGCGCGCCGACGGTGCGGTAGTTGTCGTTGCCCCAGATCACGCCCTTTTCATAGGCGGTGACGCACTTGCGGCGGCTGCCGTCCTCGTGCGGCCTGGCGATCCACTCGGCGGCCTTGACGATGTCGGCCGCCGGCACGCCGCAGATCTTCGACGCCTCCTCGACCGACATGCGCACCTGCTCGAGCGCATGCTCGAAGCTGCCGAGGCTGGCGGGATAGGCCTCGTTCTGGCGCACGGCCACGCCGTCTCGGAAGGTGGACTTCTCGATGAACTCGCGGTCCACCCAGCCCTGATCGGCGATGTAGGTGAACAGCGCGTTCAGCAGCGCAAGGTCCGTGCCCTCGTTGATCGGCAGGTGCAGGACGTTCTCCTTGCCGGCGTATTGCTCGGCCGAGGCCACGGTGATCGAGCGGCGCGGATCGACGACGATCATCTTCGCGCCGTTCTGCAGACCCTTGACCATGTGGTTGAGGAACAGGTTGGTCTGCGTCTCCATCGGGTTGGCGCCGACGATGAAGATCGTGTCGGTCAGCTGGTAGTCCTCATAGGCGTAGTTCAGCTCGTCCACGCCCATGTCGCGCGACGAATGCACCTCGGAATTGTAGGCCGGGCGGTTGTGGATGCGCGCGTTCTTGACCTTCATCGCGCCGAAATAGAGCTTGCCCGTGCCCCAGGTGTTCTCGTAGCCGCCGGCGCTGCCGCCGTGGTCGAACATCGAGACCACCAGGTCGTCCTCCGAACCTTCGGTGATCACCCGCGCCGTCACGCGCGCCACCAGATCGAGCGCATCGTCCCAGCTGGTGGGCTGCCAGGTGCCGTTGCGCCACACCAGCGGATCGGTCAGGCGCTGCTGCTGCGAGCCGGTGATCCTGGAGGGGCGGTTTTCCGCCATGCGCGCGCCGCGGATCGAGCCGAGGCCCGAGTTGACCACGCAGTTGGAGTCCGGCTTGACCACCAGATGCACGTCGCGGCCGTTCTGCTTGACGATGTTGTACATCGAGGGCGCGTACCACGCCTCGGTCTCGATGTCCTGCTGCCGGCCAAGATCGACGCCGAACTTGTTCTCGTGCGGCGCCGGGCCGCCCTGCTTGTTGATCGGCCAGGTGTAGGCCTTGTAGCCGCAGCCGACGATGCAGTAGTGGCAGACGACGTTGAATTCCTGCGCATCGGCGGGGATGATCGGCAGGCGGTCGGTTTGTCTCTTGTAAGCCATCCTTCTGACCTCCCTTACGACTCGAGCACGTTGGACAGGCGGCCGTAGATCAGCTCGTCGACGCCCTCGGCGTAGATGTCGCCCTTGTCGTCCACGCGCAGAAGGAACTGCGGCAGGTTCTGCGTCGCGTGGCCCCAGATCTGCTGGCCGCCCGCCTCGCAGTCGAAGCGCGAGTGATGGCCGGGGCAGTTCAGGGTCTTGTCCTCGGCGTTGTAGGTCATCGGCCAGCCCTTGTGCGGGCACAGCACCGAGAAGGCGACGATGTCGCCGTCGGGGCCCACGCCGCCCTCGACCGGCTGGCCGAGCTTGAGCAGCACGCCCGGGCTGTCGGGGTCGGGATAGGCGATGTCCATCGGTTCGTTGACCGCCAGGTCGGCGATGTTGGCCAACCGGTTCGACGGGTAGTCGATCCGCGCCAGAGACCGCGCCTGAGCCTGCTTGGCGGGCAGAACGGTTGCGGCGGCGGCGCCGGTCGCGCCGACGATGCTGCCGCGCAGGAACTGGCGTCGGCCGACATCGACCAAACGTTTGCACTTCATGGCGGGTTCCTCCCATTGCTTCGGTCCCGCAAGCCTATCGCAAAGGGGGCGACCGAGAAGGCGCGGGAAGGGCCCGTTTCCGTGCGACAAGATTTTGAAATGAAACCATTATTTGCCATGTCCGGATTTCCGGACATGGCGCGGGCCGCTACAGGCCCAGCTTGCGCATCTTTTCCCACAGCGTCGTGCGGGAAACGCCCAGAATGGCGGCGGCCTCGCCCACGCGCCCGTCGGTGCGCGCCAGCGCGCGCAGGATCTGCCGCCGCTCGGCGCGCTCGCGCGCTTCGGTCAGCGTTTCGACCTGGTCGGGCTGGGCGTAGAGTTCGGGGAACAGGTCGGCGGGGCCGATCCACTCGGCCGCGGCGGCCTCGACCGCGCGGCGCAGCCGCGCGCGCAGCTCGCGCCCGTTGCCGGGCCAGTCGTGATCGCGGATGGCGGCCAGCGCCAGCTCGGACAGGCCGCGCAACGGGGTCTCGCGCCGGCGGTTGAGGGCCTCGAACATGCGCCCGGCCAGCCAGACCGCGTCTTCGGGCCGCCGGGCAAGGGGCGGCACGACGATTTCGCGCCCGGCCAGCGCATAGAACAGATCGGCGCGAAAGGCGCCCGCCTCGACCTTCTCTTCGATGCGCGCGCCGCAGGCGGCGACCAGGCGCAGCGGCGCCGTGCGCAAGGCGTCGAGCAGGCGCGCCTGCGCGTCGGCGTCCAGGCGCCCGACCCCGTTGACGAACAGCGTCCCCTCGCCGGCGCCGGCGATCGCGTCGTCAAGCTCGGCGACGCCGGGCGGCGCGCGCATCGCGTCGAGCGGGACGAAGGGCGCGGCGCGGCGCTCGGACCGGGCATGGATCGCCTGCGCGATCCGCCCCTTGCCCAGACCCGGCGCGCCGCGGATCAGCAGCGGATCGTCGCCCGAGGCCAGCTTCGACAGCTGCGCCTCGATCTGGCGCGCCTGCGCCGACACGCCGATGCGGGGCTGGGGGTCCTCGGCCTCTGCGGGGCGCAGGATCAGCGCCAGCCGCGCCAAGAAGTCGGCCATCTCGAACGGTTTGGTCAGATAGTCGCCCGCCCCGGCCTTGAGCAGGCGCACCGCCTGGTCGATGTCGCCCTGGCCGGTGATGAACAGGAAAGGCGGCGGCGCGGCGCGTTGCGATACGGTCTGGAAGATCTGCTCGCCGCTGCCGTCGGGCAGGCGGATGTCGCAGATCACCGCATCGACCGGCTTGCGCGGCGTGCGCACCGCCGCCACGCCGCGCACGGCCTGGCGCACCCAGGTCACCTCGGCGCCCTCCAGTTCCAGCCGCTGGGTCAGCGAGCCGCCCATGAAGGCGTCGTCCTCGATCAGCACAAGATAGCGCCCGCTCAGCGTCATGCCTCGGCCCTCGCCGGCAGCCGGATCTCGATCACGGTGCGCCCGTCCATGCGCGCGCAGTCGATCGCGCCGCCCAGCCCGCGCGTCAGCTCGCGCACCAGGCGCAGCCCGACGCCGCCCCCGGGCTCGAGCGGCGCCTCGGACATCAGCCGCGCCCGCGCCGCATCGGACAGCCCCGGGCCGTCATCGCCGATGCGCAGCGTCAGCGCCGCGCCGTCCGCCTCGGCGCTCAGCCCCACCACGCCCCCTTGCGGCGCCGCGGCGGCGGCGTTCAGCAGAAGGTTCAGCGCGATCTGCCGGACGGGCGCCGAGGGAAACGCCGCCAGGTCGCGCTCGTCGCCCTCGACCCGCCATTCGAGGCGCTGCGCGCGCCGCCGGGCCTCGGGCGAGAACAGCACCCGCAGATCCTCGAAATCGGCCCGCGACAAGGGGCGGCCGGCGCGGTCGAGGCGGTGCTCGTCCAGCATCGCGCGGCTCACGTCGCGAAGGTGCCGAAGGCCGCGGTCGAGCAGCTCGGCCGACTGGCGCACCACCTCGGGACGGTCGGCGTAGGCGCGGATCGTGTCGGCGGCGTTGAGCAGCCCGCCCAGCGGGTTGTTGATCTCGTGCGCCAGCGACGAAGACAGCCGCCCGAGGCTGACGAAGCGCTCGCGCTCGGCCAGGCGCCGCTCGGCCTGCGCGCGCGCCTCGATGGCGCCGGTCATGGCGTTGAAGTTGCGCAGCAGCCGCGCAAGCACGTTGTCCGAGCGGGGGATCATGCGCTCGGGGATCGGGTGGGGCGCGTCGCCCGCCTCGCCCATGTGGCGGGCCAGCAGCTCGACCGGCCGCAGCAGCCGCGCCACCGCCAGATACCCCGCCAGCACCAGCAGCGCCGTCGCCGCCCCGTTCCCGGCCAGAAGCGCAAGCGTCGCCCGCCTGCGTTCGGCCGCAAGGTCGCTGACGTCCAGCTCGGTCACGATCCGCCCGACGCGGCGGCCCTGATATTCGAGCGGGGCGGCGATGCGCACCACCTCCTCGGCCCCGTCGGCGCTGACCGACCCAAGGGGCGAGGCCCCCTCGGCGAAGCGGGCGAGGGCGCTGCCCACCGGCGCGCGCAGCGGATCGGTCGCGGCCAGCACGCGGCCCTCGTCGTCGGCGACGACGGTGAAGCGGATGCGCCCCGCGCCGCGCGCGCGGTCGAGCGTGTCATAGACCTCCCACACATCCTTGTGCAGCACGAAGGGACCAAGGGCCACCGCCAGACCTTCGACATGCAGGCGCGCGATTTCCTGCAGGCGGGCGTCCTGCAGCCGCCCGAGCGTCGCCAGCACCTGCTGCGAGGCCGCCAGCCCGAGCAGGATCATCAGCCCCGCCGCGGCGGCGCCGACGCGCACGGTGATCGGCCATGAGCGCGGATCGGCGCGCATCGCTCAGCGCCCTTGCAGCGCGGCCATGCGCGCGGCGATGCCGTCGTAGAGGGCCGGCTCGCCCGGCCCGATGCGGTCCAGATGCAAGAGCCCCAGCGCCTCGCGCCCCGCCGGGTCGGCGTCGAGGCCGCGCAGCGCCCGCGCGAAGGCCCGCATCCCGAGCTCGGCCATGCGGTCGGCGCGCGCGGCGAAGGGCGGAAAGCCCAGCCATTCCGAGCGCGCGACGACGCGCGTGCGCGCGGTCAGCGTCGGCTCGACCTGAGCGAGCGTCTCCCAGACATAGCCGTCCACGCTGCCCGAGCGCGTCAGCCCGCCGGCCACGGCGCGCACCCCGTTGCGGTGGCCGTAGGTGAAGATCGTGCGGGCGAAAAAGCTTTCGGGCGTCTCGTTCATCCGCGCCAGATCCGAGGCGGTGACCAGGTAGCCCGAGTTGCTGTCCGGGTCCGAGAAGGCGTGCAGCCCGCCGCGCAGATCGGCCAGGCCGGCGGCCGGATCGTCGGCGCGCGCGATCAGATAGGACTGATAGAGCGGCCGGCCGCGCCACACCGGGATGCCCAGCAGCGCCAGCGCGTCGCGGTGCTGCAGATACGGATAGCCGCAGATCCACGCCGCATCGACCGATCCGTCCAGGATCGAGGCGGTGATCTCCTGATAGGTCCGCCGCTGGATCAGCTCGACCGGCTCGCCCAGGGCCCCCGACAGGGCGAAGCGCAGGCGGTCGATCACCGCCGCGTCATTGTCCAGAAAGACCGGCGTCAGGCCCAGCCGGAACGTCTCGCCCGCACGCGCCGCCAGGGGCGCGGCGATCGCGGCCAGGGCCGTCTGCGCCAGAAAGCGCCGTCTGTCCATGCTCTCGATCCCTTTCCGAGGCGCCAGCTTGAACCAGCGCCGCGTCATGGGCAAGAACGGGGGCAAGAACCGGGGCAAGGACCGGGGGCGGGAAACGGCCGCGCGCCGCCGGGTCCGGGCCCGCGGCGCGCCTTTCAGACGGCGGGGGCGGGCGCGCCGCGCGCGCCAAGGTTCAGCCCGATCGACGCCTCGAGCAGCTGGCGCGTGTAGGGGTGGCGCGGCTGAAGGCGGCGCATGGTCTCGACGTCGAGGATCTCGACGATCTCGCCCGTGCGCATGACCGCCGTCGTCTGGCACAGATGCCCGACCACGCCCAGATCGTGCGAGACCATCAGATAGGTCAGGCCGCGTTCGGTGCGCAGATCGGACAGAAGGTTCAGGATCTCGGCCTGCACCGACACGTCCAGCGCCGAGGTCGGCTCGTCCAGCAGCAGGATGCGCGGCTCGGGCGCCAGCGCCCGCGCGATGGCGACGCGCTGGCGCTGTCCGCCCGAAAGCTGGTGCGGGTAGCGAAAGCGGAACCCGCGGCCCAGCCCCACATCCGAAAGCAGCCGCTCGATGCGCGCGTCGATGTCGCGAAACCCATGCAGCCACAGCACCTCGGACAGCATCCGGTCGACCGTATGCCGCGGATGCAGCGAGGCGTAGGGGTCCTGGAACACCATCTGCACGGCGCGGTGGAAGGCGCGGTCGCGCCTGGCGCCCTGCAGGGCGTCGCCCTCGACGGCGATGCGCCCGCTCCAGGTCGGGATCAGCCCGGCGATGGCGCGCAGGATGGTGGACTTGCCCGAGCCGGACTCGCCCACGAGGCCGAAGCTTGCGCCCCGGGGGATGGACAGCGCGGCGCCGCGCACGGCCTCGGCGCGGTCGGGGCCGGCGCCGAACCATACGGTCAGGTTCTCGATCTCTATCGCGTTCATAGAAGGGCGCTCACCGATGGGGCCTCGCGCCAGGCCGGGTCGCGTTCAAGCACCGCCAGGCGCGGGCGCGGGCGCAGAAGGTCGGGCGCCGAGTTCAGAAGCCCGATCGTGTAGGGGTGCCGGGCCTCGTGCAGCTTGCCGCCCTCGCACACCTCGACGATGCGCCCGGCATACATGATGAGGATGCGGTCGCAGAACCTGGCGACAAGGTTCAGGTCGTGGCTGATGAAGATCAGCCCCATGCCGCGCCCGGACACCAGCTTGTCCATGATCTGCAGCACCTGCAGGCGCACCGACACGTCCAGCGCCGAGGTCGGCTCGTCGGCGATCAGGATCTCGGGGCCCGGCGCCAGCATCATGGCGATCATCGCCCGCTGGCCCATCCCGCCCGAGATCTCGTGCGGGTAAAGGTCATAGACGCGCTCGGGATCGCGGATCGCCACCTCGTCCAGCATTTCGAGCGCGCGCATCCGCGCCGCCTTGCGGCCGATGGGGGCGTGGGCGCGCAGGGCCTCGGCGATCTGCTCGCCCACGGTCATCACCGGGTTGAGCGAGAATTTGGGGTCCTGCATGATCATCGCCGCCCGCCCGCCGCGCAGCGCGCGCATGCGCCGCTCGGAGACGCGCAGGATGTCCTCGCCCTTCATCAGCATGCGGTCGGCCGAGATCGTTCCCGGCCGCCGGATCAGCCGCAGAACCGCGCGGCCGGTCATCGACTTGCCCGAGCCCGACTCGCCCACGATGCCCAGGCGCTCGCGCCCCAGGCTGAACGAGATGCCGCGCACGGCCTCGAACACGCCCGTGCGGGTGGGAAAGCGCACCCACAGGTTTTCGACGTCGAGAAGGTGCGGCTCGCTCACCGGGCGCTCTCCTTCGGGTCGAACACGTCGCGCAGCCCGTCGCCGAGCAGGTTGAAGGCCAGCGACACGGTGAAGATCGCGATGCCGGGGATCGTGGCCACCCACCAGTGGTCGAGCAGGTATTTGCGCCCCTCCGAGATCATCGCGCCCCATTCGGGGCTTGGCGGCTGCGCGCCCAGTCCCAGAAAGCCCAGCCCCGCCGCCGTCAGGATGATGCCCGCCATGTCCAGCGTCACGCGGATCACCAGCGACGAGACGCACAGCGGCCAGACATGGCGCGTGACGATGCGCGCCGGCCCCGCCCCCTGAAGGCGGATGGCGTGGATGAAGTCCGAGTTGCGGATGGTCAGCGTCTCGGCCCGGGCGATGCGCGCATAGGGCGGCCATGCGGTCAGCGAGATGGCCAGCACCGCGTTCTCGATCCCCGCCCCCAGCGCCGCGACGAAGGCCAGCGCCAGGATCAGCCGCGGAAAGGCCAGGAAGATGTCGGTCAGCCGCATCAGCAGCACGTCGATCCAGCCGCCGGCATAGCCCGCCACCGTTCCGATCAGCAGCCCCAGCGCCGGCGCCACCAGCGCCACCAGCAGCACGATGTAGAGCGAGATGCGCGCGCCATGGAGCAGGCGCGAATAGATGTCCCGCCCGAGGCTGTCGGTGCCGAAGATGTGCCCCTCCCATCCCGGCGGCTTGAGCCGCTGCGCCAGGTCCTGCGCGAAGGGGTCATGCGTGGCCAGCCACGGCGCCAGGATCGCGCAGACCGTCAGCAGGATCAGGATCGCCAGGCCGATCATCGCCAGCGTGTTCGCGCGCAGCTTGAGCCAGCCCTGATACCAGGCCGCCGCGCGCGCCTGCGCGCGCGAGGTCGGCTCTTCGGCCAGCAGCCACTCGCGCAGCCCGGGTCGCGTCGCGCCGCTCATCGGGCCCTCGGATCGAGAAAGCGGTAAAGCATGTCGGACAGGATGTTGAGCAAGACGAAGATCGTTCCCACCAGCACCGTGCCGCCGAGCACCGAGTTCATGTCGTTCGCCAGCAGCGAGGTGGTGATGTAGCTGCCGATGCCGGGCCAGGCGAAGATGATCTCGGTCAGCACCGACCCCTCGAGCAGGTTCGCATAGGCCAGCGCGATCACCGTCAGCAGCTGCACGCGGATGTTGCGGAAGGCGTGCCCCCACACCACCTGCCATTCGCTCAGCCCCTTGACGCGGGCGGTGGTGACGTATTCGGCGCTCAGCTGCTCGAGCATGAACGAGCGCGTCATGCGGCTGACATAGGCCATGCTGTAATAGCCCAGCAGGCCCGCGGGCAGGATGATGTGCGACAGCGCGCTCTTGAAGGCGGCCCATTGCCCCTGCAGCAGCGCGTCGAGCAGCAAGAGCCCGGTTCTCGGCTCGACCACCCCCTGGTGGAATATGCCGATGCGCCCGGGCCCCGAGACCCAGCCGAGCATTCCGTAGAACACGAGCAGCCCCATCAGCCCCAGCCAGAAGATGGGCATGGAATAGCCGATCAGCCCGACCACCCGCGCGGTCTGGTCGACCCAGCCGCCGCGCCAGACCGCGGCCGCGACGCCCAGCGGCACGCCCAGCAGGACCCCTATCAGCGTGCCCAGCGTCGCCAGCTCGAAAGTGGCGGGAAAGACGCGGGCCAGATCCTCGGACACCGGCTTGCCGGTGCGGATCGACACGCCCAGATCGCCGCGCAGAACGTCGCTCACATAGATGCCGAACTGCGCCAGCAGCGGCCGGTCGAGGCCCAGCTCGCGGTAGGTCTGCTCGTATTGCTCCTGCGTCGCGCGCTCGCCGATCACGGCCAGGACGGGGTCGATGGGCATGACCCGCCCGATCATGAAGGTGACGAACAGCAGCCCCAGCAGCGTGGCCGCCACGCTCGCCAGCGTGCCCGCCAGCTTGCGCGTCCAGCGGGGCAGGCGCGGTCGTCGCCGCGATGGGGCGGGGCAGGCCGGTTCATCCGTCACGGGGGCGCGGGCTCCTTGAAAGGCGGCAGGACGGGACGGCGCCGCACGCGGCGCGCTGGGGCGGGAGGGCGCCGCGCGCGGCGCGCCGGGACGGGCGGCGCAAGGCGCGCCAGGGGCGCGGCGACGGTCTCGCCGCGCCCCGCAGCGGGGTCACTTCGTCACGACCCAGTAGGAAACGGCGGTGGTGGCGCCGCCGGCGACGAAGTTGTTCACGTTCGCGCGCATCGCGTTCTGCTCGATCTTCTGGAACATGATGCCGAAGGGGCTGATGCGCTGATGCTCGCGCTGCAGCTCGAGATACATGGCGCGCCGCTTGTCGGTGTCGTTCTCGACCACGGCGGCCAGGGTCTTCTCGTTCATCCCGGCCGGCACGGCCCAGGCGTTGCGCCAGGCCAGCAGGCCGGTCAGCCGCGCCTCGTCCGAATTGTCGGGGTTGAAGGCGAAGGTGCCCGCATTGGTGTGCGGGTCGGGATAGTCCGGCCCCCAGGCGCCCAGATACACGTCATGCTCGCGCGCGCGGTAGCGGTCGAGCGTCTGCGCCCCCGTTCCGACGATCAGCTCGACCTGGCAGCCCAGCTGGCTCCAGGTGTTCTGCAGCGACTGGGCGATGTCGATGCGCTCTTGCGCGTCGCGCACCGAGATCTTGATCGGCCCGCAATCGGGATGGGCGGATTCGGCCAGCGCGGCGCGCGCCTTGTCCATGTCGAAGCGCCAGGGCTTCTCGTCCAGCGCGCCCAGGAAGGTCAGCGGCAGGAAGGCCTGGTGCACCGTATACTGGCCCTTGAGGAACGAGTTGGCCATGCCGTCGTAATCCGTGGCCCATTTCAGGGCCTCGACCACCTTCGGATCGGACAGAAGCGGGTTCTTCTGGTTGGCCGACCAATACATGAGGCGGCCGCGCAGCTCGTCCACCACCTTCACGTCGGGATCGTCGCGCAGGCCGGCCACGTCCTCGGGGCTGAGGTTGCGCGCCACGTCGATGTCGCCGCGGCTGAGCAGAAGCCGCTGCGTCGCGCTTTCCTGGATGTGCTGGACGATCACCCGCTCCATGGCCGGCCTGGGGCCGTGGTAGTGGGGGTTGAGGTCCATCAGCACCGACTCGTTCGGCTTCCAGGCGACCACCTTGTAGGGGCCCGAGCCGGCGGTGTTGGTCCGCAGCCAGGCGTTGCCCATGTCGCCGTCCACCTCGTGCGCCATCGCCTCTTCGCGATCGACGATGCCGCCGACCGTGGCCGTCAGGCAGTTGAGCACGAAGGACAGCGCGTAGGGCTTGTCGAGCGTCAGCCTGAGCGTGCGGTCGTCGGTGGCGACGATGGTCTGCTCGACGTTCTCGGGGGTGAAGCCGAACTGCGTCAGGATGAAGGAGGGCGTCTTGTTCAGGATCACCGCCCGGCGCAGGCTGAACTCGGCGTCCCTGGCCGTGACCTCGCGCCCGGTCGAGAAGCGATGCCCCTCGGCGATCCTGAAGGTGATGGTGCGCCCGTCGGCGCTGATCTCCCAGCTTTCGGCCAGCTGCGGGCCGAAGCCCGCGTCAAGGTTCAGCGGGTCGAAGTTGACCAGCTTCTCATAGACGTTGCGGCTGACGTCGGCGCCGGCGAACTCGAAGCTTTCGGCCGGGTCGAAGGTCTTGATGTCGTCGATGCGGTTGGCGATGACCAGCATGTTGGGCGGCGTCTCGGCCGAGGCCGGGGCGAGCGGCGCCGCCGCCGTCAGCGCGGCGATGGCCGCTGCGATGAATCCTGCGCGAATCTTCATCTTGAATGCTCCCTGTTGGCGTTTTCGTCGCCGCGGGCCGCGTCGCGGCCCGCCGCCGGCTCATTCGTCCCAGGTCTTGCGCAGAACGCGCAGCCAGTTCTCGTGCGCCAGCTTGCGCATGAGCGCCTCGTCGTAGCCATGCGCGCGCATGGCCGCGGCCAAGGCGGGCAGCCCCGCGCAATCGCCGATCGGCTTGGGGACCAGGGCGCCGTCGAAATCCGACCCGATGCCCACCCGGTCCTCGCCCAGGATCTTTATCATATGGTCAAAATGCCGAAGCATCACGTCAAGCCCGAAATCGCCGTCCATGCGTCCGTCGGGCCGCAGGAAGGCCGAGGCGAAGTTGATCCCGACCATGCCGTCGCTTTCGGCGATCATGCGCAGCTGGCGGTCGGTCAGGTTGCGCGCATGGGGGCAGACGGCCCAGGCGTTCGAATGGGTGGCCACCAGCGGCGCGTCGCTGATCGCGGCGACGTCGTCGAAGCCTTTCTCGTTCAGGTGGCTCAGATCGATCATGACGCCCAGCGCGTTGCACGCGCGCACCAGCGCCTTGCCCGCATCGGTCAGGCCCGGCCCGACGTCGGGGCTTGCGGGAAAGCGGAAGGGGACGCCGTGGCCGAAGACGTTCGGCCGGCTCCACACCGGCCCGAGCGAGCGCAGCCCGCGCGCGTGCAGCTCCTCGAGCCCCTCCAGATCGGGGCCGATGGCCTCGGCCCCCTCGAGATGCGCGACCGCGGCCATGCGCGGCCCGCCCAGCGCGGCGGCGATCTGGGCGGCGCTGCGGCAGATGACGACGGCGCCCGCCGCCTCGAGCCGCTCGAGCGCGTCGAAGCCCGCGCGCGTGACCTCCAGCGCCGTCTCGCGCGGGATCGGGGCGGGCAGGGGCACGTCGTAGGGCGGCGCGCGCATGGCGTCGTCATTCAGCCCGCCGCCGTCGGGCGAGGGGACGAAGACGGCGAACAAGCCCCCGCCGAACCCGCCCGCGCGCGCGCGCGGCAGATCGATGTGGCCGCCGATGTGGCCGCCGATGGGCCCGCCGCAGCCCGGCTCCCGACCCGTTTCGCCGCCCTGTTCGCCGCCCTGTTCGCAGCCCGAGCCGCTGCGCCCGTCGCCGCGCCCGTCGCCGTCCGCGCCGTTGCGCGCGCCCGCGCCCGCGCCCGCGCCCGGGGCGCGGCCCCGGCGCACGCCGCGGGCGACGTCCTCGGCGTCGATCGCGCCGCGCACAAGGCGCAGGATCAGGTCGTTGTGGCCGTCGAAGAATACGGTTTCGGGCATCGGTCCTCCGCCGCCGGGGCGCCGCGGCCCCGGATGGAATCATTTGCGCGGCCGATGTTAGCGGGCCTGACGGCTTGAAAACACGCACAATCTTCGCCCGCCGCGATCCCGGCCCGGCGGCGGGGGCGGCGGCGGGGGGCTGCGCGCGGGTCTTCGCGCCCGGCGGCCGGCGGACCGATGCCGGACGCCCCCCGCGGGGCGGCGTCGATGCGCCGTCGATCAGGATGGCGGGCGAAGGATCGAAGGAAAATGGATCGCGGCGGCCGGGCCGGGCCCCGTCGCGCAAGAGCCGCAAGCGCCGCGCCGTCCGGGCCCGAGCGCAGGGCCGTCCATGCGATCGCCGCCGCGCCCGAGCGGCGCGGCGGGCCGTGCGGCGCAAATCCGCCCCGCCGCCCCTTCCTTGTCCGAGGCGGCGGGGCGGCGGCGGCCTCACTCGGCCTTGGCGGGCGCGGCCGGCAGGCCCTTGACGTAGCCGATCGGCGCCAGCGCGCGATCGGCCCACAGGGCCTTGACGACCTCCATCAGCTCGGCGCGGCGGGGGAACTTGTCGTCCAGCCGGAAGTCGCCCACATGCTGCGCGTTGGTCAGCGCGTAGGCATGGCCGCCGATGTTTTCATGGATGCGCAGGCCGGTCAGCTCGGCCCCGGCCGGCGCGGTCAGCAGCCGCACGGGCTTGTCCATGCCGTCCTGCCAGGCCCAGAGCGCGTTGTTGAGGTGCATGCGCGCGCTGTCCTCGCCGATGAACAGCGTCCTGTAGGCCGAGGACCAGTAGAGGTTGTCGGCATTGGCGATGCGGTCGATGTCGGCGGCGTTGCCCCAGGCGTCGGGCGTGTCCAGATCCTTGCCCATCAGACCCCGCGGCACGCTCATCGCCACGGGGACCAGCGCGCTGTCGATCGGCCGGCCGTCGGCGTCGGTCCGCCCGTCGGCCAGCGTCAGCGCATAGACCGCGCCGGCCTTGACCCTGGGCAGGCGGATGTGGTCGCCCGCGGCGCCCGTTCCCTTGCCCTCTTCCATGCCCTTCGAGATGTCGGTGATGGCGAGGAACACGCGCTTGCCCTCGGGGTCGTAGGCCAGCCCCTCGGCCTTGTTGAACTCGGTCGTGGCGCCCTTGAGGGCGGCGTAGCGCATGGTCTCGAGGAAGGCGGCGGCCTTCTCGTTCTTCGCCTTCAGATATTCGGGCTTCTTCGAGCTGCCGGCAAAGACCTCGACGAAGCCCTCGCGCGGTTCGTCCGAGACCTCGAAGATGTCCGAGAAGCTGACGCCCCCCTCGACCATGGCGCGGATCTCGTCGTCGCTCGCATGGCCCAGACGCACCCATTTCAGATCGAAGCTGCCGCCGTTCTCGGCGCTCTTCTGCTCGAGGCGCGCCGCATAGAGCGTGCCCGAGGACAGATCGCCCGGGCGGTCGGCGACGAACATCGTCAGATGGCGGTTCTCGCCGTCATGCGCGGTGATGACGGTGCGCTGATCGGCCAGGACCTGGCCGAGCTCGAAGGTGCCGCGGCCCATGGCGAAATGCTTGGTCACCTCGGCGCCGCCGTCGGCCTTGACGCGGATCTCGGGCGCCACGCCGCGCCAGTAGGGCGAGGCCAGCTTGCGCCCGCCATGGTAAAGATGGGTGAGCCCGCCCAGATCGTCGCTGCGCCCGCTCGGGTCGGCCTTGCGGTCGGCCTCGATGCGGCGGGCGTCGACGCCGTAATTCTCCTCGGACGACAGGAAGGTGCCCCAGGGCGTGGTGTTGGCGTTGCACGCCCAGACCAGCCCGCCCACGCCGGAAAAGTCGACCGGGCGCTGGGCGACGGGGGTCAGGCGGCCGGTCTCGGGGTCCTGGCGCATCTCGGTCAGCACCATGGTGGCGGGCAGGTTCGCGCCCCAGTTGCCCTTGGACCCGTCGGCATGCTCGAAGGCCCAGCCCTTGTGCCGCCGCGCGGTCGAGCCGTCGGCCAGCAGCCAGTCATATTCGAACTGGTTCGCCAGATACAGCTTGCCGCCGACATTGAGCAGCGCCGAGCCGTCGGGCTGTTCCGAAACCAGCGTCTGCGCGGGGTCCGTCGGGTCCGGGATCGGGCGCATGGCGTCGTCGTAGAGCGTGCCGGCCGGGCTGGCATTGGCGCCGATGCGGCTGCGGTTGGTCATGACCATCTCGTAAGACAGCGGCGACTCGACGACCGAACCGTCGGCATAGGTGGCGCGCACGCGCGCGGTCGAGAACATCCGGGCCATCTCGCCCAGCGTCTCGGGATGCTTCGAGGCGATCCATTCGACTCTTTCGATCGACTGCGCCAGGGCGCCCGTGGCCAGAGCGGATGTTGCGAGAAGCAAGGGGGCGAATGTCTTCATGGAAGCCTCCGTGTCTGTTCGGCGCGATCTGAGTAGCAGGTTTTCATGACCCCATGGCGACGATCCGCGTTCGTTTCGCCTTCGCCCGGCGTCTGCGCGGCTTTCGCGGGACTTGCGCCCGAAACATGCGCCCGAAGGCCCCGCGCGCGGCAGACGCAGCGCGGGTCTTGCGACGCGGGCGTTGAACGGCGCGCGCGCGGGGGGCTATGAGTTGCGCACATCTTGCATTCCCGCATGTCGGAGGTTCGCCATGACCGCGCCCGCAGACGCCCCCCAGCACGAACGCAAGCGCGGCTCGGGCGCGCGCATGGTCTACGAGATGCTGCGCGACGAGATCCTGACCCTCGCCCTGCCGCCGGGCCAGCCCATCGACGAGGTCCAGCTGGCCGAGCGCTTCGGCATGTCGCGCACCCCGATCCGCGAGGCGCTGCTGCGCCTGGCGGGCGAGGGGCTGGTGCAGACGCTGCCCAATCGCTCGGCCATCGTCGCGCCGCTCGACCTGCTCAACCTGTCGGCCTATTTCGACGCGGTGACGCTGATGTATCGCGTGACCACGCGCCTTGCCGCCCGCAACCGCAAGGACGAGGACCTGGCGCGCATCCGCGCCCTGCAGGCCGACTACGTGCGCGCGGTCGAGGCCGAGGACCCCCTGGGCATGATCGCCCTCAACCGCGATTTCCACGCCGCCATCGCCGAGGCCGGGCGCAACCCCTATTACGCCGCGCTGACGATGCGCCTGCTGGACGAGGGGCGGCGCATCCTGCGCATCTATTACCAGTCCTTCAACGACCGTCTGCCGCGCGAATACGCCGACGAGCACGAGGCCATCATCGACGCCATCGCCGCGCAGGACGTCGCGCTGTGCGACCGGCTGGCGCGCGCGCATGCGGATCAGATCGTGCGCCAGATCCAGAGCTTCTTCAGCCGCGACCGGCGCGATGACGTGTCGCTGGATCCTGCGTGAGATTCTTGTCGACAAAAATAATGCAATGATTAGGATGCCGCGCAGAGCCGCCGCCCGCGCGCGCCGCGGCTTGCGCATCCGCATCGCAAGGAGCTTTCGATGGATACCGCAGTCTTCAAGGGCGTGATTCCCGCGCTGATGACCCCCTGCAAGCCCGACCGCACCCCCGATTTCGACGCCCTCGTGCGCAAGGCGATCGCGCTGATGGACGCGGGCATGTCCGGCGTCGTCTATTGCGGCTCGATGGGCGACTGGCCGCTCCTGACCGACGAGCAGCGCATGGAGGGGGTCGCGCGGCTGACCGCGGCGGGCGTTCCGGTGGTGGTGGGAACGGGCGCGGTCAACACCGCCTCGGCCGTCGCGCTGGCGGCGCATGCGGCCAGGGTCGGCGCGGCGGGGCTGATGGTCATCCCGCGCGTGCTCTCGCGCGGGGCCTCGCCCGCGGCGCAGCGCAACCATTTCAAGGCCGTGCTCTCGGCCGCGCCCGACCTGCCGGCGGTGATCTACAACAGCCCCTATTACGGCTTCCAGACCCGCGCCGATCTGTTCTTCGCCCTGCGCGCCGAGCACCCGAACCTGGTCGGCTTCAAGGAGTTCGGCGGCCCCGAGGCGATGACCTACGCGGCCGAGCACATCACCGGCGCGGATGACGGCGCGCTGCTTCTGGCCGGGGTCGACACCGGCGTCTATCACGGCTACGTGCGCTGCGGCGCGGCGGGAACGATCACGGGCATCGGCAACGCCCTGCCGCATGAGGTGCTGCGCCTGGTCGAGCTGTGCAAGGCCGCCGCCGCGGGCGACGCGCGCGCTCGCCGCCGCGCGCAGGAGCTGTCCGAAGCGCTGGCGGTGCTGTCCTCGTGGGACGAGGGCTGCGACCTCGTGCTTTACTACAAGCACCTGATGACCCTTCAGGGCGACGAGGAATACCGCCTCAACATCAACCCCGACGACGAGCTGACCCCCAGTCAGCGCGCCTGGGCCGAGCGCCAGTTCGCGCAGTTCAAGGCCTGGTATGCCGAGTGGAGCGCCGCGGACGCCGGCTGACCCGGCGCCCGCCCTGCGGCCCCGGACGCGTCGCCGCCTCCAACGCCCCGCGGCCCGGCCCGAACGGCCTTCGCCGCAAGGCGCGCATCGGCCGTCGGGCGGGAGCGGATCGGAAAGGGCAGGGGGCGGCGCTCGCCGTCCCGCCCCGGCCCCCATCCCCGGCCCCGATCCCCGTCCCGGCGGTCGCGGCGCGCCTCAGGCGACGGCGTCCAGCCCCAGCTCTTCGAAGCGGCCGAGGGCGGCGCGTTCATCCGCGCTCAGCGCGACGCCCTCGGCCAGCGCCCGCGCCCGCGCCGCGTAGCGCCGTTCCGAGGGCAGGCGCGCGCCCTGGGCCTTGATGGCGGCGAACAGCGCCTCGGCCCGCGCGAACGGATCGCCCGGGCGGCCGGCGGCGAAGGCTTCGGGCGACAGGGCCAGGATCAGCTCGCCATGCGCGGGGGCGAGCGTCGTCGTGCCCAGCGCCTCGAGCGCCTCGGGGCTGGTCAGATCGCCGATCATCACCCCGGCCAGCAGCTCGATCATCGTCGCGATGGCCGAGCCCTTGTGCCCGCCGAAGGTCAGCATGGCGCCGGCCAGCGCGGCTTCGGGGTCGTCGGTGGGGTTGCCCTCGGCGTCGATGGCCCAGCCCTCGGGCAGCCTCTGCCCGGCGCGGCGGCGCAGCTCGATCTCGCCGCGCGCGGCCACCGAGGTCGCGAAGTCGAACACATAGGGGTCCGCGCCCGGGCGCGGCCAGCCGAAGGCCAGCGGGTTGGTGCCCAGCAGCGGCTTGGCGCCGCCCGCCGGGGCGACGGCCGCATAGCTGGGGCACATGGCCAGCGCCGCCAGGCCGTGGGCGGTCAGGGCCTCGATCTCGGGCCAGAGGGCGGCGAAATGGGTGCAGTCGTTGATCGCCATCGCCGCCAGCCCGTGTTCGCGCGCCCGCTCGACCAGCGTGGGCAGGCCCAGCTCGAAGGCCGGGTTCGAGAAGCCCCCGCGCGCGTTCACGCGCACGATCGCGCCCGCGGCGCCGGGTTCGAGCGTCGGTTCCGCGTCGCCGCGCACCTTGCCCGCCTTGAGCGTGCGCAGCACGCCCTCGATGCGGTAGATGCCGTGCGACTTGCAGCCGTCGCGCTCGCCCGCCGCGATCACGCGCGCAAGGGCGCCGGCCTGGATCTCGTTCATGCCCGCGCGGCGGAAGATGCGCGTCACGGCGCGCTCAAGCTCGTCCACCGTCATCGTGCTGGTCATGCGGCCCCTCCTTTCATCGGGTCGGCTGGTTGGGTTGACGTCTTGCATACACTACGCATACAAGACGGGCGCAAGGATAATCGCCGCGCCAGCCGCGCTTCAAGGAAGGACAGGCTGATGAGCTACACCCCCCATGGCAAGCACCTGATCGCCGGAGAATGGGTCGGCGCCCGCGAAAGCTTCGCCTCGGCGCCCGCGCACGGTCCAGGCCGCGCCTTCGCCGTCGGCGAGGCCGCCCATGCCGACCAGGCCATGCGCGCCGCCGAAGAGGCCTTCTGGACCTATGGCTGGAGCGCGCGCGCCGAGCGCGCCGCCTTTCTGCGCGCCATCGCCGACCAGATCGAGGCGCGCGGCGCCGACATCACCGCGATCGGGACGCAGGAAACCGGCCTGCCCGCGGCGCGGCTCGAGGGCGAGCGCGCGCGCACCACGGGGCAGCTGCGCCTGTTCGCCGACCATATCGAGAAGGGCGACTATCTCGACCGCCGCCACGATCCCGCCTTGCCCGACCGCCAGCCGGCGCCGCGCCCCGATCTGCGCCTGATGCAGCGGCCCATCGGGCCGGTCGCGGTGTTCGGCGCCTCGAACTTCCCGCTGGCCTTCTCGACCGCAGGCGGCGACACGGCGGCGGCGCTGGCGGCCGGCTGTCCGGTGGTGGTCAAGGGCCATCCCGCCCATCCCGGCACGGCCGAGATCGTCGCCGACGCCATCCTCGCCGCCATCCGCGAGCGCGGCGTGCATCCGGGCGTGTTCAGCCTGATCCAGAGCCCCGACCACAAGCTGGGCGTCGCGCTGGCGCAGCATCCGCTGGTCAAGGCGGTGGCGTTCACGGGCTCGCTGGCCGCGGGGCGGGCGCTTTACGATCTGTGCGCCGCGCGGCCCGAGCCGATCCCCTTCTATGGCGAGCTGGGCTCGGTCAACCCGATGTTCCTGCTGCCGGCGGCCATGGCCGCGCGCGGGGCGCAGATCGCGCAGGGCTGGGCGGGCAGCCTGACGCTGGGCGCGGGGCAGTTCTGCACCAATCCGGGGCTGGCGATCGTCATGGCCGAGCAGGCCGACGCGCTGGCCGAGGCCGCGCTGGCCGCCCTGCGCGAGGCCGAGCCGCAGACCATGTTGACCGAGGGCATCGCCCAGGCCTTCGAGCGCGGGCGCGCGCGCGTGGCCGCCGCGCGCGGGGTGCGCGCCCTTCTGGCCCAGCGCTGCGGCCCCCGCGAGGCGCGCCCGCAGCTGTTCATGGTCGCCGGCCGCGACTGGCTGGACGACGCCGTTCTGCACGAAGAGGTGTTCGGCCCGCTGGGCGTGATCGTCGCCGCGCGCGACGCGGACGAGATGCTGCGCATCGCCCATGCGCTCGAGGGCCAGCTGACCGCCACGCTGCACATGGACGAGGCGGACGCGCCCCTTGCGCGGCGTCTGGCGCCGGTGCTCGAGCGCAAGGCGGGTCGGCTGCTGGCCAACGGCTATCCGACGGGGGTCGAGGTGTGCGACGCCATGGTCCATGGCGGCCCCTGGCCGGCCAGCACCAATTTCGGCGCGACCTCGGTCGGCACGCTGTCGATCCGGCGCTTCCTGCGCCCGGTCTGCTGGCAGAACATGCCCGAGCAGCTTCTGCCCGAGGATCTGCGCGGGTGAGCGCGCGCCGGGCCCGCAATCTGTATACTGTTTGTATTTTTCGATTGCGCGGCGGCCCGGCGGGTGGGATAGTCGAAGGCGCTGAATCGCGCGGACGCGATCGCCGCCAAACAGGGAGAGAGACATGAAACGCACCTTCGTCATGGCCGGGGCGCTGGCCCTTGCGGCGCTGACCATGCCGGCCAAGGCCGACAAGCTGGACGACATCATCGCCTCGGGCACGCTGCGCTGCGCGGTGGTGCTGGACTTCCCGCCCATGGGCTTTCGCGACGAGAACAACCAGCCCGTGGGCTTCGACGTGGACTATTGCCGCGACCTGGCAAAGGCGCTGGGCGTCGAGGCCGAGATCGTCGAGACGACCTTCCCCGAGCGCATCCCCGCGCTGATGTCGGGCCGGGTGGACGTGGCCGTGGCCTCGACTTCGGACACGCTCGAGCGCGCCAAGACCGTGGGCTTCACCATTCCCTACTACGCCTTCGAGAACGCCGTGGTCGCCAACGAGAAGTCCGGCATCGAAAGCTGGGAGGACATGAAGGGCAAGACCATCGGCGCGACCGCCGGCACCTATGAGGCGATCTGGATCGAGGGCCGCCTGAAGGAGTGGGGCGCGGGCGAGTTCCGTCCCTATCAGAACCAGGCCGACGTCTTCCTGGCGCTGAGCCAGGGCCAGATCGACGCCACCGTCTCGACCGTCGAGGTGGCCGAGGCCAACGTCAAGTCCGGCAAGTTCCCCGGCATCAGGATCGTGGACAAGGCGCCCATGGTGCCCGACTATGTCGGCCTGATCACGCTGCGCGAGGAATACGGCCTGATCAACTACATGAACCTGTTCATCAACCAGCAGGTGCGCACCGGCCGCTATCAGGAGCTTTACCGCAAGTGGGTGGGCGACGGCGAGCCGGCCGATCTGACCGTCAAGGGCGTCTATCGCTGAGGCCGGGCGCGGGGCGCGGCGCAAGCCCGCCCCGCGACGGCGCCGGCGACGGCCGGGCGGCGCGCGCCTTTTGGGGGCCGGCCCCGGCGGCCCGGCGTTCGGGCGGCGGGCCGGCCCGGCCTCCGGTTCCGGGCGGCGGCGCGGCCGGGGCGGCTCCTTGGCGGGCCGCCTTCGCAGGCCCGGGGCGCAAGGCGCCGACGGGCGTCCGCGGACGGACGCGGGGGATCGCGCCAAGCGCGCCGCCGCGGGGCAGGAGGGGAACATGTTCAACTACACATTCCGCTGGAACCAGGCGCTGAACTCGCTGCCCCAGATGCTCGAGGGCGCGCTGGTGACGATGGAGATCGCCATCCTCTCGATGGTCATCGGCATCGCCATCGCCATCGTGCTGACGCTGTTCCGGCTGTCGCCGCTGCGGCCCCTGCGCGCCGTGGCGGCGGTCTGGGTCGAGATCGCGCGCAACACGCCCGCGCTGTTCCAGATCTACATGGTGCATTTCGGGCTGGGCAGCTTCGGCATCCACCTGACGCCCTATCTGTCGCTGCTGATCGGCATCGCCTACAACAACGCGGGCTACCTGACCGAGAACTTCCGCGGCGCCCTGTCCGCGATCCCCGAGACGCAGACCCGCGCGGCGCGCTCGCTGGGGATGACCTCGCTGCAGGCGTTCCGCCACGTCGTCATGCCGCAGATGCTGCGCATCGCCTTCCTGCCCATGACGAACCAGATGGTGTGGGCGATCCTGATGACCTCGCTGGGCGCGGTGGTGGCCATGAACTCGGACCTTTACGGCGTGGCCAACGACCTGAACGCGCGCACCTTCCGCACCTTCGAGATCTTCGCGATCGCGGCCGTGATCTTCTACCTGATCACCAAGACGATCACCATCTCGGCCCGGCTGCTGGCCGCGCGCCTGTTCCGCTACTGACGGGGGCCGGGATGTTCGACACCGCACTGACCGTCAACGACCTGCTGTTCCTGGCCCGCGGCGCGGGCATGACGCTGCTGGTCACCGCCATCGCCGTGGGGCTGGGCACCTTGATGGGGATCGTCTTCGGCGTCGTCCGATACCAGGTCGGCCCGTGGTGGGGCGCGCCGCTGACCTTCTTTCTGGACATCTTCCGCTCGATTCCGCTGCTGATCCAGCTGGTGCTGGCCAACGCCTTCGTCACCACCGTGCTCGGCTTTCGCGTGTCGGGCTTCACGGTGGCCTGCGGGGTGCTGTCGCTCTACACCGCGGCCTATTGCGCCGAGATCGTGCGCGGCGGCATCGAGGCCGTGCCGCAGACCGTGCGCCGGGCCGCGCGCTCGCTGGGCATGAGCTGGGGGCAGGACATGACCTACATCGTCCTGCCGCTGGCCACGCGCGTGGCGCTGCCCTCGTGGATCGGCCTGGCGCTGGGCGTGATGAAGGACACCTCGCTGGTCTTCGTCGTCCAGGTGGTCGAGCTGCTCAAGTCCACGCAGATCCTGATCACCCGCTTGCAGGAGCCGCTGTTCCTGCTGCTGATCTGCGGTCTGTTCTACTTCCTCATCTCCTTCCCGATCGCCCGGTTCGGCGGGTACCTGGAAAAGAAATGGCTGGCCAATGATTGAGATCGAGAACGTCCGCAAATCCTTCGGCTCGCTCGAGGTGCTCAAGGGCGTCTCGCTGACCGTGCCCAAGGGCGAGGTGCTCACCGTCATCGGCGGTTCGGGGTCGGGCAAGTCCACGCTGCTGACCTGCATCAACGGGCTCGAGCCCATCGACTCGGGCCGCATCCTGGTCGACGGCGTCGAGGTGCACGCCAAGGGCACGGATCTGAACCGCCTGCGGCGCAAGATCGGCATCGTCTTTCAGCAGTGGAACGCCTTCCCGCATCTGACGGTGCTCGAGAACGTGATGCTCGCCCAGCGCAAGGTGCTGGGCCGCTCGCGCGCCGAGGCCGAGGCCGAGGCCGTGCGCCAGCTCAAGCATGTGGGGCTGGGCGACAAGCTGTCGGTCTATCCCTCGCGCCTGTCGGGCGGCCAGCAGCAGCGCATGGCCATCGCCCGCGCGCTGGCCATGTCGCCCGACTACATGCTGTTCGACGAGGTGACCTCGGCGCTCGATCCGCAGCTGGTGGGCGAGGTGCTGGACACGCTGCGCATGCTGGCGGCCGAGGGCATGACGATGATCTGCGTCACGCACGAGATGAAGTTCGCGCGCGAGGTCTCGGACCGCGTGGCCTTCTTCCACCAGGGCGTGATCGCCGAGATCGCCCCGCCCGAAGAGCTGTTCGGCGCGCCCCGAACGCCCGAGCTGCAGAAGTTCCTGGCGGCGACGGTCTGAGCGGGCCATGTCCGATCGTCCCGACGTGATCGTGGCGGGGGCGGGCGTCGTCGGCCTGTCGGCGGCGCTGGCCATGCAGGCGCGCGGGCTGCGCGTGGCGGTGCTGGACCGCGATGGGCCGGCCGCCGGCGCCTCGGCGGGCAATGCGGGGGCCTTCGCCTTCACCGACATCCTGCCGCTGGCCTCGCCCGGCATCCTGCGCAAGGCGCCGCGCTGGCTGCTCGACCCGCTTGGGCCGCTCAGCATTCCGCCGGCCTACGCGCTGCGCATCGCGCCCTGGCTGCTGCGCTTCTGGCGCGCCTGCGCGCCGGCGCGCGTGGCGGCCTCGACCGCGGCGCAGACGGCGCTGATGGACCTGTCGCGCGCCGAGCTCGAACCCTTTCTGGCCGCCACGGGCACGGCCGGGATGCTGCGCCGCGAGGGCAATCTTCAGGTCTACGAATCCGAGGCCGAGTTCCGCGCCAGCCTGCCCGGCTGGCAGGCGCGGGCCGAGCACGGGATCGAGTTCCGCCACATGGACCGCGACGAGATGGCCGCCCTGCAGCCGGGCCTGTCGCCGCGGCTCGTGAAGGGCACCTTCACGCCGGGCTGGCGCTCGATCGAGGACCCGCTGCGCTACACCCTGGCGCTGGCCGAGCGCTTCGTCGCCCAGGGCGGCGAGCTGGCGCGGGCCGAGGTCGCGGCGCTGGTCCCGCGCGAGGACGGGGTCGAGCTGCGCCTGCGGGGCGGCGGCGCGCGGCGCGCGGGCATGGCGGTGGTGGCGGCGGGGGCGCATTCGCACCAGATCGCCCGCACCCTGGGCGAGCGCATTCCCCTCGAGACCGAGCGCGGCTACAACACCACCCTGCCGCCGGGGGCGTTCGATCTGCGCACCCAGATCACCTTCGGCGGCCATGGCTTCGTGGTCACGCGCCTGTCCTGCGGCATCCGTGTGGGCGGCGCGGTCGAGCTGGGCGGGCTGCGCCTGCCGCCCAACTGGCGCAGGGCCGACGCCATGCTGCGCAAGGCCGCCGAGTTGCTGCCCGGCCTTGCGACCGAGGGCGGGACGCGCTGGATGGGCATGCGCCCCTCGCTGCCCGACAGCCTGCCGGCCATCGGCCGCGCGCGCGCCACGCCGCGCGTCATCTACGCCTTCGGCCACGGGCATCTGGGGCTGACGCAGTCGGCGGGCACGGCGCGCATCGTCGCCGACCTGGCGACCGGCGCGCGGCCGCCCATCGACATCGCCCCCTATTCCCCGCAACGTTTCTGAGGACGTCCATGGCCTCTAACGCCTTCTTCTGCATCGACGGCCATACATGCGGCAATCCCGTGCGGCTGGTCGCCGGCGGCGGCCCGCGGCTCGAGGGCGCGGACATGCTGGCGCGACGCGCCCATTTCCTGCGCGACTACGACTGGATCCGCACGGGGCTGATGTTCGAGCCGCGCGGGCACGACATGATGTCGGGCGCGATCCTCTACCCGCCCACGCGCCCCGATTGCGACGTGGCGGTGCTGTTCATCGAGACCTCGGGCTGCCTGCCCATGTGCGGGCACGGCACGATCGGCACGGTGACGCTGGGCGTCGAGCACGGCCTGATCGCCCCGCGCAGGCCGGGGCGGCTGTCGCTCGACACGCCGGCGGGCAAGGTCGAGGTCGAATACCGCCAGGAGGGGCGCTTCGTCGAAGAGGTGCGCCTGACCAACGTGCCCGCCTTTCTCTACGCCGAGGGGCTGAGCGCCCATGTCGAGGGTCTGGGCGAGATCGTCGTGGACGTGGCCTATGGCGGCAACTTCTACGCCATCGTCGAGCCGCAGAGGAACTACCGCGACATGGCCGACTTCACCGCCGGCCAGCTGGTCGAGCTGTCGCCGAGGCTGCGCGCGGCGCTGAACGAGAAATACGAGTTCGTCCACCCCGAGGATCCGCGCATCTGCGGGCTGACCCACATCCTGTGGACCGGCGCCCCGACGCGCCCCGACGCCGACGCGCGCAACGCGGTGTTCTACGGCGACAAGGCCATCGACCGCAGCCCCTGCGGCACCGGCACCTCGGCGCGCATGGCGCAGCTGGCCGCGCGCGGGCGCCTGCGTCCGGGCGACGAGTTCCGCCACGAAAGCATCATCGGCTCGGTCTTTCACGGCCGCGTCGAGGCGCCGGCCGAGGCGGGGGGCCGCACGGCCATCATCCCCTCGATCGCGGGCTGGGCGCGGATGACCGGGCTCAACACCATCTTCATCGACGATCGCGACCCCTTCGCGCATGGCTTCGTGGTCCGATGAGGGGGCGGGTCGTTCTTCCCGGCCGGGCCGAGGGCGAGGTGCTGGCCTCGGACGAGCCGCTCAGCTTCTGGGGCGGGGTCGATCCGGCCGCGGGCCGGGTGATCGACGTGCGCCATCCGCTGGCGGGGCGCGAGCTGGCGGGGCGGGTGCTGGCGCTGCCGGGCACGCGCGGCTCGTGCACCGGCTCGGGGGTGCTGCTGGACATGGCGCTGGGCGGGCGGGCGCCGGCGGCGCTGGTCTTTCGCGACGAAGAGGACGTGGCGACGCTGGGCGCGCTGGTCGCGGCCCAGCTGTTCGACCGCCCGCTGCCGGTGCTGCGCCTTGACGCCGAGGCCTTCGCCCGCCTGTCGCGCGCCCGCCGCGCCGTCATCGGCCCCGACGCGATCGAGACCGATCTGGGCGCCGTGCCGCTGGACCCGCCCGCCGCCGACCTGCTCGAGCTGAGCGCCGAGGACCGTGCCATGCTCGACGGCGCGCACGGACCGGCGGCGGCGCTGGCCATGCGCATTCTGCGCGCCATGGCCGCCAATCAGGGCGCCGAGCGGCTGATCGACGTGGCTCAGGCCCATATCGACGGGTGCATCTACGCCAGCCCCGCCAATCTGACCTTCGCCGAGCGCATGCTCGAGCTGGGCGCGCGCGTGCGCATTCCCACGACCATGAACGCCATCTCGGTCGATCACGCCAACTGGCGCGCGCAGGGCGTGGCGCCCGATTTCGGCGGCCCGGCCCAGCGGCTGGCCGACGCCTATGTGCGCATGGGCTGCCGGCCCAGCTTCACCTGCGCGCCCTATCTGCTGGAGGACGCGCCGCGGCCCGGCCAGGCCGTCGGCTGGTCGGAATCGAACGCCGTCATCTACGCCAACTCGGTTCTGGGCGCGCGCACGGCCAAGCATCCCGATTTCCTCGATCTGTGCATCGCGCTGACCGGGCGCGCGCCCCTGTCGGGCCCGTATCTCGAGCGCAACCGCCTGGCGCGGCGGGTCATCGAGGTCGAGCTGCCGGACGGGATCGACGACGCCTTCTGGCCCTTGCTGGGCTGGCTGGCGGGCAGGCTCTCGCCCGACCGCATTCCGCTCTTGCGGGGGCTGGCGGCGGCCAGGCCGGGGCCCGAGGCGCTCAAGGCGCTGTGCGCGGCCTTCGGCGCGACCTCGGGCGCGCCCATGCTGCATGTCGAGGGCGTCACCCCCGAGGCGCATCTGCTCGATCCCGACGCCGACCGCGCGCGCATCGACCGCGCGGCGCTGCGCGAGGGCTGGCGGGCGCTGAACCGCGGCCCCGAGCAGATCGACCTGGTGGCCGTCGGCAGCCCGCACGCCTCGGCCGAGGAATGCCGCGCCCTGGCCGATCTGATGCAGGGGCGCAAGGCGCGCGTTCCGCTGATCGTCACGCTCGGGCGCGGGGTGTTGGAGACCATCCGCGCCGAGGGCGTGCTGGCGCGGCTCGAGGCGGCGGGGGCGCGGGTCATTCCCGATCTGTGCTGGTGCTCGATCGTCGAGCCGGTCTTTCCGCCCGAGGCGCGCGCCGTCATGACCAATTCGGGCAAATACGCCCATTACGGCCCCGGCCTGTCGGGGCGGGCGGTGCGCTTCGGCGCGCTGGCCGCCTGCGCCGAGGCCGCCGCCACGGGGCGCGCGCCCCGCGATCTTCCCTCCTGGCTGAGCTGAGGCGCCATGCGGTCGAACAGGATCATCCACGTCATCTCCGCCCATGCCGAGGGCGAGGTCGGCGACGTCATCGTCGGCGGGGTCGCCCCGCCGCCGGGCGAGACGCTGTGGGCGCAGTCGCGCTGGATCGCGCGCGACGAGGCGCTGCGCAACTTCGTGCTCAACGAGCCGCGCGGCGGGGTGTTCCGCCATGTGAACCTGCTGGTTCCGCCCAGGGACCCGCGCGCGGACGCCGCCTTCATCATCATGGAGCCCGAAGACACGCCGCCCATGTCCGGCTCGAACGCGATCTGCGTGGCGACGGTGCTGCTGGATTCGGGCATCCTGCCCATGACCGAGCCCGAAACGCGCCTGACGCTCGAGGCGCCGGGGGGGCTGGTGCATGTGCGCGCCCAGTGCCGCGGCGGCAAGGCCGAGCGCATCTTCGTGCGCAACGTGCCCAGCTTCGCCGCCCGGCTCGACGCCGCGCTCGAGGTCGAGGGGCTGGGCGCGCTGACGGTCGACACGGCCTATGGGGGCGACAGCTTCGTGATCGTAGACGCGCGCGCGCTGGGCTTCGCGCTGCGCGCGGACGAGGCGCGCGACATCTCGGCGCTGGGCATGCGCATCACCCGCGCCGCCAACGAGCAGCTGGGCTTCGCGCATCCGCTCAATCCCGATTGGGATCATGTCTCGTTCTGCCTTTTCGCCGGTCCGATCGAACGGCGCGGGCGCGAGCTACGCGCCGGTTCGGCGGTGGCGATCCGCCCGGGCAAGGTCGACCGCTCGCCCACCGGAACGGGGGTGTCGGCGCGCATGGCGACGCTGCATGCGCGCGGCCTGATGGGCCCCGAGGACCGCCTGACGGCGGTTTCGCTGATCGGCTCGACCTTCTCGGGCCGCATCGTCGAGACCGGCGCGGTCGGCCCGCTGCCCGCCATCATCCCGGAGATCTCGGGCCGGGCGTGGATCACGGGCACGCATCAGCACATGCTCGACCCCGACGACCCCTGGCCGCAGGGCTATCGGCTGAGCGACACCTGGGGCGCGGGCTGAGCGCGGCGGCCCGGTCCGGGGCCGCCCCGACGCATCGGCCAGCCATGGGGGCGCCGTCCGCGGGGGGCGGGGGGATGCGGCGCAGCCCGACGCCCCGCGCCGCCATGGGGCGGGCCTCGCGGGTCGGGGGGCGGGTTTGGCGGGCGGGCGGTCGCGCGGGTTTGGCGGGCGGTTGGACGCGCGGGCGAGAAGGCGCGCTCAGCGCCGCGACAGGCGCCTGCGCCCTGCGCGTTCGTAGCGGCGGGCCAGGCGCTCGGGGTCGGCGCCGGCAAGGTAGAGCGCCAGCGTGCTCAGATTGATCCAGCCGCGCCGCAGCCAGCCGTCGCGCAGATAGCGCGCCGCGCTGGTGGTCGCCCCGGCGTCGAGCGGGCGCATGCGCAGCCGCCGCGCAAGGGCCACGTCCTCCATCAGCGCCACGGGCGGATGCCCGCCCGCGGCGCGATAGACCTGCGCGCGCACCAGGAGCCCCTGATCGCCATAGGGCAGACCGAACAGCCGCGCGCGCAGGTTGGCCCATCCGGCGGTCCAGCGCGCGGCGGCGCCCGGCGCGTCGAAGCGCAGGCGGAACCAGCCGGCCGCGTCGGGATGCGCGCGCATGTGGCGGCGCGCCGCCGCGCTCCAGCCGGGATCGAGCACCGTGTCGGCGTGCAGGAACAGCAGCCACGCGCCCCGCGCCGCCTGCGCCCCCGCGGCCAGCTGGCGCCCGCGCCCGCGGGGCGCCGCGACCAGCCGCGCGCCGATCTCCTCGGCCAGCCAGGCGATGTCGTCCTCCGAGCCGCCGTCGGCGATGACGAGCTCGGCGATCAGCCCCTCGCGCAGGCCCTCGGTCAGGGAGGCCAGCGTCGGACCCAGCCCCGCGGCGGCGTTGAGCGTCGGGATGACGACCGAGATGGGCGCGGGCATGGTTGCGCTCCTGCCTTGGATCGCGCCGCGTTTGCGGCGGCGAAAGCCTCGATAACAGGATGCGCCGCGCCGCGCGACGGCTATATTGCCCGCCATGCGGCGCGGCCCCGACGCGGCCGCCGCCGGAACGTCGGAAGAGAGGTCGCAAGATGAACGAAACGGTCGAGGAACGCGCCCCCGCGGCGCCCGCCGGCCTGCGCGGCCGCGTCGCGCCCGAGCGCGCGGTGCTTCGGATCGATGGGGATGATCCGCGCGGATTCCTGCAGGGCCTGGCGACCAACGACATGCGCAGGCTCGAAAGGGGGCCGGTCTATGCGGCGCTGCTGACCCCGCAGGGCAAGTATCTGTTCGACTTCATCGTCACCCCCGCCCCCGAGGGCGACGGCGTGCTGCTGGACCTGGCCGCCGACCGCGCGCCGGCGCTGGCGGCGCGGCTGGGCATGTATCGCCTGCGGCGCAAGCTGACCATCGCGCCGGCCGATCTGCAGGTCGTGCAGCTGTGGGGCGAGGGGTGGGAGCGCGCGCCCGGCGTCCTGCCCGATCCGCGCCATCCGGGGCTCGGCGGCCGCGTGCTGACCGCCGAGCCCGAGGCCGCGCTGGCCGGCGCGGCGCAAGCCGACGCGCAAGAGCGGCTGGCGCTGCGCGTGGCGCTGGGCGTGCCCGCTTCGGGCGTCGATCTGATCCCGGAAGAGACCTACATCCTCGAGGCCGGCTTCGAGCGCCTGAACGGCGTCGATTTCCGCAAGGGCTGCTATGTGGGGCAGGAGATCGTGGCGCGCATGAAGCACAAGACGCAGCTGCGCAAGGGGCTGGCGCGCGTCGCGCTCGAGGGCGCGGCCGCCCCCGGCGCCGAGCTCACGACCGAGGACGGGCGCGCCGCCGGGCGTCTGGGATCGGTGGCGGGGAAGGTTGCGCTGGCCCATCTGCGCTTCGACCGGGCCGAGGATCCGCTGCGCGCGGGGGCGGCGCGGGCGCGGCTGCTCGAACGGCTGGTTCCGGGCGAATAAGCCCGCGCTTACGCCCCGTTTGCGGCCGCGCAGAAGGCGCGGCGGGCGCGCTCCTGCGCGGCCTGGCCCCGTTCTTGCGGGCTTTGGCGCATAAGCGCGGGCTTGCGGCGGCGGGCGCAAGCCGCGCGCCTATTCCCGGCGCGTCCGGCCCGCGCCATGTGTGGCGGGCCGGCGCGGACGGTCCGCGCCGAGGCGACCGGAACCAAGGAGAGACCCCATGCGCAAACTTGCGATCGCCGCTCTGGCCATGACGCTGGCCGCGCCCGCTCTGGCCGAAGTCCCGAGCATGGACACGATGCTGGGCAAGACCGAGCAGGAGGTCCGCCAGACCCTGACCTCGATGGGCTTCGAGGTGCGCAAGCTCGAGCGCGAGGACGGCATGATCGAGGCCTACTTCGTCGGCCAGGGCAAGATGGGCGAGGTCTACGTCAACCCGCAGACCGGCAAGCCGGCCAAGCTGAAGATGAAATGAGGCAGGCCATGGCCGTGTCCGACCTTTCCGCAAGCGGGCGCCACGGCGCCCGCGAGATCCGGGTCTGGGACCCGCTGGTGCGCATCATCCACTGGTCGGTGGCGCTGGCGGCGCTGATCAACTCGTTCCTCGACGGCGAGGCGCTGCTGCACCACTGGCTGGGCTATGCGGCGGCGGGGCTGGTGGCGCTGCGCATGGTGTGGGGCGTCGTGGGGCCGCGGCCGGCGCGGTTCTCGTCCTTTCCGCCCAGCCTGTCGGCGGCGCGCGCGCATCTGGCCGAGCTGGCGGCGGGGACGCGGCGCGTCCATCTGTCTCATAACCCGCTCGGCGCGCTGATGGTCTGCAATCTCTGGGCGACCCTGGCCGCCCTGGCGGCGACCGGCTACATGATGGGAACGATGACGTTCTTCGGCGTCGAATGGGTCGAGGAGCTGCACGAAGCGGCCTGGAGCTGGCTCATGATCTCGGTGGCGCTGCATGTGGGGGGCGTGATCTTCGAAACCTGGCGCACGGGCGTGCCGCTGGTGCGGGCGATGATCGACGGGCGCAAGCGCATTCCCGAGGGGTTCGAGGCCGAATGATCGGCGCATGGCGACGCGCGGATCGGCGAGAGCGGCGGGCGGCGACGCTGGCCGCGATCATCGCCGCGCAGGCCCTGTGCGCCATGTTCTTCATCGGCGACGTGATCGTGGATTACGGTGAAACCGGCCATCTGGACGAGGTGCACTTGGCCGTCGAGGCCTTCGCCGCCCTGGCGCTGAGCGGCGGCGTCGCCTTCCAGATGGTCGAGCTGCGCCGCCTTCTGGCCCGCATGGACAGCATGGAGACCGGCCTGCGCGCCGCGCGCGGCGAGATGGCGCAGCTGGTCGAGGGCTTTTTCGACCGCTGGGGCCTGACCGCCGCCGAGCGCGAGGTGGCGATGCTGCTGCTCAAGGGGTTCGACAACGAAAGCGTGGCCGAGATCCGTGGCACGGCCAAGGGCACGGTCCGCGCCCAGACGGCGGCCATCTACGCCAAGGCGGGGGTGGACGGGCGCGCGCAGCTCATCAGCCTGTTTCTCGAAGAGCTTCTGGCCGACCCCCAACCCCAGTCCCGACCCGCGCCCGGCGTCCGCTGAGGGGCGCGCGAGGTCAGCCGCCGGCGGCGCGCTCTTCGGCCAGCAGCGCGGCCAGCCCGGCGCGGTAGTCGGGATAGGCCAGCTCGACGCCCAGCTCCTCGCGGATGCGCCGGTTCGAGGTGCGCTTGCTTTCGGCGTAGAAGCTGCGCGCCATGGGGGTCATCTCGGCGGTCTCGAAATCCTCGGCCGGGGGCAGGGGCGCGCCCAGCAGCCGCGCGGCCTCGGCGATGACGTCCTCGGGCGGGGCGGGCAGGTCGTCGCACACATTGTAGGCGGCGCCGGGCGAGGGGCGGGCCATCGAGGCCTCGAGCGTGCGCGCCACATCCTCGACATGGATGCGCGAGAACACCTGCCCCGGCTTGACGATCCGCCGCGCCTTGCCCGCGCGCACCTTGGCGAAGGGGCCGCGGCCGGGGCCGTATATGCCCGCCAGGCGAAAGATGTGCAGCGGCAGGCCGCGCTCGCGCCAAAGGGCGCTCCATGCGTCCTCGGCCGCCACGCGCAGCGCGCCGCGGGCGGTCGAGGGGCGGCGCTCGGCGCGTTCGTCGATCCATGCGCCGCCGCGGTCGCCATAGACGCCGGTGGTGGACAGATAGCCGACCCAGGCGAAGTCCCCCGCGCGCGCGGCGATTGGCGCGCGCAGCCGCGCCAGCACGGGGTCGCCCTCTTCGGGAGTCGGCGCGGCCGAGATCAGCAGATGCGTCGCCTGCGACAGCGCCTCGAGCGCCGGGGCGGGGTCGTCGCCGGGCCAGAGCAGGGGCTCGACGCCGCTTGCGGCCAGGGCGCGGGCCTTGTCGGGGCTGCGCGTCGCGCCGATCACGCGCCAGCCGCGCGCCAGCAGGCGCGGCGCCAGATGGGCGGCGCAATAGCCATGGCCAAGGGTCAGCATCACGGGCATTTGCGCGGGTCTCCTCCAACGGCTACGGTCCGGCCCGGAACATAGAGCGGAGCGCAAGCGAATGCGACACATCACCCGAAGGCGCCGGGCGGCGGCGCCGGCCGCCGCGCTGGCGGCGGCGCTGGCCGCCGGGCTGGCCGCCGCGCCGGCGGCGTGGGCCGAGGGGCGGGCGCCCGCATCGGCGCAGGCCCCCGCGGGGCAGGGAGCCCCCGCGCGCGTGCGCGACTACGCGGCGTGCGTGGCGCTGCTCGACGCCGATCCGGCCGCCGCGCGCGAGGCCGCGGCCGAGTGGCGGCGCTTCGGCGGCGGCGCCCAGGCGGGCATCTGCGAGGCGCTGGCCCTGTCGGCGCTGGGCGCCCAGGCCACGGCCGCCCGGCTGCTCGATCAGCTGGCCGCCGAAGAGGCCGGGTCCGCGCCGCCCGAGCGGCTGCGCGCCATGCGGGCGCTGGCGGCCGATCTGTGGCTGGCCGCGCGGCGGCCCGAACAGGCGCTGGCCTCGCTTGCGGCGGCGCTGGACGTGGCGCCGGGCGATCCGGCCCTGCTGGCCGCGCGCGCGCAGGCGCGGGCGATGACGCAGGACTGGGCCGGCGCGCGCGCCGATCTGGACGCCGCCCTGCGCGCCGCGCCCGGCGCGCCGGCGCTGCTCGTCGCGCGCGCCCAGGCGCGGGCGGCGCTGGGCGACGCGGCCGGCGCGCTGGCCGACGCCGAGGCCGCGCTGGCCGCCGCGCCCGAGGACACGCAGGCCTGGCTCGAGGCCGGTCGTGCGCTCGAGGCGCTGGGCCGGCGCGACGCGGCGCGCGAGCGATACCTGGGCGCCATCGCCCGCGACCGCCAGGGGCCGACCGGCGCCGCGGCGCGCCGCGCCTTGCAGCTGATGGAGGCCGGGGGCTGAAGGGGCGCCCGGGCGCTCAGCCTTGCCCGAGGCCGCATGCGGGGGCGCAGGCGGCGCGCCATTCGTCCAGCACCTGCGGGTCGCGTTCGTCCGGCGGGGGGCCGAGTTCGGCCAGCGCCCGCGCTCCCACAAGCCGGCCCAGCGCCCATACCGCCGCGCCGCGCACCAGGGGGTCGGCGTCGCCGAGCAGGGCGCGCGCGCTGTCCGCCAGGGCCCGATCGCCGGAATTGCCGATGGCGACGAGCACGTTGCGCACGAAGCGTCCGCGTCCGATGCGCTTGACCGGCGAGCCCGAGAACACCTCGCGGAAGGCGCCGTCATCCAGCGCCGCCAGCTCGGCCAGGCGCGGGCGCGTCAGCTCGGGCCGGTGCAGATAGCCGATCTCGGCCGCGGCGCCGGCGAACTTGTTCCACGGGCAGACCGCCAGGCAGTCGTCGCAGCCATAGATGCGGTTGCCCAGAAGCGGGCGCATGGGGCGCGGGATGGGGCCCTTCAGCTCGATGGTCAGATAAGAGATGCAGCGCCGCGCATCGAGCTGGAACGGCGCCGGAAAGGCCGCGGTCGGGCACACGTCGAGGCATCGCCGGCACGAGCCGCAGCTTTGGGGCGCGGGCGCGTCGGCGGGCAGCTCGAGCGTGGTGAAGATCGCGCCGAGGAAGAACCAGCTGCCCAGCTCGCGGCTGACAAGGTTGGTGTGCTTGCCCTGCCAGCCCAGCCCGGCGGCGGCGGCGAGCGGCTTTTCCATCACGGGGGCCGTGTCGACGAAAACCTTGATCTGGCCGCCCGCGCGCTCGATCAGCCAGCGGCCCAGGCGCTTGAGCCGCTTCTTGACCAGGTCGTGATAATCCTTGCCGCGCGCATAGCACGACACCACCCCAAGCTCGGGCCGCGTCAGCGGCGCCCAGGGCGCGGGGTCGGGCTGGTAGGGCTCGGCCAGCATGACGACCGAGCGCGCCTCGGGCCACAGCGCCGCCGCCGAGCCGCGCCACGCCGCGCGCTCGGCCATCCACGCCATCTCGCCATGGCGGCCCGCGGCCAGAAAGGCGCGCAGCCGCTCGGCCGCTTCGGGAACCGCGTCGGGGCGGCACACGCCCATGGCGGCGAAACCCTCGGCGCGGGCCTGCGCGCGCAGCGCCTCGGCCAGCGCGCGGGCGTCGGCGGCGGGCGCGGGCTGGGCCGCGGTCATGGCGCGGCGGCCCGCATGGGGGCGCGGCGGGTGCTCATGCTTCAGCTTGCGGGCGCGGGCGGTCAGAAATCAAGGTCGGCGTAATGGGGCGGCGGCGGAAAGCCCGACATCAGGTCCGACAGCAGCGGGCGGAAGGCGGGGCGCGACTTGACGCGGGCATACCACTCGCGCGCGGGCAGGCTGTGGTCCCAGTTCACGTCGCCGATGTAGTCAAGGCAGCTCAGATGCGCGGCGGCGGCGAAGTCGGCCACGGTCAGCTCGTCGCCGGCCAGCCATTTGCGCTTCTCGGCCAGCCAGCCGATGTATTCGAGGTGGATGGTCAGGTTGCGCAGCCCGGCGCGAATGCGCGCGCTGTCGGGATGCCCGCCGCCGCGCAGCTTCTTCATCACGCGCTCTTCGAGCAGGTTGGCGGTCACCTCGCGATGCATCTTGTCGTCGAACCAGGCGACCAGGCGGCGGGCCTCGGCGCGTTCGGCCGGGCTGCGGGGCAGCAGCGGGCGCTCGGGGCGCGTCTCTTCGAGGTACTCGAAGATGGCCGCGCTGTCGGCGACGACGGTTCCGTCGTCATCGACGAAGACGGGGGTCTGGCCGGCGGGGTTGAGGCGCAGGAAGTCCAGGTCCCGGGTCCAGGGGGTCTCCTCGGCCAGCACGGCCTCGATGCGCTTCTCGGCCAGAACCAGGCGGATCTTGCGGCAGAAGGGAGAGAGGGGCTGGTGGTGCAGACGTCGCATGGCGTGAGCGGACTCTCGTTGGGAGACGCCGGGGCGAGGCCCGGTTCGCGCCGGACCCTGCCCGAGCGCGCGGCGCGATGCAACAGCCGGGGCGCAGGGGCGGCCCGCGAAGCTTCGGCGCAGACCCTTGGCGCGGCGGCCTGCGCCGGGATGAGCGGCGTGGTGCGGAGGCGGGGCGGGGGCGGGGGACGACGCGGGGGCGGGGCGACGGCCCGGCGGCGCGGCCGCCGCCTTCGCGCCGGGCGGGCGGCGTCGTAGGCGTCGTGGGCGGCGCGATGCGGCCGTTGCGGGGCCTGTCGCGGGGGCGGCGCGGGGCGGGGGCGACGGCCCGGCGGCGCGATGCGACCATTGCTGCGCCTGTCGCGGAGGCGGCGTGGGGGCCTGCGCCGCCATGGCGGCGCGGAGGCGGCTGCGCGGCGGGCGTCAGCCATGCGCGCCGGCGCGCAGGATCGCGGCCGCGCGCCGAACGTCCCAGCCGCCGTCGCGCGATGTCAGCCTGGCGAGGGCGGCGCGCACCGCGCCGGCGGTTGCCGGGCGCGGGTCGGCCTCGGCCATGTCGCAGGCGATGCGCAGCGCGATGGTCGCCGCCTGCGTGCGCCGCGCCGCGCCAAGCGCCCGCCCACGAAGGCGCCGGGCCGCCTTCCCGTCGCCCTGCGCCGCCGCAAGGCGCGCGCGCATGCGCAGGACCTCGGCGCAGGTCCAGGTCTCTTCGGTGCGGGCCTCGGCCTTTTGCGCCTCGGCAAGCGCGATCTGCGCCGCGGGCAGGTCGCCCGCGCGAAGATGCGCCTCGGCCAGCACCGAGTTCAGCAGCGGAACGTAGTTGAACGGGTTCGCGGCGCGGAACTCGGCCACGCGCGACGCCAGATCGGCCATCTGCGCGGCGGCGGGGGCGTCGGGCTGCAGGCACAGCCCGCCGGCGAAAGGAAACAGCCGCGCGGCGGCGCGCATCACGCGAATGCCGTGCTTCTCGGACAGCGCGACGCCCTCGGCGGCGAGCTCGGCCATCTCGGCTCCTTGCCGCGCCAGCGCCCCCCACATGACCCTGAACGAGATCGCCTGCGCCAGCGAATGGGCGTGGTCGATGGCGCGCGCATGCGCGATCGCCCAGGCGCCCATCCGGCGCGCGCCGCGCAGATCGCCGCCGATCCACAGCGACATCGCCAGCAGGGCGGCGCAGATCTCGGCGTGATCGTATCCGTGCGCGTGCGCCAGCGGCAGATGCGCGTCGCGCTCATACTGCGCCAGCGCCCGCTCAAGCCTGCGCCGGGCCGTGGCCTGATCGCCCCGGTGCAGGGCCACCGCGCCGATCGCGCGCCCGCCGATCATGCGGAAGTCGTCGTCTGCGCATCGCTCGGCCGCCTTGCTAAGGGCCTTCGCGAAGCTGTCCGCGCGGCGATAGTCGGCGCGCACGAGCGCGTGGGAGTAAAGGCCGTTGAGCGCCAGAAGCTCGGCCTTCGCGTCGCCGACCGCGCGCGCAAGCGCGACCGCCTGCCGGCCCAGCTCGGCGCTGCGGTCCGACGCGATCCCGAAGCGCGAACGCTCGACCGCGGCCAGGCCCGCCACCGCGCGCAGCCGGTCGCGGTCGACCTCGGGCCCGGCGGGCAGCCGCGCCAGGGCGTCCATCGCCATGTCGAGATGGCGCCCCGCCTCGGGCAGGGCCGAGCGCACAAGGTATCCCAGCCCCGCTTCGAGCGCATGCCGCGCGGCGTTGGCCCAGTCGCGGCCGGCAAGCGCATGCCGGGCCAGAATGTCGGGTCGATGGGGCGCGCCGCCCTCGCGCGCAAGCGCGCGATAGACCGCCAGGTGCAGCCTTTCTCGCGCCGGTCCGGCGAGCCGCTCGAGGACCACGTCCCGGCACACCTGATGGCGGAACGCGATCGTCTCGCGGCCGTGGGCGAGGGTGCGCTCGATCAGCCCGGCCCGGTCGAGCGCGGCAAGCGCGGCGTCGACCGTGCCTGCGTCGGCGCGCAGGATTCGCCCCAGCAAGGCGGGATCGGCCGGCGCCCCCAGCGCCGCCAGCGCCTCGATCGCCTCGCGGCCCGCGCTCAGGGCGTCGAGCCGCATGGCGACCGATTCGTAGATCGTGTGCGGAACCTCGACCGCGTCCGCCAGCTCGGCAAGCCGGCGCCGGCGCAGCGCGTGGCCCAATGATTCGAGCATCAACGGATTGCCGTCCGAGCGGCGAAGGATGTGCTCTCGGACCGACTGGGGAATCGGCGCGCCGGACAGCGCGCGATCGAGCAGAAGATTGGCGGCGTCCTCGGGCAGGGGCGGCAGGGCAAGCGCCCGATCGCGGCCCTGATCGAAGCCGGGCGGGGGGGCGTCGTCGCGTGTGACGACGATCATCAGGAACCGACTCCCCTCGAGCTGCGCTTGCCGGGCGGCGCGGCTCAGCAGCGCGCGGGTGGCGTCGTCGGCCCATTGCGCGTTCTCCAGAACCGCCGCCGTCGGCCGGTCGTCGCCCGCGACGATCCAGCGGGCGAGCAGATCGAGGATGGCGGCGCGCTCGTCCGCGCCCGATCCGGCGTCGCCTTCGGGCGCGGCGGCCAACCCCACGAAGCGCGCCGTGCGTTCGGCGCTCTCGGGGGCGGCGCCCAGAAGGGCGGCGAGCGCGGCGGGCGGCGGGTCGGGGCCGGTCAGCTCGGCCAGGGCCTCGGCCACCGGCCGCAGGGGCGAGTGCGTCGCCATCGCGCTGGCCCGAAGGCGGATGACGCGGGCCGAGGGGCCGACCTCGCGCGTCAGGAAGTGCTGGACCAGGGCGGATTTTCCGATCCCCGGGCCGCCATGGATGGTCAGCGTCGCCGGATGCCCGCGCCGCGCGCGCCGCCACAGCTTGCGCAAGAGCGCCGTTTCCGCCGCGCGATCGAGCAGCGCGACCGGCCGATCCGCCGCCGGGGCGGACATGCCGACGACGCGAAACACCTCGGCCGGCTCGGAAAAGCCCCGCAGGCGGACCGATCGCGGCGCGCCGTATGCCACCGCCGCCGCGGTCAGCTCGCGCGTGGCGCGGTCGACGATGATGGCGTTGGGCCGCGCCAGGGCCTGAAGTCGGGCGGCCCGGTTCACCGCCGGTCCGACCAGGTGGACGCCGCCGGGGGCGTCCTCGCCCCGTTCCCCGACCAGGGCCTGACCCGAGGCGATGCCGATCCGGGTGGCGATGCGCACGGGCGCGCGCCCGGCGAAGGTCACGGGCGCGCGCGCCAGCGCGCCTTGCAGCTCGGACGCCGCCGCAACGCAGCGTTCGGCGAACCCCTCGACGACGCGAGGATAGCCGAACAGCAGCACCAGCCCGTCGCCTTGCGACATGGCCAGGTGGCCGTCATGGCGCGCCGCGATCCGTTGCGCGGTCTGGCAATAGCGCTGAAGGACGATCTGCATCCGGTCGATGCCCAGCTCTTCGCCCAGGCGCGTCGCGCCCACCATGTCGCAGAACAATACGCTCAACCTGCGCAGCTGGACGGCGCCCGCAAGCGCGTCGTCCCGGGGCGGCGCGCCGCCTTCGGCGCGCGCGCCAAGCTCGGCCACGGCCCTGAGCAGGCGCTTGCGCTCTCCGAGGTTGAGGCCAAGCCCCTTGAGGTCCTCCTCGTCGAGCAGCGGCAGCACGGACATGTCCACATCCTCGGCCGCCAGCCGGTCGCGCAGCCGCTCGAGGCCGATGCGGGAAAGAAACTCGGACAGCCGTCCAGGCCCCTGGGTCACGTCGCCGATCCTTTCCACTCCGCGCGGCCTGGGCCGGATGCACGAGCGTCATCCTAGCACGAGAGCGGCCGCGCGCGGACCGCAAAGGCGCCGATCCGCGCCGCCGGAAGGCGCGGGGAGCGGGGGCGGGGGCCTGGGCGCGCGTGGGCCGGCCCGGGCGCGCCGCGTCGCGCGCCCAGCCTGCGCGTGTCGGGCGTGTGCGGCGCGGGCGCCCGGCGCCGATGCGCCGCGCGCGGCCCTCAGGCGGCCTTCGTCGCGGGGCCCGCGGCGTCGAGCCGTCCGGCGGCGATCGCCGACAGCGCAATCATGAGCGTCGCCGTCCCCAGCATCAGCGCCAGCCCGCCGACCTGGTAGGTGAGCCCGGAGAGGGCGGTTCCAAGCAGCCGTCCCGCCGCGTTCGCCATGTAGTAGAAGCCCACATCCATCGTCACCCGTTCGGTCCTCGAAAAGGCCAGGATCAGGTAGGAATGCAGCGCCGAGTTGATCGCGAAGATCGCGCCGAACGCCAGCAGCCCCACCGCCAGCGCGGCGGTGAACCAGGGCTGCGGCCCGTCCGCGGCCAGCGCCGCGGCGGTCAGCGCGCCGGGGATGACCGCCAGCGCCCAGGCCCAGCCGCGCGCTCCGGCGATCAGTTCGCGCTCGGAGCGCTCGCCCGCGCGCAACAGCCCGGGCGCCAGGGCCTGCATCGCGCCATAGAGAACGACCCACAGCGCCATGAAGGCCCCGACCGTGAAGAAGGCCGCGCGCGCGCCCTCGGCCGAGCCGTCCGAAAGCGCGGCGTGAAAATGGATCGGCACGCCGACCACGAACCACACGTCCCGCGCGCCGAACAGGAACACCCGCGCCGCCGACAGCCGGTTGACGTTCGCCGAGGTGGAGAAGATCTCGGCGAATTTCGCCCCCTTGCGCCCCCTTGGCAGGTTCGGCGGCATGGCCGCCAGCGTGGCCGCAAGGATCGCCGCCAGCGCCGCCGCCATCCCCAGCACGGCCCCCGCGAAGCCGACCGTGGCCAGCAGCGACGCGCCCAGCGCAAAGCCCAGCCCCTTGACCGCGTTCTTCGACCCCGTGAGGATCGCCGTCCAGCGGAACAGGGCGCCCCGCGCGTCCGGCGCAAGGATCTTGACCGCCGATTTCGAGGACATCTTGGCAAGATCCTTGGCCACGCCGCTCACCCCCTGCACGAGCATGACGAAGGCGACCGAAGGCCCCACGCCCCATGCCGGGTCGAGCTGCGCCAGCGCCGCAAGCGCCGCGACCTGAAGCGCCAGCCCCGCGTAAAGCGTCGAGGCCAGACCGAAGCGCGCCGCGATCCAGCCGGCGGACAGATTGGCCGCCATGCCCGCGATCTCGTAAAGCAGGAACAGATAGGCCAGCTGGACCGGCGTGAAGCCGAGCGTGTGAAAATGCAGCAGCACCAGCATGCGCAGCGCGCCGTCGGTCAGCATGAACGCCCAGTAGGCCGCGGTGACGGCGACATAGGCGCCCAGGCCCCGAGGGCGCGCGCTCACAGCGACGCTCCGACCATCAGCGCCACGTCCACGAGGCGGTGGGCATAGCCCATCTCGTTGTCATACCAGGCGAAGACCTTCGCCTGCGTGCCGTCCACGACCATGGTCGAGGGCCCATCCACGACGCCCGAGCGCGTGTCGTTGACGAAATCGGCCGAGACGAGCGGGCGCTCCTCATAGCCCAGAACGCCCCGCAGCGGGCCCTCGGCGGCGGCCTTGAACAGCGCGTTGACCTCTTCGGCCGTCGTCGGCCGGCGCAGCTCGAACACGCAATCCGCCAGCGAGGCGTTCAGAAGCGGCACGCGCACCGCATGGCCGTTCAGGCGGCCTTCGAGCTCGGGATAGATCAGCGTGATCGCCGTCGCCGAACCCGTGGTGGTCGGGATCAGCGAGTTGAGCGCCGAGCGCGCGCGGCGCAGGTCCTTGGCGGGCCGGTCGGCGATGGTCTGGGAGTTGGTCGCGTCATGGATCGTCGTCATGGAGCCATGACGGATGCCGATCGCCTCGTGCAGAACCTTGACCACCGGCGCAAGGCAGTTGGTGGTGCAGCTGGCCGCCGTCACGATGCGGTGGCGCGCGGGGTCGTAGCTGCGGTGATTGACGCCGTAGACGATGTTCGCCGCCTCGTCGTCCTTCACCGGCGCCGAGACGACCACCTTCCTGACCCCCGCGTCGAAACAGGGCGCCAGCCGGGCCGCCGTCCTGAAGGCGCCGGTGCAGTCGATGAGGACGTCCACGCCCGCGAGCGGCAGCGCCCCGAGCTCGCGCGCGCCGACGAAGGGCAGCCGCACGCCGTCGATGGTCACGCTTTCGCCGTCATGGGCGAAGCGGGCGTTCCATCGGCCATGGACGGTGTCGAACTCGAGCAGATGCGCGTGCATCGCCGGATCGCCCGCCGCATCGTTGATCCAGGCGATCCGGGCGCCCCTTTCAAGAAGCGCCCGCAGGGCCAGCTTGCCGATGCGGCCAAGGCCGTTGAGAGCGTAGACGGTCATGCGTGCGTCTCCTTGCGGCCGGTCGCGGCGGCCGCTCCTTGCGAGTGAAGCCTGCCCGGCGCATCGCGCCCGCCGGCCCGTCGGGCCCGGCCGGGCCGCGCGCGGCGGGGCGGGGACGGCGCCTGGCGCTGGCGGCGGCTCATGTCCGGTTTCCCTTGCAGATGCGGATCATGGGCGCGGTCCGCCCGCGCGGACTTGCGCCGCCGCATCACTGAGCCGATTCGTGTGACAGTCGCAATCGCGCCGCGCCCGCCGCCGGCGCCCGGGCGCGGGCGGATGGCTCGGCGGGCGCCGCGCTCCCGCCCCTGGCGGCGAGGGCGCGGCGCGGGTTGGCGGCGGCGCGGTCCTGGCGCTCCGCGCGCAGGGCCCCGGCCTGCGATCCGCCGCGACGGGGGCGGGGCGGCGGGGCAGGCCGGCGGGGCGGTCGGCGGGGAGGAGCGTCGGCCCGCCGAAGGACCTGCCGCGCGCTCGGCGCGCGTTCGCCGCGCTGGGGCGCGGCTCCGGTCGGCTGGACGATGCGCGGCGCCGGCCCGCGCCTTCGGCGCGCGCATGGGCGCGGGCCGAGCACGCGCGCGGGCCTGCGCAGGCTGCCGGCGCCTTCGGCGCGGGCATGGGCGCGGGTCGGCCGCGCTTCGCCGCGACAGGCCGGGGCGCGGCGGCCGGCCCCGGCGGCGGGTCACGCGGCGGCGAAGGCGTCGCGGTAGCGCTCGCGCAGCAGGTTCTTCTGCACCTTCCCCATGGTGTTGCGCGGCAGCTCGTCCACGAAGACGTATTCGCGCGGGTGCTTGAAGCGCGCCAGCGCCGCGCGCACGGCCTGCTCCAGCGCCGCGCGCTCGGGCCTGGCGCCCTTTTCGGGCACGATCACCGCCAGCGGGGTTTCGCCGAAATCCGGGTGCGGCACGCCGATGACGGCGCTTTCCTTCACCCCCGGCTGGGCGTCGAGCACAAGCTCGATCTCCTTGGGATAGATGTTGTAGCCGCCCGAGATGATCAGGTCCTTGTTGCGCCCGACGATGTGGATGTAGCCGTCGGAATCGACCATGCCCAGATCGCCCGTGATGAAGAACCCGTCCTCGCGCAGCTCCTGCGCGGTCTTCTCGGGCATGCGCCAGTAGCCCTTGAACACGTTCGGCCCGCGCACCTCGATCTGGCCGATCTCGCCGGGGGGCAGCTCGGCGCCCGTCTCGGGATCGGTGATCCTGATCTCGACCCCCGGCAGCGGAAAGCCGACCGTTCCGGCCCGGCGCTCGCCGTCATAGGGGTTCGAGGTGTTCATGTTCGTCTCGGTCATGCCGTAGCGCTCGAGAATCCGATGCCCCGTGCGCTCTTCGAAGGCGCGGTGCGTCTCGGCCAGAAGCGGCGCCGAGCCCGAGACGAACAGGCGCATGTGCGCCACCAGCTCGCGCGTCAGGCGCGGATCGTCCAGAAGGCGCGTGTAGAAGGTCGGCACGCCCATCATGGCCGTCGCGCGGGGCAGGTTCTCGATGATCTGGTCGATGTCGAACCGGGGCAGGAAGATCATGCTCGCGCCCGCGGCCAGCACGACGTTCGTCGCCACGAAAAGCCCGTGGGTGTGGAAGATCGGCAGCGCATGCAGCAGAACGTCGCGCTCGGTGAAGCGCCAGACCTCGGTCAGGGTCAGCGCGCTGGACAGAAGGTTGCCCTGCGTCAGCATCGCCCCCTTCGAGCGGCCCGTCGTGCCCGAGGTGTAGAGCAGGGCGGCCAGGTCGTCCTCGTCGCGGTCGACGGTGGCGAAGCGGTCGCTCCGGCCGGCGGCGCGCTCGGTCAGCGAGCCGCTTCCGTCGGCGGCCAGCGTCTCGAGCCGCGCGCCCAGACGCCGGGCCATCGCGCCGATCTCGTCCTTGCGGGCCGGGTCGCAGACGATCAGCCCCGCGCCGCTGTTCTCGATGAAGTAGCTCAGCTCGTCCGAGGTGTAGGCGGTGTTGAGCGGCAGGAACACAAGCCCCGCCCGCACGCAGGCGGCGTAGAGCATCAGCGCCTCGGGCGACTTCTCGACCTGCGCCGCGACCCGGTCGCCCGGCGCAAGCCCCATCTCGGTCATGGCGCCCGCGATCTGCGCGCTGCGGCTCAGGAACCGGGCGTAGCTGATCTCGCGCCCGTCGGGCAGGCGGATGAACGGCTTGGTCTTGCCTTCGTGGATGGCGAAGAGGCGGTCGTAAAGCGGGTTGGCCATGGCGTCATCGTTCCTCGGTGGGGCTGATCTGGGCGCGCTCGGCAAGCGCGCGGACTTCGGCGCTTGCGCGAACCTCGCGCCGGGCGACGAAAGCCTCGTGATTCTGCGCGACCTTGCCAAGGTCATACAGGTAGTTGACCATCGCGCCGCCCGATTGCGCGCGTCCCTTGGGCGAGACGTCGGCATCGGCGTGAACGGCGTGCACGATCGCGCCGTTGCCCAGGTGAAAGCGCGCGACGGGGTCGAAGGGCATGCCGTCGCGCCCCTTGGCGTTGAGCAGATACCACGCGGCCAGCCTGCGCATGCGCTCGGGGTCGGCGGGATCCCACGCGACGCCCTCGCGCTCGAGCCACTCGACCAGCCGCGGGATCGGCGAGAGCGTCACGAAGGTCGAAAGCTGCGGCAGGTCGGCGGCAAGGTCGGCCGCCACCTGCTTGATCAGCGAGTTGCCGAACGAAATCCCCGACAGGCCCTTCTGGCAGTTCGAGATCGAGTAGAAGACCGCCGCGTCGGCCTCTTCGGCGGGCAGCGGCGGGCGGTCCTCGGCCAGAAGCGCCTGGATCGAGCTGGGAACGCCGCGCGTCAGCGCCACCTCGACGAAGATCAGCGGCTCGTCCGGCATGGCGGGGTGAAAGAAGGCGTAGCAGCGCCGGTCCTCGGGCTGAAGGCGGCGGCGCAGATCGTCCCAGCTGTCGATGGCGTGCACCGCCTCGTAGGCGATGATCTTCTCGAGGATGTGCGCCGGGCTTTCCCAGCTGATCCTGCGCAGCACCAGAAAGCCGCGGTTGAACCACGAGGCGAACAGGTGGCGGAAGTCCTGGTCCAGCGCCTCGAGCGGCGGATCGCCGCGCCCCAGCCGCAGAAGGTCGGCGCGCATGCGCACAAGGCGCGTCGTCGCCCCCGGCGCCTGGTTGAGCCGGCGGATCAGCTCCTGGCGCGGCGGCTCGGCGGCGGCGGCGAAGGCCTGGTAGGTGTCGCGGGCGGGGCGCGCCTCGTAGCCCTCGAGCGCGGCGCGCACGGCCCGCGGGTCGATGTCCATCGTGCGCGCGACCTCGGACAGGAAGTCGCGCCGGCCCGCGTCGTCGAGCGCCTCGTAGCGGGCCAGAACGGCCTCGGCCAGCGCCAGCCCCGACGCCTCGCCCGCCGAGCCCAGCAGCGCATGGGCCAGCTCGGGCAGGGGCCGGTCCTCGAAGCGGGGCCGCACGCGCTCGCCGCGCTGGCGGCGCTCGAAGACGGTGGCCAGAAGATCGGCCAGCCGGGTCATTGCGCCGGCCCCATCACCGCGTCGGGCAGCCAGGTGGCCAGGCCCGGAAAGAGGCACAGCAGGATGATGGCCAGCACCATGCACCCCACATAGGGCAGCGAGCCGACCAGGATGGTGCGCAGCGAGATGTCGGGCGCGATGCCGTTGATGACATACAGGTTCAGCCCCACGGGCGGCGAGATCAGCCCGATCTCCATGTTGATCGTCAGCACCACGGCGAACCAGATCGGATCGAAGCCGGCGGTGGTGATGATCGGCAGCAGGATCGGCGCCGCCATCAGGATCACCGCCACGGGCGGCAGGAAGAAGCCCGCGACCAGCAGGAACAGGTTGACCGCGCCCATCAGCACCCAGCGGTTCACCTCCAGCGTGCCGATCCACTGGGCGATGGACTGGGTGATGAACAGGGCGCTGAGCATGTAGGAGAACACGCCCGCGGCGGCGATGATGAACAGGATCATCACGCTTTCGCGCGTGCTGTCGCGCAGCACCGCCCAGATCGCGCGCGGGTCCCACATGCGATAGATGACGATGGCGATCAGAAGGCACAGCAGCGCCCCCACCGCCGCCGTCTCGGACGGCGTCGCGACGCCGCCATACATGGCGTAGAGGACGCCCATGATGATGGCGACGAAGGGCAGCACGCGCGGCAGGATCTCGAAGCGCTCGGCCCACGAATAGCTGCGCGGGGCCAGCCGCGCCGCGTCGCCCGAGGCCCAGGTCGAGTAGAGCGACCAGGCCATGAACAGCGCCACCAGCAGCAGCCCCGGAACGACGCCGGCAAGGAACAGGCGGCCGATCGAGGTCTCGGTCGCGATGCCGTAGACGATCATCGTCACCGAAGGCGGGATCAGGATGCCCAGCGTGCCCCCCGCCGCGATCGAGCCGGCGGCCACGCCGTCGGGATAGCCGCGCTTGCGCATCTCGGGAATGCCCATCTTGCCGATGGCCGCGCAGGTGGCCGGGCTTGAGCCCGACATGGCGGCGAACAGCGCGCAGGCGCCCAGATTCGACATCACCAGCCCGCCGGGCACCCTGGTCAGCCAGCGCTCGAGCGCCTCGTAAAGGTCCGCGCCCGCCCGCGTGGACGAGATCGCCGCGCCCATGATGATGAACATCGGGATCGACAGCAGCGCAAAGTTGTCGAGCTTGCCGAAGAAGATCTCGGGCATCAGCTCGAGCGAGCGCGCGCCGTCGAAGATCATGAGGAACGCCGCCGACACGATCAGCAGCCCCAGCGCCACCGAGACCCCCGAGAACAGCACCAGGATGGTCGCGGCGGCCACGAGGGCGCCCAGAAGCAACGGATCCATCAGGCGGCCTCCAGTCCGAAGGGCTTGTCGTCGCCGGCGATCAGCGCCGCCAGATCCGCCGTCAGCTGCAGCAGCAGCAGCCCGAAGCCCACCGGCAGCGACAGGTAGGGAATCCACAGCCGCACGCCCCAGACCGTGTCCGAGCGCCAGCCGCGCTCCCACGCCACGTGCCAGTATTCGAAGCCGTGGAACAGCATCAGGGCGACGATGGCGATCGAGCCGATCGAGGTCGCCACCGCCAGCGCGAAGCGCGCCCGGCGGGGCAGGGCCAGCGGAACGAGGTCGACGTTGACATGCCCGCGCAGCAGCTGGACGTAGGGCAGGCCGACGAGCGTCGCGGCGACGACCAGGTAAACCACCGCCTCGGTTTGCCAGACGGTCGAGCCGTTCAGGACGAAGCGGATGAAGATCATCTGACAGGTGATGGCCACCGCGGCCAGGATCATGCCGGCGGCGCACCAGCCGGCGGCTTGCGAGATCGCCGCCACGACGCGCACGAAGGCCATGGGCGAGGGGGCGCGGGGCTGGGTGGACGGAGTTGCGGTCATGCGATGCTCCGGGGCGTGGAATGGGTTTGCGCAGGCGCCGGGGCGCCGAAGGCGACGACGGGGCGGCGCGCAGGCGCGGCCGCCCCGCCTCGCGTCACCGGATCACTCGACCGACAGGGCCAGATCCAGCAGCCGCTGGCCGTCGGGAACCTCCTCGACGAAGGCCTTGTAGGAGGTCCGGCGGGCGATCTCGCGCCATGCCTCGAAATCCTCGGGCGTCATCTCGGCGATCTCGACGCCCGCCTTGCGGAAGACCTCGACCGACTCGGCGTCCTGCTTCTTGGCCTCTTCAAGGTAGAAGGCCTCGGCCTTGGCGGCGGCGTCGCGCAGGGCCTTCCGCTGCTCGGGCGTCAGGCTTTCGAAGGTGGACTTGTTCATCAGGAGCGGCTGATACATGAACCACAGCGCCACGTCGCCCGCGGGGGTGTAGCAGCTGGCCACCTCGTAGATGCGATAGCTGACGAAGGACGAGGACGAGGTGTTCGCGCCGTCGAGAACGCCGGTCTGGAAGGCGTTGTAGATCTCGGACGAGGCCATGGACGCGATCGAGGCGCCCGCGCCCGCCAGCATCTGCTCGAACGACTTGCCCGCGGCGCGCATCTGCAGGCCCTTCACGTCCTCGGGGCCGGTGATGCACTTGTCCTTGCCCGCGAAGCCGCCCGCCAGATAGCCGTGGACCAGGACCATGACGTCGTCCTCGGCCATCTTCTTCTCCAGCTCCTTCATGAAGGGCGAGCGGACGAGGCGCGCGGCGTGGTCGTGGTTCTTCACCAGCCCCGGCATCAGGGTCAGGTTGTAGGCCGGCTGCTGGCCGGCGGCGTAGGCCAGCGGCAGCACGGTCATGTCGAGCTGGCCGCGCGAAAGCGGCTTGTATTGCTCGCGCGGCTTGAACAGGCTTTTCGAGCCGTAGATCTTGATCTCGAGCCCGACATTCGCCTTGGCGACCTCGTCGGCGACCATCTGCGCCACCCTGTGGCGCACGTCCTGGTTCGACCATTGATGCGACAGGCGCAGCTCGCGCGCCTCGGCGGCGCCGAGCGCGACGGCGGCGGCCGTCGCGGCCGCGAACGCCGTTGCAACGAACGATTTCATGGCTTTCCTCCCATGTGGCTTCGGTTCCGGTCCGCCGGTTCTGCGCCGGCTCGGGGGGCAGCATAGGGGCCGCGTGTTTTCCTGGTCAACTTTTTTGTATACAAGAACGCCGGGATTGCGTTCCAGAGGGTGGGATGATAGCCTTTTCCGCATGCAGGAAAGACGCGCCGACATCATCGCCCGCGAGCTCGAGGAGCGGATCTTCGACGGAACCCTTCCGGCCGGCGCGCGGCTGGACGAGGTGCGTCTGGCCGAGCATTTCGGCGTCTCGCGCACGCCGCTGCGCGAGGCCCTTCAGGGGCTGGCGCGCTCGGGTCTGGTCGAGCTGGTGCCCCGGCGCGGCGCCTTCGTGCGCAAGCTCGGCCCGGTCGAGCTCATGGAGATGTTCGAGGTCATGGCCGAGCTCGAGGTGGTGTGCGGGCGCCTTGCGGCCAAGCGCATCTCCGAGGCGGCGCTGGACGAGCTTCGGGCGGCCAACGCCCGCTGCCGCGCCGCGGTCGAGGCTGGCGATCCCGAGGCCTACTACGCCGGGAACGAGCGCTTTCACGGCATCATCTACCGCGAGTCCGGCAACGGCTTTCTCGAGGGCGAGACCCGCGCGCTGCACCGGCGCCTCAAGCCCTTTCGGCGCCGGCAGCTGCGGCTGCGCGGGCGCATGGCGCAGTCGATGCAGGAGCACGAGGCCATTCTGGCGGCGCTCGAGGCGGGCGACGAGGCGATGGCCGCCGAAGCCCTGCGCGGCCATGTGGCGATCCAGGGCGAGAAGTTCTTCTGCCTCATGTCCAGCCTGAAGCCCGCCGCGGCGGAGTGACCCGCGCGCGTCGCCGCGGGCGGGCGGCGTGCGCGTCCGTCAGACGCCGCGCCCCGCGGCCGAGGGGACGCCGCCCGCGGCCTTGCGCCCGCGCCGGGCCGGCCCCGGCTGCGCCCGACGCCGGCGCGCGGCGCGCCCGAGGGCGCGACGAGCCGCTCCGGCGGCGCATGAGCGGCGCGCGGGGGCGGGGGTCACTCGTCCTCGTCCTGGCGGATCAGCTTGATCGTGCCCTGCTTGGCCAGGGTCAGGATCGCCTGGATGACCTCGCCCTGCGCGGCCTCGCCTTCCTTCTGGCGGATGTCGTCCATCATCTCCATGTCCTCGATCAGACGCTCGGACAGGCGCTTGGGGATGTTGTTGAGGATGAAGTCGGCGGCGGGGTCCTGCGCCGCGCGCGCGGTCTTGAGCGCGGCCAGCAGGACGGGCTCGTCGACCGCCTTGACGATCTGCGCCACGTCGCGCGCCGCCACGCGGTCGGCGATGTCGGCGAAGGTGAACATCAGCTTCTGCACTTCCTGCGCCAGCTTGGCGTCGGTCTCCTCCATGTGCTTGAGGAGCGCTTCGCGCACCTCGCCGCCCACATGGTTCATGAGGTTGGCGATCACCTCGGTCGGCTTGCGCACGCCCTGCGTGCGCTCGGCGGCCACGACCACGTCGCGCTCGATGATGGCCGAGACGATCTCGAGCGCCCTGGGTTCGATGCGCGGCGCGCGGCCCATGCGCAGAACCACCTCGCGCGCCAGCGCATCCTCGAGCCGCTCGAGGATGCGCGCGGCCTGAACCGAGCGCAGCTTGGACAGGATGACGGCGATGACCTGCGGATGCTCGGTGTGCAGCCAGTTGGCCAGCTGCGGATCGGGCGTGTCGCCAAGCCGCGTCCACAGCGAGCGGCCGCCCTTGCCGCTCAGATCCTCCATGATGCGCGCCACGCCGTCGGGGCCCACGACCTTGACCAGGAAATTGCGCGCCGCCTCGGCGCCGCCGCGCAAGGTCAGCTCGTCGCCGACCAGGGCCAGGAATTCCTCCAGCACCTCGACGACCTGGTGGTGGGGCACCTGATCGATGCGCGAGACGGTGCGCGCGAACAGGCGCACGCCGTCGTCGCCCATGGCGCCCAGAATTTCCTTGGCCGTCTCGGGGCCGAGCGCCACCAGCACCACCGCCGCCTTCTCGGCCAGCGTCAGGGGGCGCGCCGGCAGGGCGGGGCGCGCGGCGACGGCCACCTCGGCGCGGGGGGCGACGGCGGGCAGGTTGGCGGTCTGGGCGGCAGCCTCGCTCATTGGCCATAACCTCGGACAAGCGCGCCGGCCAGCAGCGACCATCCGTCGGCGACCACGAAGAAGGCCAGCTTGAACGGAAGCGACACCACGGCCGGCGGAACCATCATCATGCCCATCGCCATCAGGATCGAGGCGACGGCCAGGTCGATCAGCAGGAAGGGAAGGAAGACGAGGAAGCCGATCTCGAAGGCGCGCTGCATCTCGCTCAGCAGAAAGGCCGGCGCAAGGATCGACAGCGGCGCCGGATCGGCGGGCGGCGCGGCCTCGCGCCCCGGCGCGACCGCGGCCATCTCGGCCAGCGTCTGGGGGTCCACGCGCGCCTCCATGAAGACGCGGAAGGGCGCAAGGGTGCGCTCGAAGGCCGTTTGCGCGTCGATCTGCTGCGCGAACAGGGGTTCGAGCCCCTGGGTCCATGCGTCGACGAAGACCGGCTCCATCACGAAATAGGTCAGGAACAGCGCCAGGCTGACGATCATCATGCTGGGCGGCGCCTGCTGCACGCCGATGGCCTGCCGCAGGATCGACAGAACCGTGACGATGAAGGGAAAGCAGGTGGCCATCACCGCGATGGCCGGGGCCAGGCTGAGCAGCGTCACCAGCCCGAACAGCTGGACCGCGCGCAGCGTCAGCGAGCCTTCGCCGCCGAGGTCGATCGAGACCTGCTGCGCGGCGGCCGGCGCGGCGATCAGAACCGCCGCCGCCAGCGCGCACAGCGCGGCCGCTCGCCTGACCCGTTCAGACGCCATTCGACAGATCCGCCACCTCGGTCAGCCGCACGGCGAGGCGGCCGCTGTTGTCGTCCATCTCCTGCAGCTCGCCGCGCGCGATCAGCTTCTCGCCGATATAGATCTCGACGGGGTCCTCGATGCTGCTGTCCAGCGGCAGCACCGAATCGCGGCGCAGGTTCACCAGCTCGGAGATCAACGGGCGCGCCTTGCCGACCGAGACCACGACCTCGATCGGGACGCTGAGCACCGCCGCGGCCTTGGACGGCCTGGCGGCGGGCTGGGGGGATTCCTCTTGCGCGGCGGCGACGTCCTCAGCCATTGGCCTTCATCTCCTTGCGGGGTTGGAAATGCGCATCGATCGCGGCGTGCGCCTCGGCGATGCAGGTGTCGAGGTCGATCTTGTCCACGCCCTCGTCCCACTCGACGAGGGCCGAAATGGGCGACAGCTCGGGGTCGGCGGTCAGTTCGGCCTTGACGCCGGCGTAATCCAGCGCCTCGCGCACATTCTGCTCCTGGGCGGGGGCGACGCGGATGCGCAGGGGCGACTGCGGGACGCGGCGCAGCGCGTCGGCCGCGACGCGGGCGACCTCGTCCGCCAGGCCAAGCCGCGCGAAGGCCGGCGCGACCGCGGTCAGAAGGGCGTTGGCGACGCGCTCGAGCCCGGCCGCCGCCTCTTCCTGGGCGCGGGCGCGGATCAGCTCGACGTCGCCGGCGCGCTCGGCGATCTCGGCCAGAAGCAGGCGCATCTCGGCGAAGAAGTCGGCCTCGGCGCGGGCGACGCCTTCCTCGAAGCCGGCGGCGCGCCCCTCGCCGCGGGCGGCGGCGATCATCGCGTCGAGCTCGGCGCGCGTCATGGGCGGGGCCATCTCCTGCGCGCCGGCGGGCTGGGGCGGCGGGGCGGCGGGGCGCGGCGCCTCGCGCACGACCGACAGCGCCGGACCCGAGGCGGCCCTGGCCTCTCGGGCGGCCTCGAGGTCGGCGTCGAAGCTTTCCCACTTCAGGGCATGTCCGCTCATGCGCGTTCTCCTTCGGCTTCGGCGGTTTCAAGCCAGCTGCGCAGAACCAGCGTGGCGTCCTCCTTGCGCGCCTCGACGGTCTTGCGCAGGGCCTCGACATGGTCGACGGCCACGTTGCGCGCGTCGATCACCTCGCCCGCCGCTTCGAGCGAGCCGGCGACGTCGGGCGTCTGTCCGGGCAGGGCGGGGGCGTTCTGCTCGTTCCCGGACGGGTTGATTTCGGTCAGCCTCGGCTGGGCCGGGGCCGTGATCATCGGGCGCAGCACCAGCAGTCCGAGCGCCAGCGCAACGGCGCTGAGCACGCCCAGCTGGATCAGGGTCATGGCGTTGGCGGCCAGGAAGTCGACCGCGTCGGCCTCGGCCGCCACGCCCTGCTCGGCGGGGCGGGCGAACTCCATGCTCTCGATCGAGACCACGTCGCCGCGCGAGGGGTCGAAGCCCACCGCCGTCTGCACGAGCTCGCGCAGGGCGTCGAGCTCTTCCTTCGGGCGCGGCGTCCACACCTCCTGCCCGTCGGGGCCGACGGTGCGGATGCCGTCCACCAGGACCGCGACCGAGATGCGGGTGACGGCGCCGGGCGCGGTCACGCGCTCGCGCAGGACTTCCGAGACGTCGTAGTTCATGCGCTCGCGCGTGGTGGCGGCGTTGCGCTTGGACTGCCCGCCGCCATTCGCGTCGCCGTCGGGCAGGTTCGAGGCGACGGTGACGTTGGCGGTCGTCCCGGTCTCGGATTCGTTCGTCTCTTCGGTGTCGGAATGGATGGCGACGCGGCTCTGGGGGTCGAGCACGCGCTCGGTGACCTTCTCGGATTCGGTGCGGGTCTCGACCGACACCTCGACCACCGCCGCGCCTTCGCCCACGCGCGCGGCCAGAAGGCGCTCGACATTGGCCTTGAGGATGGCGGCCTTTTCCTCGGCGATCGAGCCGGCGCCCTGCGCGGGCGCGTCCTTGCCCGGCGCCAGGATGACGCCGCCCTCGGCGTCGACCACGGTGACCGCTTCGGGCTGCAGGCCGGCCACGGCCGAGGACACCAGATGCCGGATCGCCTGCGCCTGCGGCTTGCCCAGCACGCCCGAGCGCATGGCCACCGTCACCGAGGCCGTGGGCTCGACGCGGCGCTCGAAGGGCTTGCGGGCGGGGTTGGCGATGTGCACGCGCGCGCGCCGCACGCCGGGCAGGGCCAGGATGGTGCGCGCCAGCTCGCCCTCCTTCGCGCGCCAATAGGCGGCGTCGAACATCTCGGAGGTGGTGCCGAAGCCGGACAGATCGTCGAGCAGCTCGTAGCCCGCCGCGCCGCCCGAGGGCCGGCCTTCGGCGGCCAGCGACATGCGCAGGCGGTCGCGCTCGGATTCGGGCACGTAGATGGCGTCGCCGCGCACCTCGTAGGCGACGCCGCGCGATTCGAGCGCGGTGACCACTTCGCCCGCGGCGCCGGGCTCGAGCCCGGCATAGAGCAGCGCCATGGCCGGCTGCGAGGCGATGCGCAGCAGCCCCGCCACGGCGATGATCGCCGCGATGGCCGCCAGTCCCGCGACCAGCCTTTTGCCGGGGTCCATGCCCCGCAGTGTCTGGATCAGGTTCACGCCGTTCTCTCGCCTTGCGTATCCGGGTGGTTACGGATCGGCCTTTCTGGCCTATGCGCAGCTTTGGCCCCGCAGGCTTAAGATTTGGTTATCGCGTTGAGAAACCTTCGGCCGCCTCGGCGCGCCGCCGCAGGTCGCCGGGGTCGAGCCGGGCGCCGATCCGCGCGGCCTCGTCGGCGATCATCGCGGCCAGTTCGGACTTGAAGCGCCCGGGGCCGAAGCCCATGGCGTGGGCGCGGATCGGGTCGGGGTCCATGCGCGCGCCATGATCGCGCTCGAAGCGCAGAACCGCTTCGGCCAGCGATTCGGGGGTCTGCTCGTTGAAGAACAGTCCCGTGCGCCCCTCGACCACCGTGTCCAGGGCGCCGCCCCCGCGATAGGCGATGACGGGGCGCCCGCACGCCATGGCCTCGAGCGGGACGATGCCGAAATCCTCGACCCCCGGGAAGATCAGCGCCTTGCACGAGCGGTAGAGCGCCGCCATCCGCGACGCGGGCACGCGGCCAAGGAATCGCGTGCGCGGGCCTGCCATGGCCTCGAGGCGGCCGCGTTCGGGGCCGTCGCCCGCCACCGTCAGCGGCAGGTCCAGCGCGCGGAACGCCTGCACGGCGATGTCGGCGCGCTTGTAGGGGACCAGCTCGGACAGGAACAGGTAGCCCGCCTCGCCCTCGGGCGGGCCGGGGGCGTAGGCCTCGAGGTCCACCGGCGGATGGATGACGCGCGACTCGCGCCCCCAGCAGCGGCGGATGCGGCGCTGGATGAAGCGGGAATTGGCCGCGATGGCGTCCACGCGCGCCGCGCTGGCCGCATCCCACAGGCGCAGGCGCGGCGCGGCGGCGGCGAAGACCGCCCGCCCCAGCGGCCCCAGCGCCGCGCGGTATGCGTGATGCTGGTCCCAGATGTAGCGCATGGGCGAGTGGCAATAGCACAGATGCAGCGCGTCCGGCGGCGCGATCACGCCCTTGGCCGGGCCCGATTCGCTGGACAGCACAAGGTCGTAGCCGCTCAGGTCCAGCTCCTCGAGCGCGCGGGGCATGAGCGGCAGATAGCGTTGATAGGCCCGCCGGGCGCCGGGAAGGCGCGCGATGAAGGTTTCGCGGATGCGGTGGGCGCGCAGGCGCGGGCTGATGTTCTGCGCAATGCAGACATGGGTGAAGATGTCGGCCTCGGGAAACAGCTCGCAGATGCGCTCGAGCACCCGCTCGCCGCCGCGCATTCCGACCAGCCAGTAGTGAATGACGGCGACCTTCACGGGCGCCTCCTTGCGCGCATTCGCCGGCTCAAAGCCCCGTCGGCCGGAGCAACACCCGCACGGTGCGCCGCAACAGCCGAAGGTCGAGCGCCAGGCTGACCCGGCGGCTGTAGTCGAGGTCGATGGCGACGCGCTCGGCATAGCCCGTCCGGTTGCGCGGCCCGGTCTGCCACAGCCCGGTCAGACCCGGGCGCAGGGGCAGGTAGGCCTCGGGGGCGGCGGCGTAGTGGACCATTTCCTCGGCGGTGACGGGGCGCGGGCCGACCAGGCTCATGTCGCCGCGCAGCACGTTCCACAGCTGCGGCAGCTCGTCGAGCGAGGTCTTGCGCAAGAAGCGCCCGAGCGGCGTCACGCGCGGGTCGGGGTCGAGCTTGCCGCGCTCGCGCCAGCGCCGCGCCGCCTCGGGGTCGGCCCGCAGCAGGCGTTCGAGCGCCACGTCCGCGTCGGGGCGCATGGTGCGGATCTTCCAGCAGCGGAACGGGCGCCCGGCCCGGCCGATGCGCGCATGTCCGAAGAAGGGCGCGCCGCCGTCCGCCGCCGTGGCCAGCGCCAGCAGCGCGATGACGGGCAGCGCCACGGGCAGCATCAGCAGAACCAGCGCGATGTCGAGCGGGCGCTTGAGCCGGCGGGCGTAGAAGCCGTGGGCCCCTCCGCGCAGGATGGCCAGGCGCATGTTCGGCGCGGCGGAGGTGCGGGGGGCGTTCGCAAACGGCATCGGCAAAAATCTCGACTCGAAAAGACCGGACGCGCGCGCGGCGTCGCCTTGGACGAGCATATCAGCCCAAATTCACATAAAATTCAACGCAAATGACGGTTAACCGCGGCGGCGACGGCGGCGGCGGGCGCGAAATCTTGGCCCGGAGCGCCGCCGGCGCTTAACAGGACTTGCCCGCGATGCTATGCCCGAAAGCCGATGGTCGGCGTGCGCCGGGGCGCGGCGCGTCAAGGGCAGGGAGCGACGAGATGAAGAAGGCCGTGTTGCTTGCGGCGTTGGCGGCGGCGGGATGCGGGGCCGTATACACCTCGCCCGCGGTGCACGAGACGGGCGCCGGGCTGGCGTTGGGCGCCGCGTCGGATCTGGATGTGCGCGTGGTGCCGCTGACCCATGCCGCCGTGGTCGAGGCGAACATGAGCCCCTACGCGCCCCCGCGCCTGCCCGACGCCTTCCGGCCCCGCCCGGGCGCGCAGGCGCCGGCGCTGGGGCCGGTGGATGCGCGCATGCCGGAACTGCCCGCGCCGCAAGCGGCGGGCGCCGCAGGCGCCGAAGCGGCCGCAGAGGATCTGCCCGCCCTCGCCACCCAGCCCGCGCCCCCGCCCGGGCGCCCGGCGCTGCGCCTGCCGCCTGCCGCGCCGCCCGAGCCCTACCGCATCGGCGTGGCCGACGTGATCCTGCTGTCGGCCGACACCTCGAACGCCACGCTCGATCAGGTGCCCGGGCTGATCGCCGCGCAGACCAAGCGCCAGGGCTACATCGTCCAGGACGACGGCGCGGTGGCGATCCCCGATGTCGGGCGCGTGCGCATCGCGGGCCTGACGCTGGAGGAAGCCGAGGCGGCCATCTTCCAGGCCCTCGTCGAGAAGCGCTTCGATCCCTCGTTCAGCCTCGAGATCGCCGAGTTCAACTCGCAGCGCGTCAGCATCGGCGGCGCGGTGCGCGAGCCGCGCATCGCCCCCATCACCCTCAAGCCGCTGCGCCTGTCCGAGGCGCTGCAGATGGCCGGGGGCGTGAACGCCGACGGCGACTACGTCGTGATCCGCCTGTTCCGCGACGGCGAGGTCTATCAGATTCCCTTCGACCGGCTTTACGACCGCGACGGGCTCAACGACGTGACGCTGCGCGACGGCGACAGCGTGTTCGTCGACCTGTCCTACGACGTCGAGCAGGCGCGCGCCTATTTCTCCGAGCAGCTGCGCCGGCGCGAGGCCGAGCTGCGCGAGCGCGAATTCGCCTTCCGCCAGCGTCAGGCCGACATCGACGAGGCCCGCTTCGCCCTGACCATCGCCCAGTTCGAGGCGCAGAAGGTCCAGCTGCGCAACCAGCTGGCGCAGCTGCGTCTTGCAGCGGCGCAATACGAGGCGGCGCGCAACGCCGACCGCCGCGCCGACGAGGCCGCCCAGCGCGCCGCCTTCCGCGACCGTCTCGAGCTGGGCGCCGCGCCGCGCGGCTACGCCTATCTGGCCGGCGAGGCGCGCCGTCCGACCCGTCTGCCGCTGCCCTTCGAGGGGCGCGCCCATCTGGCGGACGCGCTGTTCAACGGCGACGGGCTGAGCATCCAGACCGCCGATTACGGCGAGATCTACGTGCTGCGTGCCTCGTCCCGGCCCGAAGAGTTCGGCGCCGTCACGGCCTATCACCTGAACGCGCGCAACGCCGCCAACCTGGTCAACGCCGCGCGCTTCGAGCTGCGGCCGAACGACATCGTCTTCGTCGCCGAGCAGCCGATCACGACCTGGAACCGCGTGCTGTCGCAGCTGACGCCGACGGTGTTCACCCAGGCCGCCGCGCTGGCCACGAACTGACCGCTCGGGGGCAGCCGGACGGCGCCTTTCGAGGGGCTTCGGGGGCGGAGCCCGGCCGCGGGGCGCCCACGGCGGGCGTTCGGCATGGCGCCCGGCTTCGCCCGGAGCGGGGCGGAGCAGTCGGCATCCGCCTGGCCCGGCCAGGACCGGAGCGTTCGCCGCCGGGCGGCCGCCGCCTCGCGGATCGGCCCGCGTGGGGGCGTTGGGGGACCCGCCCGCCCGGGGCCCCTCGCCGCGTCGCGCCGGCCGGGGCGCGTCGGCCGCGTCGCGTCGCGTCGGCCGGCCGCGGCGCGGGGCGCTCAGCCCCCGACGCGCCCGCGCCGGTCGGCCCGCAACGCCGCGTAAAGCACGTGATTGCGCCAACGCCCGGCGATCTGAAGATAGGCCTGCGCCACGCCCTCATACTTGAACCCGCAGCGTTCGAGCACGCGGCGCGAGCGGGCGTTCTCGGGCAGGCAGGCGGCTTCGAGGCGGCTCAGATCCATCGGCCCGAAGGCATGGTCGCGCGCCGCGCCCAGCGCCTCGGTCATCAGCCCGCGCCCGGCCTGCTCGGCCGCGATCCAGTAGCCCACCGTCGCCGCCTGCGCCGGGCCGCGGCGCAGGTTGTCGATGGTCAGCGCCCCGATGACGCTCGCGGGGTCCTCGCGCAGGAACAGCAGCAGCGGCAATCCGCGGTCGTCGTCGATCAGCCGCCGCGCCCAGGCGACGCGGTTGCGAAAGGCGCGCACGCTCAGGTGATCGGGCGCCCAGGCGGGCTCCCAGGGGACCAGATGCTCGGCGCTTTCGCGCCGCGCCCGCGCCCATGAGGCGTGATCGGCCAGGCGCGGCGGGCGCAGGATCAGGCGCTCGGTCTCGATCGCCGGATCCTTGCGCAGCCGGAACAGCATGCCGCCCGCCGCTCAGGCCGCCATGCGCGACTTGAGCGCCTCGATGTCGGGCGCGTCGGCCACGGGACCGTAAAGCGCCGCGGCCAGCGCCTCGGACTGCGCCAGCTTGCGCGCGGCTGCGCGCGCGGCGGCGGCGTCGACCGCGTCGATGCGCGCGATCGTGTCCTGCAGATCGGGCGCGCGGCCGTGGATCTGAAGCGTGCGGGCCAGGCGCTCGCACCGGCCGAAGGCGCTTTCCAGCCCCATCACCAGCCCGGCCTTGAGCTGGGCGCGCGCGCGGGCGGTCTCCTCCTCGTCGATGTCGCGCGCGGCGCGGCGCAGCTCGTCGGCCACCAGCACGGCCAGCTCGGCCAGCTGCTCGGCCGAGGCGCCGGCGTAGATGGTCATCGCGCCGGCGTCCTCGTAGGCCGAGGCCTGGGCGAAGATCGTGTAGCACAGGCCGCGCTTCTCGCGCGCCTCCTGGAACAGGCGCGAGGACATGCCCCCGCCCAGAAGCGTCGCCAGGACCTGCCCGGCGTGGAAATCCGGGTCGCGATAGGCCGGGGCGGGCAGCGCCAGGGCGAAATGCGCCTGCTCGAGCGGCTTTTCCACCCTGTGCTCGCCGCCGACGAAGCGCGCGGGCGCGACGGGCGGCGCCGCGCGCGCGGGCAGGGCGCCGAACAGCGCCTCGGCCTGCGCGGCCAGGCGGTCGTGATCGACCGCGCCGGCGGCGGCCAGGATCATGCGGTCGGGCGCGTAATGGCGCGCGACGAAGCGGCGCAGATCCTCGCGCCCGAAGGCGCGCACGCGCTCGGCCGGGCCAAGGATCGGGCGGCCGATGGGCTGGCCGGGAAAGGCGGCCTCCTGCAGCCAGTCGAAGATGATGTCGTCGGGCGTGTCCAGCGCCTGGCCGATCTCTTGCAGGATGACGCCGCGCTCGACCTCGATGTCCTCTTCGGCGAAGACCGAATCGAGCAGGATGTCGGCGATCAGCTCCATGGCCAGCGGCACGTCCTCGGCCAGGACGCGGGCGTAATAGGCGGTGGTCTCGCGGCTGGTGTAGGCGTTCAGGTAGCCGCCGACATTCTCGATCGTCTCGGCGATCTGCGCGGCGCTGCGCGTGCCGGTGCCCTTGAAGGCCATGTGCTCGAGGAAATGCGCCAGGCCGTTCTCGGGCTCGTCCTCGTGGCGGGCGCCGGCCGCGACCCACACCCCCAGCGCCGCCGAGGCCAGGCCGGGCATGCGCTCGGTGATGACGCGCATGCCGTTGGGCAGGGTGTGGAGGCGGATCTCGGTCATGCGCCGTCTCCTTCGAGGGCGGACAGCACCGCGCGGCGCAGCGCGTCCAGGTCGTTGGGCAGGTCGCGCACGCGCTCGGGGCGCTCGAACAGATCGGCCATGCGCGCGGGCAGGGCGGGGCGCACGCCGCAGGCGCGCTCGACCGCGTCGGGGAACTTGGCGGCGTGGGCCGTGCCCAGAACCACCATCGGCGCGGCGCGGTCGCCGCGCGCGGCGCGCGCGGCGTGCACGCCGACGGCGGTGTGCGGGTCGATGACGAGGCCGGTCGCGGCGTGGATGTCTGCGATGGTGGCCAGCGTCTGGTCCTCGTCGCAGCGGGCGCTGTCGAATTCGGCGCGCAGGCGCTCGAGCGCGCCCTGGGGCAGCGAGAAGCCGCCCTGTCCGCGCAGCTCGTCCATCAGGCGCGCCACGGCGGGGCCGTCTCGGTCGAGCAGGTCGAAGAGCAGGCGTTCGAAATTCGAGCTGACCTGGATGTCCATCGAGGGCGAGATGGTGGGCGCCACGCCCTGCCTGCGGTGCTCGCCGCTCTGCACGGTGCGGTGGAGGATGTCGTTGCGGTTGGTCGCGATGACGAGCCGCCCGATCGGCAGCCCCATGCGTCGCGCCACGTATCCGGCGAAGATGTCGCCGAAATTGCCCGTGGGCACCGAGAACGAGACCGCCCGCCAGGGCGCGCCCAGCGCCGTCGCGGCGGTGAAGTAATACACCGTCTGCGCCAGCACCCGCGCCCAGTTGATCGAGTTGACCGCCGCAAGGCGCGCGCGGTCGCGGAAGGCGTGGTCGTTGAAGGCGGCCTTGACCAGCGCCTGGCAATCGTCGAAGTCGCCCTCGACGGCCAGGGCGTGCACGTTCGCGTCGGCCGGGGTGGTCATCTGGCGGCGCTGCACCTCGGACACGCGGCCCTTGGGGAAAAGGATGAAGACCTCGGCCGCGTCCAGCCCGCGGAAGGCCTCGATGGCGGCCGAGCCCGTGTCGCCCGAGGTGGCGCCGATGATCGTCACGCGCTCGCCGCGCCGGGCCAGCGAGGCCTGGAACAGCCGTCCGATCAGCTGCATGGCCACGTCCTTGAAGGCCAGGGTGGGGCCGTGGTGCAGCTCCTGAATCCACTCGTTGGCGCCGATCTGCACCAGCGGGCAGCGGGCCGGGTGGTCGAACGACGCATAGGCGTCGGCGATGATGGCGCGCAGCTCGTCCTCGGCGAAGGCGTCGCCGACGAAGGGGCGCATGACGCGATGGGCGACCTCTTCGTATTCGAGGCCGGCAAGGGCCGCGATCTCGTCCCGGCTCATCCGCGGCCAGCTTTCGGGCACGTAAAGGCCGCCGTCGCGGGCGAGGCCGGTCAGCATCGTCTCTTCGAAGGACAGGGCGGGGGCGGCGCCGCGGGTGCTGATGTATTTCACGCGCTGGATCCTTGTCTGCAAGCTCCGCTCCGCAGTAGCGGATTGGCGGGCGCGTCACAACATCGCTTGCGCGCGGCGGGCTTGCCTTGGCCGCGGGCGGCGGCCAGAAAGGGCCGCGCGCAACCCCCAGGACCGAGAGGACAGGCATGACCGACGACCCGACCCCCGCGGCCGCCCCGCGCACGCAGACGCAAGGCGCGGCCGACGCCGCCGCAAACCCCGCCGAACGGGCGCTGCTGGCGCGGCTGGATGCGCTGGGGGTGGCGTGGCGGCGCCATGCGCACCCGCCCCTGCACACGGTCGAGCAGAGCCGCGCCCTGCGCGGGGTCATGCCCGGCGCGCACACCAAGAACCTGTTCCTGAAGGCGCGCGACGGCGGCTTCTGGCTGGTCTCGACGCGCGAGGACAGCCGCTTTTCGGTCAACGATCTGGGGCGCGCGCTGGGCGCGGGGCGCGTCTCCTTCGGCGCGGCCGAGGACATGGCGCGCCTTCTGGGCGTGCGGCCCGGCGCGGTCACGCCCTTCGCGCTGATGAACGACGCCGAGGGTCTGGTGCGCTTCGCTCTCGACCGGCGCCTTGCCGAGGCCGAGCTGGTCAACTTCCACCCCCTGCACAACGAGGCGACGCTGGCCCTGACGCCCGAGGGGCTGATGCGCTTCCTGTCCGATCTGGGGCGCGCGCCGCTGATGCTGGACCTTGCGCCGCTCGAGGCCCGCGCCGCCGCGCGCGAGGCCGCGGCGGGCCAGGGCGGGGACCGCGAGGCGGACTGACGCCGGGCGCGGCCCCCTGGCCGCCGTTCCCGTTGCCCATCGCGCGGCGCGGCACTACATCTGTGCCTGACGCAAGACGACAAGCCCGGGGCCGCGCCCTGCGCGCCCGCCCGCCGGCCGCGCGCCGCGCCCCGCGCGAAACGGAAAAGGGAAACCCATGCTTGAACTCGGCTCGTCCTCCGCCGCCCCCGCCGGCGATCTGGTCAAGGACGTCTCTGAAGCGACCTTCATGGCCGATGTGGTCGAGGCGTCGCGCACGACGCCGGTGATCGTCGATTTCTGGGCGCCGTGGTGCGGCCCGTGCCGCGCGCTGGGTCCGGCGCTCGAGGCCGCGGTGAAGGCGCAGAAGGGCAAGGTCCGCATGGCCAAGGTCAATGTGGACGAGAACCAGATGATCGCCGCGCAGATGCGCATCCAGTCCATCCCGGCGGTCTACGCCTTCGTCGACGGCCAGCCGGTCGACGGCTTCATGGGCGCGCTGCCCCCGGCCGAGGTCGAGGCCTTCGTCAAGCGCGTGGCCGCGCTGGGGAGCCCGGACGCCGGCATGGAAGAGGCGCTGGCCGCCGCCGAAGAGATGCTGGCGGAAGGCCAGTTCGCCGACGCCGCGCAGGTGTTCCGCGCGATTCTCGAGGAAGACCCCGAGAACCTGGACGCCGTCGGCGGGCTTGCCCGCGCCCATCTTGCGGCGGGCGAGATCGACCGCGCCCGCGCCGCGCTCGACGCCGTGCCCCCCGCCAGGCGCGACGCCGCGCCCATCGCCGCCGCCCGCGCGCAGATCGAGCTGGCCGAGCTGAGCGCCGGCGCGGGCGAAGAGGGCGAGCTGCGCGCGCGCCTCGCAGCCGACCCCGACGATCACGAGGCGCGGCTGGCGCTGGCCGATGCGCTCATCGCCAAGGGCGACGCCGAGGGCGCGATCGACGAGCTGCTCGAGCTGTTCCGCCGCGATCGCGAGTGGAACGACCAGGCCGCGCGCAACCGCCTTCTCAAGCTGTTCGACAGCCTCGGGCCCAAGAACCCGGCCGTCGCGCGCGGACGGCGCCGGCTCACCTCGATGATCTACGCCTGAGGCATGGCGCGCCGCTTCGCCCCCGCCGACCTGCCCGACGCGCTCCCGGTGTTTCCGCTGCCGGGGGCGTTGCTTCTGCCGCGCGGGCGGTTGCCGCTCAATATCTTCGAGCCGCGCTATCTGACCATGCTCGAGGATGTGATGAAGACCGAGCACCGCCTGATCGGCATGGTCCAGCCGCTGGAATCGCGCGCGGGCGAGCCGCCCGAGCTGCGGCGCATCGGCTGCGCCGGGCGCCTGACGGCGTTTTCCGAGACCGAGGACGGGCGCTATCTGATCACGCTGTCGGGGGTGTGCCGCTTTCGCGTCGCGCGCGAGCTCGAGGGCTTCGCCCCCTATCGGCGGGTCGAGGCGGACTGGCGCTCGTTCCTGGGCGATCTCGAAGGCGAGGAGGACGACCCCGGCCTTGACCGCGACGCCTTTCTCGAGCTGCTCATGCGCTTTTTCCAGGTGGCGCAGCTCAGCTCGGACTGGGAAAGCCTGCGCAAGGCCGAACCCGAGATGCTGGTCAACTCGCTGGCCATGCTGTGTCCCTTCTCGGTCGAAGAGAAGCAGGCCCTGCTCGAGGCGCCCAGCCTGTCCGAGCGGCGCGAAACCCTGACCGCCCTGATGCGCTTCGCCATCGTGTCGGGCGGCGACGAAGGATCGGTGCAATGACCGCCCCCAGCCATCCGAACGCCAAGGACCCGAACGCCGCAAACCCCGACGCCGCCGCGCCCGGCGCAAGCTCCGATCGCGCCGCCGATGCGGGCCCCGGGCCGGGCGTGGAACCGGGCGCCGGGCCGGGCGGGGAGACGGGCGCCGGGCCGGGCGTGGAACCGGGCGCCGCGCCGGGCGGGGAGACGGGTGTCGAACCGGGCATGGAATCGGGCGCCGCGCCCGATCCGGCCCTCGCCGCCCGCGCCGATCAACGCCTGCGCGCCGAGCGCAGGATGCTCGAGGCGCTGGTCTGTCCGGTCACCCAGGGGCCGCTGGTCTATGACCGCGCGCGCCAGGAGCTGGTCTCGCGCGCCGCAAGGCTGGCCTTTCCGATCCGCGACGGCATTCCGGTGATGCTCGTGTCCGAGGCGCGCCGGCTCGAGGACTGAGCGCCTCAGGCCACGCGCCCGCCGGCCAGCACGCCGCGCCAGGTCAGCAGCCCGCCCCCGCGCCGCAGCTGCGCGGCGGTGCGCACGAAGGCCTGCGCGGCCGGCGAGGCCGGCGCCCCCGGCAGCAGCGCAAGCCCCACCGAGCGCCGCCGCGGCGGGTCCAGCGGCTTGACCGCGAAGCCCTCGAAGCCCGCGACGGGCGGCATGGCCAGCTCGGCCACCACGGCCGCCCCCTCGCCGCGGCTGACCATGGCCAGCGTGCTGAGCACCTGCGCCGTGCGCGCGTGGATCTTCGGGCGCAGCCCGGCCTCCGAGAACAGCCGCCCGATCACCCCTTGCGAGCCGGCCTCGGTCATGATGAAGCGCCGCGCGCACAGCTCGCGCAGCGTCACGGCCGGCTGCGCGGCCAGCGGATCGTCCTGCGGCAGCAGCGCGACGAACTGGTCCTCGATCAGCGGGTGGGCGTCGAAGCGCTCGTCGGGCAGCACGGCGAAGGCCACGTCCACCCGCCGCTCCTCGAGCCAGCGCAGCACGGTCTCGTCGTCGCCTTCCTCGACCAGCACCTCGACGCCGGGCCAGTCGGCGCGGAAGGCGGCCAGCAGATTCGGCAGCAGGTGCAGCGTCGCCGTCGGCCCGAAGGAGCCGATGCGCAGGCTGCCCAGCCGCACGCCGCGATAGGCCGCGGCCTCTTGCCGCATGGTCTCGGCCAGCCCCAGCACCGCCCGCGCCCGCGTCAGCAGCAGCGCCCCGATCTCGGTCGGCTCGGGGCGGGCCTTGGCGCGGTTGACGAGCGGCACGCCCAGATCGGCCTCGAGCGCCCTGATGGCGTGCGACACCGCCGACTGGCTGATGCCGAGCCGCGCGGCTGCGGCGGTGAAGCCGCCCGCATCGGCCAGCGCGGCAAAGATTTCGAGCTGTCCGAACGTCATGAGCAAATCCTTGTTTGACCATGACCGTGCATAACTGAAAACACATGCCGCGACCAGCGCCCCCAAGGCAGGAGCCCCCATGACCGCCGCATCGCTCGCCCACTCGCCCGCGCCATCCGCCCCGACCGAAGGCGCGGTGCGCCGCAAGCTGATCCTGGCCGCGATGCTGTGGGGCGGCGGGTTCTCGGCCGGGCGCGTGGCCGCCGAGTCCTTCACGCCGCTGGGCGCCGCCGCCGCGCGCTACGCGCTGGCCGCGGCGATCCTGCTGTGGCTGGCGCGGCGCGCGCATGGGGGCCTGCCGCGCCTGAGCCTGCGCCAGGCGGCGCAGACCTTCGTTCTGGGCGCGACGGGGGTGTTCGCCTACAACCTGTTCTTCTTCGCCGCGCTGGCGCGGATGCCGGCCTCGCGCACGGCGCTGTTCGTCGCGCTCAGCCCGGTAGCGGTGGCGCTGGTGGGCGCGCTGTGGACGCGCGAGCGGCTGGGCGCGCGCAAATGGGCGGGCATCCTCGCGGCGCTGGTCGGGGCGGCGATCCTGGCCAGCCGCGGCGCGCCGGGGGCGATGCTGGCCGACGTGGCGGCCTCGTTCGGGGCGGGCGAGCTGTTCATGCTGGGCGCGGTGGCGGCCTGGGCGGCCTACACGATGGTGGGGCGCGCGGCGCTGACGGGGCTGACGCCGCTGACCGCCACGGCCTATGCCGCCGCCTGGGGCTTCGCGCTGCTGGCCGCCACGCTGGCGCTGAGCGGGGCGCCGGCGCTGGTCGGCGCGCCCGGCGCCGCCGCCTGGCTGACCGTGCTGTTCCTGGCCGTGGGCGCGACGGTGGTTCCCTTCGTGTGGTATTACGAGGGCGTGCGCGCGCTCGGGCCCACCCGCGCCGCGGCTTTCGGCAATCTGGTTCCCTTCTTCGGCGTTCTGTTCGGCGTCGTCCTGCTGGGCGAGAGTCTGACGCCCGCCATGCTGGCGGGCGGGGCGATGATCGTTCTGGGCGTGTGGCAGACCACGCGCCCCCCGCGCTGAGCGCGCCGGCCGCTGCGCGCCCTGGCGGCGCGGGTTGTTGCGCGCCTGCCCGCCGGGGGATTATGAATGTTGCGGAACGCCGTTTCGACGGCGCGCAACCGCCAGGAGCGCCCCATGTCCGAACCCCAGGCCGCCGCCCAGGCCCCGCGGCGCATCGTCCCCAAGCCGATGGATGCCCCGCTCGAGCCCTTCATCCCCCGCCTGCGCGCCCATGCGCGCGCGCGCCCGGACGCGGTGGCGGTCATCGACGGCGCGCGCCGTCTGAGCTGGGCCGAGCTGATCGATATGGTCGACCGCATCGCCGCCCGTCTGGCCGCGCTGGGGCTGGGACGGGGCGACGTGGTCGCCACGCTGGGCGAGGGCTCGGCCGAGCATCTGGCCGTTTACCTGGGCGCGATCGCGGCGGGGGCCTGCGCGGCGCCGCTGCCCTCGGGGATGCGGCCCGAGGTGCTGGCCGCGATGCTCGAGAACGCCGAGGCGAGGCTGCTCTTCGCCACCGACGCGGCCATGGCGCAGGCCCGCGCGGCCGCCGGCGCGGCGCCGGGCTGCGCCGATGCGCCCGTCGCGCTGGACGCGCTCGAGGACTGGCTGGCCGGCGCCCGCGCGCAGGACGCGCCCGAGGCCCCGGCGGGGCTGGACGATCCGTTCGACATGATCTTCTCGTCCGGCACCACGGGCGTGCCCAAGGGCATCGAGCACGACCACAAGTTCCGCCTGCGCCAGCTGCGCCGCATGGCGCTGTTCGGCTACGGGCCCGACGTGGTCTCGATCGCCTCGACGCCGCTGTGCTCGAACACCACGCTCGTCGCGGCGCTGCCGACGCTGGCCGAGGGCGGAACGCTGGCGCTGATGCGCAAGTTCGACGCCGAGGGCTTCCTGCGCCTGGCGCAGGCGCATCGCGCCACCCACGCCATGCTGGTGCCCGTCCAGTATCGCCGCATCCTCGACGCGCCCGGCTTCGATGCGGCCGACCTGTCGTCGTTCCGGGTCAAGCTCTCGACCAGCGCGCCGCTGCCCGTCGCCCTCAAGCGCGAGATCCTGGCCCGCTGGCCGGGCGAGCTGATCGAGATCTACGGCATGACCGAGGGCGGGCTGTCCACCATCCTCGACTGCCGCGCCCATCCCGACAAGCTGCACACCGTCGGCCGCCCCGCCGAGGGCGCCGACATCCTGATCGTGGACGAGGAGATGCGCCCCCTTCCACCCGGCGAGGTGGGCGAGATCCTGGGCCGCTCGCCCATGATGATGACCTGGTATCGCAACGCCCCCGACAAGACGCGCGAGGCCATCTGGCGCAGTCCCGAGGGCGAGGACTGGATCCGCACCGGCGACATGGGCCGCCTTGACCCGGATGGTTTTCTCGAGCTGCTGGACCGGCGCAAGGACATGATCATCTCGGGCGGGTTCAACGTCTTCGCCGCGGATCTCGAGCGCGAGCTGCTGGCCCATCCCGACGTGGCCGAGGCGGCGGTGATCGGCGTGCCCTCGCGCGAGTGGGGCGAGACTCCGCTGGCCCTGGTCGTGCCGCGCGCCGGGGCGCGCCCCGATCCCGAGGCGCTGCGCGAATGGGTCAATGCGCGCCTTGGCAAGGTCCAGCGCATCAGCAAGGTCGAGCTGCGCGAGTCGCTGCCCCGCTCCGAGATCGGCAAGGTCCTCAAGCGCGAGCTGCGCGCGCCCTACTGGAAAGAGGCCGCCGGCGGCTGAACCGCCCCGCGCGCGGGGGGCGGAAGGGGCGCATGGGCGCGGGGGCGAGGGTCAGAGCGGGCGGCCCTCCATCAGCCGCGGCAGCTCGCCCGACAGGCCCGCCGCCTGGCGCATGAAGAAGCGCCGCGCCGGCGCGAAAGCCGTGGCCAGCGCCATGCCGACGTCGCGCGCCGGACGCAGAAGCGGACCGTCGTTCGAGAACAGCCGGTTGGTCAGGTCGAAGCCGAAGGCGGCCAGCGTGTCGTCGAAGCGCCGCCATCGCTGGTAGCGTTCGAGCGCGGCGAAAGAGCCGGCATCCTCGCCGCGCCGGCGCGCCTCGACCACCACCTGCGCCAGCGCCGCCGCATCCTTGAGGCCCAGGTTCAGCCCTTGTCCGGCGATGGGGTGCACGCCGTGCGCCGCGTCGCCCACCAGCGCAAGGCGCGGGCGCACATACTCTTCGGCCAGCGACAGGCGAAGCGGATAGGCGTAGCGCTTGCCCGCCAGGGCGATCCGGCCCAGGAAGCCGCCCATGCGCGCGCGCAGCTCGTCCAGATAGGCCGCGTCGGGCAGGGCGGCGATGCGCGCGGCCTCGTCGCGGCGCTCGGACCACACGATCGAGCTGCGGTCGCCGGGCAGGGGCAGCACGGCGAAGGGCCCCGCGGGCAGGAACTGCTGCCAGGCGCGGCCGCCATGCGGGCGCTCGTGCTCGATGGCGCAGACGAGGCCCGACTGGCCGTAATCCCAGCCCACGCGGTTGACGCCCGCGGCGCGGGCGATGGGGCTGTCGCGTCCGTCGCAGGCGGCCAGAAGGTCGGCGCGCAGGGCGGTTCCGTCGTCAAGCCGCACCTCGATCCCGGCGTCGTCCGCCGCGAATCCCGTCACCCGCGCCGGCGCGCGATGGTCGATCAGCGGCTCCCGGGCCATGGCCTCGAGAAGGGCGGCGCGCAGAAAGCGGTCCTCGACGATCTGGCTGACGGGGCCCTCGTCCATCTCGGCATGGTCGAAATGCGCGAAAAAGGGGCTTGGCGCCGCGCCGGGGCGGGCGTCGGTGACGGTCACTTCGCGCACGATCTGGGCATGGGGGGCGACGCGCGGCCATACGCCCAGCGCCTCGAGCATGCGGCGCGAGCCGAGCGAGAGCGCATAGGCGCGCCCGTCGAATTCGGGATCGGCGCGGGTCTCGGGGGGCAGGGCGTCGCACAGGATCGTGCGCAGCCCCCCTTGCGCCAGGGCCAGTGCCAGGGCGGGGCCGTTCAGGCCGCCGCCGACGATGATGACGTCCGCATCCTTGCTCATGGCCCTGCACTATGGCGCGCGAGGGGCGCTTGTCCATGGCGCGATGCGTCGCGCGGCCCGGGCGGCGCGGATGCGCCGCGCCCGCCGCAGCGCCCCGCCCGGCCGATTGCCCGCACCGCTCGGCCCCGCTAGCCTGCGGCGACGAGTCGGGGACGCGGGAGGACAAGCGCATGACCGAAGCCGATTGGCAGCGCATGACGGCGAGCGATCTGGGCCGGGCGATCGAGGCGGGGCGGCTCGATCCGCGCGATCTGACCGAGGGTTTCCTGCACGCGGCGCAGGCCCATCCCGACGGCGCGCGCATCTACGCCCGCCTGACGCCCGAGCGCGCCCGCGCCGAGGCCGCCGCCGCCGCCGGCCGCGCCCGCGCGGGGCTGCGGCGCAACCTGCTCGACGGCGTTCCGATCAGCTGGAAGGACCTGTTCGACACGGCCGGGACCGCCACCGAGGCGGGCTCGGCGCTGCTGCGCGGCCGCGTGCCCGCGCGCGACGCCGAGGCGCTGGCCCGCGCCGCGCGCGCCGGGCTGGTGTGCCTGGGCAAGACGCATATGAGCGAGCTTGCCTTCTCGGGGCTGGGCGTGAACCCCGTGACCGCGACGCCGCCCAACCGGCATGACCCCGACTGGGCTCCGGGGGGCTCGTCCTCGGGGGCGGCGGCCTCGGTGGCCTTCGGGCTGGCGGCGGCGGCGGTGGGGTCCGATACGGGCGGCTCGGTGCGCGTTCCCGCCGCCTGGAACGACCTCGTCGGGCTCAAGACGACGGCGGGCCTGATCCCCAATGACGGCGTCGTGCCGTTGTCCGAGCTCTTCGACACGATCGGCCCGCTGTGCCGCTCGGTCGAGGACGCGGCGCGGCTGACGGCGATCATGGCGCGCGCCAAGGCGCCGGATCTGGAGGGCGCCTCGCTGCGCGGCGCCGTCTTCGCGGTGGACGAGGGCGCGCTGCTCGAAGGGGTCGAGGACGCTCCGCGCGCCGCCTTCGAAGAGGCGCTGCGCAGGCTCGAGCGCGCCGGCGCCCGCATCGCGCGCCTGCGCCTTGATCACGTCGCGCAGGCGCTCGAGCTGAGCGCGCCGCTGTTCGGGGCCGAGACCTGGGCGCTGTGGGGCGAGCGCATCGCGCGCGACGGCGCGCTGATGTTCGAGCAGATCCGCGCGCGCTTCGAATCCGGGCGCGAGGTCAACGCCGCCGATTATCTGCGCGCCCGCCGCCGCATGGAGGCGCTGCGCCGCGAACATGCCGCCCGCCTGGCGGGCCATGACGCGCTGCTGGCGCCGACCGCGCCGATTCTGCCGCCCTCGGTCTCGCGGCTGCTGTCCGATGGCGACTACTACCGCGACCGCAATCTGATGGCGCTGCGCAACACGCGCGCGGGCAACCTTTTGGGGCTGTGCGCGCTGAGCGTGCCGACGGGTGTTCCCGCCTGCGGACTGATGCTGATGGCCGCCCCGCGGCGCGAGGGCAAGCTGGCGCGCCTTGGCGTCGCGGTCGAGCGGGCGCTGGCCTGACGCCGCGCGCGCCCGTCCGCGCACGGGCGGGCGGCGCGCTCAATGGGCCGGGATCGCCGGCCGCGCATGAATCGCCGGGGCGCAGCGCGTCCGGCTCCGCGGGCGACACGCACCCTCTGCCCCGCGGGCCGTCGCCCGGCTCGGGCGCCCGCCCGCCCTTGGCCGCCTGACGCGCGATGTGCAGGCGTCCCCTGTTCCGCCCTCCGGCGCGCTGACTCGAGCGTCGCAACGGCGGCTGCCCAAGGGCGGGCCCGGGCGTTGCGACGGCGGCCGCGCAAGCCTGCGCGCGGCGGCCCGGCCGATCCATACGCGGGCGTCGAGGCGGCCCGCAGGCCGGGCGGCGGCGGCGCGTGGTCGGCGCGGGCGGGGCGGCGCCATGGCCGCATCGCGATCGGCGGCGGCTTGGCCGCGCCGGTCGTCTTCAGGCCGGGCCGGGGTCCGGGCATTGCGGGCGCGGTCCCCGGCGTTGCGGGCGCGGCCCGTGCATTGCCGGCGCCGCCGCCGGCGTCGAGGGCGCGTCCCGGGGCGCTGCGGGCGCGGCGGGTTCCGGGCGGCCCGCCGCGGGGAGGGGACAGCCTGCGCAAGGGTGCGCTCGTGACATGAGGCGCATGCGCGCCGGCGGGCGCCTGCCTTTCCGGTCGGTTGAATGCGCGCATCTGCACTCGCCCATGGGGCGGGCTTCTGGACCTGCGCGCGCCGCTCGGCTATCGTGAGCGCCGACGCCCCGCGCCAGATGGGGCGCGAGGATCGAGGCGGTTTCGCATGCAGATGCCCGAGCGGTTCCAAGACCTGCCGGACTACGCTTTCCCGCGGCTGCGGGCGCTGCTTGACGCGCATGCGCCCGGCGGCCCCGTGCTGGCCATGTCGATCGGCGAGCCGCGTCACCCGCCGCCGCCCTTCGTCGCCGAGACGCTGGCGCGGCACGCGGACGAATACGGCCGCTACCCGCCCAACGAGGGAACGCCCGGCCTGCGCGACGCCATCGCCGCCTGGCTGCGCCGCCGCTACGGGCTGAGCGAAGAGCGCGCCGACCCCGACCGGCATGTGCTGCCGCTCAACGGCACGCGCGAGGGGTTGTTCGCCGCCTGCCTCGCCCTGTGTCCCGAGCGCAAGAACGGCGCGCGTCCGGCGGTGCTCATGCCCAACCCCTTCTACCAGTGCTACGGCGCCGCGGCGCTGGCCGCCGGGGCCGAGCCGGTCTACGTCCCCGCGACGCCCGAAAGCGGGCATCTGCCCGACTACGCCGCGCTGCCCGCCGATCTGCTGGCGCGCACGGCGGCGGTCTATGTGTGCTCGCCGGCCAATCCGCAAGGGGCGGTGGCCTCGGCCGAATGGTGGCGCGCCCTGATCGACCTGGCCGAGCGGCACGATTTCCGCATCTTCGCCGACGAGTGCTACGCCGAGATCCACCGCGGCGACCCGCCCCCCGGCGCGCTCGAGGCTGCGCAGGCGGCCGGCGCCGATCCCGAACGGGTGCTGGCCTTTCACTCGTTGTCCAAGCGCTCGAACCTGCCGGGGCTGCGCTCGGGCTTTTGCGCGGGCGGGCCGAAGACCATCGCCGCCATGCTGCGCCTGCGCGCCTATGGCGGCGCGCCGCTGCCGCTGCCGGCGCAGCACGCCGCCGAGGCCGCCTGGCGCGACGAGGCGCATGTCGAGCGCAACCGCGCCCTTTACCGCCGCAAGTTCGACGAGGCTGACCGCATCCTGGGCGATCTGCCCGGCTACGCCTCTCCGGCCGCGGGCTTTTTCCTGTGGCTGCATGTGGGCGACGGCGAGGCGGCGGCGCTCGAGCTGTGGCGCGGCGAGGGCGTGCGCGCGCTGCCCGGCGCCTATCTGTCGCGCCCCGCGCCCGACTGGCTGGGCGGCGGCGATCCGGGCGCGGCCTGGCTGCGGGTGGCGCTGGTCGCCCCCGAGGACGAGACGCGCCGCGGGCTCGAGGCCATCCGCCGCCGGCTTGGGCCGATGATGGCGCGCGCCGCCGAGAAGACCGGGCGAGAGAACGGACGATGACCGCGTTGATTGACCCCGACCGCGACGACGACGTGATCGAGAGCAGCTTCCTGCCCCCGGCCGCCGCCCGCGCCCTGCGCCGGCGCCTGATCGAGCTGGCGGGCGCGGGGCTGTTCGCCGCAGGCCTTGCGACGGCGGCCATGCTGGGCAGCTACGACCCGGCCGATCCCAGCTTTTTCAACGTCGGGGCCGAGGCGCCGCGCAACCTTCTGGGCGCGCCCGGCGCGTATCTGGCCGATCCGCTGGCCCGCTTTCTGGGCTGGGCAGCCTGGGGGCTTGCTGCGGCGCTGCTGGTCTGGGGCGTGCGGCTGGCGCTGCATCGGGGCGAGTGGCGCATCTGGTCGCGGCTGGGGCTCTTCGCGCCCCTGGCGGTGGTGGTGGGAGCGGCCTTCGCCTCGCTGCACGCGCCGCCCGAGGGATGGCCGCATCCCTACGGCCTCGGCGGCTGGATCGGCGACGCGCTGGCGGGCGGGCTGCTGCGCCTTGCGCCCCTCGACGCGGGGACGGCGCTGCTGGCGCTGACGCCGGCGCTCGGGGCGGCGACCTTGGGGCTGGGCGGCGTGGCGCTGGGGCTTGACGGGGACGAAACGCGCGCCCTGGGCCGCTGGATGGGGGCGGGCCTTGGCGCCGCGGCGCGGCTGGCCGGTCGCGCGCTGGCGCGGGCGGGGCTGGCGCTGGGCCGGCGGCTGCGCCGCGCGCTGACGCGGCCGCGCTCGCAGCGGCTCGAGCCGCCCGCGGCGGTGGGCGCGGCGCGCCAGGCCGAGCCGACGCTGCGCGCGGGCGCGGCCGCGGCTTCGGGCGCGTCCGAGGCTCCCGAGGCCGCCGACGCCCCCGACGCCTCCGCCGAGGGGGACGAGCGGCAGAGCGCCTCGCTGGCCGCGCGCCTGGCGGCCGCCGCCTTCAGGCGCGCCAATGCGCGCGAGGACGGCGAGGCCGACGCCGACCCCGCGCCCGACCCCGCGCAGACGGCCCCCGCCCCGCGCGTCGAGCGCGCGCGCAAGAGCGCCGCCGTCAGCCGCAAGGCGCGCGCCGAGGCCGAGCCCAGGCTGCCGCTCGACCCCGACGCCGAGCCCGAAGGCTATCAGCCGCCGCCGCTCTCGCTCTTGCAGAACCCGCGCGAGATCGTGCGCAACCAGGTCTCGGACGAGGCGCTCGAGGAAAACGCCCGCATGCTCGAGACGGTGCTGGACGATTACGGCATCCGCGGCGAGATCGTGCGCGTCTCGCCCGGGCCGGTGGTGACGATGTACGAACTCGAGCCCGCGCCCGGCCTCAAGGCCAGCCGCGTGATCGGGCTGGCCGACGACATCGCGCGCTCGATGTCGGCGCTGTCGGCGCGCGTCTCGACGGTGCCGGGGCGCTCGATCATCGGCATCGAGCTGCCCAACGAGCGGCGCGAGAAGGTGCTGCTGCGCGAGATCTTCGAATCCCGCGCCTTCGGCGACGCCAAGGACGGGCTGCTGCTGGCGCTGGGCAAGAGCATCTCGGGCGAGGCGGTGGTCACGAACCTTGCGCGCATGCCGCACCTGCTGATCGCGGGCACCACCGGCTCGGGCAAGTCGGTGGCCATCAACACCATGATCCTGTCGCTGCTCTACCGGCTGTCGCCCAAGCAGTGCCGCATGATCATGATCGACCCCAAGATGCTCGAGCTGTCGGTCTATGACGGCATCCCGCACCTGCTCAGCCCGGTGGTGACCGACCCCAAGAAGGCGGTGGTGGCGCTGAAATGGGTCGTGGCCGAGATGGAGGAGCGCTACCGCAAGATGTCGCGCATGGGCGTGCGCAACATCGAGGGCTACAACGCCCGCGTGCGCGACGCGCTGGCCCGCGGCGAGCCCTTCACCCGCACCATCCAGACCGGCTTCGACGAGGACACCGGCGAGCCGATCTTCGAGACGCAGGAATACGAGCCCGAAGAGCTGCCCTTCATCGTCGTGATCGTCGACGAGATGGCCGATCTGATGATGGTCGCGGGCAAGGAGATCGAGGCCTGCATCCAGCGCCTGGCGCAGATGGCGCGCGCCTCGGGCATCCATCTGATCATGGCCACGCAGCGGCCCTCGGTCGATGTGATCACGGGCACCATCAAGGCCAACTTCCCCACGCGAATCAGCTTCCAGGTCACCTCCAAGATCGACAGCCGCACCATCCTGGGCGAGCAGGGCGCCGAGCAGCTGCTGGGCATGGGCGACATGCTCTACATGGCCGGGGGCGGGCGCATCACCCGCGTCCACGGACCGTTCGTCTCGGACGAGGAGGTCGAAGAGATCGTCAACCACCTCAAGGCCCAGGGCGAGCCCGAATATGTCGGCGGCGTCACCGAGGGCCCCGACGAGGAGGCCGCCGCCGACATCGACCTGGTGCTGGGGCTGGGCGGCGAGAGCGCCGGCGACGACCAGCTTTACGATCAGGCGGTGGCCATCGTGGCGCGCGACCGCAAGTGCTCGACCTCCTACATCCAGCGCAAGCTCGCGATCGGCTACAACAAGGCCGCGCGCCTGGTCGAGCAGATGGAGGCGCAGGGCGTCGTCAGCCCGGCCAACAAGGTCGGCAAGCGCGAGATTCTGATCGGCGAGGTCTGATCGCCGCGCTTTTTTCAACCGGGCGCCATGCAATCGCCGCGCGGCGCGCCTAGATGACGGACATGATGAAACGAATCCCACGCTTCGCGCTTGCCGCGGCCCTGGCCGTCGCCGGCGCGCTTCTCGCCCCCGCCCAGCCCCGCGCGCAGGATGCGCGCGACCTGGCGCGGATCAGCGCCTATCTCAACGCCATGCGCACGGCCGAAGGCGCGTTCGTGCAGATCGCCCCGAACGGCGAGACCTCGGACGGGCGCTTCTACCTGTCGCGTCCGGGCAAGATCCGCTTCGAATACACGCCGCCCAACCCCACGCTGGTGGTGGCGGATGGCACCTGGGTGGTGGTGTTCGACCTGCGCGACTGCTCGCAGCAGACGCTGCCCCTGAGCCAGACTCCGCTCGACATCCTGCTGCGCGACCGGGTCGACCTTCGCAAGGAGGGCGCGGTGCAGTCCATCGAGCGCCGCGCGGGCCAGATGCGCGTCACTGCGGTGGACCCCGACGCGCCCGACCAGGGCGCGCTGACGCTGATCTTCACCGAGCAGCCGCTCGAGCTGCGCCAGTGGGTCGTGACCGACGCGCAGGGGCAGTCGACCACCGTCGCGCTGAGCGAGGTGCGCACGAATGTCGAGATCGGCATCGAAAAGTTCCTGCCCAAGCGGGTCGAGCTCGACATTTGCGCCCCCCGCCGCGCCCGCGGCGAGCTGCGCTGAGGCCTGCGCCGAGGCGTGCCCCCCGCGCCGAGCCTCGGCGCAGCCGCGCGGCGCCGGCGCGCACTCTTGCAACGACGCGCCGGCGCCCCCGCTTGCAACGCCACGCCGGCGCGCGCCTCGCTTGCAACGCCGCGACGGCGCGCCCGCTTACAGCGTCTCGGCGATCGCCGCCGCCGCCTGATCGGCGCGCGCGGGGTCGAGCCCGGCGAAGTTGATCCGCCCCCCCGGCGCCATGTAGACCCCGCGCCGCTCGCGCAGGGCGCGCACCTGCGCGGCGTCCAGCTCCAGCGTCGAGAACATCCCCCGCCCCTCGGCCAGCCGCGCCCAGCGCGCGTCGTTCGTCGCGCGCGCCAGGGCGCTGGCCAGAGCCGCGCGATTGGCCGCGACGCGCGCGCGCATGGCGTCGAGCTCGCCGATCCACATCGCGCGCAGCGCCGGATCGGTCAGCGTCAGGCGCGCCGCCGCCGCGCCGTGATCGGGCGGCATCGAGAAGGTCTCGCGGTTGATCGCGGCCAGCGCCGCCTGGGCGCGCGCGCGCGCATCCGCGTCGCCCGTCACGACCAGCGCGGCGCCGACCCGATCGCGATACAGCCCCATGGATTTCGAGAAGGACAGCGCCACGAGCGCCTCGGGAACCGCCGCAAGCACCGCGCGCATGCCTTGCGCGTCGGGCTCCAGCCCCTGGCCGAAGCCCAGATAGGCCATGTCGAAAAGGGGCGTCCAGCCGCGCCCGGCGGCGATGCGGCCGATTTCGGCCCATTGCTCGGGGGTCGGGTCGATGCCGGTGGGATTGTGACAGCAGGCGTGCAGAACGACGACGTCGCCGGCGCCCAGCCGCTCGAGCGCGGCGCGCATGGCGTCGAAATCCAGCGCCCCGCCGCGCATGTAGGGATAGCTGGCCAGCTTCAGCCCCGCCGCGCCCAGAAGGTTGCGATGGTTCGGCCAGGTCGGGTCGGGCAGATGCGCCGTCGCCTCCGGATTCGCGCGCTTCGCCAGCCGCCCCAGCGCGAACAGCGCGCCCGAGCCGCCCACGGCCTGCGCCCCGGTCGCGCGGGCCGCGCCGTCGGCGCCCAGCGCCAGCTCGGCCGCCGCGTCCACGAAGGCGCGGTCGCCCTCGAGGCCGAGATAGGTCTTGGTGTCCTGCTCGCGCCACAGCCGCTCTTCGGCCGCCTTGACGGCGGCGAAGACCGGGGTGCGCCCGGCCGCGTCGCGATAGACGCCGACGCCAAGGTCGATCTTGTCCGGGCGCGGGTCGTCGCGGAAGGCGGCGATGAGGGCGATGATCGGGTCGGGCTCGGCGGCGGCCAGCTGCTCCAGCATGGGGCGTCCTCGGCTTGGGTTGAGGGGCGGGTCAGGGGCGGCGGAAGACGGTGATCTCGCCGTATTGGCGGGCGATGCGCGCGCGCGCCTCGGTCAGCGGCTCGGCGGCGACGGCCATGTGATGGGCGTTGGCGTGCAGCAGGGTCCGCTCGCAGAGCATGATGCCGACATGTCCGCGCCAGAACGCCAGATCGCCCCGCCGCAACGGCGCGTCCGGCGCCAGCGGCGCGCCCAGCTCGGCGGCCTGCATGTCGCTGTCGCGCGGCGCGGCGCGCCCGGCGGCGGCCATGGCGGTCTGCACGAGGCCCGAGCAGTCGATGCCCAGCGCCGTCGTTCCGCCCCACAGATAGGGCGCGCCGAGCAGGCGCTCGGCCTCGGCGACGAAATCGGGCGCGGGCGCGTCGATGGGCGCGGCGTGGCGCAGATGCACGAAGCCAAGGGGCGTGCGCAGGAAGTCGCCTTCGGGCTCGCCGTCGAGCAGGGCGTTCATGGGCGCCGTCATGACGGGCGCCGTCTTGATGTCGGGGCGCGGATAGACATGCGCCAGCGGCGCGGCGATGCGCCAGCGCGGCGCGGGCAGCTCCGCGGCCGGCGCCAGGCCCGCGGCGTCGGCGTAGCCCACATAGCCGTCGGCCAGGGATTGCAGCCAGGCGACGCCGTCGGCGATCTCGAACACCGCCGCCTCGGCGCCCAGGACCAGCTGCGAGCTGAGCCCCGCCGCGCCGGGCGCCGCGCGCAGGTCCAGCACCGGGCGGACGACGCGCATGCGCTCGGGGCGCACGAAGCGGCGCGCGCGCACGCGCCCGCGCAGGGCCTCGTCGGCCAGATCCTCGCGCCAGGCGTGGCGGCGGGGGTCGGGGGGCGGGGCGTCGGCCCCCGTGCCGGCGCGTCGGCCGGTCTGCCGGGCGGCCTCCTCGGCGGCAGGCGCGCCCGCTCCCGCCGTGGTCGCCGCCGCCGGCCCGGCGGCCCCGGCGCCGCCGCGGACGGGGCCGGCGCCATCGCGCGGGGCGCTCATGCGTCGCCCCCGTAGCGGCGCGCGATGACCTCGAACAGCGCCCGCACGCCCTGCGCCTCGCCGCCCTTTGGCCGGCCGGGCGCGGCCTTCGGGTTCCAGGCGTAGATGTCGAAATGCGCCCAGGCGCGGGCGCGTTCGACGAAGCGGCGCAGGAACAGCGCGGCGGTGATCGAGCCGGCGAAGCCGCCCGCCGGCGCGTTGTCGAGATCGGCGATGGCCGGTTCGATCATCGGCTCGTAGCCGGGCCAGAGCGGCATGCGCCAGAGCGGGTCGCGCACGCGCTGGGCGGCTTCGCTCAGCGCCTGCGCCAAGGCGTCGTCGTCGGTGTAGAAGGGGGCCAGCTCGGGGCCCAGCGCCACGCGCGCCGCGCCGGTCAGCGTGGCCATGTCGACCAGCAGATCGGGCGATTCCTCGTCCGCCAGCGCCAGCGCGTCGGCCAGCACCAGGCGCCCTTCGGCGTCGGTGTTGTTGATCTCGACCGTCAGGCCCTTGCGGCTGCGCAGCACGTCGCCCGGGCGCATGGCGGCGCCGGAGACGGCGTTCTCGACCGCCGGGATCAGCACGCGCAGGCGCACGGGCAGCCGCGCCTCGAGGATCATCGAGGCCAGGCCCAGAACGTTCGCCGCGCCGCCCATGTCCTTCTTCATCAGGCCCATCGAGCCGCCGGGCTTGAGGTTCAGCCCGCCCGTGTCGAAGGCCACGCCCTTGCCCACCAGCGTCACGCGCGGCGCGTCCTCGTCGCCCCATTCCATGCCCACCAGGCGCGGGGGGCGGGCGGCGGCGCGGCCGACCGCGTGGATCAGCGGAAAGCCGCGCTCGAGCAGCGCATCGCCCACGATCGAGTCCGCCGCCGCCCCGTGGCGCGCCGCCAGGTCGAACACGGCTTCCTCGATCTGCGCGGGGCCCATCTCTTCGGCCGGGGTGTTGATCAGATCGCGCGCCAGGAACACACCGCGGGCGATGCGCGCCACCCGTTCGGGTTCCACCCCCTCGGGCGCGACCAGCCGCGCATCGGCCAGCCTGGCGTCGCGATAGCGGGTGAAGCGGTAGCGGGACAGCAGCCAGCCCAGCGCCGCCTCTTCGCGCTCGTCCTGCGTCAGCTCGGGCGCGTCCAGCCGCCAGACGCCGGCGGGGGCGGCCTCGGCGAAGGCGCCGAGGGCGAAGCGCGTGCGCGCGCGCGCCTTCGCGTCGCCCCAGCCCGCCAGGGCCGCGGCCGGCGCGCCGTCGGGGCCGGGCAGGATCAGCCAGCGCCCCAGCTTGCCCGAGAAGCCCATGGCGCGCGCATAGGCCGCGGCGCAGTCGGGCAGGCCGGCCAGCGCCGCCTCGACGCCGCCCTCGGGGGCAAGGCGGATGGGGATGGCGTTCTCGGGGGGGGCGGCAAGCAGGGCTTCGCTCATCGGGCTTCTCCTGAACGTCGGGTCGCGCGCAGCGTAGCGGGCCGCCAGCGCAAGGCAAGGGGGCGCGGGGCTGGCGAATCGTCCGCGCGAGGGCCATATGTGGCGTCGAAACCCAAGGAGGCGCCGCGATGACCACCACGAACCGATTCTTCGACGATCTGGCCAAGCTGATGACCAGCGCCGCCGGCGTGGCGCAGGGCGCCCGGCAGGAGGCCGAGACGGCGATGAAAAGCCTGCTCGAGCGGTGGCTGGCGGACAACAACTTCGTCACGCGCGAAGAGTTCGAGGCCGTGCGCGAGATGGCCGCGAAGGCGCGCGAGGAGAACGAGGCGCTGGCCGCGCGGGTCGCCGCGCTCGAGGCGCGCATGGACGGCATCGAGCCCGAGGATTGAGGGCCGAGGGGGGCCGCGCGAATGCGCGATTGATCCGCCGCGCCGCGAGGGATACAACGCCCCTCGCGCGGACCCCGTAGCTCAACTGGATAGAGCAATCCCCTCCTAAGGGATAGGTTGCAGGTTCAAGTCCTGCCGGGGTCGCCAGCCCGACCGGCGGCCTTGGCAAGACAGGCGGGTCGGGGCGAAGATCGCCGCGTTGCGCGGGATGCCCGCCGCCGGCAGCCATCCGATGGACGAGGCATGGGCGCGGGGCGCGCCGCCGTTTTCGCGGCGGCGGTGGCGCGGGCGGGCCCGGCCGCGGGACGCGCTGCGCTCTTGGCGATTCATGGTATCGCCGCGTTCCGGCCGCCGGGGCCGTGGCATGCAAGGCTTGGGGCGCGCCGTGGCCGGGGCCGGCCGTTCGCCGCCCCCTCGGGCCGCCGGGCGCGGAGAAGCGTCGGGCGGAGAAGCGTCGGGCGGAGAAGCGTCGGGCGGCGAAGCGTCGGGCGGCGAAGCGTCAGAGAAACCGCGCGAACTCCTCCAGCGGCGCGCGCTCGGCGCGCAGGCGGTTGACCGGCGCGTCCGGGTCGCGCTTGCCGATCGCCATGCCGCAGAACAGCATCGTCGCCGGATCGGCGCCGACGAAGGCGTCCACGGTGCGGTGATGCCAGGCCCAGGCCTCTTGCGCGCAGGTGTCGTAGCCCGCCTCGACGAACAGCAGCATGACCGTTTGCAGGAACATCCCCAGATCGGCCCATTGGGCGGCGCCCATGCGCCGGTCCACATGCACGAACAGGCCCGCCGGGGCGCCGAAGAAGTCGTAATTGGCCTCGAGGCGGCGCAGCCGGGCGGCGCGATCCTCGCGCGGGATGCCCAGAAGGGAATACATCTGCTCGCCTACGCGGTGGCGGCGGGTGCGGTAGGGCTCGTGCAGCTTCTCGGGATAGATCGGGTATTCGAGCGGGTCCGGCCCGCCCTGCGCCAGGCGCGCGCGCATGGTCTCGCGAAAGCGCGCCATGGACTGACCCTCCAGAACCGTGACCAGCCAGGGCTGCAGGTTGCCGCCCGAGGGCGCGCGGGCGGCCTTCTCGAGCACCTCGGCGATCAGCGCGCGCGGGACGGGGTCGGGCAGGAAGGCGCGGACCGAGATGCGGCGCGCGACGGCTTCGCTGACGTTCATGCGGGGCCTCCGTTGGGGTTCGACTCTGCGGCGCCGCAGCCTCGCCTTTCTTCGCGGCCCGGCGCAAGATAGGCTGGCAAGGCCGAAGCAGGAACGACAGGCAAGATGGAGCCCCGCACGACATGACCACCCCGATTCGCCGACCGGGGCGCCGCGCGCTCGGCCAGGCGCTGGGCTGCGCGCTGGCCGCCTCGGCGCATGGCGCAGCCGCGCAGCAGCCCCCGTCGCCGGACCCGGCCGCGCCCGAAGCGCGCGCCGCCGCCCGGAGCGAAGCCGCGCCGACGCCGATCGCAGCCGAGGCGCCCGCCACCGGGCCCCAAGCGGGCGAAACGGCCGCGGACGATGCCGCGGCCAAGGCTCAGGCCGCCCCCGCGCCGCATCCGGCCGATGTCCTGACCGCGCCCGCCCCGGCGCCGCGCCCCGAAGGCGCGCCCGCCGCGCAGGGCGGCGCCGCGCCCGTTGCCGCGCTTGCGCCCGCGCCCCGTCCTGCGCCGGCCGCCGCCCCCGCCCCCGCCGCGGCCCAAGCGGCGCGCGCGCCGGCGCCGGCCGAGCGGACCCCGCCCGAATTCCTGGCTTGGCGCGACGGCTTTCGCGCGCGCGCGCTGGCGGCGGGCATCCGCCCCGAGGTCTTCGACCGCGCCTTCGCCGGCGTCGGGGTCAACGCCCGCGTGCTCGAGCTGGACGCCTACCAGCCCGAATTCGTCCGCCCGATCTGGGAGTATCTGGACCGCGCCGTCTCGCCCTCGCGCGTCGAGCGCGGCCGCGCCGAGCTGGCGGCCAAGCGCGCGCTGCTGGACCGGATCGAGGCGCGCTTCGGCGTCGATCGGCAATACGTTCTGGCGATCTGGGGGCTGGAGAGCGCCTTCGGCGTCAACTACGGCGACATCCCCGTGATCGAGAGCCTGGCCACGCTGGCCTGGCACGGGCGCCGGCGCGGCTTCGCCGAAGCGCAGCTGATCGCGGCGCTGCGCATCATCCAGAACGGCGACGTCGCGCCCGAGCGCATGCTGGGCAGCTGGGCCGGCGCGATGGGGCACACGCAGTTCATCCCCACCTCGTTCCTCGACTACGCGGTCGATTTCGACGGCGACGGGCGCCGCGACGTCTGGAGCGCCGACGCCGCCGACGCCCTCGCCTCGACCGCCGCCTATCTGGCGCGCTTCGGCTGGCGCAAGGGCGCGCCCTGGGGGATCGAGGTGCGCCTGCCCGCCGGTTTCGACTACGCCCTGGCCGACGAGCGCGTGCGCCGCCCCGCCGCCTTCTGGCGCGCGCTGGGCCTGACGCGCGCCGATGGCGGCCCGCTGCCGGACGAGGACGAGGGCGCGGTCGTCCTGCCCGCCGGGGCGCAGGGGCCGGCCTTCCTGACCTATGCGAACTTCCGCGTGTTCAAGCGCTACAACAACGCCACCTCCTACGCGCTGGCGGCGGGGCTGCTGGGCGACCGGATCATGGGGGCGGGGCCGCTCAGCGCCGACTGGCCGCGCGGGCAGACGCCCCTTTCGCGCGCCGAGAAGGTCGAGCTTCAGACCCTGCTCACGCGCATGGGGCACGACACGGGCGGCGCCGACGGCATCATCGGCCCCAACTCGCGCGCCGCGATCCGCGCGTTCCAGAAGCGCAGCGGCATGGTTCCCGACGGCGTCGAGTCGAAGCCCGTTCTCGACGCCGCGCGCCGCGCGGCGGGGGGCTGAGATGGCGCGCTTCGTCCTCGTTCACGGCGCCTTTCACGGCGCATGGTGCTGGCGCTTCGTGGCCGAGATCCTGCGCGCGCGCGGGCACGAGGTCTCGGCCCCGACGCTGACGGGCCTGGGCGAGCGGCGCCATCTGCTGAGCCCCAGGGTCGAGATGCAGACCTTCTGCGCCGACGTGCTCAACCATCTGCGCTACGAGGATGCGCGCGAGGCGGTGCTGGTCGGGCACTCCTTCGCCGGGGCGCCGATCTCGAAGGCGGCCGAGCTTGCGCCCGAGCGCGTCGCGCGGCTGGTCTATCTGGACGCCATGCTGCTCGAGGGCGACGAGACGCCGTTCGACGTCTTCCCCCCCGCCACCCGCGCCACGCGCGAGGCGCTGGCCCATGCGCATGACGGCGGCGTGTCGATCCCGCCGCCCGCGCCCGAAAGCTTCGGCGTCGGCGATCCCGCCCAGGCCGCGTGGCTGGCCGAGCGCCTCACGCCCCATCCGCTGGCCACCTACCGGACCGCGGCGCGGCTTGGGCGGCCGCCGGGGGCGGAGTTCGCGAAGGTCTATGTGCATTGCGTCGCGCCCGATTACGCGCCCTTGCGCTGGGCGGCGGCGCGCGCGCGCGAGGCCGGCTGGCCGATTCAGACCCTGGCGGCGGGGCACGACGCGATGGTCACGGCGCCGCAGGCCGTGGCCGATCTTCTGGAACGCGAGGCGGCGGCATGAGCGGCGCGGCCAGGGTGGTGACGCTGGCCCAGCAGAAGGGCGGCAGCGGCAAGACGACGATCGCCGCGCAGCTGGCGGCGCTGTGGACGCGGCGCGGCCTGCGGGTGGCGCTGATCGACCTCGACCCGCAGCGTTCGCTCACGCGCTGGGCCGAGCTGCGCGGCGATCCGGCGCTGACCGCGATCGAGTCGAAGGATTGGCGCGCGGGCGTGGACATCGACCGCGCGCGGCGCGCCGCCGACCGGGTGCTGGCCGACTGCCCCGGCGCGGCCGAGCCGCTGCTGCGCGCCGCGGCGCGGGCGGCCGACCTGGTGCTGACGCCGGTGCAGCCCTCGGCGCCCGACATCTGGGCGCTGGAGCGGACGGTGCGCATGTGCGCGGACGAGGGCGCGCGCGTGCGCGCCGTGCTCAACCGCGTGCCCCCGCGCGGCGGCGCGGTCGAAGAGGCCGCCGCCGCCCTGGCCGAGATGGGCGCGCCCCCGCTGGCCGCGCGGCTGGGCAACCGCGTGGCCTTCGCCGCGGCCTTCGCGCGCGGGCGCGCGGCGTTCGAGACCGCGCCGCGGGCGAAGGCGGCCGAGGAGCTGGCCGCGCTCGAAGCCGAGATCGAGGCGCTGCTGAACGCCCGGCCCTGATCGCTCCGACGCAAGCCTGTTCGACGCCAGCCCGCGGCCCTGGGCGCGGTCGCGCGGCGGGGGCGCGGCCGCCGCCGTTCCGCCTCGCCCGGGCGCGGCGCGCGATCGCCGTGCGAATCGCCGTGCGATCGGCGCCGGGCGCGGGCCGCCGATGGCGGCGCCCCCGCCGCCCTTCGGCCGACGCCGCCCAGCCCGCGCGCCGGGAGCGCGCCGCGGGGCCGGTCGCGTCGGCGTCGTCCCGCATGGGGCGCAAGGTCGGGCCCGCGCCTCGCCTTGGCCGGCGCCGGCGGCCCTTTCGGCGTCGCCCGGGCGCGGCGCAACCGTCCCGGTCGCGGGGCAGGCCGTTTTGGCGGCGCCCGCACGCGGCGCAACGTTCGGGCCGCGCCTTGCCCTGGCCGCCGCGCATGCGCGCCGGCCCGCCCGTGCGGTCCGGGGCGCGGCCCGAAGCGTCGATCCGACGCGCCGATCCGATGCGCCGCCCCGCGCCCGCTCCTCGCGCCGCGCGCCCGCGCCGGGGCGGCGGCGTCCGGCCCTGGCGCTCTTGCCTTGGGCGCGGGGGCGGGCGAGATTGCCGCCCGCGCCCTCTGCGCCCCCTTGATCCGACGCGCCGCGGACCGCGCGCGCAGCCCGACGGCCCGAAACGGAGGACCCGCCATGGACGAGCCGCGAAAGGCCGCCCCGCGAGAGCCGGGCGCCGACGCCTACAGCCTGATCCTCGACGCCATAGACCGGGGCGACTACGCGCCCGGCGCGCGGCTGGTCGAGACCGAGCTGGCCGAGCGCTTCGGCGTCTCGCGCACGCCCATCCGCGAGGCGCTGGGCCGGCTCGAGATGCAGGGCCTGGTGGCGCATGACGGGCGGCGGGGCATGGTGGTGGCGTCGCTGGACCACGACCAGCTGGGCGAGCTTTACGAGGTGCGCGCCACCGTCGAGGGCCTGGCCGCGCGCCTGGCCGCGCGCCACGCCGCGCCCGAAGAGATGGCGATCCTGCGCGACCTGGTCGAGCAGAGCCGCGGCATGATCGGCGACCCTGCGGCGCTGCGCGACAACAACCGGCGTTTTCACCGCCAGATGCATCGCGCCTCGCACAACCGCTATCTGAACGCCATGCTCGAGGGGATGCGGCGCTCGATGGCGCTGCTGACGCGCGTGTCGCTGTCCGATCCGGGCCGCGGCGCCGAGACGGTGGCCGAGCACGACGCCATCGTGCGCGCCATCGAGGCCCGCGACGAGGACGCCGCCGAGGCCGCCGCGCGCCGCCACGTCTCGAACGCCTACGCCACGCGGCTGCGGCTCGAGGCCATGTCCTGACGCGCCCGCAGGCGCCCCCCTGGTCGCCCCCCGGTCGGCCCGCCGGGCGCCCCCGCCGGGCGCCCCCGCCCGGCGCCGTCGCGTCGCGCTTGCGCGCGCGGCGCGTCCGCGCCAATCTCGGCGCATGAGCAAGCCGACCGCAGACCATCCCACCATCGCCGCGGCGCTGGACATCCTTGCCGCCAAGGATCCCGCCCGGATCCCCGAGATCCTGGCCGAGGACGTCGTGTTCCTGCCGCCCACCTACTGGGCCGAATGGCGCGGCAGGCAGGCGGTCGCGCTGGTGCTGAGCCATGTGATGCAGGTGTTCTCGGACTTCCGCTACCGGCGCGTGATGGGCGCGGGCCGCGACTGGGCGCTGGAGTTCCAGTGCAAGGTCGGCGAGTTCGACGCCGTGGGCGTGGACCTGCTGACGCTGGACGACGAGGGGCGCATCGCGCGCTTCGAAGTGGTCATGCGCCCGCTCAAGACCGTCGCCGCGCTGCGCGAGGCCATGAACGCCCGCGTCGCGCAGGACCCGCGCTTCGCCGGGCTCAAGCCCGCCTGAGGCGCCGCGCTCAGGGCGCGCGGGACAGCTGGCGCGCGCCCTCGGCCAGCGCGATGCCCGCGGCCATGGCCACGTTGAGCGAGCGCCCGCCGCCCGGCATCGGGATGAAGAGCCGCGCATCCGCCGCCTCGTGCAGCTCGGGCGGGGCGCCGGCGCTTTCGCGCCCCACGATCAGCACGTCGCCCGGCGCGAAACGGTGGCTCCAGAGCGGCTGCGCGCCCCGGGTGGTCAGCAGCACCAGCCGCCCGCCGGGGCGATCGGCGGCGAAGGCGCGCCAGCCGTCCCAGCGGCGGATGTCGGCGATGTCGGCATAGTCCAGCGCGCGCTGGCGCACCGCCTTGACCGAGAAGGGAAACCCGCAGGGCTCGATGACGTGGAGGGGCGTGCCGAAGCAGGCCGCCAGGCGAATCATGGCGCCCAGGTTGTGCGCCATGTCCGGCTGGAAGGCCGCAAGGTGCAGGGGCGGGGGCGTGATTCGCGCCGCGTTCATGGGCGGTTTCCCTTTGAAATGACCGGCCTCGGGCCGCTGCGTCGCACTGACCGCTGGACCGGCGCGGCGCGGCGCGCTAAGAGCGCGCGTGTGCATCCGGTCCGCGGCCATGGCGGCGCAGCGGGCCCGTGACGTTTTCGAGCGCCCCGAGGGGCGGACGCAAGGGGGAATGAGGCGTGTCCCACTCAGCTACGGACGAAGAACCGACCCGTCGCGATTTTCTCTACATCGCGACCGGCGCCATGGGCGCCGTCGCCGCCGGCGCCGCCGTGTGGCCTCTGATCGACCAGATGAACCCCAGCGCGGACGTGCTCGCGCTGGCGACGCTCGAGGTTGACGTGAGCGGCGTCGAGCCCGGCACCCAGCTGACCGTCAAGTGGCGCGGCAAGCCGGTCTTCGTGCGCCGCCGCACCGAGGCCGAGATCGAAGCCGCGCGCAACACGCCGCTCTCGGACCTCAAGGACCCGATCGCCCGCAACGCCAACGCGCCCGCCGACGCCCCGGCGACGGACGAGAACCGCGCCCTGGACGAGAGCGGCGAGTGGCTGGCGATGATGGGCGTGTGCACGCATCTGGGCTGCGTGCCGCTGGGCGACGGCGCCGGCGATTTCGGGGGCTGGTTCTGCCCGTGCCACGGCTCGCACTACGACACGGCCGGGCGCATCCGCAAGGGCCCCGCGCCGACGAACCTGCCGGTGCCCGAGCTGGCCTTCGACGGCTCGACGATCAAGCTCATCAACGAATACAAGGGGTAAGGTCATGAGCGGCATTCCTCACGAGCCCTACGAGCCGAAGACCGGCTTCGAAAAGTGGCTGCACGCCCGCCTGCCCATCGTGGCGCTGGCCTATGACACCCTGATGATCCCGACGCCCAAGAACCTCAACTGGATGTGGATCTGGGGCATCGTGCTGGCCTTCTGCCTCGTGCTGCAGATCGCCACCGGCGTCGCGCTGGTCATGCACTACACGCCGCATGTGGACCTGGCCTTCGCCTCGGTCGAGCACATCATGCGCGACGTCAACGGCGGCTGGCTGCTGCGCTATGCGCATGCGAACGGCGCCTCGCTGTTCTTCATCGCGGTCTATGCACACATCTTCCGTAGCCTCTACTACGGCTCCTACAAGGCGCCGCGCGAGGTGACGTGGATCATCGGCATTCTCATCTACCTGGCGATGATGGCCACGGCCTTCATGGGCTACGTGCTGCCCTGGGGGCAGATGTCGTTCTGGGGCGCGACGGTGATCACCAACCTGTTCTCGGCGCTGCCGCTGGTGGGCGATCCGATCGTCACCTGGCTGTGGGGCGGCTTCTCGGTCGACAACCCGACGCTGAACCGCTTCTTCTCGCTGCACTATCTGCTGCCCTTCGTCATCGCGGCGCTGGTGGTGGTGCACATCTGGGCCTTCCACCACACGGGCAACAACAACCCGACGGGCGTCGAAGTGCGCCGCGGCTCGCTCGAAGAGGCCAAGCGCGACACCGTGCCCTTCTGGCCCTACTACGTCATCAAGGACCTGTTCGCGCTGGCGGTGGTGCTGCTGCTGTTCGTCGCGCTGGTCTTCTTCATGCCCAACTATCTGGGCCACCCCGACAACTACATCGAGGCCAACCCGCTGGCCACGCCCGCGCACATCGTGCCCGAATGGTATTTCCTGCCCTTCTACGCGATCCTGCGCGCCATCACCTTCGACATCCTGTTCATCGACTCGAAGCTGGGCGGCGTGCTGGCCATGTTCGGCGCGATCTTGGTCATGGCGCTGGCGCCGTGGCTCGACACCTCGCGCGTGCGCTCGGGGCGCTACCGGCCGCAGTTCAAGTGGTGGTTCTGGCTGCTGGTCGTGGACTTCCTGGTGCTGATGTGGTGCGGCGCGCAGGCGCCCGAGGGGCTGGTGCCGACCATTTCGCTGCTGGGCACGATCTACTGGTTCGCCTACTTCCTGGTGATCCTGCCGGTGCTGGGCCTGGTCGAGAAGCCCCTGCCGCAGCCCGCCACGGTCGAAGAGGACTTCAACGCGCACATCGCGAAGAAGACCGGCGCGGCCGCCACCCCGGCCGAGTGACCCGGCGAGAAGGAGAAGAAAAGATGCGCATCAGGAACATCCTGCCCGCCTCGCTCGCGCTCGCGCTCGTGCTCGCCGCCGTCGCGGCGCCGGTCTCGCCGGCCGCGGCGGCCGGAGGCGGCGGCCATGTCGAGGACGTGTCGTTCTCGTTCGAGGGACCGTTCGGCGTCTTCGACAAGGCCCAGCTTCAGCGCGGCCTGCAGGTCTACAACGAGGTCTGCTCGGCCTGTCATGGGCTCAAGTTCGTCGCTTTCCGCACTCTGGGCGACGAGACCGGCCCCGGCTATGACGAAGAGCAGGTCAAGGCCTTCGCCGCGATGTACGAGGTGCCCGACCCCGAAGGCGAGCCCGGCGACACCCGCCCGGGCAAGCCCTTCGACCATTTCCCGGCCAACACCTCGGCCGGGGCGCCCGATCTGAGCCTGATGGCCAAGGCGCGCGCGGGCTTTCACGGCCCGGCGGGGCTGGGCATCAACCAGATCGTCAAGGGCATGGGCGGTCCGGAATACATCTACTCGCTGCTGATTGGTTACACGGGCGAGGAAAAGACCGTCGCCGGCTCGACCCTTTACGAGAACCACGCCTTCCCGGGCGGCTGGATCTCGATGGCGCCGCCGCTCGAGGACGGCCGGGTCGAATATGCCGACGGCACCCCCGCCACCAAGGAGCAGATGGCCAAGGACGTGGCCGCCTTCCTCATGTGGGCGGCCGAGCCCAAGATGGTCGAGCGCAAGCAGGCCGGCGCGCGCAACTTCGCCTTCGTGGTGGTGCTGGCGGTGCTGCTTTACCTGACCAACAAGAAGCTCTGGTCCAAGGTCAAGAAGGGCGGCGGCGTCGCCTGACGACGCGGCGCCCCGAGGCCGAAGCCAAACCCCGCCGGGCCCTCCCGGCGGGGTTTTCGTTCGTCCCGGCGCACGGCCCGAGGCCCTTGTCGCCGAAGCGCGCCGGCGTGCGCGGCCCCGCCAGGGGCGCGACGGCGGCGGAGGGGGGCGACGAAGGGGGCAAGCGGAAAAGGCGCGGGGCGAGCGGGCTTGGGGGACGGGCGCTCAGTCCTCGCCAAGCCAGGCGCGCAGGGCGGGCGGAGGCGCGCGGAACAGCGCCTCGGCGGGCATGGCGGGGCCGAAGCGGCCCTCGGCGGCGACGGCGGCCAGATCGGCGCGGCGCGCCTCCTCGGGGTCGTGCGTGACCAGGATCACGGTCAGCCCGCGGCGCCGGCGCAGCTCTTCGACCAGGCCCAGCATCTCGCGCCGCATGCCGGGGCCAAGCGCGGCGAAGGGCTCGTCCAGCAGCAGGGCCGGCCGGTCGCGCAGCAGCGCGCGGGCCAGCGCCACGCGCTGGCGCTGGCCGCCCGACAGCTCGGCGGGCAGCCGCTCGCCCAGACCCTCGAGGCCGACCGCCGCCAGCGCCGCGTCCGCGCGCGCCAGCGCCTCGGGCGGCGGCCGCAGCGCCAGGCTCGCCCCGAGCGCGACATTGGCGCGGGCGGTCAGCTCGGGGAACAGGTTGTGCTCCTGAAACAGCATCGAGACGGGGCGCTCGGCCGGCGGCAGGCGGCTGACGTCGCGCCCGGCCACGCGCACGCGCCCCTCGGCGGGCGCAAAGCCGGCGATGACGTTGAGGATGGTCGACTTGCCCCCGCCCGAGGGGCCGATCAGCGCGCACAAGGCGCCGGCCGGCACCTCCAGCGCGCCTTCGAGCCGAAAATCCCCCTGGCGCAGGCGGATGTCCTCGAGCGCGATCATGGCCGCCGCCCCCGCCCAAGACGCCATCCGGGTCTCCATCCGAGTCCCCGTCCGCGCCCGCGCCTTCGGGCCGCGCGCGGCGACAGGCTGCGCGCGGCCAGGTCGAAGGCCAGGAACAGCCCGAAGCTGAGCGCCAGAAGCAGCAGCGAGGCTCCGGCCGCCGCATCCCAGCGGTAGCCGGCCATCAGCCGCTGAACCAGCAGCGGCAGGGTCGGCCCGTCGGCCGGCGCGAACAGCGCGATCACCCCCAGATCCCCCGCCGCCAGCGCCGCCGCCAGACCGGCCGCCAACCCCAGCGGCCGGCGCAGGGCGGGCCATGTCGCCGCCCGCAGCCGCGCCAGCCCGCGCAGGCCCAGCTGATCGGCCAGCGGGCCGTATTCGGCGCGCGCGCGCCGCAGGGCCGGCAGGATCAGGCCGAGGGCGAAGGGCAGGGCCATCGCCGCGTTGATGGCCGCCGTGATCGGCAGCGCCAGCGCGAAGGGGTCCGTCAGCGGGCGCAGCGCCAGGAACAGGCCCATGCCCATGACGAAGGGCGGCGCGGCCAGGGCCGACAGGCCCGCCGCCTCGACCGCGCGCGCCGCCCATGGCCGCCGCTCGAGCCGCAGCGCCAGCGTCGCCAGCCCCAGCGCCAGCGCCATGCACAGCGTCGCCGAGCCCAGCGCCACCATCAGCGAGCGCCCCGCCGCCGGCCAGGCCTGCGCCGGCAGCGCCGCCAGTCCCGCCGCGCCGCGCGCCAGCGCCGCGCCCAGCGGCAGCCCCAGAAACAGCCCCGCCGCGATCAGCGCCGCCGCGTCCGTCGCCCGCGCCGCCCGCCCGCGCCCGTCGCGGCGGACGATCCGGGCGCGCAATCCCGGCTCGGGCGGGCGCGCGCGCGACAGCGCCAGCGTCAGGGCCGCCAGCGCCATGCACAGCCCCAGCTGCGCCAGCGCCAGCAGCGCCGCGCGCGCCAGGTCGAAGTCGAAGCGCAGCGCCTGGTAGATCGCCAGCTCGAGCGTGGTCGCGCGCGGCCCGCCCCCCAGCGCCAGCGCCACGGCGAAGCTGGTCACGCAGACCAGGAAGATCAGCGCGAAGGCGCCCGGCGCGCTCTCGCGCAGCATCGGCCAGTCCATGCGCGCGAACAGGGCGCGGCCCTCGAGCCCCAGCTGTTCGGCCAGGCGCCAGCGCTCGGCCGGGATGGCGGCGTAGCCCTGAAGGAAGATGCGCGTCGCCAGCGGCAGGTTGAAGAACACATGCGCCAGCAGCACGCCCGGCAGGCCGTAGATGTCGGGCCTCGGCAGACCCAGCGCCGCCGCCGCGTCGGCGACCAGGCCCGAGCGCCCCCACACCGCCACCACGCCCAGAATGGCGACGATGGTCGGCAGCAGGAAGGGCGCGCCCAGAAGCGCGATCGCCGCGTCCCGCCCCCAGAAGCGCCGCCGCGCCAGCGCCCGCGCCAGCGGAACCGCCGCCGCCGTCGAGATCAGCGCCGACAGCGCCGCCTGGCGCAGCGTGAATTCCAGCGCCCGCGTGTCCGAGGCGCGCCAGGCCGGGGCGCCGCCGTCAAGCGCGCCCCAGCCATGCAGCAACGCCATGCCGGCCGAGCCGAAGGACAGCGCCAGCACCGCCGCCAGCGCCGCCCAGCTCGCCAGCCCCCCCGCCAGCGCCGCCGCGGCGTCAGCGCGAAAGCGCGTCAAGCCATTCGTCCACCGCCGCGTCGCGCAGCGCGCGCGCCTGCTCGGGCGGGAAGAGCAGCGAGCGCGCCGGGCGCGGCAGCGTCTCGAAACCCTCGGGCAGCCCCTGCGCCGGAGCGGCCACGGGATACATCCAGTTGGTCGTGGGAATGATGCTCTGGAACTTGTCCGACAGCATGAAGCGCAGGAAGCGGTCGGCCAGCTCGGGCTGGTCGCTGGCGGCCAGCTTGCCGGCGACCTCGACCTGCATGTAGTGGCCCTCGGGGAAGATGGCGGCCTTCTTCGAGGCGTCGCCCTCGGCGATCAGGTGATAGGCGGGCGAGGTGGTGTAGGACAGCGCCATGTCGGCCTCGCCCTCGAGGAACATGCCATAGGCCTCGGACCAGCCCTTGGTCACCGTGACGATGCGCGGCGCAAGGCGGCGCCAGTAGTCGCCGGCGCGCTCGCCATAGATGTGCTTGACCCACATCAGCAGCCCCAGCCCGGGGGTCGAGCTGCGCGGGTCCTGGATCACGATGCGCAGGTTCTCGGCGTTGGCCAGGGCCTCGAAATCGGCGGGCGGCTCGGGCAGGCGGGTCGAGTCGTAGACGAAGGCGAACCAGCCGTAGTCGTAGGGCAGGAACAGCGGGTCGTCCCAGCCGCCGGGCAGATCGACCTTGGCGGCGATGCCGTGCGGGGCGAACAGCCCGCTCTCGGCGGCCTCGGCCGTCAGGTTGGTGTCGAGCCCCAGCGCCACATCCGCCTCGGTGCGCGCGCCCTCGAGCTTGAGCCGCCCGAGCAGCGCCGCCCCGTCGCCCGCCGCGACGAAGCGCAGGTCGCAGCCGCATTCGGCCTCGAAGGCCTTCTCGACCGCCGGGCCGGGGCCCCAGTCGGACACGAAGCTGTCATAGGCGTAGACGGTCAGCGTCGGGCGCTCTTCCGCCGCCAGGGGCGCGGCGCTCAGCGCGGCGGCCAGGGCGGCGGCCGCGATGGGGGGAAGCTTCATCATTCGTCCTCCTTGCTGCCAGGGGCGCGGAGGCGTGCGCCGGTCAAGCGCCTTCGCCTTTCCTACGCCGGCATGATCCGGGTCAGGTTCAACGGGTCCGCATGTCGCGTCTCAGCCTGCGATGCAGGCGCCCCGAGGCCGCACCATCCTGTAGCGCGCGCCGCGCCGAATGCAAGTGCGCGTCGCGCGCCTTTGGGCTTGGCGTCGCCGCCGCCGACGCGCTAGACGAACGCGGGAAGGAGAACCGCGCATGTCGATCAACAGCTTCGGACGCATGTTCCGCGTCACCACCTGGGGCGAAAGCCACGGCCCGGCGCTGGGCGCCGTCGTGGATGGCTGCCCCCCCGGCGTTCCGCTGGACGAGGCCGCCATCCAGCGCTGGCTCGATCAGCGCAAGCCGGGCCAGAACCGCTTCACCACCCAGCGGCGCGAGCCCGACGCCGTGCGCATCCTGTCGGGCGTGTTCGAGGGGCGCACGACCGGTACGCCCATCCAGCTGATGATCGAGAACGCCGATCAGCGCTCGAAGGACTATTCCGAGATCGCCGACAAGTTCCGCCCCGGCCATGCCGACCTGGCCTATTGGCAGAAATACGGCATCCGCGACCATCGCGGCGGCGGGCGCTCGTCCGCGCGCGAGACGGCGGCGCGCGTGGCGGCGGGGGGCGTGGCGCGCGCGGCGCTGGCCGAGCTGGCGCCGGGCATCGTCATCCGCGGCTGCATGGTGCAGATGGGCAAGCTGCGCATCGACCGCGCCCGTTTCGACTGGGCCGAGGTTGCGCGCAATCCCTTCTGGTCGCCCGACGCCGAGGCCGCCCGCGCCTGGGCCGAGCATCTGGACGCGCTGCGCAAGTCGGGCAACTCGGTGGGCGCGGTGGTCGAGGTCACGGCCTCGGGCGTGCCGGCGGGCCTCGGGGCGCCGATCTACGGCAAGCTCGACGCCGATCTGGCCGCGGCCATGATGTCGATCAACGCCGTCAAGGGGGTCGAGATCGGGGCCGGCATGGCCGCGGCCGAACTGACGGGCGAGGAGAACGCCGACGAGATCTTCATGGGCCAGGGCGGGCCGCGCTATTCCTCGAACCATGCGGGGGGCGTGCTGGGCGGCATCTCGACCGGGCAGGACGTGGTGGTGCGCTTCGCGGTCAAGCCGACCTCGTCCATCCTGCGCCCGCGCGCGACCATCGACAAGACGGGCGCCGAGACCACCATCGTCACCAAGGGCCGGCACGATCCGTGCGTGGGCATCCGCGCCGTGCCGGTGGGCGAGGCGATGATGGCCTGCGTGCTGCTCGACCACATCCTGCTGCATCGCGGCCAGATCGGCGGCGCGGTGGGCGAGACGCGCGGACGCGTGGGGCCATGAGCGCGCCCGCCCCAAAGGCGCTGCTGTTCGACGTGTTCGGCACGCTGACGGACTGGCGCGGCGGCGTGGCGCGCGCCGTGGCCGCGGCCTTCGCGGCCAGGGGCGCGGCGGTGGACGCGCATGCCTTCGCGGACGCCTGGCGGGGCGAATACCAGCCGGCCATGGAGCGGGTGCGCTCGGGCGCGCGCCCCTATGCGCAGCTCGACGAGCTGCACCGCGAGAATCTGGACCGGACGCTGGCGCGCATGGGCTTCGAGGGGCTGTTCGACGAGGACGAGCGCGACGCCCTCGCCCGCGCCTGGGAGCGTCTTCCCCCCTGGCCCGACGCGCCCGGCGCGCTCGAGCGGCTGCGCGCCATCGCGCTGACGGCGGCGTGCTCGAACGGATCGGTGGGGCTGATGGCGCGGCTGGCGCGTCATGCGGGGCTGCGCTGGGATTGCATCCTGGGCGCGGATCTGGCCCGCGATTACAAGCCGCGCGCCGGGGTCTATCTGGCCGCCTGCGCCGCGCTGCGGCTGCGTCCCGAGGAAACGGCCATGGTCGCGTGCCACGACCATGACCTGGCGGCCGCGCGCGCGGCGGGGCTGCGCGCCGCCTGGATCGCCCGCCCGCTCGAGCACGGCCCGGGCCGGCCCGCCCCCGAGCCCGAGCAGGAATGGGACTGGATCGCCCGGGACCTGCACGATCTGGCCGACCAGCTGGGCGCGCCGCGGCCCTGAGCCGGCGCCCGCCCGGCGTCGCGATGGCCCCGAGAGCGCGCGGCCTTCACCGGCCGGCCCCGCGCGAGGCCGGCGCGTTTCGCGGCGCGCCAAACCTGTGCGCCGGGGACCGATTCGCGACGGACCTGGGGGGCCCGGCGCGGGCGCGTCAGCGGCGGGCGAAGGCGGCGGCCAGCTCGACATGGCCCGACCACAGGAACTGGTCGACCGGCTGCACCCATTCGAGCGCGAAGCCGCCATCGATCAGGATGCGCGCGTCGCGCGCGAAGCTGCCCGGATCGCAGCTGACCATGGCGACGCGCCGCAGACCCGAGGCGGCCAGCGCCTGGGCCTGCGCCTTCGCGCCCGCGCGCGGCGGGTCGATGACGGCGGCGTCGAAGCGGCGCAGCTCTTCGGGGGTCAGGGGGCGGCGGAACAGGTCGCGCGCCTGCGTCGTCAGCCGCCGCAGCGCCCCGCCAGCCGCGCGCCACGCCGCGTCCAGCGCCGCCAGCGCGGCGGCGTCGCTTTCCACGGCCAGAACCTCGGCCCGGCGCGACAGGGGCAGGGCGAAGGTGCCGCACCCCGCGAACAGATCGACCACGCGCCGCGCCTCGCCCAGGGCCTCGTCCACCGCCGCGCGCAGCGCCGCCTCGCCCTGCGGCGTCGCCTGCAGAAAGCCCCCCGGCGGGGGCAGGACCGGCAGGCCGTCGAAATCCTGCGCCGGCGGGCGGGCCATGAACAGCGCCTCGCCCTCGTGGCTCAGCCGCGCCCAACCCTCGCGCGCGGCGATCTCGGCCAGCCGCGCGCGCAGCGGCCCGTCCAGCGGCTTGACCTGGCGCAGATCCACGTCCAGCCCCGCATCCGAAACCGTGACCGCCAGCTTCGCCTCGCCCTTGCGCGAGGCGACCAGCGGGACCAGCGCGCGCAGCCCCTCGAGCGCGGCGACGATGCGCGGATCGGCCAGCTCGCAGGTTTCGATGGGCACGATGCGGTCCTCGGCGCGGGCGTGAAAGCCCAGCATGACGCTCTTCTTCGTGCGCCGCGCCGACAGCGTCGCGCGCCGGCGCGAGCGCGGCGGCGAGACGATGGTCTCGCGCAGCGCGACGCCGCCGATGCCGCGCGCGGCCAGCGCCTCGCGCACGCGCTCGCGCTTCCACTCGGCCAGAAAGCCGGGCGCGGCGTGCTGCAGCGCGCAGCCCCCGCATTCGCCCGCATGGGGGCAGGGCGGGGCGACGCGGTCGGGCGAGGGCGCGACGATCCGCGGCGCGATCATGCGCCCCTCGATCACCGCGCCGACGACGCGCTCGCCCGGCAGGGCGCCGGGCACGAACACGTCGCCCGCCGCGTTCACGCCGTCGCCGCGATGGCCAAGCCGCGCGACCAGCATCCCTTCGGCTTCTTCGGTCATGGTCGGGGCGTCTCCTTGACGGCGGCGATCAGGTGCTCGACCGCGCCCTCGCCGCCGCGGATGGGGCTGGTCGCCTCGCCCAGCGCGCGCCAGCCCGAGCTGCGCAGGAACTCGCGGATGCGTGCGCGCACGCGCGCATGCACGGCCGGGTCGCGCACCATGCCGCCCTTGCCGACCGCCTCGGGGCCGGCCTCGAACTGCGGCTTGATCAGCGCGACCAGCGTCGCCCCCGGCCGCGCCAGCGCCAGCGCGCAGGGCAGGGCCTTTTCCAGCGAGATGAACGACACGTCGCTGACCACCCAGTCCACCGGCGGCACGAGGCCCGGCGGGATGGCGCGCGCGTTCACGCCCTCGAGGCAGCGCACCCGCGGGTCGGCGCGCAGGCGCGGATGCAGCTGGCCGCGGCCGACGTCCAGCGCATGGACGCGCGCCGCGCCGCGCGCCAGCAGCACCTCGGTGAAGCCGCCGGTCGAGGCGCCGACGTCCAGCGCCTCGCCATGCGGGGTCAGGCCGAAGACGTCGAGCGCATGCACAAGCTTGAGCGCTGCGCGCGAGACCCACGGGCAGGGATCGGCGGCGACGCGCACCTCGTCCCCGGGGCCGACCTTGCGGGCGGGCTTGCGCTCGGGGCGGCCGTCGACCAGCACCGCGCCGGCCGCGATCAGCGCCTGCGCGCGCGCGCGGCTTTGCGCAAGGCCAAGCTCGACGAGGCGCTGGTCAAGGCGCATGGCGCGCGGCTCCTCGGCGCGCGGGGTCAGCGGCCCGCGGCCCGCGCCGCGGCGCGCGCCTCGTCGCCGCGGCCCAGCGCGCCCAGCGCCGCCGACACGATGTGCGGCGCGGTCAGCCCCGCGGCGTCATACATGCGCTCGGGGCTGTCCTGGTCGATGAACCGGTCGGGCAGGGTCAGCGTGCGGATGCGCAGCCCGCGATCCAGCGCGCCCTCGGCCGCCAGCAGGTGCAGGACATGCGCGCCGAAGCCGCCCGTCGCGCCTTCCTCGACGGTGATCAGCGCCGCGTGCTCGCGCGCAAGGCGCAGGATCAGCTCGCGGTCCAGCGGCTTGGCGAAGCGGGCGTCGGCCACGGTGCAGGGCAGGCCCATGGCGTCCAGCTCCTCGGCCGCGCGCAGGCATTCGGCCAGCCGCGCGCCAAGGCTGAGCAGCGCCACGCGCCCGCCCTCCTTGACCACGCGGCCGCGGCCGATCTCGAGCGGGGCGCCGTGCAGCGGCAGCTCGACCCCCACCCCCTCGCCGCGCGGGTAGCGGAAGGCCGAGGGCCGGTCGTCGAGCGCGCGGGCGGTGGCGACCATGTGCACCAGCTCGGCCTCGTCGGCGGCGGCCATGACGACGAAGCCCGGCAGGTTCGACAGGAAGGCCACGTCGAAGGCGCCGGCATGGGTCGGCCCGTCGGCGCCGACCAGCCCCGCGCGGTCGATGGCGAAGCGCACCGGCAGGCGCTGCACGGCCACGTCGTGCACCACCTGGTCGTAGCCGCGCTGCAGGAAGGTCGAGTAGATGGCGCAGAAGGGCCGCATGCCCGCCGCCGCCAGCCCGGCGCAGAAGGTCACGGCGTGCTGCTCGGCGATGCCGACGTCGAAGCAGCGGTCGGGAAAGCGCCCGGCGAACAGGTCCAGCCCCGTGCCGTCGGGCATGGCGGCGGTGACGGCGACGATCTTCGGGTCGCGCTCGGCCTCGTCGATCAGGGCGCGGGCGAAGACCTTGGTGTAGGAGGGCGCGTTCGAGGGCGCCTTCTTCTGCTCGCCGGTCACGACGTCGAACTTGCCGCGCGCATGGCCCTTGTCGGGGGCGTTCTCGGCCGGGGCGAAGCCCTTGCCCTTCTGGGTGACGACATGGATCAGCACCGGCCCGTCGGCGCGCGCGCGCGCGGTGCGCAGCACGGGCAGGAGCTGGCGCAGGTCGTGGCCGTCGAGCGGGCCGATGTAGGAAAAGCCCAGCTCCTCGAACAGCGTGCCGCCCACCGCCATGCCCTTGAGCATCTCCTTGGCGCGGCGCGCGCCCTCGCGGAAGGGCTCGGGCAGAAGGCCCACCGCCTGCTTGGCCGCGGCGCGCAGGTCCTGGAAGGGCGCCTCTGCGTAAAGGCGCGACAGATACGAGGACAGCGCGCCCACGGGCGGGGCGATGGACATCTCGTTGTCGTTGAGGATGACGAACAGCCGCCTGCCCAGATGGCCGGCGTTGTTGAGGGCCTCGAACGCCATGCCCGCCGACATGGCCCCGTCGCCGATCACCGCGATGGCGTCGCCCGTGTCGGCGCCCATCTCGCGCGCCATGGCAAAGCCCAGCGCGGCCGAGATCGAGGTCGAGGAATGTCCCGCGCCGAAGGGGTCGTATTCGCTTTCGGCGCGCTTGGTGAAGCCCGACAGCCCGCCGCCCATGCGCAGCGTGCGGATGCGGTCGCGCCGGCCGGTCAGGATCTTGTGCGGGTAGCACTGGTGGCCGACGTCCCAGATCAGCTTGTCGCGCGGCGTGTCGAAGACCGCGTGCAGCGCCACGGTCAGCTCGACCACGCCCAGCCCCGCCCCCAGATGCCCGCCGGTGACCGAGACGGCCGAGATCGTCTCCTGCCGCAGCTCGTGGGCAAGGCGCTCGAGCTCGGCGTCGGTCAGCGACTTGAGGTCGGCGGGCGTGCGCACGCGGTCCAGCAGCGGGGTGTGCGGTCTGTCGTGCGTGTCGGACACGGGTCGGTGCTCCTTCCTGGGCCTGGGCCTGGGCGCGGGCGCTTCCGGCCTGGGCCGCGTCAGCTGCGCCGCTCGACCGCGAAGCGCGCGGCCCCGGCCAGGGGCGCGGCCGCCGCGCCGAAGGGCGCCAGCGCCGCCTCGGCCGCCCGGGCGCGTTCTTCGGCCGCGCGGCGCGCCCCGTCAAGCCCCAGAAGCGAGACGAAGGTGGCCTTGCCCGCGGCGTCGTCCTTGCCCACGCGCTTGCCCATCTGCGCGGCGTCGCCTTCCACGTCCAATATGTCGTCGCGGATCTGAAAGGCCAGCCCGAGCGCGTCGGCATAGGCCGCCAGCGCGCGCGCCGCGTCCGCATCGCCCGCCAGAAGCGCGCCCGAGACGGCCGCGAAGCGGATCAGCGCCCCGGTCTTGAGCGCCTGCAGCCGCGTGATCTCTTCCAGCCCCAGCGGCGCGGGCGCGGTCTGGGCGGCGATGTCCAGCGCCTGCCCGCCCACCATGCCGCGCGCCCCGGCGGCCTGCGCCAGCGCCGCGCACAGCGCCGCGCGCGCCTCGGCGGGGCCGGTCTCGGGGGCGGCGAGGATCTCGAACGCCAGCGCCTGAAGCGCATCGCCCGCCAGAACGGCGGTGGCCTCGTCCCACTTCACATGAACGGTGGGGCGGCCGCGGCGCATGTCGTCGTCATCCATGCAGGGCAGGTCGTCATGCACCAGCGAATAGGCATGCACGCATTCGACCGCCGCGGCCGCGCGCAGCGCGCCTTGGCGCGGCGCGCCGCACAGCGCCGCCGATTCCAGCGCCAGAAAGGCGCGCAGCCGCTTGCCTCCGCCCAGCGCCGCCCAGCGCATGGCCTCGGCCACCGGGCCTTCGGCGGCGGCGGGCAGGAGCGCGTCGAGCGCGGCCTCGACCTCGGCCGCCGCGGCGCCCAGCCGCCGCGCGAAATCCGCGTCGGCGACCCGCGGCGCGGCGGAGGCGGGCGCGCCGTTCATTCCAGATCGACCGGCTGGGCCGACACCCCCTCGGGGCCCTCGGTGATCTGCGCCACCTTCAGCTCGGCCTCGCGCAGCTTGTCCTCGCAGCGCTTGCGCAGCTGGGCGCCGCGCTCGTAAAGGGCGATGCTTTCCTCGAGCGGCGCGTCCCCGCCCTCGAGCCGGGCCACCACCTGCTCGAGCTCGCGCATCGCCTCTTCGAAGCTCATCTCGGAAACGGGCTTTTGCGTCATTCGGGTCTCCTTCATCGGGCGCGCTGGACCAGCGCCTGCAGGTGGGCGGCGACGCCCGAAGCCAAGCCCTGAAGATCATAACCGCCTTCCAGAGTCGAGACGATGCGCGCGCCGCAGGCCTCGGCCACGTCGCAGATCTGATGGGTGATCCAGGCGAAGTCGCCCGCCTCGAGCCGCAGGTTGGACAGCGGGTCGCGCACATGCGCATCGAAGCCGGCCGAGACGATGATCAGCTCGGGGTGGTGCGAGAGGACCGCCGGCAGCAGCTTCTTCTCCCAGGCGGCGCGGAAGGCGGCGCCGCCGTCGCCCGCGCGCAGCTCGGCGTTGAACACGTTGCCCGCCCCGCGCTCGGTCTCGCGCCCGGTGCCGGGATAGAGCGGCGATTCATGCGACGAGCAGAACACCGCCCGCGGGTCGCGCTCGAGCACGTCCTGCGTGCCGTTGCCGTGATGCACGTCGAAATCCAGCACGGCGACGCGGTGCAGGTGGCGGTTGTCGAGCGCGTGCAGCGCGCCGATGGCCGCGTTCGAGAACAGGCAAAAGCCCATCGCCGCCTCGCGCTCGGCATGATGGCCGGGGGGGCGGCAGGCGACGAAGGCCGCCTTCGCCTGGCCGTCCAGCACCATGTCCACCGCCTGAACGACGCCGCCGGCGGCGTGCTCGGCCGCCTCGAGCGAGCCGGGCGACATGCTGGTGTCGGCGTCCAGCTGCGCCAGGCCCTCGGCCGGGGCCGCCTTGCGCAGGCGTTCGAGATAGGCGGGGCTGTGGGCCAGCAGCAGCTCGTGCTCTTGCGCGCGGCGCGCGGCGACGCGCGGCAGGGACGCGAATTCGGGCTGCGAGAACACCGCCTCGACGGCCTGCAGGCGCTCGGGCCGTTCGGGGTGGCCGGTCGGCGTCAGGTGCCCGGCGCTGGATTCATGGGTGACGAGGGCGACGGTCAAGCGGCGTTCCTTCTTCTGGCGCGGGTTCGCGGCGCCCGCGGGCAAGCTCCACTCTGCCCCGCGGGGCGGCGTGCGCTCAAGCCCCGGCGATCTCGATGTCCAGCCCCAGATCGAGCGTGCCCGCCCCCATGGTCAGCCGCGAGCTCGAGATGAAGTCCACCCCCGCGGCGGCGATGGCCGGCACGGTCTCGAGCGTGACGCCCCCCGAGGCCTCGAGCCGCGCCGGGCGCGGCGCCGCGCGGTTGATGGCGACGGCCTCGCGCAGGGCCTCGAGCGGGAAATTGTCCAGCAGCACCGCCTCGACCTCGGCCTCGAGCGCCTCGCGCAGCTGGGCGAGGGTGTCGACCTCGACCTCGATCGCCATCAGATGCCCCGCATAGGCGCGCGCCGCCGCCACCGCCTGCGCGACCCCGCCCGCGACGGCGATGTGGTTGTCCTTGATGAGGATGGCGTCGTCCAGCCCGAAGCGGTGATTCGCCGCGCCGCCGCAGCGCACGGCGTATTTCTCGAAGGCGCGCAGGCCCGGCGTGGTCTTGCGCGTGTCGCACACCCGCGCCCGCGTTCCCGCCGCCGCGGCGACGAAGCGCGCCGCCTGCGTCGCGATGCCCGAGAGGTGACACATGAAGTTCAGCGCCACCCGCTCGCCCGCCAGGATGGCGCGCGCCGAGCCCTCGACGCGCAGCGCCGCCTGCCCGGGGGCCAGCGCGTCGCCGTCGCGCGCCAGCGGCTCGACGCGCAGCCCGGCGCGCTGCATCTCGAAGGCGGCGCGGGCGAAATCGACGCCGCACAGCCGCCCCGCCTCGCGCGCGACGATGGCGGCGCGCGCCTGCGCATCGGGCGCGACGACGGCGCAGCTGGTCACGTCGCCCGCGCGGCCCAGATCCTCGCGCAGGGCGGCGGCGACGGCGTCCTCGACCAGGATCGCGGGCAGGGTCGCGGGGTAGGGCGTGCGGGTCATGCCGGGCCTCCTTGTGGGGTCTGGGCGCACCATGTCGCCGGCCGGTCCCCGGCGCAAGGGGGCGGCGCGCGGCGCTTGGGACCTTTGGCCTGATGCGCGAAGGCGACGCCCGCCGGCGGATGCGCCCGCGCGCGCGCCGCGCGCTTTGCCGCGCGCCGTTCATGGGTTATTCAAGAGATCCGCGCATGTTCGCGCGGATGCGTTGCGTATGTGGAAATGGCCGGGGGCTCCGGCCGGATCGAGAGAGTAGGCGTGTGAGACTCGTAACCCGAACGCTGTTCGCCGAACCGCTGACCGCGCGCGCCTTCGCGCCGTTCGGTCATGTCATCGAACCCGACCCTTCGGCGGCCGAGCGCGCCGACGAAGGCCATGCCGAGCGCTTCCGCACCGCGCCGCCGCTGCCGCTGGCCGGCGCCGCGCCGTCGGTGACGCTGCACCGCGCCCGCCGCCGTCCGCTGATCGCGCAATGGCTTCAGCGCCACCCCGCGGGGGCCGAGGCCTGCATCCCTCTGGGCGGGGCCGAGTGGCTTGTTCTGGTCGCCGAGGATGCCGAGGGGCTGCCCGGCATGGGCCGGATGCGCCTGTTCCGTTGCCGCGGCGATCAGGGGGTGCAGTTCGGCCGCGGCGTCTGGCGCCATCCGCCCATCGCCCTGGCGCGCGAGCAGGATTTCCTGATCGTCGAGCCCGACCCCGCCGCCGCCGCGCCCGAGCTGGCCGACCTGCCCGAAATCGTCGCCCTGGCGCCCTGACCCCGCCCTGACCCCGCCCTGCGCCCGCGCGCTCAGTCCGGCGCGGCAAGGCGCGGGCGCCCCGAGGCCTCGACCTCGATGACCGCCTCGACGATCACCTCGCGCCCCTCGATGACCGCGCGGCGCACGCGGCGCGCGGCGCGCAGCTCGACGGCGCCGGCGCCGGCCGCCTGGGCGTCCGCGCGCGCGGCGGCGCGCAGTTCGCGCTCGGCATGGACGCAGGCGGCCTCGAAATCGGCGAAATCGCGCGGCTCGGAGGGCAGATGCGCGCGAAAGCGGCCTTCCTCGGGGCAGGTGACGACGGCGCGCCGCGTGACCGCGACCCGCCCCGCCACGGCGCCCACGGCGTTGGCCACGTCGGCATGCTCGGGGATCAGGGCGCGCGCGCCCAGCATCTGCGCCACTTGCGGGTAATGCGCGCGCGCCGCCGCGCCCAGCCCGATCAGCGGCAGCCGAAGCGTCAGCGACGGGCGGACAAGGGCGCCGCGGCCCTCGAGCGCGGCGGCCGCCAGCGGCGAGCGCGCTGCCTCGGGCGGCAGCCCGTCCTCGGCCAGGGCGGTCTCCAGCACCGCTTCGGCCGACAGGCGGCGCAGCCGCGCCAGCGTGCGGCGGGCCGCGTCTTCGGGGCCGTCGGCCCAGGGACGCCCATCGGCGCCCCGCCGCCGCGCCATGAGCTGCGCGCCGATGCGCGCGGCCTCGGCGTCCCAGTCGGTCTGCAGCCCAAGGACATGCGCCGCGTCGGAAGGGGTGAAGGCGCACAGCCGCGCCAGCCCGCGCGCGATCAGCCGCTCGGCCGCCGCCGCCATGGGCCGCGTTGCGGTCAGCTCGGCCATCGGGGCGGGGGCCTGGGCGATGCGCGCGGCGATCCGGGCCTCGCGCGGGTCGAGCCCGGCGGGCGCGGGCGCCAGCGCGGCCAGAAAGCGGCCGTCCTCGGGATGAGGCCGCGGCGCGGCCAGCTGCGCGCGCAGCGCCGCGAGCAGCCCGGGATGCAGCCGCGCCGTCAGCGCCAGCGGCTGCGCGCGCCGCGGGCCCAGAACCAGCGTCGGCGCAAGGCCGCCATCGTCGAGCCGCGCCTCGCTGTCGCCGCCAAGCCCATGCGCCGCGATGGCCACGGCCTCGACCATCGTCGCATGCCCGCCCACCCGCGCGCCCTCGGGCGCAAGGCGCGGGCGCCCGTCGCGCAGCACGGCGATGTCGGTGGTCGTGCCGCCGATATCCGCCGCCACCGCGTCGCGCGCGCCGGTCAGGAAGGCCGCCCCGACCAGCGAGGCCGCCGGCCCCGACAGGATGGTCTCGATCGGGCGCGCGCGCGCGAAATCGGCCGAGACCAGCGCCCCGTCGCCGCGCACCGTCATCAGCGGCGCTTCGATCCCCAGCGCGCGAAGCTCGGCCTCGACCGCCGCGACGAGCCGGTCGATCAGCCCCACCAGCCGCGCGTTCAGCAAGGTGGTCAGCGCCCGCCGCGGACCGCCCACGCGCGCGCTCAGCTCGTGCGAGCACGTCGCCGCCAGCCCGGCGCGCGCCCGGATCAGCTCGCGCGCGGCCAGCTCATGCGCCGGGTTGCGCACCGAGAACTGGGCCGCGACCGCGGCGGCGCGAATCGGCCGGCCGCGCGCGCGCGCCGCGTCCAGCGCGCGCTCGAGCGCGTTGGCGAAGGCAAGGGCGTCGAAGGGCGCCGCCTCGGCGCCATGAGCGTCGTGTCCGCCGGCGGCGAAGATGACCGGGTCCGGGCCCAGCGCCGCGTCCAGCCCGTCGCGGCGCGCCGCCTCGGGCGGAAAGCCGATGAGCGCCAGCAGGGCCGGCTCGCCCTGGCCCTCGACCAGCGCGTTGGTGGCCAGCGTGGTGGACAGCGCCGCCAGGGCGATCCGGTCGGGCGCGATTCCCGCGGCGTCGAGCGCGCGGCGCGCGGCCTCGGCCACCCCGCGCGACAGGTCCGGGCGGGTCGTCAGCGCCTTGGCCTTGCCCAGCACCGCGCGCGCGGGCGGCAAGCCGTCGTCCAGCACCGCCGCGTCGGTGTAGGTTCCGCCCGTGTCCACGCCCAGCAGCAGCGCCATGGCGCTCTCCCTTCCCGGCGCCCCGCGCGCCGCCCGGGCAAACGCCTAGCGCGCCGCGGCCCGCCGCGCCAGCCCCCGCGCGGGGCGGGCCGCGGGTCTGGCCGATTGCATTCGCGGCGCAAATGGTCATATTCCGCACGCGGCCGGGCGCCGGCGGCGCGACTTCGGCGAGACAACGGACGAGGCGGCGAAGCCGATGCGGAACTATCTTGAATTCGAGAAGGGCCTGGCCGACATCGAGGGCAAGGCGGCCGAGCTGCGCGCGCTGGCGCGGTCGGACCCGCAGATGGATGTCGAGGCCGAGGCCGAGGCGCTGGACGCGCGCGCGCGCAAGCTGCTCGAGGAGCTCTACTCCGACCTCTCGGCCTGGCGCAAATGCCAGGTGGCCCGCCACCCTGAGCGGCCGCACGCGCTGGACGTGATCCAGACCCTGTTCACCGAATTCACCCCCCTGGCGGGCGACCGCAACTTCGCCGAGGACCTGGCCATCGTCGGCGGGCTGGCGCGCTTTCGCGACCAGCCGGTGGTGGTGCTGGGGCACGAGAAGGGCGCCGACACCAAGTCGCGCCTCGAGCGCAATTTCGGCATGGCGCGCCCCGAGGGCTACCGCAAGGCGGTGCGGCTGATGGACCTGGCCGACCGCTTCGGCCTGCCCGTGATCACGCTGGTGGACACCGCCGGCGCCTATCCGGGCAAGGGCGCCGAAGAGCGCGGCCAGGCCGAGGCCATCGCCCGCTCGACCGAAAAGTGCCTGTCGATCGGCGTGCCGCTGGTGTCGGTCATCATCGGCGAGGGCGGCTCGGGCGGCGCGGTGGCGCTGGCGGCGGGCGACCGGGTGGCGATGCTGGAACATTCCGTCTATTCGGTGATCTCGCCCGAGGGCTGCGCCTCGATCCTGTGGAAGGACGCCGAGAAGATGCGCGAGGCCGCCGAGGCGCTGCGCCTGACGGCGCAGGATCTCAAGAAGCTGGGCGTGATCGACCGCATCATCCCCGAGCCCCTGGGCGGCGCGCATCGCGACCGCGAGGCGGCCATCGCCGCCATCGGCGAGGCCATCGGCCAGATGCTGGACGAGCTGTCCGGCCAGCCGGCCGACGCGCTGCGCCAGGCGCGCCGGCGCAAGTATCTGGAGATGGGGCGCAAGGGACTGCACTGACCCGCGCCGCCGGCGCGATCGGCCTGCCCGCGCGGCGCCGGCGCGCCCGGCTTGCTCCTGCGCCGCTTGGCGCACTCGGCCTGTCCTGCGCGGCTTGGTGCGCTCAGCCAGACCCGCGCGGCTTGGCGCGGCGCGTGGGCGGCGCGCTCAGCGGATCCTCGGGCCAGGGGTGGCGCGGGTATCGGCCGCGCATGTCCTTGCGCACATCGGCGTAGGAGCTGCGCCAGAAGCCCGGCAGGTCGCCGGTGGTCTGCACCGGGCGGCCGGCGGGCGACAGAAGGTCCACCGTCAGCCGCACCCGCCCGCCGCCGACCGAGGGGTGCGCGTCCAGCCCGAACAGCTCTTGCAGACGCACGGCGATGGCCGGGGGCTCGCGGTCGTAGTCGATGGGCGCGCGCGTGCCGGCGGGGGTGACGAAATGGGCCGGGGCCAGGCGCTCGAGCGCCTCGCGCGCGTTCCAGTCCAGCGCCTGCTCCAGCACGCGGGCAAGGTCCAGCCGCTGCAGGTCCTCGGCCCGGCGCAGCCCTTGCAGATGGGGCGTCAGCCAGTCGTCGAGCGTGGCCAGGAGCCCCTCGTCCGACCAGTCGGGCAGCGCCGCGCCCGCCGCCGCCGCGTAGCGCACGCGCGCGCGCAGACGCCGGGCCGCCGCGCTCCATGGCAGGGCCTGGAGGCCAAGCTGGCGCACGCCCTCGGCCATGGCGGCGGCCAGCGCCTCGGGCGGCGCGTCGCTCCAGCGGCGGTCGTCCAGCGCGACGGCGCCCAGCATGCGCCGGATGCGCGCGCGCACGGCGCGCTCGCGGGGGGACCAGGCGCAGATGCGGCGCTCTTCGATCCGGTCGGCGAACAGCTCTTCGATGTCGGCGCGGGTCAGGGGGGCGGCGCGGCGAATGCGCGCCTCGCGCGGGTCGCCGTCGGCGTCGGCCACGGCCAGAAAGGGCGCCGCGGCCAGCGAATCATCCGCGGGCAGGGCGGCGCCCTTGCCCGAAACCATCAGATGCCGCACCGGCGCGCCGGGCGCCGCGCCGCCGGGCGGCGGCGGGCGGCGCATGGCGACGCGATCGGGATAGGCGCGCGCGGCCAGACGCCCCACCGCGTGGGGCTCAGGAGCGGGGCGCCGGCCCGCGGAAGGCCGCGCGCCCGCCCGCAGTCCGGCAGCCCGCATCAGGCGCCGCGCCGCCTGCCGCGGCGCGTTCAGCCGCGCCGGGTCCGCGCCATGGTCGCGCGCGCCGCGCAGCGCCTCGATGCGCAGCGTCAGATCGCAAGGCGCGCCCGGGGGCAGGGGGTCGCGCTCTTCGAGCAGGGCGGCGAGCTCGGCCGCGGCCTCGGCGTCCTCTCCGGCCTCGGCGGCGCGCAGGATCATGTGCCCCAGCCGCGGATGCGCCGGCAGCCGCGCCAGGCGGCGCCCGTGTTCGGTCGGTCTGCCCTCGGCGTCCAGCGCCTCGAGCGCGCGCAGCAGCGCCCGCGCCTCGGCCAAGGCCGGGGCCGGCGGCTGGTCGATGAAGCGCAGCTGCTCGGGCTCGGCCCCCCACAGCGCCAGCTCGAGCGCCAGCGCCGTCAGGTCCGCCTCGAGGATCTCGGCCGGCGGCTGTGCGGGCAGCGCGCCCTCTTCGCCGCGGGTCCACATGCGATAGCACACCCCCGGCTCCAGCCGCCCGGCGCGGCCTCGCCGCTGCTCGGCCTCGGCGCGCGAGACGGGCTCGGTCACGAGGCGCGACATGCCCGAGGCGGGATCGAAGCGCGCGCGCCGGGCGCGGCCCGCGTCGACGACGATGCGCACGCCCTCGATCGTCAGCGAGGTTTCGGCCACCGACGTCGCCAGAACCACCTTGCGCCGCCCCTCGGGCGCGGGTTCGAGCGCGGCGCGCTGGCGCGCGAAGGGCATCGCGCCGTGCAGCGGCCTGACCAGCGCGTCGGCGGGCAGGCGCGGCGCAAGCAGGCGCTCGACGCGGGCGATCTCGGCCGCCCCGGGCAGAAAGACCAGGGCGCTGCCGCGCTCTTCGGACAGGGCGCGCAGGATCAGCTCGGCGGCGGCCTCCTCGAAGCGGGGGCCGCGGCGGTCGGGGCGCCGCCAGGGGCGCTCGAGCCAGCGGGTCTCGACCGGAAACATGCGCCCCTCGGCGCGGATGCGCGCGGCCCCGCCCATGGCCTGCGCCAGGCGCGCGCCCTCGAGCGTGGCCGACATGGTGATGATGCGCAGATCCTCGCGCAGCGCCTCCTGCGCCTCGAGCGCCAGGGCAAGGCCCAGATCGGCGTTGAGCGAGCGTTCATGAATCTCGTCGAAGATGATCGCGGAAACGCCGCTCATCTCCGGGTCGTCCTGCAGCATCCGCGTCAGGATCCCCTCGGTCACGACCTCGATGCGGCAGTCGGGGCCGATGCGCGTCTCGCCGCGAATGCGCCAACCCACGCGCGCGCCGGGCGCCTCGCCCAACAGGGCGGCGATGCGCTCGGCCGCGGCGCGGGCCGCGACGCGCCGGGGCTGCAGCATGACGATGCGCCCCAGGGCCCAGGGCTGGCCAAGCAGGGCGGGGGGAACCAGCGTCGTCTTGCCCGCGCCGGGCGGGGCCTCGAAAACGGCGCGGCTGCCCTCGCGCAAGGCGTCCAGCAGCGCGGGCAGCGCGGCGCGCGCGGGCAGGTCGGGCAGGCGGGCGATGTCGTGCGCAAGCGGCGTCATGGCGCAACGCCTAGCGCGGCCGCGCGCGGGCGCCAAGGCGCGTCAGTCGCGGCGCAGCGCCACCAGAAGGCCCCAGCCCGTATCGACCGTCACGCGGCGCAGCCTGGCCGCGCCGGTCGGCTGGTCCTCGAAGTCCAGGCTGAAGGCGATGTCGGGCGATTTCATGTCCTTGGGCCGATAGCCGGCGACGCGCTTGAAGCGGCCGTGGCAGCGCAGCTCGCCCGAATCGCGCCGCGTCGGCGGCCCCAGCGTGATCTGCGCGCGCCGGCGGCCGTCGAAAATGTCCAGCGAGCGCGGGCAGATGTTGGCGATGGGAGCCGGGCGCAGCACCGTGGCCGCCGCCGAGAGCGGATCCAGCACGCCGATCTGCACCGCCGGGTCGATCTCGTAGGGCTTCGGCTTGAAGGGCGGATCGGCCTTGACCTCGCGCGGGGCGAGGGGGCCGAACGCGATCTCGACCTGCTGGCGCTTGCCGCCGAAATCGCCGACGGCGCGAAAGGCCTCGGGTTTCGGCGCGGGCGCCAGCGCGCCTTGCGCCTGCGCGTCATAGGCGGCGTCGTAGAATGCGCCGACGATCCCGGCCGTGACGGCGCGCGAGGCGACGCTGTAGCGCCGTCCGTCTTCGCTCAGCATGACGCTGACCTCGCCGGCGCGAATGCCGCCGAAATGCACGTCGAAGCGCGCCGCCACGCTTGCCTCGGGCGCTGCTGCGGCGGGCGCGGCGCGCGGCGCGGGGGCCGCGATCGCCAGCGCGGCCGCCGCAAGGGCCGCCGCATGGCGCCGCACGGGGATCGATGGACGCCGCGTCATGCGCTTCTCCTCGGCTGCGGGGTTCTGCGGCGTTTACTTATGCGCTACAGAGCCGGTGTCCAGACCGCCGTCGCAGAGGAAGCCGATGACCGAGCCCCGCCCGACCGCAGATTCCGAAGCCCTTGCCGACGAGCTGGCGTCCAGACTGGAGGCCGGCGACCGGCGCGCCCTGGCGCGTGCGATCACGCTGGTGGAGTCGACCCGCGCCGATCACCGGCGCGCGGCGCTGGCGTTGGTCTCGCGCCTCTATCCCAAGGCGGGAAGCGCCATGCGGATAGGGCTGTCGGGCACGCCCGGGGTCGGCAAGTCGACCTTCATCGAAAGCTTCGGCATGATGCTGGTCGAGAGGGGGCTGAAAGTGGCGGTCCTCGCGGTCGATCCGTCGTCGGCCCGCACCGGGGGGTCGATTCTGGGCGACAAGACGCGGATGGAAAGGCTTTCGCGCCGGCCCGAGGCGTTCATCCGGCCTTCGCCCAGCCGGGCCGAGCTGGGCGGGGTGGCGCGTCGAACGCGCGAGACGATCCTGCTTTGCGAGGCCGCGGGCTTCGACGTGGTGCTGGTCGAGACCGTCGGCGTGGGGCAGTCCGAGACGATGGTCGCCGACATGACCGACATCTTCGCGCTGCTTCTGGCGCCTGGCGGCGGCGATGAGCTTCAGGGGGTCAAGCGCGGCATCATGGAGATCTGCGATCTGATCCTTGTGAACAAGGCCGACGGAGACCTTCGAGCCGCGGCCGAGCGCACCCGCGCCGACTATGCCGGCGCGCTTCGCCTGATGCGCCGCCGTCCGCAGGACCCCGAGGGCTTTCCCAAGGCCATGGCGGTTTCCGCGCTCAGAGCCGACGGTTTGGCCGAAGTCTGGGCCGAGATGACGGCCCTGTTCGAGTGGCGGCGCAGCGCGGGCGTTCTCGAGGCGCGCAGGCGCGAGCAGGCCGTGGGCTGGATGTGGCAGGAGATCCGCGCCGGGCTGTTCGAGCGCTTTGCGTCGTCGCCGCGGGTTTCGGCGCGGATGCCCGGGCTCGAGCGGGAGGTCGCCGAGGGCCGGCTTCCGCCCGAGGTCGCGGCGACGGCGGCGCTGGACCTGTTCGGCGCGGCGACGCCGGGCGGCTAGGCCGCCCGGGTTCTGCGCGCATCGCTCCTCTTTCCGGCGTGGGCGGCAAGCATCCGCGGCTTGTAGCCGATGCGCAGCCCGCCCCAATGGCGGCCATGGACGTAGATCGGCGCGCTCACATCCTTCATCGCGACGTAGTTTCCGCCACCCATGTCGCGGCGGTAGGCCTGAAGAAGGTGGGGCGCCGTCGAGCGTCCCGCGGCCAGGCCGACGCGATCGTTGAAGAAGCGACGGTTGCGCGCATTGGCCGCGTTCCAGACCGGATCGTCTCCGGGGGTCTTGGAGAACTTCCGGTTGTGGGTCGGCAGATAGCCGTCGCGGTTCACGGCCGCGCAGAACACCACGCCATCGTCGATCTCGAGCGCGCTCTCCAGGATGGGCGGCAGGACCTCGTCCGTGAAGCGGGTGAAGGGCGCCATGTATTGCGCGGGCTCGACGCCGGGGATGCGCTCGTAGCTGTCCGAGAAAAGCTCCTCCATGGTGATCTTGCCGGCGCGCACGCCCTCTTCGAACGCCTTCGAGACCAGCGCCGCGCGCTGTTCGACCTCGCGCGCCATCTCTTCGTCGTCGAGGCGGAACCGCGCGAGCTGATCCTGCAGCGCGGCGGTGACGGCGTCGAGATCGCGCGCGGCTTCCTCCGAGCGCCGCGACAGCGTTGCGCCTTCGCGCGCCGTCTTGCGCAGGGTCGAAAACTCGGTCTGCACCGCCTCGATCGCCTGCCGTTGCCTGTCGCAGGCCGAAAGGATGCCGTGAGTGGCGTTTTCCGAGGCGCGGGCGCCTTCCATGACGCGATCGAGAACGGCGGAGCATTCGTTGACCTGGCGGGCGCAGTCGTCGACCGCTTCGTTCGACCGGCCGACGATGGCCTTGATGTCCGCGGCCGCCTTGGCGGAGCGGTTCGCCAGGGCCTGCACCTCGGCGCTGACGACGGCGAAGCCGCGGCCCGCATCGCCGGCGCGCGCCGCTTCGACGGCGGCGTTGATGGCGAGCAGGTTCGTCTGCTGGGCGATGGCGTTGATGTCGTCGAGGAACCGCGCGATCTCGCGCGAGTTGCCCACGAGGCGGGTGATCGCAGCCTCGGCTTCGGCGGCGACGTCCTTGCCCGACGCGGCGATTTCCGAGACCTTGCGCGTTTCCTCGACCACGGCGGCGACCGCCGCGTTCACGCCGTCGACCTCGCGCGAGACGCTGTTGACCGCGCCGTCGGCGCCTTCGAGCGCGCGGGTTTGCGAATCGACGTTGGCAAGGATGTCCGCCGCGGTATCGCGGATGGCGGCGCTTTGGACATGCATGGCGTCGACAGAGCGCAGCGCGCCCTGCACGATGTCGCGAAGCCCTTCCCGAATGGCGTTGACGCCTTCCTTGAGGCGCTTGAGGTCGCCGGAATACTCGCCATTGGCGGGGGTCGAGAGATCGCCGATCGCCATCAGCTCGCACAAGGCGAGGATTTCGTCGATGGCGACCTGGGCGGAGGCGAGCCCGGCGTTCACGGTCTTCGCGACCGAATCGCCTGGGTGTTCGGGCATGCGGGCGGTCAGGTCGCCGGCGCCGAAGCGATCGAAGCAAAGCTTGAACGCCTCGCGCCGGGCCGCGGCGTCGCGCTCGCGCTGGTCGATGATCGCCTGTCGCTCGGCCTCGGCCGCGGCCTCGGCCTCGGTCGGCGGCGCCGCTTCGGACTCGGCCTCGGCCGGCGGGCGCCGGAGTCCTTTCCACAGGGATGCTCCCGCCCCGAGGGCCGAGAGCGCAGCGGCGCCGACCGCCGCGGGAAGGCCGCCCCCGAGCGCGGCGGCGGCGCCAAGCGCGCCGACGGTCGCGAACAGGGCTGCGGCGTGGCCGGGACCCGGCCCTGATGTCATGCCAAGCTGCTTCATGCGCGCAGGTTGCGCGCAAACGGTTGATACGTCGTAAATGCGTTCGAGGCCGGGTCCGGTTGACCTTCCGGCGCGAAGGGCTTATAGACGCGGCTCCGAATTCGCCGCGTTCGCCTGGGCGGCGCGCACCTTCACGTTCTGGAATCGAGGTCGAAGCTATGTCTCGTCGTTGCGAGCTGACCGGCAAGGGTGTTCTGACCGGCAACCGCGTCAGCCACTCGAACATCAAGACCCGCCGCCGCTATCTGCCCAACCTCAACGAGGTGACGCTGATGAGCGAGGCGCTCGGGCGCGCCTTCAAGTTCCGCATCGCCGCCTCGGCGCTGCGCACGGTCGATCACCGCGGGGGGCTCGACGCCTTCCTCATCAAGGCGCGCGACGAGGAGCTGTCGCCGCGGGCGCTCAAGGTCAAGCGCGAGATCGAAAAGGCTCAGGCTTCGGCCTGATGCGCCGATTCGCATCGCGAACGGGGCCGTCGCGGGGACGCGGCGGCCCCGTTGCGCTGCGCGGATGCGCCTCATTCCCCGCCCGCGGGCGGCGCGGCAGGGTGCCGGCATGAGATCGCTCCTGGCCATGACGCTGCTTCGGGCCTTGCTGCTGGCAAGCCTGTCGCTGCACGCCGCAGTGGCGGCGGCTGCGCAGCCGCCTGCGGCGGTCCTGCGCGGTCAGATCTGCGGCGCCTCGGGCGCGAGCGCGCCGCTGATCCCGGGCCAGACCCCCGAGCAGGGCTGCGCGCACTGCCTGTCCTGCTGTCTGATTCCCGCCCTTCCGGCCGCATCCGCGCCGCCGCCGCGACCGACGCTGACCCTTCTGCATGCGGCGCCGCCCGCCGAAGGGCCGCGGCGGCCCCGATCCGCCGCGCGCAGCCCGTGCGCGCGCGATCCGCCGGCCTCGATCTGACGCGCGACGGCGCGAAGGACGAAGGTGAAACGGATCGAAGGATGAAAAGCATGTTTGGAAGACTTCTTGCCGCCGCGGCGCTGGTCGCCGGGGTCGGCGCCGCGCAGGCCGGCGACATCGCGGTGCGCGACGCCTATGCGCGCAGCTCGAACCAGAAGAACGGCGCGGCGTTCATGGTGATCGAGAACCATGGCGCGGCCGACGATCGGCTTGTGGCGGCGCGCTCGCCCGCCGCGCGCAAGGTCGAGCTGCACACCCATGTCATCGCGGACGGGGTGGCGCGGATGCGCCCGGTCGAGGGCGGCATTCCCGTTCCCGCAGGCGGCCGCGTGGCGCTGCAGCGCGGCGGGCTGCATGTGATGTTCATGGGGCTGACGACGCCGTTCGAGGACGGGCGCGAAATTCCGCTGACCCTGGTCTTCGAGCGCGCGGGCGAGATGGCCCTGCAGGTTCCCGTGGACAATGCGCGCCGGGCCGCCGGTCATGGCGGCGCGCAGATGGGCCATGGCCACATGCATGGCAAGACGGACGGGCACGGCGCCGCCGCGCAATGACCGGCCGGGGCGCGCCGAAGCCGGCGCGCCCCCCTTTCAGCTCTCGCCCAGCGTTTCGGCCACCCATTTGGGCACGATGCGGGACGCCGGGCCGTGAACGGCCTTGTCGAACAGGCGCGCGCCGGCGGACGGCTCGAGATTGAGCTCGAGCGTCCGCGCCCCCGCGGCGCGGGCATGGGCGACGAAGCCCGCGGCGGGGTGGACCTCGCCCGAGGTGCCGATGGACACGAACAGATCGCAGCGCTCCAACGCGGCGAAGATGCGCTCGAGGTGGTAGGGGACCTCGCCGAACCAGACCACGTCGGGGCGCAGCGCCTGGACGCCGCAGGCCGGGCAGCCGCGCGCGGTCGAAAGCGGCGCGTCGTCGTCGAAGGCGTGGCGGCAGAAGTTGCACAGCGTGCGGTCGAGGCGCCCGTGCATGTGCAGCACCTCGGCGGGCGGCGAGCCGGCGCGCTCGTGCAGATCGTCGACATTCTGCGTGACGATCAGCGCAGCGCCCGGCCGCGCCCGCTGCAGCCGCGCCAGCGCGCGGTGCGCGGGGTTGGGCTGCGCGGCGCGGCAATTCTCGCGGCGGGCGTTGTAGAAGGCCAGAACGCGCTCGGGGTCGCGGGCGAAGCCCTCGGGGGTGGCGACGTCCTCGAGCCGGACCTGCGTCCACAGCCCGCCTGCGTCGCGGAACGTGCCAAGCCCCGATTCCGCCGAGAGTCCGGCCCCGGTCAGGATGACGATCGAAGGTTCGTCCTGCGTCATGCGTCGGCTCCGTGAAGCGCTGAGCGGCGTCAGAATGCCTTGGCGCGGCGCGTGGGGCTAGAGGGGTTCGGCCGCCGTTCATCCGGCTTGAGGCAAAATTGACCCGTTTTCGCCCTTTCGCCCATTTTCAAAGAGGTTTCGCGATGTTCGTCCGTCTTGCCGCCGCGGCGCTGCTGGCGTGGAGCCAGGGCGCCGCCGCGGCGACCTTCGTCTATGGCTTCGACCACGTCTTCGACGCCTTCTCGAACCCGCAGGCGGGCATGGACCCCGGCAGCCCCGGCGGAACCTTGCGCGGGACGCTGGCTCTGGACGATTCGGGCGACGACGCGACGATGGTCGCCGATTACGCGCTGACCTCGTTCCTGCCGGGGCCCGCAGGCGCGGTCTGGCGCGAGGCCGACTACCTGCGCGGACAGACCCGGACGGTTTCGCACCCCGTGTTGGGAGATGTGACGCTGCGCGACTCTCATGCGGTGCTGCCCCATCCGTTCGATCCGGCGCTGCGCATCGTGGTCCTGACGGACGACAGGCTGGACCTCGATCCCTCCGACGGGCGCAGCGATCTCGACAATGCGCTGTTCCTGATCTTCGCGCCCGCGCAGATCGGCGCGCCCGAGCTTCTGTTCGAGGCGAGCGAGAGCTATCTTTACGAGGAATGCGACGATCTGCGCCTTCCGCCCGAATGCGTCCTGCGCAGCGGCGTCAACGGGCCGAGCGCGATGCGCGCGGCGCTGGTTTCCGCTCCGCTCGGCGCCGTGCCGCTGTCGGGGGCGGCGGGGCTGCTGGCGGCGGCGCTGGCGGGCCTGGCGCTGCGCGGGCGCGGCGGGCGGCGATCGGCGCCGGCGGCGCCGCGGCTGCCCCGGACCGGCGCGTGAGCTGCGCGCAAGGGCGGCGGCGGGCGGGCGCTTGACGCCCCCTCGGGGCGGTTGCATAAGCGCGCCATGACCGAGCTCTCGAAGATCCGCAACTTCTCGATCGTGGCGCATATCGACCACGGCAAATCCACGCTGGCCGACCGTCTGATCCAGCTGACGGGCGCCTTGTCCGAGCGCGAGATGAAGGAGCAGGTGCTCGACTCGATGGAGCTCGAGCGCGAGCGCGGAATCACCATCAAGGCCAACACGGTGCGCCTGAACTACACGGCGCAGGATGGCGAGACCTATGTGCTCAACCTGATCGACACGCCCGGCCATGTGGACTTCGCCTACGAGGTCTCGCGCTCGATGCGGGCGGTCGAGGGCTCGCTGCTGGTGGTCGACGCCAGCCAGGGCGTCGAGGCGCAGACCCTGGCCAACGTCTACCAGGCCATCGACGCGGGGCACGAGATCGTGCCCGTCCTCAACAAGATCGACCTGCCCGCCGCCGAGCCCGAGCGCGTGAAGGAGCAGATCGAGGACGTGATCGGCATCGACGCCTCGGACGCGGTCGAGATCTCGGCCAAGACGGGGCTTGGCGTGGACAAGGTGCTCGAGGCCATCGTGACGCGCCTGCCCGCGCCCAAGGGCGATCGCGACGCGCCGCTCAAGGCCATGCTGGTGGACAGCTGGTATGACGCCTATCTGGGCGTGGTCGTGCTGGTGCGCATCGTCGACGGCGTGCTGAAGAAGGGCGACCGCATCCGCATGATGTCCACCAAGGCCAGCTACGCGGTGGACCGAATCGGCGTGTTCTCCCCCTCGATGCAGCCGGTCGAAGAGCTGGGGCCGGGCGAGATCGGCTATCTGACCGCCTCGATCAAGCAGGTGCGCGACACGCGCGTGGGCGACACCATCACCCATGAAAAGCGCCCCTGCGCCGAGCCGCTGCCAGGCTTCAAGCCCGCCCAGCCGGTGGTGTTCTGCGGCCTGTTCCCCGTCGACAGCAACGATTTCGAGGATCTGCGCAGCGCGATCGAGAAGCTGGCGCTCAACGACGCCTCCTTCACCTACGAGATGGAAACCTCGGCCGCGCTGGGCTTCGGCTTTCGCTGCGGCTTTCTCGGGCTTTTGCATCTCGAGGTCGTGCGCGAGCGGCTCGAGCGCGAGTTCGACATCGACCTGATCACCACCGCGCCCTCGGTCATCTACCACGTCTACAAGACCGACGGCACGATGATCGAGCTGCACAACCCCGCCGACATGCCCGACCCGGTCAAGGTCGCCCGCATCGAGGAGCCGCGCATCAAGGCCACCATCCTCGTGCCGGACGAATATCTGGGCGACGTGCTCAAGCTGTGCCAGGATCGGCGCGGCATCCAGCTGGATCTGACCTATGCGGGCAGCCGCGCCATGGTGGTCTACGACCTGCCGCTGAACGAGGTGGTGTTCGACTTCTACGACCGCCTCAAATCGGTCACCAAGGGCTACGCCAGCTTCGACTACCAGCTGATCGGCTATCGCGAGGACAATCTGGTCAAGATGCAGATCCTCGTGAACGACGAGCCCGTCGACGCGCTGTCCACCATGGTGCATCGCGCCCGCGCCGAGGCGCGCGGCCGCGCCATGTGCGAGAAGCTCAAGGAGCTGATCCCCCAGCACATGTTCAAGATCCCGATCCAGGCGGCGATCGGCGGGCGCATCATCGCGCGCGAGACCATCTCGGCCCTGCGCAAGGACGTGACCGCCAAGTGCTATGGCGGCGACGTGACGCGCAAGCGCAAGCTTCTGGAAAAGCAGAAGGCGGGCAAGAAGCGCATGCGCCAGTTCGGCAAGGTGGACATCCCGCAGGAAGCCTTCATCAACGCGCTCAAGATGGACGACTGACGCGCCTTTTTTCGCATTTGCGAAATCACGGCTTGCGTCGGCGCCCGATTCGGGGCACAAGCGCCCTGCGATCTATCTCTGACTGACTACGGTGACTGTCCTTCGACTGCTGCTGGCGTCTTGAGACTGACCAGCCACAGCCGCGGCATTCCGCGCGCGGCGACAATGCGAAGGATTGGCGACATGGCCACCGGCACCGTGAAATGGTTCAACTCCACCAAAGGCTTCGGCTTCATTCAGCCCGACGCGGGCGGCAACGACGTGTTCCTGCACGTCTCGGCGCTCGAGCGCGCGGGTCTGTCGGCCCCGGCCGACGGCCAGAAGATCGAGTATGAGCTCGAGCGCGGCCGCGACGGGCGCAGCTCGGCCGGCAACGTCTCTTTCGCCTGATCAAGGCAGCCGCGTCGCCCAGGGCGCGCGGCGCAGAGGCGAACAAGACGAAGGGCCCCGCCGGCGACGGCGGGGCCTTTTGCATGTCAGGCGAAGGCGGCCAGGGGGCGCTCGCGCACCGGAAGATGCACCAGCGCCGAAAAGGCGCCCACTCCGACCCCGATCCACCACACCAGATCGTAGGAGCCGTAGCGGTCATAGAGCGCGCCGCCCAGCCACACGCCCAGAAAGCTGCCCAGCTGGTGGCTGAAGAACACGATCCCGTAAAGCGTGCCCATGTAGCGCAGCCCGTAGATATGCCCCACCAGCCCGGCGGTCAGCGGCACAGTCGCCAGCCACAGCGCGCCCATGGCGACCGAGAAGGCGATGACGCTGAGCGGCGTCATCGGCGCCATGATGAAGGCGGCGGCGACCACGGTGCGCGCAAGATAGATCCCCGAAAGCAGGTATTTGCGCGAGAAGCGCGCGCCCAGCTGCCCCGCCAGCAGCGTGCCGGCGATGTTGGTCGCCCCGATCACCGCCAACGCCCACGCCCCCAGCGCCGAGGCGTCGCCGATGCCCACGCTCGCCAGAAAGCCCGACGGGTCGATCGGCCCGCAGCTTTCGGCGACGAAGGCGGGGAAATGCGCCGTCACGAAGGCCAGCTGATAGCCGCACGAGAAGAAGCCGAGGAAGATCAGCGTGTAGGAGGGGTCGCGCAGCGCCCGGCCCAGGACGACCGCGAACCGCTCCTCGAGGGCGGGCGCGCGCGGCGCGCCGGCCGGGATCAGCGGCAGGAACAGCACCGTCGCCAACACCGCGGCGGCGAAGATCAGGAACGCTCCGTCCCAGCCCGCGACGCCCAGCAGCGCCTCGGCCAGCGGCGGCCCCACCACCTGGCCCGCCGATCCCGCCGCCGTGGCGATTCCCAGCGCCAGCGAGCGCCGCCGCTCATGCGTCGCGCGCCCGACCATCGACAGGATCACGCCGAAGCCCAGCCCCGCCACGCCGAAGCCGATCACGACGTTGAGCAGCTGGTGCCCCTCGGGCGTGGTCGCCTGCGCCGCAAGCGCCAGCCCGACCGCGTAGCACAGCGCCCCCAGCGTCAGCGCCCGCCGGTCGCCCCAGCGCTCGGCGATCATCGAGAACAGCGGCTGTCCCACGCCCCAGGCCAGGTTCTGAATCGCGATGGCCAGCGAGAACTCGGCCCGCGCCCAGCCGAACTCCTGCGCCACCGGCAGCTGGAACACCCCGAACGAGGCGCGCACCCCGAAGCCGACGATCATGATCAGGCATCCGGCGATCAGAACGGGCGTGATCACGCCTTGCGGATCAGGCTTTGTTGATAAGTCTCGCATATCATCCTCCGCCCGCATCAAAGGCGCCCGCGCGCGCCCCTGTCAAACCAAAGATGGCTGACTTGCGCGCCCGGGCGCCGTATCAGTGCCGCGCGACGCCCTTCGGACGAGGACTTCATGACCGACGCCACCGCGCCCATGCCCCGCTACCGCGCCCTTGTGCGCGACGGCCGCCTGCGCGACGATCCGGCCCAGAAGCTGGCGGTCGAGAAGCTGCAGCTCCTGCACGAGCGCCTGCGCGGCTACGAGCCCGCGCGCCCGCGCCGCGTGGCCCGGGGCTGGTTCGGCTGGGGGCGCGAGCCGCGGCACGAGCGCGCTGCGCTCAACGGGCTTTACCTTTACGGCGGCGTGGGGCGGGGCAAGTCCATGCTCATGGACCTGTTCTTCGAGACGGCGCCCGTCTCGCCCAAGCGGCGGGTGCATTTCCACGCCTTCATGCAAGAGGTGCACGCCGGCATCAACGCCGCCCGCGCCGAGGGCCTGCGCGACCCGATCGCGCATGTGGCCCAGAAGATCGCGGCGCAGGCGACGCTGCTGTGCTTCGACGAGCTTCAGATCACCGACATCGCCGACGCCATGATCGTCGGCCGCCTGTTCGAGGCGCTTTTCGCGCGCGGGGTGGTGGTGGTGGCGACGTCGAACCGCCACCCCGACGAGCTTTACAAGGACGGGCTCAACCGTCAGCTCTTCCTGCCCTTCATCGCCCTGATCAAGGAGCGGCTGGACCTGCATCACCTCGAAAGCCCGATCGACCACCGGCGCGGCAGGCTGCGCGGGCAGACGCTGTATCACGCGCCGCTTGGCCCGGTCGCCCGCGCGGCCATGGATGCGCAATGGCGCGAGATGGCCGGCGAGGGGCCCGCCCCGCCGCTGACGCTCACCGTCGCCGGGCGCGAAGTGACGCTGCCGCAGCACCGGGACCGCATCGCGCGCGCCTCCTTCGCCGATCTGTGCGCCCGCCCGCTTGGCCCGGCCGACTATCTGGCGGTGGCGCGGGCGCTCGACATGCTGTTTGTGGACGACGTGCCGCGCCTGGGTCCGGCCGACGCCAACGCCGCGCGCCGCTTCGTGACGTTGATCGACGCGCTTTACGAGGGGCGGGTGCGTCTTGCCATGTCGGCCGAGGCCCCGCCCGAAGAGCTTTACGTCGAGGGCGCCGGCGCCTTCGAGTTCGAGCGCACGGTCTCGCGCCTGCACGAGATGCAGAGCGACGACTGGCCGCCCGAGACATGAGCGCGCGCGGCTTGCCATGGCTGGCGGCGCTGGCGCTGGTCTTGCTGGCCGTCTGGGGCTGGCGCCAGCAAGCACGGCTCGAGCCGCCCGAGCTGCTGCCCCTGGCGCAGCCCGAGGGGTTCTTCGCGCCGCGCGGACTGGGCGGCGCCGGGCTGAGCGTCGCGATGCCGCGCCTTGACCGCGCGCCGCCCCCGCCATCGGGCGAGGCGCTCTGCGCGGCGCTGCGCACGGGGCCGCGCGCGGCCGGCCTGCCGGGCAAGGACGCGGTTCACGTCGCCTATTTCACCGATTATCGCTGCCCCTGGTGCCGCGCCCTGGGCGCGGCGCTGGAAAAACGGGCGGCGCGCGGCGACATCGTGCTGACCTATCAGGAATACCCCGTGCTGGGCGAGGCTTCGCGCATGGCGGCGCGGGCGGCGCTGGCGGCGTGGGAGCTTGGCGCCTACGCCCCCATGCGCGCAAGGCTGCTTGCCAGCGCCTTCGCGCCGAACCGGGCCTATCTGCGCGCCATCGCCCCGCAGAGGGGCGTCAGCGCCGCGCGCCTGCTGGCCGAGCTGGACTCGCCGAAGGTCGACGCCGCCTTGCTGCGCGCGGCGGCGGCGGCGCGGGCTTTCGGCTTTCGGGGAACGCCGGGGCTGGTCATCGGCGCCGTCGTGGTGCAGGGCGGACCGTCCGAGGCGGCGCTGGACGCGCTGATCGAGGCGGCGCGGCGCCTGCCCGATCCCTGCGCGGGTTAGTTCCGAGGCGGCGTCACTCGGGGTGCGGCTGGGCGCGCGCGGCGGCCATGTTGACGCCGTTGGCTTCGCTTGGGTTGTCCGAGAAGAACATGGCGCCGAACAGGACGGCGGCGGCGAGCAGATAGATGATCGTCGAAACACGCTTGGCGAAAGACATGGAACCCCGACTCGGTGCAATTCATTCCTGAGGCTTGTATGGCAGTTGTCATACACCCGAGGGGTGAGCCGCGCAACATCCATGATCGGCTTGGCAGCGCGACATACTGTTTCTTGAACCGGGGGCCTGAGGAACGGCGGACATGAAAACGGCGCCCCCTTGCGAGGGCGCCGCGCCGTCATCCCGAGGGGCGCGCGGGTCAGACCACGCGCTCGACCATCATCTTCTTGATCTCGGCGATCGCCTTGGCCGGGTTCAGCCCCTTGGGGCAGGTCCGCGTGCAGTTCATGATGGTGTGGCAGCGATACAGGCGGAACGGGTCCTCGAGGAAATCCAGCCGCTCCTGCTTGGCCTCGTCGCGGCTGTCGACCAGCCAGCGATAGGCGTGCAGCAGCGCCGCCGGGCCCATGTAGCGGTCGCCGTTCCACCAGTAGCTGGGGCACGAGGTCGAGCACGAGGCGCACATGACGCACTCGTAAAGCCCGTCCAGCTTCTTGCGGTCCTCGATCGACTGGCGCCACTCCTTCTCGGGCGGCGTGGTGTAGGTCTCGAGCCAGGGCATGATCGCCGCGTGCTGCGCGTAGAAATGCGTCAGGTCCGGCACCAGGTCCTTGACGACGGGCATGTGGGGCAGGGGATAGATCTTCACCTCGCCCTCGATCTCGTCCAGCCCGTAGATGCAGGCCAGCGTGTTGATGCCGTCGATGTTCATGGCGCAAGAGCCGCAGATGCCCTCGCGGCACGAGCGGCGGAAGGTCAGGGTCGGGTCGATCTCGTTCTTGATCTTGATCAGCGCGTCCAGAACCATGGGCCCGCAGCTGTCCATGTCCACCCAGTAGGTGTCCAGGCGCGGGTTCTGGCCGCTGTCGGGATCGTAGCGGTAGATCTTGAACGCGCGGAGGTTCTTCGCGCCCTCGGGCTTGGGCCAGGTCTTGCCCACCATGACGCGAGAGTTCTTGGGCAGCGCGAATTCAACCATGTTTCGCTCCTTTCGGGTCCGGCGCCTGGCCGGGGGAAACGTCGTCGGGGCCGGGCCGGCGGGCCAGGAAAACGCTCTCGCCCCTGTGCAGGGCGTGATCGCCGACCGCCGGTTCGGTCGCGGTGAAGGTCGAGACCTCGAAGCCCGCGGCGCGCAGCCGCGCCGCGAAGTCGCGCCCGTAAAGGCGCAGATGCGTGGGATCGCCCGCGCGCAGGGCGCGCTCGTCGGCCGAGGCGTCGGGGGGCAGCTCCAGCGTGCGCTCCCATCCGGCGACCAGCGGCACGGTCAGCGCCGCAATGCCGCCGGGCGCCAGGATGCGGAACAGCTCGGCCATCGCCTTGCGGTCGTCGACATGCTCGAGCACATGGTTGGCGATGACCAGGTCCCAGCTTTGGTCGGGCTGGTCGATCGCCTCGATGTCGAGCGTCAGCTCGTAGAGGCCGTTGATGTCGGCCTGGGCGTAGCGCGCGGCGCGCGCGCGCAAGGTCGGCGCAAGGCAGGGTTCGGCCGCGAAGTGCAGCACCCGGCCGCGCGCCTGCGGCGGGTCGGTCTCGAGCCACAGCCGCATGAGCCGGTGGCGCGGGCGGCTGTCGCAGGAGGGGCACCAGACCGAAGGCTTGTGCCGCACCGGCGAAAAGCGCCCCCGATAGCCGCAGATGGGGCAGGACAGGACCGGCCCGTCCTGCGCCAGCCGCGCGAAATGCTCGAGCGCGCGCCGCGCGCGCAGGTCCAGGACCTGCGCGATCTCGGCCTGGTCGCGCCGCAGGGGCGTGCCGGGCGCCTTGGCGGCGAGCGCGCTCATCGCCTCAGTAGACGCGCGCCTTGGGCGCGATCTTGGCCGGGTCGATGCCGCCCAGCTCGGGCGGGGTGAGCGGTTCGGTATGCACCGGGCGGTAGTCCAGCTCGACCTTGCCCTCATACGAGACGCGCGCGATGGTGTGCTTGCGCCAGTTGACGTCGTCGCGCTCGGGATAGTCCTCGCGCGCATGGGCGCCGCGGCTCTCGTGCCGGGCCTCGGCGCTGAACACGGTGGCCAGCGCGTTGGGCATGAGGTTGTCCAGCTCGAGCGTCTCCATCAGGTCCGAGTTCCAGATCAGCGAGCGGTCGGTGACGCGCACGTCGGCGAACTCCTTGCGGATCTGGGTCATCTCGGCGCAGCCCTGACGCAGGGTCGGCTCGTCGCGGAAGACCGCCGCGTTGTTCTGCATCGAGCGCTGCATCTTCAGCCGCAGCTCGGCCGTGGGGATCGCGCCGTTCGCGTGGCGCAGGCGGTCGAAGCGATCGAGCGCCTTCTCGACCGAGGCCTGGTTGAGCGGGCGGTTGGGCTCCTTGGGATCGACCACCTCGCGCGCGCGCAGCGCCGCGGCGCGGCCGAACACGACAAGGTCGATCAGCGAGTTGGACCCCAGCCGGTTCGCGCCGTGCACAGAGGCGCAGCCCGCCTCGCCCACGGCCATCAGGCCGGGCACCGTGCGGTCGGGGTCGCCCTCGACGGGGTTCAGCGCCTCGCCCCAGTAGTTCGTGGGAATGCCGCCCATGTTGTAGTGCACGGTGGGCAGGACCGGGATCGGCTCCTTGGTCACGTCCACGCCGGCGAAGATGCGCGCGCTTTCCGAGATGCCGGGCAGGCGCTCGGCCAGCGTCTCGGGCGGCAGGTGGTCGAGATGCAGGTAGATGTGGTCCTTGAGCGGGCCGACGCCGCGGCCCTCGCGGATCTCGATGGTCATGCAGCGGCTGACGACGTCGCGGCTGGCCAGATCCTTGTAGGTGGGGGCGTAGCGCTCCATGAAGCGCTCGCCTTCCGAGTTGGTCAGATAGCCGCCCTCGCCGCGCGCGCCCTCGGTGATGAGGCAGCCGGCGCCGTAGATGCCGGTGGGGTGGAACTGAACGAACTCCATGTCCTGCAGCGGCAGGCCGGCGCGCGCGACCATGCCGCCGCCGTCGCCGGTGCAGGTGTGCGCCGAGGTGGCCGAGAAATAGGCGCGCCCGTAGCCGCCGGTGGCCAGCACGACCATCTTGGCGTTGAAGCGGTGCAGCGTGCCGTCGTCCAGCTTCCAGGCCAGCACGCCCTGGCACGCGCCGTCCTCGGTCATGATCAGGTCGATGGCGAAGTATTCGATGTAGAACTCGGCCTTCTGCTTGAGCGACTGGCCGTAGAGCGTGTGCAGGATCGCGTGACCGGTCCGGTCGGCCGCGGCGCAGGTGCGCTGCACGGGCGGCCCCTCGCCGAACTCGGTGGTGTGGCCGCCGAAGGGGCGCTGATAGATCCGGCCGTCCTCGGTGCGCGAGAAGGGCACGCCGTAGTGCTCCAGCTCGTAGACCGCCTTGGGCGCCTCGCGCGCGAGGTATTCCATCGCGTCCATGTCGCCCAGCCAGTCCGACCCCTTGACGGTGTCGTACATGTGCCACTGCCAGTTGTCGGGGCCCATGTTGCCCAGGCTCGCGGCGATGCCGCCCTGCGCGGCGACGGTGTGCGAGCGGGTGGGGAACACCTTGGTCACGCAGGCCGTCCTGAGCCCCTGCTCGGCCATGCCGAGGGTCGCCCGAAGGCCGGCGCCGCCGGCGCCGACGACGACGACGTCATAGGTGTGGTCGTGAATCTCGTAAGCCGCCATGATCTTTTCCATTGTGCCTGAAGGGGCGCGTCCCTCGCGCCCGAGGGGGCGCGCCGGGGGCGTGAGCGGGTCGCGGCGCCGTCAGGCGGCGCCGAAGGCGATGCGCGCCACGGCGAACACGCCGGCGACGCCGAACAGCCCGCAGAAGAAGGTCGAGGCGGTCAGCGCCGCGATGCGCCGGCCGGGGTGGTGCACGTAGTCCTCGATCACCACCTGAAGGCCCTGGTGCAGGTGCTTGAACATCACCGCCAGGAACAGGATCGTGACGACGGCGTTCCAGGGATCGGCGAAGGTGGCCAGCACCTCTTCGCGCGGCGCGCCGATGGCGCCGGCGATGGGGAACAGCGCCAGGATGGTCAGCGGGACCAGCGCGGCCGAGGTCATGCGCTGGCTCCACCAGTGGTGAACGCCGTCATGCGCCGAGCCCAGGCCCAGCGCCCGCGCCATCGGGGTCTTGAAGTCGGTCATCGTTCGTCCTCCCTCAGAGCGCCAGGAACCAGATGAGCAGCGTCAGCACGCCCGAGGCGACCAGAATGATCTGCCCGACCAGGTCGTTGAGCTTGATGTCGTAGCCGTAGCCCATGTCCATCCACAGATGGCGCAGGCCGGTTCCGAAGTGATAGACCAGCGCCCAGGTCGAGCCGAACAGGATCAGAAGGCCGATCCAGCTGGTCAGGACCGCGTCGGCGGCGGCGAAGGCCTCGGGGCCCGAAGCGGCGGCGAACAGCCACCACACGATCAGCGCGGCGGCCAGCGTCATGCCCACGCCGGTGATGCGGTGGAAGATCGACATCGCCGAGTTCAGCTGCGGGCGGTAGATCTGAAGATGCGGCGACAGGGGGCGGTTTCCCCGGTTCACGTCGGCCATGCTCTCTCCCCTGACTTGTCCGGAGCGCGTCGCCCCGGCTTGGCTGCGGGTCCCTCGGGCGTCGTGGCGGCGCCGGGATCTCGCGCGTCGGCTCCGTTCCGGGCGGGCCCGCGCGGGCGGCGCGGACGGGCGGACGCGCAAGCGGTATAGCAGGAAATTCGCGGATTCCAAACGCCGCGCGCGGGCGCGGGGCCGCATGGATGACGAAAATCCGCATCATCCGGCGCCTTTGTGATCACGCCGGCATTTGGTGTGATCACAAAAGCTCGCGCCCCGCCCGCGGCGCGACTCACATCGGGATCAGCGCCCAGTAGTCCAGATCCAGAAGCACGCCCGGCGCATGGCGCCCGCTCTCGTCGCGCAGCGGCCCCGAGGCCGCCTCGGGGCGCGCCGCCACCAGGCGCAGGCGCAGCGCGCCGACGCCGGGGGCGGGGGTCTCGGCCTTGTCCAGCACCTCGGACCAGGCGTGCACCGTGTCGCCGGCGAAGCACGGCGCCACATGCGCGCCGGCGTTGATGGCGGCGATCATCTGCGCGTTCGCCAGCCCGTTGAAGCTGAGCGCCCGCGCCAGGCTGATCACATGCCCGCCATAGATCAGGCGCCGGCCGTCCTCGCGCGCGTTGACGTTGAAATGCACCTTGGCCGTGTTCTGCCACAGGCGCGTGGCCATCATGTGCTCGGCCTCTTCGATGGTGACGCCGTCCACATGGTCGATGCGCTCGCCCACCGCGTAGTCGCCCCAGCGGTGCGGCTCGCCCGCCAAGCCGAAATCGTAGTCGGTGAAGTCGAGCCCCGCCGGCACGACCAGCGCCGAGGCCGCCACCGCGGGCGCCAGCTCGGGCACGACGGTCTGCGGAGCCGGCGCCTCGGGGTCGCGCTTGCGCACCATCACCCAGCGCGCCCAGCTCATCACCGGCTCGCCGCGCTGGTCGGTCGCGGTCGAGCGCACCCACACCACGCCCGTGCGCCCGTTCGAGTTCTGCTTGAGGCCGATCACCTCGGAGGTGGTGGCGATGGTGTCGCCCGGATAGACCGGCCGCAGGAAGCGGCACTCGGCATAGCCCAGATTGGCCACGGCGTTGAGCGACACGTCGGGCACCGTCTTGCCGAAGGCGACGTGAAAGCCGATCAGATCCTCGAGCGGGCTGCGCGGCAGGCCGCAGGCGCGGGCGAAGTCGTCGGAGGAGTAGAGCGCGAAGCGCGTCGGATACAGCGCCCCGTAAAGCGCGCGGTCGCCCTCGGTCAGGGTGCGCGGCGTGGCGTGGCGCAGGATCTGCCCGACGTGGAAATCCTCGAAGAAGTTGCCGGGATTGGTTTTCGGGGCCTTTGCCTCGGTCATGGGACGCGCTCCGGGTAATTTCATGTCACGACGACGCGCTGCACAATAAGCATCTTGCGCGGCGCCGCAAGCCCGCTCAGTAGCGCACCCGCAGGTTCAGCGAGCCGAATTGCGAGGGGCCGTCCTGCTCCTGATATTCCTCGAGGCGCAGCACATGCGTGTAGGCCAGCTCGACCCGGCCCAGCTGCACCGCCAGCCCGGCCAGGAAGTCGGCGGTGGTGCGGCGAATGGTGACGCCGCGGGGGCCGCCGAAGGTGTTGCCCTCGAGAAAGATGTTGCGCCCCACGAACCGCCCCTCGGCGCCGACGAAAAGCTGCCAGCTCAGGCCCCGCCTTGCGCGGAAGAAGCCGGGCGAGGACACCGCCGGGCGCACCCGGGGCGGGCCGTAATCGTCGGCAAGGTCGCGCCCGATGCGCAGCGTCGCGCCGACGGCGGCCGAGCTGTCGACATTGCCCAGCGTCAGGTTGAAATGCGGCGCCGCGTCCGCCCGCAGGTCCAGCGCCGGCAGCGGCAGGGCGGCGCCGAAGCGGTATTTGCGGTCGTAGATCAGGCGGATGCCCGGCTCGTCGCGGATCTGCGTGTCCCAGCCGTTGGGGATCGGGCTGTTGATAAGCTTGTGCACGAAGGTCTGCACCGGTTCGGCCAGCGCCGATGGCCCGACCACGCCGATCTCGATCGAGAACGAATCGAGCCGGTCGCCCCGGTCGGCGGACAGGCCGTATCCGGCGTAGAGAAAGCCCGCATAGGGCCGCTGGTCGGGCGGCGGGTTGCGCAGCGTGATGTCGGGGGGCGTATACATGTTCTGCCCCAGGGCGAAGGATTCGCGCCAGTCCGCGCCGGGGCTCAGCCGCGCCAGGCGCGCGCGCGCCGCCCGCCCCAGCGCGCTCAGCCTGCCGCGCGGGCGCACATAGTCGAGCCGCACGCCGTTGGTGTAGTCCTGATCGCTGCCGGCGAAGACGTCGTTCTCGAAAGTGAAGCCCAGCGTGCCGCGCGCCGGATCGGGCGCCTGCTGCGCCGCGGCGACGCCGGCCCACAGCCAGGCCAGCGCCAGAGCCGCGGCGACGGGGCGCGGCCTCATTGCTCGCGCAGGGGGCGCGCGGGGTCGTAGACGCCCGGCTTGTCCTTGACCACCGCCTGGGCGCAACGCATCACCCCGCGCGCGGCGTCGAAGGCGTAGGCGGGCGAGCCATGCAGCCGCCAGCCTTCGTTGAGCGCCTCGGTGACCTTGCGGCAGAAGGCGGCGTCGTCGTCGGCGGTGAGCAGACGGTAGAGCTTCATCGACGTTCTCCGGCGGGGGCGGGCTCAGCCCGGGAAGACGGGTCGGCCGAGCCAGCCATGGATGGCCGCGATGGCGGCGTAGGCGACCAGGGTGATGGCGACCAGGATCAGATCCTTGCGCAGCGGCGCGGGGGCGGGGCGCGTCCATGCGCCGTCGCGGGCGTTGGCCGCGCGCATCGCCGCAAGCGCCCACAGGCCCATGCCGCCGAACAGCGCCGCCGAGGCCGCGTCGCCGTTCACCAGCAGATGCGCCGCCGCCCACACCGCGACGGCGCTCAGCATCGGATGGCGCACGAAGCGCTTGACGTTGCCGGTCGAGTGGCTGGCGCCGAACAGCCCCACGGCGAACAGCATGAGCAGGTTGTTCAGATGGCGCGCCCAGGCGGGCGGCTCCCACAGAGGGATGAAGTCGGCCTGCCGGTAGCCGACGACCATCAGCGCGATCGCGGCCAGCGCCGCCAGCGAGAACAGCCCCTTGTAGGCGTTCTCGCCCAGGCGCGCGGCCAGCGCGGCGCGCGCGCCGGGGGTGACCAGCGGGAAAAGGTGGCCGATCCACCACAGCGCAAGTCCGAGGATGAGCAGGGTCATGGGCGGCTCCTCGCCGTTTCCGGGGCCATCTGAGGGGCCATGTCGCGGCCCGGTTCGGCGCGGATCATAGCGCGCCGCGCGCCGCGCGCCAGAGCGAAGATGGCGCCTACACCCCCAGATGGCGGTCGCGCAGCTCGGGCGTCAGCGCCGAGGGCGGGCCGCTCCAGACCGTGACGCCCTTTTCCAGGATCACGCAGGCATCGGCCAGGCGCAGCATCTCGCGCAGGGTCTTGTCCACGATCAGAATGGCCTGCCCCTCGGCCTTGAGCGCGGCAAGGGCCGACCAGATCTCGCGCCGCACGGCGGGGGCCAGGCCTTCGGTCGCCTCGTCCAGGATCAGAAGGCGCGGATTGGTGGCCAGCGCGCGGCCCACGGCCAGCATCTGCTGCTCGCCGCCCGACAGGGTGCGGGCAAGCTGGGCGCGCCGCTCGGCCAGGCGGGGAAACAGCGCGGCGATGCGCTCGATCGTCCACGGGCCGGGGCGGGCGGTGGCCAGAAGGTTCTCCTCGACCGTCAGATTGCCGAAGCAGCGCCGGCCCTCGGGGCACAGGCCAAGCCCCAGCCGCGCCGCCCGGTGCGGCGGCAGGCGCGAGATGTCGCGGCCCATGAAGGCGATCTCGCCCGAGCGGTGGGGCAGAAGGCGGCAGATGGCGCGGATGGTCGTCGTCTTGCCCATGCCGTTGCGGCCCATGAGCGCCACGACCTGCCCCGCGCGCACCTCGAGGTCCACGCCGAACAGGGCCTGGGCGGGGCCGTAGAAGGCGGTCACGTCGCGCAAGCGCAAAAGGGCGTCAGACATCGGCGGCCTCGGGTCGGTCGTCCTGTCCCAGATAGGTCGCGCGCACCGCCGCGTCGGCGCGGATCGCGGCGGGCGGGCCGTGAGCGATGACGCGGCCCATCGCAAGAACGGTGATGCGGTCGGCCAGGCGGAACACCGCGTCCATGTCATGCTCGACCAGCAGGATCGGAACCTCGCGCCGCAGGGCGTCGAGCAGCTCGGTCATCTGCGCCGCCCCTTCGGGGCCCATGCCGGCCAGCGGCTCGTCCAGCAGCAGCGCGCGCGGCGCGCCGGCCAGCGCGCAGGCCAGCTCGAGGCGGCGGCGCTCGCCATGCGAAAGCTCGGCCGCGGGAACGTCGGCCCGCGCCGCCAGCCCCACGCGCGCAAGCGCGGCGTCGGCGGCCTCGGTCAGCACGCGCTCGCGCGTCAGCGGCCGCGCAAAGCCCCACGCCCCGCCCGCGCGCGCCAGCGCCCCGATCATGGCGTTGCGCCGCGCCGAAAGCGGCAGCGCCAGCGTCGAGACCTGGAACGTCCGCCCCAGCCCCAGCCGCGCGCGCCGCGCCGGCGACAGGCGCGTGACGTCGCGCCCGGCCAGCAGCACGCGCCCCGCATCGGGCCGGATCCAGCCGGCGATCTGGCCGATCAGCGTCGACTTGCCGGCGCCGTTCGGCCCGATCAGCGCGTGGATCTCGCCCGCCCGCAGGTCGAGCGAGACCCTGTCCGAGGCCACCAGCCCCCCGAAGGCCTTGCACAGCCCCTCGACCCGCAGCGCCGTCTCAGCCATGGCGCGCCCTTCCGGCCAGAAGGCCCAGCAGCCCGCCGCGGGCGAACAGCGTCACGCCCAGAAGCAGCGCGCCGAAGACCAGCACCCAGCGCTCGGTCGCCGCGCCCAGGAAATGCTCGAGCAGCACGAAGGCCGCCGCCCCCGCCACCGGGCCGCCCAGCCGCCCGACGCCGCCCAGGATGACGAAGGCCATCAGCTCGCCCGACATCTTCCACGACAGCGCCGAGGGGCCGACGAACCCGTTCAGATCCGCATTGAGCGCCCCCGCCACCGCCGCGACGGCGCCCGACAGCGCGAAGGCGGCCAGCCGGACGGGAAAGGGATCGACCCCCGCGCTCGCCAGGCGCGCCTCGCTCAGCCGCGCCATGGTCAGCGCCGCGCCGAAGCGCGCGCGCATGATGCGCGCCGTTCCCGCCAGCGTCGCCGCCAGCCAGGCGAAGCAGATGACGAAGAAGGTGAGGGGGTCGTAGACGTCCAGCCCCTCGATGCCGTTGCGCAGGTAGATGGGCAGCCCGTCCTCGCCGCCATAGGCCGGCCAGGAGATGGCGAAGTAGTAGAACATCTGCGCGAAGGCGAGGGTGATCATGATGAACTGCACCCCCGAGGTGCGCAGCGACAGCGCCCCGATCAGCAGCGCCGCCAGCCCGCCCGTCGCCGCCGCCGCGGCCCAGACGACGATCATGCGGTCCGTGCCGGACACCACGATGGGCCAGGTCGTCAGCGGGATCTGGTTCGCCGCATGCCATGCGGCCACGCCCGCCGCATAGCCGCCCAGTCCGAAGAAGGCCGCATGGCCGAAGCTGACCATGCCGCCGAAGCCCAGCGCCAGGTTCAGCCCCGCCGCCGCCATGGCCAGGATCGCCACGCGCGCGGCCATGTTGACGTAGAAGGGCTCGCCCATCGCATGCGCGCCTGCTGCCGCCGCCGCAAGCGCGGCCAGCAGCGCCAGCGTCGCCCTGGTGTCGCGCGCGTCCTCAGCCATCGGCCGGAAACAGTCCCTTGGGCCGCAGAACCAGCACCGCGGCCATGAGCATGTAGATCAGCATCGAGGCGACCGCCGCGCCCGCGCCCGCCGCCGTCGCGGGGTCCCAGACGCGCTCGAACAGCGCCGGCAGCAGCGCGCGGCCCATCGTGTCGGTCACGCCCACCAGCATCGCTCCGGCGAAGGCGCCCTTCACCGAGCCCACGCCCCCGATCACGATCACCACGAAGGCCAGGATCAGCACCGGCTCGCCCATGTCGGCCTGCACCGAGCGCAGCGCGCCCACCATGGCCCCCGCGAACCCCGCCAGGCCCGCGCCCAGGGCGAAGACGGCGGTGTAGAGCAGCGCCACGTTCACCCCCAGCGCGGCCACCATCTCGCGGTCGGATTCGCCGGCGCGGATGCGCATGCCCAGCCGCGTGCGCGCGATCAGCGCGTGCAGCCCGGCCGCCGCCGCAAGCCCCGCGGCGATGATCGCCAGCCGGTAGGCCGGGTAGGCCCCGCCGCCCGGCAGCGGCACGGCGCCCGACAGCGCCGCCGGCGGGTCCAGCCACAGCGGCTGCGGGCCGAAGATCCACCGCGCCGCATCCGAGAAGATCAGCGCCAGCGCGAAGGTTGCCAGAACCTGGTCGAGATGATCGCGCCCGTAAAGCCGGCGCACGACCAGGAGCTCGACCGCCGCGCCCGCCGCCGCCGCCGCCAGCGCGCCGCCCGCGAGGCCCAGCCAGAACGATCCCGTCTCGCGCGTCAGGAAGGCGCAGGCATAGGCGCCCGTCATGAACAGCGCGCCATGGGCCAGGTTGATGAGCCCCATGACCCCGAAGATCAGCGTCAGCCCGGCGGCCGCCAGGAACAGCATCACCCCCAGCTGCACGCCGTTCAGCGCCTGCTCGAGCGCCAGCGCCGCGCTCATGGGCGCGGCCCCGGGCCAGGGCGGCGGGCGGCGCCCGGCATCGGCGGGCGCCGGCGGGCGGTCACATGCGGCATTGCGCGGCGTAGGCGTCCTGCCGGTCGCGCATGGCGACGCCGATCAGGCGGTTGGTCGGCTTGCCGTCGCCGGGCACGACCTCGCGCACGTAGATGTCCTGGATCGGGTGGTGGTTGGGGCCGAAGCGGAACTTGCCGCGAACGCTCTCGAAGCGGGCGGCGCGCAGCGCCTCGCGGAAGGCGTCGGGCTCGTTGACCGGGTCGGCCGCGTCCAGCGCCGACAGGATCAGCCGCGCCGCGTCATAGCCCTGGCTGGCGTAGAGCGTGGGCGTGCGGCCATAGGTCTTGCGGAAGGCCTCGACGAAGGCGCGGTTGGCCGCGTTGTCCAGGTCATAGGCCCATTGCGAGGTGTTGCGCGCGCCGATCGCCGCGTCGCCGACCGCGCCCAGGATCACCTCGTCGAACGAGAAGGCCGGGCCGAAGACCGGCAGCGTCATGCCCGCGCCGGCATATTGCTTGAGAAAGGCGATGCCCATGCCGCCGGGCAGGAAGAAGAACACCGAATCGGCGTCCGAGGCGCGGATGCGCGCGATCTCGGCCGCATAGTCGGTCTGCCCGAGCTTGGTGTAGAGCTCGCCGCCCACATCCGCGCCGAAGGTGGACTTGAAGCCCGTCAGCGCATCGGTTCCGGCCGGGTAGTTGGGCGCCAGGATGAAGGGCCGCTTGAACCCCTGCGCCTTCATGTAGGCGCCCATCGCCGCGTGCAGATCGTCGTTCTGCCAGGCGACGTTGAAGTAGTTGCGATGGCAGCCGCGGCCGGCCAGCGCGCTGGGCCCCGCATTGGGCGAGATGTAGAACACCCCCTGGCGCACCGCCGAGGGCACGACCGCCATGGCCAGGTTCGACCAGATGATGCCGGTCAGGATCGCGACCTTGTCCTTCTGGATCATCTCGTCGGCCAGGCTCTTGGCCATGTCGGGCTTGCGCGCGTCGTCGCGCACGATCAGCTCGACGTCCTTGCGCCCGGCCTGTTCGAGCGCGAGCTGGAAGCCGTCGCGCACGTCCACCCCCAGATGCGCGCCGCCGCCCGAAAGCGTGGTGATCATGCCGATGCGCGTCGGATCGGCGGCGGCGCCGCCGGCGGCGACGATGGCGGCCAGCGCGGCGCCCAGAATTCGCTTCTTCATCCCTCGGTCTCCCTGTTGCGCGGATCTTCCCGCCCGTCGGCGCGGGGGGCGTCCATGGGCACAGCTGGACGCAACGCGGCGCCGATTGCAAGCCCCCGCCCGTCGCGCCCGCTCAGCCTTGCTGCATGCGGGCGATGGCCTCGGCCTTGGCCAGAAGGGCGCGGGCGGTCTCGACGTGCAGGTTCTCGACGATGCGCCCGTCCACCACCGCAAGGCCCTTGCCCTCGGCCAGCGCCTGCTCGTAGGCCTCGACCTGACGGCGCGCCAGGGCCAGATCCTCGGCCGAGGGGGCGAAGAGCTCGTTCGCCACGGCCAGCTGGGCGGGGTGGATCAGCGTCTTGCCGTCGAAGCCCATGCGCCGGCCCTGAAGGCACTCGGCGCGCAGACCCTCTTCGTCCAGATAGGCGTTGTAGACGCCGTCCACGCAGGCCAGGCCATGCGCGCGCGCCGCCAGAAGGCACATGCCCAGCGCGGTCAGCAGGGGCTCGCGGCCGGGCACGTGCTCGGCGCCCAGCTCCTTGACCAGATCGTTCGTGCCCAGCACGAAGCAGGCCAGCCGCGGCGTCGCGGCGGCGATGCGCTCGGCGGCCAGCACGCCCTGGGGGGTCTCCATCATCGCCCAGATGGCGCAGCTTTCGGGCGCGCCGGCGGCGGTCATGCGCCGCTCGACCTCGAGCAGATCCTCGGGGGCGCCGACCTTGGGCACGAGAATGGCGTCGGGGCCGGCCGCGGCGGCGGCTTCCAGATCGGCCGCGCCCCATTCGGTGTCGAGGCCGTTGATGCGCACCGCCACCTCGCGATGGCCGAAGCCGCCCTCGCGCACGGTGCGGGCGACCATCTCGCGCGCGGCGGCCTTGTCGGAGGGGCCGACCGCGTCCTCTAGGTCGAGAATGAGCGAATCGGCGGGCAGGCTGCGGGCCTTTTCCAGCGCCCGGGCCTTCGAGCCGGGCATGTAGAGAACCGAGCGGCGCGGGCGGACGATGCGGGCGGGATGGGTCATGGCGTGCGGTCGGGTCCGTTCGTGTGATGGGGCCGCGAGGCGGCGTCTTTCGGGTCGGCCGAAGCTGTATCGCGCCGCAGCATCGTGCGCAAGAAAATGTCGCGTCGCGTGCATCGCGTGCGGTTTCGTTGCGCGCGCTGGGCGGCCCGCGCCCGCGTTAACCGTATCTTGAGCCTTCCGCGCCATCCTGATCGCAGCCGCCGCCCGCGGCGCGCGGCCTCCGGCAGGGGGCGCGCGGCGGGCGCGGGGTCCGCGAGAGGAACCGGCGTTCCGCAAGGACCCCGACGCGCGGCCGGTCCGCGTGCGCGGCCGCGGGCGCCTCAGGAGGCGTCGAGCAGATGATCAGGCCCATTCTCATTCCCTTGCTTCCGGTTCTGGCCGCCGCGTCATGCGTGGCGGCGACCGCAACGGCGGACGATGCGGCGGGCGTTTCCGCGCCCGCCGCCGCGGCGCGCTTCGCCGCGCCGCCCGCGCCCGCCGCGCCGGCCGAGGCCGCGCCCTTCATCCGTTCGGGCGCGATCGCGGCGCGCGCGCCGGGCGCGTCCTGCGGGCCGCGCGCGCGGATGCTGGCGCTGGCGCGCGGCCCGCGCGGCGCGGCGCGTCGGCTGGGGCTTGGCCTTGAGGGCGGGGACGCGGTGGTCGAGCTGTTCGCCGAGGAAGGCGGCGCCTGGCGCATCCTCGTGACCGACCCCGAAGGGCGCAGCTGCCTGGCCGCGCAGGGCGCCGGGTGGATCGGGACCGCGCCGACGCCCGCGCCCGCCGGCCGCGAGGGCTGAGGGCCCGCCCCCGTCCGCGGTCGCCTGCGGCGGCAGAGGGGGCGGGCGGCGGCAAGGGCGAGAGGCGGCCCGGTCGCCCTCGCCCTCGTCCGGGGCGTCGCTGCGAGCGTTGCGGGGCCGCATCGGGGGCCGCGGCGGGGGCTTGAGCGAACGCTGCCGCGGCGCGGCCGCCGGGGTCGACCCCCGGTCTTCCAATGCTTCTCCCAATTCGTCGCCCCGTTCGTGGCCCCGTTCGTCGCGCTGGCCGTCGCCCCTGCGGCGGCGCCGTCGCCCGGCTCGATCGCGCCGGGCGCAAGCGCGCGCGCCGCTCAGGGCGCGGGGCGGCGCAGCTGATCCTTTCGGTTTGCCGCGAAGATGAATATCCTCATCCTCCCGACGGGCGCGCAAGACGCCCGAGGGGAGGGGGGCGCGCCGCGCCGCCGCGCCGAGCGGGGAGGGAATTGATGTCGGCTCAAACCATCCTGATCGCAGAGGACGAGCCGCATATCGTCGAGTCGCTGCGTTTCCTGCTTGAGCGCGAGGGCTATCGCGTCAGCGCGGCGGGCGACGGAGAGGCGGCGCTGCGCCTGGCGGCGGCCACGCGCCCCAGCCTGCTGATCCTGGACGTGATGCTGCCGCGCATGAACGGCTTCGAGGTGTTGCGCCGCCTGCGCGCCGACGCGGCGCTGCGCGGCACGCCGGTGCTGATGCTGACCGCCAAGGGGCAGAGCCATGACCGGCGCACGGCGCAGGAGATCGGCGCCGACGCCTTCATCACCAAGCCCTTCTCGAACAGCGACGTGGTGGCGCAGGTGCGCAGGCTGGCGCGGGCATGAGCGGACCGGACAAGCCCGACCCGCCCTCGGGCCCCGGCGCCGAGGACGCCCCGCGCGCCCTGCGCCGGCGCCGGATCGAGGCGCAGGCCGCCCTGCTGCCGGCGCTGGGGCTGTTCGCGCTGACGCCGCCCTTCATCCGCGTCTTCGCCGAGGGGCGCGGGCCGTTCGGCGCGCCGCTCATCCTTCTTTACATCGGCGGGGTCTGGCTGGCGCTGATCGTGGCGGCGCGGGCTCTGTCGCGGGCGCTCGAGCGGCGATGACGCTCTCGGCCGACCTCGTCCTTGGCGTGGCGCTGGGCTATGTGGCCGTGCTTTTCGCCGTCGCCTTCTGGGGCGACCGGCGCACGCGGGCGGGGCGCGGGCGGTGGCTGCAGTCGCCTCTGATCTACACCCTGTCCATTTCGGTCTACTGCACCTCGTGGACCTTCTACGGCGCGGTCGGTTCGGCGGCGCGCAACGGGCTCGAGTTCCTGACCATCTATCTGGGCCCGGCGCTGGTGTTCGTGGGCTGGCGCACGCTGCTGCGCAAGCTGGTGCGCATCGGACGCACGCAGCGCATCACCTCGATCGCGGACCTTCTGTCCTCGCGCTATGGCAAGAGCCCGGCGCTGGCCGTGCTGGTCACGGTCATCGCGGTCATGGCCGCCACCCCCTACATCGCGCTGCAGCTCAAGGCGGTGACCGCCTCGTTCCAGCTCATCGGCGGGCCGGACCGGACGGGGGGGCTGGCCACGGCCTTCTGGGCGGCGGCGGGCATGGCGGCGTTCACCATCCTGTTCGGCACGCGCAACGTCGATGCGAACGAGCGCCACCACGGCGTCGTCGCCGCCATCGCGGTCGAGGCGCTGGTCAAGCTGTTCGCGCTGCTGGCGGTGGGGGTGTGGGTGACCTGGGGGCTGATGGGCGGGGCGCAGCCCGTCTTCGCCGCGCTGACGCCCGAGATGCTGCGCGCCCCCGAGGTGTTCGACGCGCGCTGGACGGCGATCACCCTGCTTTCGGCCGCGGCGGTGATCTGCCTGCCGCGCCAGTTCCAGGTGACGGTGGTCGAGAACACCGACGAGCGCCACCTGTCCACCGCCGCGTGGCTGTTCCCCCTCTATCTGCTGCTGATCTGCCTGTTCGCGCTGCCCATCGCGGCGGCGGGGCTGGCGCATGCGCCGCCGGGCTCGGACACCGACATGTTCGTGCTGACGCTGCCCATGGCGCATGGGCAGGAGGCGCTGGCCATGCTTGCCTTCCTCGGCGGCTTCTCGTCGGCGACGTCGATGGTGATCGTGGCTTCGATCGCGCTTTCGACCATGGTCTCGAACCACGTCATCACGCCGCTGGCGCTGCGCGCCTCGGCCGACGGGCTGCAAAGCTCGGGCGACGTGCGGCGGCTGCTGCTGACCAGCCGGCGCTTCTCGATCGTGGGCATCATCGGGCTGGGCTTTCTGTATCATACGCTGACCGAGGGCGCGGGGGCGCTGTTCTCGATCGGGCTGATCGCCTTCGTGGGCGTGGCGCAGTTCCTGCCGCCGCTGATCGGGGGGCTTTACTGGCGCCAGGCGACGGGGCTGGGGGCGATCTGCGGGCTGACGGCGGGCGCGGCGGTCTGGGCCTATGCGCTGGCGCTGCCGTCCTTCGGGGGCTCGGCGCTGATGCCGGCCGAGGTGATCGCCGACGGCCCGTTCGGGATCGCGCTGCTGCGCCCGCAGGCGCTGTTCGGGCTGTCGGGCATGGACCCCATCGTGCACGCGACCTTCTGGAGCCTGTCGCTGAACGCCGGCCTTCTGGTCGCGGTGTCGCTGGCGCGCGACCCCAAGCCGCTCGAATGGCTGCAATCGGCGCTGTTCGTGGACGTGTTCCGCGCCGGCGGCGGCGATGCGGCCGAGCGCTTCGTGCGCCGCTCGGCCGCGTCCGAGGATCTGTTCGTGCTGGCCAGCCGCATCCTCGGCGCCGATCCCGCGCGGCGCCTGTTCGACGAGGCCGCGCGCCAGCAGGGCCGCGCCTCGGGGCTGCCCGAGGCGGACGACGCCTTCATCGCCCGGCTCGAGCGCGAGCTGGCCGGCTCGGTCGGCGCGGCCTCGGCGCATGCCATGGTCAGCCAGGCGACGGGGGCCGAGACCATCTCGCTCAGCGAGCTGATGAAGATCGCCGACGAGACCGCCCAGATCATGGAGTATTCCGCCGCGCTCGAGCGCAAGAGCGCCGAGCTCGAGCGCGCCGCCGCGCAGCTGCGCGAGGCCAACGAGCAGCTGCGCCGTCTGGACGCGCAGAAGGACGACTTCCTGAGCCAGGTCAGCCACGAGCTGCGCACCCCCATGACGGCGGTGCGGTCGTTCGCCGAGATCCTGCTCGATTCGCCCGACCTGGACGCCGCGCAGGTCCGGCGCTTCATCGGCATCATTCACGAGGAGAGCCTGCGGCTGACGCGCCTGCTGGACCAGATCCTGGAGCTGAGCGTGCTCGAACGCGGCGAGATGCGCCTGCGCCTGGGCCCCACCGACGTCATGGCCGCCGCGCGGCGGGCCGCGGAGACGGCGCTGGGGGTGGCGCGCGGGGCGCGCGCGCGCATCGAGTTCGCGCCCCTTCCCGAGGGCCTGCCCGAGCCGCTGATCGTGCGCGCCGAGCCCGACCGCCTGGCGCAGGTGTTCCTCAACCTGTTCTCGAACGCGATGAAGTATTCCGACCGCGACGAGCCGCGCATCGTCGTTTCCGCCCGTCGCGAGGGCGGGCAGGCGGTGATCAGCGTGCGCGACGACGGGCCGGGGGTGGCCCCCGAGGATCGCGCGCGCATCTTCCGCAAGTTCTCGCGCGGCTGGGACCGGACCGATTCGGGCGGCGCGGGTCTGGGGCTTGCGATCAGCCGCGAGATCATGCGCATGTTCGGCGGCGATCTGTCGCTGGCGCCGGGCGCGGGGCGCGGGGCCTGCTTCGAGGTGCGCCTGCCGCTTGAAGCCGCGGGCGCGGATCGGGCGGACGGCCCCCCGCAGGACGGCCCCCCGCAGGACGGCGCGTCGCAGGACGGCGCGCCGGCGGGGGGCTGAAGGCGCTCAGGCTTCGAAGGCGTCCTTCCTGTGGCAGGGGTTGAACTCGGTCCTGCCTTCGGCGTTCACGCGCATGCGCCAATCCTGCGCGCAGAAGCCGCGGATCTCGTCCTGCGAGAAGGCGCTCAGCGGCTTGCCCTCGTAAAGGCGCGGATCGGGCGCCATGGCCGACGCCTCCGCCGCCGCGACGGATGCCGCGGCCGGCTGGGCGGCCGGCGCCGCCGGGGCGGGCGCCGCGCCGACATTCTGCGCGACCGTCGTCGCCGGCATGGCCGCGGGGCAGCGCTTCATGGTCATGGCGCGCTCGATGGCCTCATATTCGCCCTTGAGATGCGCCAGCTCGGTCTTCTCGTCGCCGGCGGCCAGCATGAACAGGGCGGGCCAGAACAGCACCAGCCCCACGCCCACGGCCACCGCGTCGCGCGTGGCGGCGTCGTCCTGCGCGTCGGACAGCTCGGCGACCTTGCGCGAGATGTTCAGCCGCTCGGCCGCCAGGGTCGGGCAATCGAAGCCGGCGTAAAGCTGGGGCGAGCGGTAGGCGGCGGCGACGTCCTCGGCCTTCTTGGCGCAGGCGGACAGGACAAGCGCGGCGCACAGGCCGGCCGAAACGGCGGCGCGGCGGCGGGAAGCGGCGGGAAGGATCAAATCCGGGTCTCCTTATCGGCGCCAAGGGCGCGTTCATGAACCCGGAATGGATACGTTAGGGGAACATTCCCGGCAACCGCTTTCCGTCGTTCAGGCCGCCGCGCGTCCGGCCAGCGAGTTGGGCATCGCCTCGACGATCTCGACCGGCACGATGCGGCCGACCTGCTCGGCGCCGATGTCCAGATGCACCGCCTGAAGCCAGGGCGAGCGGCCGACCATCTGACCGGGCAGCCGGCCGGGCTTTTCGATCAGCACCGGCACGGTGCGCCCGACCATGGCGCGCTGGAACTCGGCCTGGTGGCGGGCCAGCAGCGCCTGAAGCCGGTGCAGGCGGTCGGCGGCGACTTCGTCGGGGACCAGCTCGCGCCCCGCGGCGGGGGTGCCGGGGCGGGGCGAGTAGCGGAACGAATAGGCCGAGGCGTAGCGCACCGCCTCGCACAGGGCGAGGGTGTCGGCGAAATCCTCTTCGCTCTCGCCGGGGAAGCCGACGATGAAGTCGCCCGACATGGCGATGTCGGGCCGCGCGGCGCGGATGCGCTCGATCAGGCGCAGATACTGCTCGGCCGTGTGGCGGCGGTTCATGGCCTTGAGCACGCGGTCCGATCCCGACTGCACCGGCAGGTGCAGATAGGGCATGAGCTTGTCCACCTCGCCATGGGCCGCGATGAGGTCATCGGTCATGTCGTTGGGGTGCGAGGTGGTGTAGCGGATGCGCGCCAGCCCGTCGATGCGCGCCAGCTCGCGGATGAGCCGCGCCAGCGTCCATTCGCCGTCGGGCCCCTGGCCGTGATAGGCGTTGACGTTCTGCCCCAGCAGGGTGATCTCGACCACGCCGCGCTCGACCAGCTCGCGCGCCTCGCGCAGGATGCGCTCGGCGGGGCGCGAAACCTCGGCCCCGCGGGTGTAGGGCACCACGCAGAAGGCGCAGAACTTGTCGCAGCCCTCCTGCACCGTCAGGAAGGCGGCGGGCGCGCGCCGGGCGCGCGGGGCGGGCGGCAGGTGGTCGAACTTGTCCTCGGCGGGGAATTCGGTGTCCACGCCGCCCTCGCGCACCAGGCGCGGCAGGCGGTGATAGGCCTGCGGCCCCACGGCGAAGTCGACCAGCGGCTGGCGGCGCATGATCTCTTCGCCCTCGGCCTGGGCGACGCAGCCGGCGACGCCGATCTTCAGATCCGGGCGCGCCTGCTTGAGCGGGCGCAGGCGGCCCAGCTCGGAATAGACCTTTTCGGCGGCCTTCTCGCGGATGTGGCAGGTGTTCAGCAGGATCAGGTCCGCATCCTCGGGCCGGTCGGTCGGCTCGTATCCCTCGGCGGCCAGGGCGCCCGTCATGCGCTCGGAGTCGTAGACGTTCATCTGGCAGCCGTAGGTCTTGACGAAAACCTTGCGCGTGCGGGCCATGCGTTCCTCGCCTTGTTCAACGGCCTTGCGGCGCAGGAGCCCAAGGCGCCCGCGCCGCGTCTGGTGCTGCGTGCATACATCCGGCGGGCGCGGCGCGCAACGCGCCGCGGGTCACTCGGCCGCGGCTTCGGCCTTGGCCGCCTTGGTCGCCGCCTTGGTTCCAGCCTTGCCCCGGCCCTTGGCGGCGCCGGCGGGCTTGCGCCCGAGGCCGATCTTGCGCGCCAGCTCCTGCCGCTTGCGCGCATAGGCGGGCGCGACCATGGGATAGTCGGCCGAAAGGCCCCATTTGGCCCGGTATTCGTCGGGGGTCATGTTGTAGGCCGTCTTGAGGTGGCGCTTGAGCATTTTCAGCTTCTTGCCGTCCTCGAGGCACACGATGTAGTCGTCATGCACCGATTTCTTGATCGGCACGGCGGGGACCAGCTCTTCGGTCTTCTTGGGCGCGTCTTGGGCCAGTTCCGACAGCTTGTCGAACACCGACTGGATGACGGCCGTCAGGTCGTTCGGCGAGACGGGGTTGTTCGAGACATGCGACGCCACGATTTCCGCAGTCAGGGACAGAAGTTCAGACTTGTCTACAGCGCGATCTTCAGACATTCGGCCTCTCTTGCCGCGATGCGCGCGGCGTCGGACAATTCGTTGCATGGGCGGATCGACGGGGGAAGGCGTCGATCTCTACTTCTGATTATTTGAAAAGCGCGAACTCGTCAATTCGCAGAGGGTGAAAAGGTCACGTCTTCGCGACCGTTTTCGCCCTGGCGCAACTTGCGCGTCATCAGAACCGCGTCGATGCGCGCGCCGTCGGGGCGCGAATAGTAGCGCGGGCGAAGTCCGGCGCGCGCATAGCCGGCCGACCGATAAAGCCCCAGCGCGGGCGCGTTGTCGGCGGCGACTTCAAGATGCGCCGTCCGCGCGCCCATCGCCGCCGCGCGCGCCTCGAACGCGGCCAGCAGCCCGCGCCCGGCCCCGCGCCCGCGCGCCCCGGGGGCGACGGCCAGCATCAGCAGCTCGGCCTCGTCCGCCGCGACGCGGCCAAGGGCGAAGCCGTCCTGCGCCGCGTCGAGAAGCAGAAACCCGCCCGGCGCCGCGGCCAGATCGGCGATGGCGCGCGCGCTCCAGGGCTCGTGCGGAAAGGCGGCGGCGTGGATGGCCGCGGCGCGTTCGGCGGCGTGCGCGGCGCTCTGTTCGGCGGGCGGGGCGGGAGGCATGGTCAATCCAGCATCGGGGGCGGCGCCTCGGCGGGCGGCGCCGCGTCGGCCGGGCGCAGATAGATCGGGGCGGGCCGCTCGCGCGGGTCGGCGCCGGCGGCGAGGCGCGCGATGGCGACGGGATGGGGGGCGTCGCCCGCCGGGCCGGGGCCGGCGACGAAGGCCGCGCCCAGCGCGCGGGCCGCCTGCGCGCCGCCCTCGCGCGCGCCGGCCACGGCCGCGAGCTGCAGCGCGCGCCATCGCTCGGCGGCCTCGGCCGGCGTCAGGGCGGCGGCCGGGGCCAGCGGCGCGCCGTCCGCGGCGAAGGGCTGCGCCAGGATCTGCCCGCGCCGACCCGCCGCCACGGCCAGCGCCGCGCGCCCCGGCGTCAGCGCCGCATGCAGCGCCGCCAGCCGCGAGACCCCGATCGCCGGGCGCCCGAGCGCCAGCGCCAGCCCGCGCGCCAGCGCCACCGCGATGCGCACGCCGGTGAAGTTGCCCGGCCCGATTCCCACCCCGATGCGCGCAACGTCGTCCAGCGCCGCGCCGGCCTCGGCGCGCAGCTCTTCGATCAGCAGCGGCAGGCGTTCGGCCTGGCCGCGCTCCATGGCCTCGGCGCGGGCGGCCAGGACGGCCTCGCCTCGAACGAGCGCGGCCGCGCAATGCGCGGCCGAGCTGTCGAAGGCCAGGATGAGCGGCGCGTCAGACATTCACGCCGACGGGGCGCACCTCGGTCACCTCGGGAATGTAGTGACGCAGCAGGTTCTCGATGCCCATCTTGAGCGTCATGGTCGAGGAGGGGCAGCCCGCGCAGGCGCCCTGCATGTGCAGATAGACCACCCCGCGGTCGAAGCCGTGGAAGGTGATGTCGCCCCCGTCCTGCGCCACGGCGGGGCGCACGCGGGTGTCGAGCAGCTCCTTGATCTGCTCGACGATGCGCGCGTCGGGGCCGTCATGGGCGGCGTGGTCGACCGCGCCGCCGGCGCCCTCGATGGCGGGCTCGCCGGACTGGTAGTGCTCCATGATCGCGCCGAGGATGCCGGGCTTGAGATGCGCCCACTCCTGATCCTCGGCCTTGGTCACGGTGATGAAGTCCGAGCCGAGGAAGACGGCGGTCACGCCCTCGACCGCGAAGATGCGCCGCGCCAGGGGCGACGCGGCGGCCGCTTCGGCCGAGGGGAAGTCGGCCGCGCCCGTCTGCATCACCGGCTGGCCGGGCAGGAACTTGAGCGTGGCGGGGTTGGGCGTGGATTCGGTCTGGATGAACATTGGCGCCTCCGTTTCGCAACTGATTTGGACCCGTTGCGCGGCGAATTCAAGCGCCGCGGCGCGCGGGGTCAGCAGACCATGTCCAGCTGCTCTTCGCTCATCGAGCCCGGAACCACGGTGATGGGCACCGGCATGCGCCCGGCCATGCGCCCGGCCAGCTGGCTGACGAGCGGGCCGGGACCGTCGCCCTCGGCGCCCGCGCCCAGCACCAGCACGCCGATCTGCGGGTCCTCGCGGATCTGGGCCAGGATCTGCTCGACGGCCTCGCCCTCGCGGATCACGAATTCGGGCATGACGCCCGCCGTTTCGCGCAGCGTCTCGGCCAGCTCGTGAAAGCGGGCCTCGGCGGCCTCGCGAGCCTCCTGGCGCATGACTTCGGCGACGCCGATCCAGTGCTGGAACTCTTCCGGGCGGATGACGAACAGCATCTGCACGCCGCCGCCGGTCTTGGCCGCGCGGCGCGCCGCGAATCGGATCGCGTTGAGGCATTCGGGCGTTTCGTCCACCACCACGAGGAATTTGCGCACTGCGTCATGCTCCGTGCCGTTGCGCGGGCGCCAAGGATGACCGATCCGCGCCGCCCGCGCAACGCCGCGCGCCGGGCTTGCGCGGCGCCGGGGCTCAGCCGCGGGTGCGCAGCAGGCCGACCAGCTCCTTGGTGCGGGCCAGGATCGGCGCGGCGATCTCTTCGGCGCGGGCGGCGCCGTCGGCCAGGATGCGGTCGAGCTCGGCCGGATCGGCGGCCAGCTCGCGCATGCGCGCGTTGATCGGCGCCAGCCGCGCGACCGCCAGCTCGGCCAGGCGCGGCTTGAAGTCGCCGAAATTGCGCCCGCCGAACTCGGCCAGCACCTGCTCGGGCGTCTGGTCGGCCAGCGCGGCGTATATGCCCACCAGGTTGCGCGCCTCGGGGCGCTCGGCCAGGCCCTCGACCGAGTCGGGCAGGGGCTCGGGGTCGGTCTTGGCCTTGCGGATCTTGCGCGCGATGGCGTCGGCGTCGTCCGAGAGGTTGATGCGGCTCATGTCCGAGGGGTCGGACTTGGACATCTTCTTCGCGCCGTCGCGCAGGCTCATCACGCGGGTGGCGACGCCCTCGATCAGCGGCTCGGGTTCGGGGAAGAAGCCGGGGCAGCCATAGTCGTTGTTGAACTTGACCGCGATGTCGCGCGTCAGCTCGAGATGCTGCTTCTGGTCCTCGCCGACGGGAACATGGGTGGCGTGGTAGGCCAGGATGTCGGCCGCCATCAGCACGGGATAGTCGTAGAGCCCCACCGAGGCGGCCTCGCGGTTCTTGCCGGCCTTGTCCTTGAACTGCGTCATGCGGTTGAGCCAGCCCACCCGCGCCACGCAGTTGAAGATCCAGGCCAGCTCGGCATGGGCCGAGACCTGGCTCTGGTTGAACAGGATCGACTTCGCCGGGTCCAGGCCGCAGGCGATGAAGGCGGCGGCCAGCTCGCGCGTGGCGCGGCGCAGATCGGCCGGGTCGGGGTTGGTGGTCAGCGCGTGCAGGTCGACCATGCAGTAGATCGTCTCCCAGCCGCGCTCCTGCAGTTCGACGAAGCGCTTGACCGCGCCCAGATAGTTGCCGAGGTGCAGGTTGCCCGTCGGCTGGACGCCCGAGAAGACCCGCGTCGGGCGGGGGGCTGGGGCGGTGTCGGTCCGGGCTTCGGTCATGTCCGTTTTCCTCTTGTGCCTGGCGCGTCCGCTCGGCCTTATGAGGCGGCGCGCCCCCCCGGTCAAGCCGTGCGGGCGCGGCGGTTGCGCCGGCCATCGGCGCGCAGACGAAGAGCGCCATGTTCCAGCTGCCCACCTTGCCGCCCCTTCGCCCCGGCCAGCGTCCGGTCCTGTATCTGTTCGCCGCGGTCATGGCCGCGCTCGAGCTGGCGTTCCAGCTGTCGGATGCGGGCGTGCTGGAGCCGGGTCTGCGCATCGCGGCCTTTCGCCGCTTCGCCTTCTTCGACCCGTGGTTCGACGCCTGGCTGGCGGGCCGGCCGGCACCGCCGCAGACGGTCTGGACGCTGCTGACCTACGCCTTCCTGCACGGGGGCGCGACGCATTTCCTGATGAACTGCGCGGCGATGCTGGGGCTTGGGCTGGTGACGATTCGCATTTTCGGCGCGCCGATGTTCCCGGCGCTGTTCGCGGTCACGGCCGCGGGCGGGGCGCTGTGCTTCGGGCTGCTGAGCGCGACGGACGTTCCCATGGTCGGCGCCTCGGGGGTGGTGTTCGGCCTGATCGGCGCGGTGAAATATGTCGAGTATATCTACGTCTTCGGCCATGGCGGCGGGTCTCGGGGGGCGTTCGTGCGCTCGATCGGCGGGCTTGTCGCGATCAACCTGGTGCTGATGGTGCTGGCGGGCGGGATGCTGGCCTGGGAGGCCCATCTGGGCGGCTTCCTGGCCGGTTGGGCCGCCGCCTGGGCCGCGGCGGCCGTGCGCCGCCTTCGCGGGGCCTGAGGGGGCGGGCAAGGGCCGCTGCAGCGCGTCGCAGGCAGGCCCGCCGGGCTGCGCGCGCGGCCGCCGGAGCGCGGCGGGGCTTGGGCGGGGTTTCGGGCGGCGACGGAACGGCGACGGAACGGCGACGAGGCGGCGCTTGGGGGTGGCGCTTGGGCCGACAAGGGCGCCGGCACCCGGCGCCGCCATCCCCGGCCGGCCCGCGCATGCGGCTTCGGCCGGCATTCCGCCGCCGCCGGGCCGGCTGCCGGCGGCGATCGGAGCGCGTCGTCCGGGCGCCGGCTTCGCGCCGCGGGTCGGGCCGCCGCCGCTCGGGAAGGCGGCGCTCTGGCTGGGCGCCTCAGCCCCGCCGCAAGGCGGCGCGCAGCTCGGCCGGGCGCATGGCGCCCAGCGCCCACGCGGCCGCGCCGTAAAGCGCCGCCGACGCGGCCACCAGAACCGCCAGCGCCGCATAGCGCCAGCCGGGCGCCTCGAGCCACGGGGCGGCCGCCGTCGCCATGCCCGCCGCGCCCAGCCCCATCAGCGCGCTGGCCGCGGCAAGGCGCGGGGCGCGTCGGCGCAGCCGCGCGTCGGGCTCGGCCGCGCCGCCGAAGGCGCGCGCGCCTCGCCACAGCAGCAGAAGGTTCAGCCACCCCGCGGCGGTCGTCGCCAGAGCCGCCGAAAGGTAGCCGATCGCCGGCGCCAGCCCGATGGCGATCGCCGCATTCGCCGCCATGCCCCACAGCGCGAAGCGGAAGGGCGAGCGCGTGTCCTCGCGCGCGAAATAGATGGGCTGGACGACCTTCTGCAGCGTGAAGGCCGGCAGGCCCGCGCCGTAGATCGCGGCCGCCAGCGCGGTGGCGGCGACGTCTTCGGGGGCGAAGGCGCCGCGGCCGAACAGCACGCCGACCATCGGGCCGGGCATGGCGATCAGCGCCGCCGCCGCCGGAAGGGTCAGCGCCAGGGCGAATTCGGCCGCGCGGTTGGCGCTTTCGCGCCCGCCCGCCGCGTCGCCCGCGCGCAGCCGGCGCGCAAGGTCGGGCAACAGGACCACGCCGATCGCCACGCCCACCACCCCGAGCGGCAGCTGGTAGAGCCGGTCGGCGTAGTAGAGCCAGGCCACCGCGCCGTCGAAATACGAGGCCACCTGCCGCCCGACCACCAGGTTGATCTGCACCACGCCTCCGGCCAGCGCCGCGGGCAGGGCGACGATCGCCAGGCGCCGCAGCTCGGGCGCCAGGCGCGGCCGGCGCAGGACAAGCGCCATGCCCGCGCGCCGCGCGGCCGCGCGCACCAGCGCCAGCTGCGCCAGCCCCGCCGCCAGGCAGGCCCACGCCAGCACGGTTCCCGCATGCAGCCGCGCGGGCGCGTCCGCGTCGGGCGGGCCGACGGCGGGCAGGGCGCTCAGCGCCCCGGCCGATTCGAGCGCCAGCGCAGCGATCAGCACCACGTTCAGCAGCACCGGCGCCGCCGCCGCCGCCGCAAAGCGCCCGAGCGAGTTCAACACCCCCGAGAACAGCGCCGCGAGCGAGATGAAGAGGATGTAGGGAAAGGCGATGCGCCCCAGCGCCGTCGTCAGCTCGAGCCGCGCGTCGTCGGCGAAGCCCGAGGCCAGCGCCAGCACCAGCCACGGCATGGCCAGCTGCGCCGCCAGCGTGAAGCCGATCAGGATCGCGGTCAGCGCCGACAGCGCGTCTTCGGCGAAGGCGCGGGCGGCCTCGGGGCCCTCGCCCTCGAGCCGCTTTGCGAACATCGGCACGAAGGCCATGTTGAACGCGCCCTCGGCGAAGAAGCGGCGGAAGAGGTTGGGCAGCGAGAACGCCACCACGAAAGCCTGCGCCGCCGGCCCCGAGCCCAGCGCCGCGGCGATCATCACGTCGCGCGCAAAGCCCAGCACGCGGCTGGCCATGGTCCAGAGCCCGACGGTGGCGAAGGCGCGGCCCAGGCGCGGCACGCGGATCATCGCCGCCCGCCCCGCCTTGCGCCCCCATCCTTGCCGCCGCCCGCGCCCGGGCCGCCATCGGCGCCGCCGTCTTCGGGCGGCGCGGCGCGCGGCGCGCGGCGTCGGCCCTTGGCGCCTCTGGGCGCGGTCTCGGCCGCAGGGGCGTCGGCGCTCGCGGTCGGCGCGCGCGGGGGCGGGGCGGCCGCGCCCGTCTCGCCGCTTGCGCCCTCAGCGGCCGCGCCGCGGCGGGGGGCGCGGCGCGCGCGGGTCCGGGGGGCGGCGTCTTCTTCCGGCGTCGGGGGCGGAGCGGCTGGCGCGCGCGTTTCGGTCCCGGCTTCGGCGACGGGCGAAGCGGCGCGGGCCGACGCCCGGCGCGCGGTCTTGCGCGCGCCCTTCGCCGCCGGGGCCGCGCCCGACGTCGCGCCCGTGGCCGCGCCCGTCGCCTCGTCCTTGGCCGCGCCCCTGGCGGCCTTGCGGCGCGCGGGGCGGCGGGCGGGCTTCGCCGGCGCCGCGCCGGCCCCGGCCCCTTCGCCCGGCGCGGCCGAGGCGCCGGCGGGCCGCTCGTCCTGCGAGGCGGCGGCGTCGATGGCGGCGCGCAGGCGCTCTTCGATGGCGCGCATCTTGGCGGGGTTGCGGATCTTCAGCCCGAACAGATCCTTGACGTAGAACACGTCCACCGCCTGCGCGCCGTAGGTGGCGATGATGGCCGACACGATCGAGACGTTGCTGGCCGTCAGAGCCCGCGTCAGATCGTGCAGCAGGCCGATGCGGTCCTGGGTGTCGACCTCGATGACGGTGTAGAGATCCGAGCTTTCGTTGTCGAAGACCACGCGGGTGGGCACGCGGAACTCGGACACGCGCTTCTTGAGCTTGCGCTTGGGCTTGAGCGCCTCGCGCGCGACCACCTCGCCGGCCAGCGTGCGGTCGATCGCGCGCCGCAGCCGGTCGAGCCGCGCGGCGTCGTAGGGCCGCCCGCCGGGGTCCTGGATCCAGAACACCGAGCACGCATAGCCGTCGGCGGTGGTGAAGGTGCGCGCGTCGACCACGTTCGCCCCCGCCAGCGCGATGGCGCCGGCCATGCGGCTGAAGATGCCGGGATGGTCGGCCATGTAGAAGCAGGCGCGCGTGGCGTCGCGGCTGGGATCGGCGGTGATGTCCGAGGCCACCGCGTCGTCGCGCGCGATGCGCGCGAGGCGCGCGAACACCGCCTGGATCTCGGGACGCAGGCCCAGCCAGTAGGCGGCGTAGTGGCGGTTGATCTCGGCCTCGATCTCTTCGGCGGTCCAGTCGGTCAGCAGCTCGCGCAGGGCGGCCTTGGCCTCGTCCACGCGCTCGGCCTTGGTCTGGCGGTCATGGCCGCCGGTCAGCGCCTCGCGCGTGTCGCGGTAGAGCTGGCGCAGAAGCTGGGCCTTCCAGTTGTTCCACACGCCCGGACCCACGGCCATGATGTCGCATGCGGTCAGCACCAGCAGCAGCTTGAGCCGCTCGGGGCTGCGCACCACGTCGGCGAAGGCGCGCACGGTGGCGGGGTCCGAGATGTCGCGCTTCTGCGCCACGTCGGACATCAGCAGGTGGTGACGCACCAGCCACTCGACGGTGGCGCTGTCGGCCTCGTTCAGGCCAAGGCGCGGGCACAGGCGCGCGGCGATCTCGGCGCCGACCTCGGAATGGTCGCGCGGCTGGCCCTTGCCGATGTCGTGCAGCAGAAGCGCGACGTAAAGGACGGTGCGGTTCACCCCCTCGGCCAGGATGCGCGAGGCGATGGGCAGGGCGTCCTTGCGCTCGCCGCGCTCGATCTGGCTGAGGATCGAGATGGCCAGGATCGTGTGCTCGTCGACCGTGTAGTGATGATACATGTTGAACTGCATCATCGCCACGATGCGCGCGAATTCGGGGATGAAGGCGCCGAGCAGGCCGGTTTCGTTCATGCGCCGCAGCGCGCGCTCGGGATTGCCGTGCCCCAGCAGCAGGTTCAGGAACATCTGGTTCGCGACCGGATCGGCGCGCATGGCGTCGTCGACCAGATGCACGCTGGCGGCCATCTTGCGCAGGGCCGCCGGGTGGATGAGCGCGCCCGTGCGCATGCCCTCGTCCAGGAGCCGCAGCATGTTGAGCGGGTCCTTCTCGAAGGCGTCGGGGTCGGCCAGGTCCAGGCGTCCGTCGCGCAGGCGGAAGGGGCCCTCGCCGCGGCGCAGGCCGAAATGGAAGGCGCGCACCAGCGCCCCGAGGCCGGGGCGGCGCTTGACGTGCCGGGCCTCGAGCGCGGCGAGGAAGATGCGCGTCAGCTCGCCCACATTGCGCGCATGGCGGAAATAGGCCTGCATGAAGCGCTCGACCCCGCGCTGGCCCTCGGCGTCGTCGAAGCCCATGCGGCGCGCGACCTCGACCTGCTGGTCGAAGGTCAGCTGATCGTTCGCGCGCCCGGCGGCGTAGTGCAGGTGAAAGCGCACCGTCCACAGGAAGTCGGCCGCCTCGGAGAAGACGCGGCGCTCGTCCTCGTCGAACACGCCCTTTTCGACCAGCGCCTGGGGCGTGGCGGCGTGATAGAGGTATTTGGCGATCCAGTAGAGCGTCTGCAGATCGCGCAGCCCGCCCTTCGATTCCTTCACGTTCGGCTCGAGCAGATAGCGCGAGCCGCCGTGCCGCTCGTGCCGGCGCGCCCGCTCCTCGAGCTTGGCCTCGACGAATTGCGGGCCCGTGCGCTCGAACAGCTCGGACCACAGGCGCTGGTCGAGCTCGGCGTGCAGCTCCATGTCGCCGCAGATGAAGCGCTTTTCCAGAAGGGCGGTGCGGATGGTCACGTCCTCGGCCGCAAGGCGCAGGCAGTCGTCGATCGAGCGCACCGCGTGCCCGACCTTCAGCCGCAGGTCCCACAGGATGTAGAGCGTGCTTTCGACCACGTTCTCGACCCAGGCGGTCTTCTTCCACGGGGTCAGGAACAGAAGGTCCACGTCCGAATGGGGCGCCATCTCGAAGCGGCCATAGCCGCCGACGGCGGCGACGGTCAGCCGTTCGCCGGTGGTGGGGTTGTGCAGGGGGTGCAGCCAGCGCAGGCTGACCTCGACCGCCAGGCGCACGATCTCGTCCGTCAGCCGCGCCACGGCGCGCGAGGCGGGGGCGCCGGCCATGGGGCGCGCCTCGAAGGCGGCGCGGATCGCCTCGTGCCCGCGCTCGAGCTTCTCGCGCAGGATCGCGGTGGCCTCGGCGCGCAGCACGTCGGCGCGGCCCTCGGCGGCCTCGGCGGCGGCGGCCAGCCGCGCCAGCGCGTCGTCGCGGTCGATGATCCGCTCGACGGGCAAGAGCAGCTCGCCGCCCGATTCGGCCGGGCGTTCGGCGGGTTCGGCGCCGGGGGCGGCGACGGGGCTGCGCCCCTCCTCGTCCAGATGCGGCTCAGACGCCGGGAGCGCCAGGCGCGGCGGCGGGGGCGGGGTCGATGACCGTGAACCCATCTTCGTCAACCTCCAGCACCGCCAGCGCGCGTTCGTTCAGGCCGTCCGGGGTCAGGCGGAAGGCCCCCATGGCCCCGATGAAGCCGCGCGGGTCGGTCAGCGCCTCGGCCGCGAAGGGCGCGTCCAGCCCCTCGGCGCGCGCGCGGCGCAGCATCGTCGCGGCGGCGACGACCGCGTCGTGCCCCAGGGGCGCAAGCGCGGTCGGCGGCCGACCATAGGCGGCGGCGAAGCGCTCTGCAAACGCTTCGAGCGGCGCCGGATCGGGGGCGGCGAACCAGCCGCCGCGCAGCGCCGGCTCGCGCAGCGAGGCGGGGTCCTGCCAGCCGCTCAGGCCCAGATACTTCACCTCGAGCGGCGAGACGCCGTGATAGTTGAGGAACGCCGCCGCGGCGCTCAGCCCCTGGCCCTGGTCGGGCAGCGCCACGGCGTTCGCGCCCGCGGCCAGCAGCTGCGCGGCGAAGGGCTCGGCCGCCTCCTGGATGCCCTCGAAGCTGCGCTCATACGCCGCCGCCGCCACCACCGAGGCGCCGTGCCGCGCCGCCGCCGCGCGCAGCGCCGCGCGGGCGGTCTGGCCATAGGCGGTGTCGGGGTGGAACAGGGCCAGCGCCGGCAGGCCCTGCGCGGCGGCGTAGCCGACGATGCGCTCTGCCTCGGTGCGCGGCAGGCTGCCCAGCAGCCACAGATTGCCCCCCGCCACCTCGGCCGTGGTCGAGAAGGCGACGACGTTGAGCCCGCGATCGGCCACGGCCTGGGCCGCGGCGCGCGCGTTCTGGGCGAAGAGCGGGCCGAGGATCAGCGCCGCGCCCTCGTCGGCGGCCTTGCGCGCGGCCTCGGCGGCGCCGTCGGGCCGGCCGCCCGTGTCGAGCACGCTCAGCCGCAGCCCCCGCTCGCCCGATTCGCGCGCCGCCAGCTGCGCGGCGTCCGCCAGGCCCTGCGCCTCGAGCCGCCCGCGCGGGTCGGCGCCCGTCAGCGGAACCAGCAGCGCCACCTGCACGGGGCCGCGCGGATCGACCGCCGCCGGCGCGGCCGCGCCCGGCTGCGCGGGTCCCTGCGCGATGGGCCCCGAGGCCGGCGGGCGCGGCTGTCCGCAGGCGGCCAGAAAGGCCGCGGCTCCGAGCGCCAGCGCGCGGCGGCGAATGCACTTGAGTCGAGCGTTGCGCATGTTACCCCTCTTGTTCGACCGGCGGCGATGCGCCATGACCCCGCCCGGGGTCCGATGCCGGGCGCAGTATGGAGCGAATTGTGGCGGCAAGAAAGCCGATGGAGCGGACATCGCCCGCCGACGCGCCGGACGCCGGCGCCGCGGCCCCCGAAGCGCCCGTCGAAGCGCCCGTCGAGGCGCCGCTCGCGCCGGGGCTTTACGTGGTGGCGACGCCGATCGGCAATGCGGGCGACGTCACGCTGCGCGCGCTGGACGCGCTGCGGCGGGCCGACGTCATCGCCGCCGAGGACACCCGCGCCGCGCGACGGCTGATGGAGATGCACGGCGTGCCGCTGGGCGGGCGGGCGCTGATCGCCTATCACGACCACAATGGCGAGCGCCGCCGCCCCGAGCTGCTGCGCCGGCTGGCCGAGGGCGCAAGCGTGGCGCTGGTGGCCGAGGCGGGCACGCCCATGATCTCGGATCCGGGCTACAAGCTGGCGCGCGAGGCGGCCGAGGCCGGCCACGCCGTGACCGCCCTGCCCGGCGCCAGCGCGCTTCTGGCCGCGCTGTGCGTGGCGGGGCTGCCGACCGACCGCTTCATGTTCGCGGGCTTCCTGCCGACGCGCCGCGCCGCGCGCCGCGCCGCGCTCGCGCCGCTGGCGGCGATCCCGGCCACGCTGGTCTTCTACGAGGCGCCGCGGCGCCTGGCCGAAAGCCTTGCCGACATGGCGGCGGCCCTCGGTCCGGCGCGCCAGGCCGCCATCTGCCGCGAGCTGACCAAGCGCTTCGAGGAGGTCCGCCGCGGCGCGCTGGGCGCGCTGGCCGCCGAGCTGGCCGCCGAGCCCGCGCCGCGCGGCGAGGCGGTGGTGGTCGTGGGCCCGCCCGCCGCCGCCGAGGCGCCGCGCCGGGACGAGAACGCGCCCGAGCTGGACGCGGCGCTTTCGCGCGCGCTGAAAACCATGTCCGTCAAGGACGCGGCGCGCGAGGTCGCCGCCGCCTTCGGCCTGCCGCGCAAGACCGTCTACGCGCGCGCGCTGGATCTGGCCAGGGGCGACCGGCCGGCGGCGGACGCCCCCGCGCCGGACGAAGCCGAGGACCCGGATGCGCCGGACGCGCCCGCAGCCCCGCGCGCCCGCGGCGAGGGGCGGGCGCCCGAGGGCGGGCGCCGCGGCGGCGACCCGGCGCGCGACGGAACGGCGCGCCGCCGCGGCCGGGGCGCAAGGGACGAGCGGCCATGAAGGCCCCCGCCTCGCATGCCTCCGGCGGCGGCCTTGCGCCCGACGCGCCGGGCCGAACTCGAACCGGGGCACGCGCGATCGCCGGGTCCCGCGCGCGGCGCGGCCTGCGAAGCGGCGTTCGGTCCGGCCCCGGCGGCGGCGTGCGAGCCGGCCTGCGCGCCGATCTTCTGCCGGGCGCCCGAGCCTGCGTGCGAGAGGGCTTGCGCAGCGGCGGCGGCCTTGCGCCCGACGCGCCCGGCGGATGCCCTGCCGAGGCGCGCTCGGGCGCCCGAAGCGGCGCGTGGCGCCGATTGCGAAGCGGGGCTCGTTCGGCCGCCCGAGCCTGCGCGCGGCGCGGAATGCGAAGCGGATTGCGCGCCGCCGTCCTTGCCTGCGTCCGGGCCGGTCCTGGCGGCGGCGTGCGCACGGGCGCGCGGCCCGGGGGCGCGGCCAGCTCGCGCGCGCGAAAGCGCCTTGGCTGCCGGGGCGCGATCGCCGTCCGGTCGTTCTTGCGGACCGGGGCCGCGACGTCGGCCGCCCCCGCAAGCCCCATCCTCGCAAGCCGCACCCCCGCAAGCCCCGTTCCGGCAAGCGCCGCCGGCCCCTGCGCCGGCGCGCCGCGCCGCGCCCTTCGCGCGGCGACGCCGGCGCCCGTCAACGACCTTTCCGAGGGAACCTGCCCATGAGCCTTTCCGTCGCCATCCAGATGGACCCCATCGCCGGCATCGACATCGACGCCGATTCGACCTTCCGCCTGGCCGAAGAGGCGCAGGCGCGGGGGCATCGCCTGTTCTACTACCACCCCGACGACCTCGCCTGGAACGAGGGGCGCGTGACCGCGACGGGCTGGCCGCTCGAGGTGCGCCGACGCAAGGGCGACCACTTCGCGCTGGGCGAGCGGCGCACCGTGGATCTGGCCGAGCAGGACGTGGTGCTGCTGCGCCAGGACCCGCCCTTCGACATGGGCTACATCACCACCACCCACCTGCTCGAGAAGATCCACCCGCGCACGCTGGTGGTGAACGATCCCTTCTGGGTGCGCAACTGCCCCGAGAAGCTGCTGGTGCTGGACTTTCCCGACCTGACCCCGCCGACGGCGATCGCCCGCTCGCTCGAGACGCTGCGCGCCTTCAAGGACCGCCACGGCGACGTCATCCTCAAGCCGCTCTACGGCAATGGCGGGGCGGGGGTGTTCAAGCTGGCCCATGCCGACGCCAACCTCAACGCACTGCACGAGCTGTTCTGCGGCATCAGCCGCGAGCCGCTGATCGTGCAGAAGTTCCTGCCCCAGGTCGAGCGCGGCGACAAGCGCGTGATCCTGGTCGACGGCGAACCGGTCGGCGCCATCAACCGCGTGCCCGCGCCGGGCGAGATGCGTTCGAACATGCATGTCGGCGGACGCCCCGAGCCGGTGGCGCTGGATGCGCGCGACCGCGAGATCTGCGCGCGCATCGGCCCCCTTCTGCGCGAGCGCGGGCTGATCTTCGTGGGCATCGACGTCATCGGCGGCATGCTGACCGAGATCAACGTCACCTCGCCCACCGGCATTCAGGAGCTGGAGCGCTTCGACGGGGTGAACGCCGCGCGCCTGGTCTGGGAGGCGATCGAGGCGCGCCGCGCCGCGTGCTGACGCCCGGCCCGGCGCCGCTGAAAGGAATTGAACGGCGCGGAGCGATGCGTCACATTTCTTTCTCCGAAACATGCGACAAGGCGTCGCCGCCCGTCCGGGCGGCGCGCGCAATCAGACAGGGAGAAGAACGCATGGCCAGATCCACCCTTCGCGCCGTCGCGGCGCTGGCCGGCGCGGCGCTGGCGCTGGGCGCGGCCTCGGCCTCGGCCGAGACGCTGCGGCTGCTGACCTGGGGCGGCTACGCCCCCGACGACGTCGTCGCCATGTTCGAGAAGGAGACCGGCCACAAGGTCGAGGTCACGCTGTCGAACAACGAAGAGATGATCGCCAAGCTGCGCGCCACCGGCGGCGGCGGCTTCGACCTGGCCCAGCCCAGCCAGGACCGCATCGCCGGCGCCCAGGCCGAGTTCGGCATCTACAAGCCGCTGGACCTGTCGCGCATCGACGCGGCGCAGTTCATTCCCTCGATGCTCGAGGCGACCAAGCGCAACACCACCGTGGACGGCAAGGTGTATGGCGTGCCGCATGTGTGGGGCACCTCGGGGCTGGTGGTGAACACGGCCAAGGCGCCGGGAGTGAAGGATTACCTCGACCTGTGCGACCCGGCCTTGAAGGGCCGCGTCAGCTACCGGCTCAAGCGCCCGACGCTGATCGCCTTCGCCTTCGCCATGGGCGAGGACCCCTTCGCCGCCTATGCCGACCCCGACGCCTACAAGGCCATCCTCGACAAGGTCGAGAAGAAGCTGGTCGAGTGCAAGGCGAACGTGAAGACCTACTGGTCCGGCGGGGACGAGATCCTGAACCTTCTGCGCTCGGGCGAGGTCTGGGCCGCCATGGCCTGGGACACCGGCGGCTGGAAGCTGAACGCCGAGAACCCCGACATCACCTTCGTCGCGCCCGCCTCGGGGGCGCTGGGCTGGATCGACACCTTCGCCCTGCCCAAGCGCGGGCGCGCCGACGACGCCGCCTACGCGTGGATCAACTTCGTCATGCGGCCCGAGATCGCGGCGCGGATCACCGCCTCGGCGGGCAACTTCACCGCCTCGAAGGGGGCGGACGCCTTCGCCGATCCCGCGCTCAAGGCCCGCTTCCAGGCCAGCTTCCCGCCCGAGGCGATCGACAACATCAAGTGGTATCCGCCGGTGCCCGCCGGGCTCGAGGCCATGGAAGGCGCCGTGCTGGACCGCGTGAAGGCGGCGCAGTAAGACGCCGCGGCAACGCTTGTGCGACGATCCGGGGCCGGGCGGCCGCGCGCCGCCCGGCCCCGCCATGAAGGTCAGGAGAGCGGATGACCGACACCCCCGATCTCGAGGCCGTCCGGCTGACGCGCCGCTTCCAGGACTTCACCGCGGTGGACGAGGTCAGCTTCGCCGCGCCGCCGGGCAGCTTCTTCTCGATCCTCGGCCCCTCGGGCTGCGGCAAGACCACCCTGCTGCGCATGATCGCCGGGTTTCTCGAGCCCAGCTCGGGCGCCTTGCGCATCAAGGGCCGCGACATGGTCGGCGTGCCGCCCAACCGCCGCCCCGTGGCGATGGTGTTCCAGCACCTGGCGCTGTTTCCGATGATGGATGTCGGGCGCAACGTGGGCTTCGGCCTGCGCCAGCGCCGCGTGCCCTCGGCCGAGATCGAGCGCCGCGTGGCCGACGCGCTCGAGCGCGTCGGTCTGCCCGGCTTCGAGCGCCGGCGCGTCGATCAGCTGTCGGGCGGGCAGAAGCAGCGCGTGGCCATCGCCCGCGCCATGGTCATCGAGCCGGCGCTGCTGCTGCTGGACGAGCCGCTGGGCGCGCTGGACCTGAAGCTGCGCGAGCACATGAAGGTCGAGCTCAAGCGCCTGCAGGAGGCCTTCGGCGCCACCTTCGTCTACATCACGCACGACCAGTCCGAGGCGCTGGTGATGTCGGACCAGGTGGCGGTGATGAACCGCGGCCGCTTCGAGCAGATCGGCCCGCCGCAAGAGCTTTACTACAACCCGCGCACCGCCTTCGTCGCCGGCTTCGTGGGCGACGCCAACCGCCTGCGCGGCAAGGTGCTGCGGCGCGAGGGCGACGCGGTCGAGGTCGCCGACCCCGCCGGTCAGCCCCTGCGCGCGGCGGCGGCCTCGGCCGGGCTGGCGCCGGGCGACGAGGCCGAGCTGTTCGTGCGCCCCGAGGCGATCCGCGTCTCGCGCCAGGCCGAGGACGTGGCGGGCATGGACAACGTCTTCGCCTGCGAGGTGCGCGACATCCTGTTCAACGGCGCCAACAGCCGCATCAACGCGCGCGTGGCCGGTTCGGCGCGCGAATTCGACGTCGCCGCCCCGCAGACGGGCGAGTTCGCCGACCTGCGCCGGGGCGAGCGCATCCACATCGGCTGGAACGCCGCCGCCGCGCGCGCCTTCGCCGCCGAGCCCGCCGAGCCCGCCGAGCCCGGCAAGGCGCAGGCCGAGGAGGGCGCCGCATGAGCCGCCCGGCGGGCCGCCTGACGCTGATCCTTCTGCTGGCGCCGCTGCTGCTGTGGCTGACGCTGCTCATCGTCATTCCCCACGCGGCGATGCTGTTCGTCTCGCTGCGCGAGCGGGTGGGCGTGGGCGAATACGCCTTCGGGCTGGGCAACTACCTGACCTTCCTGGCCGAACCGCTCTACTGGAACACCTTCGTGCGCACCGCCTGGATGTCGGTGCTGGCGACGGCGCTGACGCTGCTCATCGGCTTTCCGGTGGCCTGGCACATCGCCAAGATCGCGCGCGGGCGCGCGCGTCAGGCGCTGTTCCTGGCGTGCCTTGCGCCGTTCTGGGCCTCGGAGCTGGTGCGCACCTATGGCTGGATGATCCTGCTGCGCGAAAGCGGCGTGTTCTCGGCGGTGCTGCAATGGGCGGGGCTGGCCGAGGGTCCGGTCGAGATGCTTTACAACGACGTCGCGATCATGGTCGGACTGGTCTACACCTCGATGCTGTTCATGGTGGTGCCGCTGGTGACGACGCTCGACAGCCTGGACGACAGCCTGATCGAGGCCGCCTACGACCTGGGCGCCTCGGGCTGGACCATCCTGCGCGAGATCGTCATTCCCCACGCGCGGCCGGGCATCGCGTCGGGCTGCATCGTGGTGTTCATGATGTCGCTGGGCAACTACCTGACGCCGATCCTGCTGGGGGGCAAGAGCTCGCTCTGGTTCACGGGGCTGATCTACGACCAGTTCATCACCCGCTTCAACTGGGAGCAGGGCGCCGCCTTCGGCTTCCTGCTGCTGGGGCTGTCCTCGGCGATCGTGTGGGCCGGGCTGCGGCTGTCGGGGCAGTCGCTGCGCTCGGCGATGGCGCGGCCATGATCCCCGGCATTCCCCAGCCCCGCGCGCTGCGCTGGCTGTGGCGCGCCTATGTGGCGGCGTTCTTCGTCTATCTGGCGCTGCCGCTGGTCGTGGTGTGCGTCTTCGCCTTCAACAAGTCGCAGTTCGCGGCGCTGCCCTGGAACGGCTTCACGCTGGACTGGTTCATCGGCGACCAGCGCCCGTGGCTGGGCGTGTTCAACGACCGCGGCATTCTCGAGGCGCTGAAGATCTCGGCCATCGTGGCGTTCTGGGTCTCGGCGGCGTCGGTGTCGGTGGGGGTGACGACGGCCTTCCTGTTCGTGCGCCACGACTTCCGCTTCAAGCAGACGCTCTACGTCCTGATGCTGCTGCCGCTGGTGATCCCCGGCATCATCCTCGGCATCTCGATCCTGGTCGAGACCAGCTATCTGGCCAACTGGCTCGAGGACGCCACCGGCCTGTGGTTCGACGGGCTGCGGCCGGGGCTGACGCTGGTGGTGCTGGGGCAGTTCGCCTTCATCGCCACCTTCGCGACGCTGGTCATCTCGGCCCGGCTCGAGAAGTTCGACCGCAGCCTCGAGGAAGCGGCGCTCAATCTCGGCGCGACGCCGCTGGGGGCGGTGAGGCAGGTGACGCTGCCCTATCTGGCGCCGGCCATCGTGGGGGCGGCGCTGGTGTCGATGCTCATGAGCTTCGAGAACTTCAACACCACGCTGATGCTGGTCGGCTCGGACGCGCCGCTGACGATCGAGATGTTCGACCGCATGAAGCAGGGCTCGACGCCGGTGCTCAACGCGGTGTCGCTGCTGCTGATCGTGGCCTCGTCGGTTCTCGGGGGCGTCGCGCTCGCGCTGCGCCGCGCGCGATGACGGGGGCGGCGAAGGGGGAGGGCGGGCGCACGCTCTTCATCCATATGGGTCAGCCCAAGACGGGCACGACCTGGCTGCAGGCGGCGCTGCGCCTGAGCCGCGATGCGCTGGCCGGGCAGGGCGTCGCCTATCCGCCCGCGCCGGGCGGCGAGCCCGACGACCCCGCCGCCATCACCTCGGGCAACGGCAAGGGGCTGCTCGACGGCCCGCAGGCGTTGGCCGCCCGCCTGGCCGAGGCGAAGGACGCGCGCGCGGCGCTGTTCTCGAGCGAAAGGCTGCAGGATGCGCTGCTCGACCTGCCCGACCCGTCCTTCATCGCGCATGAGGCGGCGCGGGCGGGGTTCGCGCGCATCGAGGCGCTGCTGTTCATCCGCGATCCGGTCGAGCATGCGGCGTCGCTCGGCCAGCAGCGCGTCAAGCGCCATGGCGCGACCGAGGGCCCCGACGCCCTGATCGCGCGCTTCGACCAGCCCGCACGCGCGGCCGAGGCGATCGCGCGCATCGCGGCGCTGGATGGGACCGCCGGCGTGCGGGCCAGGTTGACGGTGCGCAACTATTCGGTCTGCCGGCGGGCGCTGCTGCCCGAGCTGGCCGCATGGCTGGGCGCGCCGCCCGAGCTCTTGCGCGCGCCGCCCCTGGCGCGGGCCAACCGGGCGCTGACGCGGTCCGAGCTGGCGCTGCAGCTGCGGCTCAATCGCGCGCTGGCCGACGCGCCCGACGCGGCCGCGCGCATCGGCGCGGACGCGTTCTGCCAGCGCGTTCCCGACCTCCCCGCCGGCCAGAGCGCCGATCCCTTCCGCGCCTCGCCCGAGGCCGAGCGGCGGATGCTGGCGCGTCTGGCCCCGGCGATGGCGCGGGTCGACGCCTTCGTCTCGCCCGAGCATCGCTATCGGCCCGAGCGCGCGCGCCCGCCCGCGCCGTCGCCCGAAACCGCGGCGGGGCACATGTTCGACGACGCGCAGCTCGACGCGCTGGCGGGCGGCGTCGCCGACGAGGTGCTGCGCCTGCGCGCCGAGCTTGCGCGGCTGCGCGCCGCGCCCGAACAGGGGCTGGGCGCGCGGCTTCTGGCGCGGGCGCTGTTGCGCCGGCTGGGGATGCTGGCCCGCGGCCGGGCGCGCTGAGGGCGGCGCGGGGCTGGAGTCGTCCGGCGCGCGATGCTAACGCAAGGGCCCCTCGGCCACCGCGCCGCAGCGAAGGAGGATCGACGCGATGCCCCGGACCGACCCGTTCGATGCCGCGCGCGCGGCGCGGCTGTCCGTCGCGCCGATGATGGACTGGACCGACCGCCACTGCCGCATGTTTCATCGGCAGCTGACCCGGCGCGCGCTGCTTTACACCGAGATGGTGACCGCCGCCGCCATCGTCCGCGGCGACGCCGAGCGCCTCCTGGAATTCTCGCCGCTCGAGCGGCCGGTGGCGTTGCAGCTGGGCGGCTCGGACCCGGATGAGCTGGCGCGCGCGGTGCGCATCGCCGCGCAATGGCCGTATGACGAGATCAACCTGAATGTCGGCTGCCCCTCGGATCGCGTGCAGTCGGGCGCCTTCGGCGCCTGCCTGATGAAGACGCCGGGCCTGGTGGCCGAATGCGTCGCGGCGATGATCGAGGCCTCGCGCGCCGCGGGCGGGCCGCGCATCACCGTCAAGTGCCGCATCGGCGTCGACGATCAGGACCCCGAGCAGGTTCTGCCCGCCTTCATCGACCGGGTGGCGGCGGCGGGGGTGCGGGCCTTCGCCATCCACGCGCGCAAGGCGTGGCTGCAAGGGCTCAGCCCCAAGGAGAACCGCGAGATCCCGCCGCTCGATCATCCGCTGGTCGTGCGGATGAAGCGCCACCGCCCCGACCTCGAGATCGCGGTCAATGGCGGGGTGACCTCGCTCGACCAGGCCGAGGCGCTGCTGGCGCAAGGCGTCGACGGCGTGATGATCGGGCGCGCGGCCTATCATGAGCCCGCGCGCATTCTGGCCGCCGCCGACCGGCGCATCTTCGGCGCGCCGGGGCCCGACGCCGACCCCGTCGCGGCCGTGCGCGCGATGCTGCCCTATGTCGAGCGCGAGCTGGCGCGGGGAACGCGCCTTGGGCAGATCACGCGGCACATGCTTGGCGCCTTCGCCGGCCGGCCCGGCGCGCGGCGCTGGCGGCGCGTGCTGTCCGAGGGGGCGCACAGGCCCGGCGCGGGGCCCGAGCTGATCGAGGCGGCGCTGGCCGAGGTCGCCGACGCGCCGGCCCGAACTCCTGCCTGAAGCCGGTCTGAACCGAGCCCGGACCGCCGCCTGAACCCCGCCCCGAGCTCGCCCCGAGAGCGCGTCCGAAAACGCGCGTGAATCCTCGCCCGATCCCCCGTCTTGATCCTCGCCGGTCCCCCCGGGCCGCCGGGGGCGGGGCGCCGCATTTCGGGCGAGCCGGGGCGCCCATGCCGGGCGGGCCGCGCCGCGGCGGGCGGCGATGGGCGGGGCTCATTCGCGGCGCGCCTCTTGCAAGGCATGGCCGCGCGGCGGGCCTCGCCGAAGCGAGCGGCGCGCGCAAGGGATCGGGCAGCGCGCCGGAACGCCGCGAGCCCGCGGATCAGCGCTTGAGCAGGGCCTTGTCGCCGCGGAAGGTCAGCTCGCTGAGCCCGGCAAGGAAGCTCATGCCCAGAAGCGGGCTGTGCAGCGCGCCGCGCTCGGCCACCGCGGCGCGGACGTTGTGCAGCTCGACGTCGCCCACGCGCAGGCTCTCAAGCGTCACCGGCGCGACGCGCGCGCCGCCATTGGCGGTTGTGATCGCGGTCGAGTAGCGCAGGCGGCGTGTGTCGATGCCCACGGCCTCTGCATCCTCGTGACGCAGAAGCACGATCGACGCGCCCGTGTCGATCAGCATGGGCAGGGGGGCGTCCTCGCGCCCGTTGACCACCACCGGGGCGCGGAAATGCCCGTCCCAGGTCCGGGTCAGCTCGACCTCGCCGCCTGCGCGGGCCAGCGCGACCAGCGGCGCCTGGCGGCCGAGGGCGCGGTCATAGGCGGCCGACAGCTCGGCGCGCCAGGAATAGCCGCCGACGATGGCCGCGAAGACCGCCGCCCAGACCAGCGCCGCGGCGGCAAGGCGCCCGCGCCAGAGCCGCGCCAGCGCCGCGACGCCGAGGCTGGCCAGCAGCGCCACCCCCGCGAAGGCCAGCCGGCGGGCGCCGTCCTCGTCGGAAAACTCGTGCGGAAAGGCCAGACGCAGCGCGCCGAGAATGGCGCCGGCGGCAAGGATTCTGGACAAGAGCACTGGCACGCGCTGGGCTCCGCTTGGCGATCGAACGGGCCGGGAAACCGCCCCGGACGGGTTCAGAATAACGCCGTTCGGCGTGAAACTCGACTGCAAAAAGACGGCATTCACGCTTAACGGAAGGTTGAGCGCAGGGCCGCGCGCCTTGTCATCCGTCGCCCCGGCGGGCGCGGCGGCGGGCGCTTGGGCGCGCGCCGGCTTCGGTCAGGCGGGGGCGGCGGGCGGGCAGCTCGGCCATGAGGGCGCGGCGCTCGTCGTCGCTCATGCGCGGCCAGGCGGCGATCTCGTCGGCGGTGCGCAGGCAGCCCACGCACAGCCCCGCGCCCGGATGGATGAGGCAGACCTTCACGCAGGGGCTTTGCGGCTCGTCGCGGCGCCAGACTTCGTCGTTCATCGCCGATCCTCGCGCGAAAGGGCGGCAAGACGGTCGAGCGCGCCCTGCAGGATGTAGGCGGCGGCGACATGGTCGATCACCTCGGCGCGGCGCTTGCGCGAGGCGTCGGCCTCGAGCAGCGCGCGCTCGGCCGCGACGGTCGAGAGCCTTTCGTCCCACATCGCCACCGGTGCGTCTGTCAGACGCGCGAAGTTGCGCGCGAAGGCGCGGGCCGATTGCGCGCGCGGACCTTCCTCGCCGGTCATGTTCACGGGCAGGCCGATGATCCAGCCGCCGATCTCGCGCCCGGCGGTCATGGCCAGAACGGCCTCGGCGTCGCGCATGAACTTCTTGCGCCGGACCGTGCCGATGGGGCTGGCGATCGAGCGCGTCGCGTCGGACAGCGCCACGCCGATGGTCCGATCGCCCACGTCCAGCCCCGCCAGCTGCGCGCGCGGGCCCAGAAGCGGCGCCAGCGCGGCGATGTCGAGGATCGGCGCGCTCATCGCGCGATCCCGGCGCGGTCGGCGGCGGCCTCGAGCGCGGCGCGCGCCTGCGCGTCGTCGCCATGGGCGGCAAGGGCGCGCTCGAGCGCGGCGCGCGCCTCGTCCTTGCGCCCCAGAACGGCCAGCGCGCCGATGAGCCGCGCCCATTCCTGCGCCGAGCCGCCCTGCTCGGCCAGCCGGTCGTTCAGTCGCGCGACCATGCCCTCGATCATCTGGCGGCGCTCCTCGTCCGACATGGCGGCGGCGGCCTGCATGTCCTCGCGCGTGGGGCCGGGGGCGGCGCCCGCGGCGGGGGGCAGGGGCGGCTCGGGCAGGCCGGCGGCCTTGGCCGCGGCGGCGATCTGCGCGCGGATCGCGGGCGCGTAGGGGGCGTCGGGGTTCTCGCGCACCAGCTGGGCCCAGATGGGCAGCGCCAGGTCCGCGCGCCCGCTTTGCGCAAGGGTCAGCGCGGCGTAGAAGCGCGCCATGGGCTGGGCGGGGTCGAGCTCGAGCGCGCGGCGGATCTCGGCCTCGGCCTCGGGCGAGACATAGCCCTCGACCGCCAGGATCATCAGCTCGGCCAGTTCGGCGTGATCGTCGGCGCCGGCCTTGTCGCCCAGCAGCTCCATCACGCGGCGCTGGGCGGCGAGGGCCTCTTCATGGCGGCCAAGGCGGCGCAGCGCCCCGACCAGCAGGCGGTGGCCGCGCAGATCGTCGGGCCGCGCCTCGAGCACCGCGCGCAGCCGCTCGACCAGCGGCGCAAGGCGCGCGGCCTCGGGGTCGGCGTCCTCTTGGGCGTCGGGCGCGGGCGCGTTCGCGCGCGCCTCGGCCAGGCGCCGGGCGACCTCGTCCTGCGAGGGGCGCTCGCGGGCGGCCCGCTCCATCTGCGCGAAGCGCTCGGCCAGGGGCTGATCGGGCAGCCCCGGCGCGCCGATGCGCCAGTAGATCCCCGCCGCGCCGCCCGCCACGACCAGCGCCAGCGCCGCCGCTGCAAGGCGCGAGACGCGGCGCGGCGCGGGGGCGGGCGGCGCCTGGCGCTCGGCCTCGGCGGCGGCGGCCAGCAGGCGGCGCGAGATCTCGGCGCGCGCGCCCTCGGCCTCTTCGGCCGGGATCACGCCGCGCTCGACGTCGCGCGCCAGCGCGGCCAGCTGGTCCTTGAACACCTGCACGTCATGGGCCGCGCGCGGCAGCGAAGGCGCCTCGCGCCGCAAGAGCGGGCGCAGCGTCAGCGCGGCGACGAGCAGGGCGCCCGCAAGCGCCGCCAGCCAGAAGATCATGAGCGGTTCTCCGAAATCGTCATCGCCGCGAACCTAGCGCCGGCGGCGCGCCGCGTCCATGCGGCGCGGCGCCGGGCCGCGGGGTCGGGTTTGGCGGCCCATGCGGCGGATTCCGTTGCGGCCCGGCGCGCAGGCGCGCATAGAAAGCCCAAGGGGGCGCGCCGCCGCCCGCAAGAACGTGACGCGCGGCCCGCCGGCGGGCCGCCAGACAGGAGGGAAAGGCCCCATGGCCCGCTATTCCGCCTTCGCCATCGCCCGTCAGGCGCTGAACTATCATCAGGGCTGGGAGCGCGCCTGGCGCTCGCCCGAGCCGCGCGCCGAATACGAGGTCGTGATCGTGGGCGGCGGCGGGCATGGCCTGGCCACGGCCTACTACCTTGCGGCCAATCACGGCATCCGCAACGTCGCGGTGCTGGAAAAGGGCTGGCTGGGCGGCGGCAACACGGGCCGCAACACGACCATCATCCGCTCGAACTACCTGCAGGACCCCTCTGCCGACATCTACGAGCTGTCGCGCTCGCTTTACGAGGATCTGAGCCAGAAGCTGAACTTTAACATCATGTTCAGCCCCCGCGGCGTGCTGATGCTGGCGCAGACCGAGCACGAGCTGCGCGCGTGGAAGCGCACCTTCCACGCCAACCGCATCAACGGAATCGAGAGCGAGATGGTCGGCCCCGACCGCATCCGCCAGATCGCCCCGATCCTGAACGTCGACAGCCCGCGCTACCCGGTGCTGGGCGGGCTGTGGCAGCCGCGCGGCGGCACCGCGCGCCATGACGCGGTGGCCTGGGGCTATGCGCGCGCGGCGTCGGATCTGGGCGTGGACATCATCCAGAACTGCGAGGTCACGGGCATCGACGTGACCGGCGGGCGTGTGAGCGGCGTGCGCACCACGCGCGGGCAGATCCGCACGCGCAAGCTGTGCCTGGTGGTGGCGGGGCATGCGGGCGTGCTGGCGCAGATGGCGGGCTTTCGCCTGCCGCTCGAATCGGTCGCCCTTCAGGCGCTCGTCTCCGAGCCGATCAAGCCCTGTCTCGACTGCGTCGTCATGGCCAACACTGTGCATGGCTACATGAGCCAGTCCGACAAGGGCGAGCTGGTCATCGGCGGCGGCACGGACGGGTTCAACAACTACACCCAGCGCGGCAGCTTCCACCATGTCGAGGAGACCATCCGCGCGCTGGTCGAGATGTTCCCGGTCATCTCGCGGCTCAAGATGCTGCGCCAGTGGGGCGGGATCGTGGACGTCACCGGCGACCGCTCGCCCATCATCGGGCGCGCCCCGGTCGAGGGGATCTATCTGAACTGCGGCTGGGGCACGGGCGGCTTCAAGGCCATTCCCGGCTCGGGCTGGGCGACGGCGGGCCTTCTGGCGCGCGGCGAGGATCCGGTGGCGGGGCCGTTCGGGCTCGAGCGTTTCACGGAGGGCCGCATGATCGACGAGAGCGTCGCCGCGGCCGTGGCCCATTGAGGGCGCGCGGCTCAGTCGCCGCGCTCGCCCTCGCCGCCGCGTGGGCGCGGGCGCGGGCGCAAAAGGTCGACGGCGACGTAGATCGCCAGGACCGCGACGGTGATGAGAAGGACGCTGGCCGCGTGGCTCAGGCCGAACAGGGTCAGCTCGGGGTCGGGCTGGGGAATACGCTCCATCTTCAGACCTCACATACGCTACGCAAGACGACATCGACGCGCCGACAGGGTATCGCATCCGGGCCGGCGCGCGCAATCGCCAAGCAAAGAGGCGCTCCATGCTGCAACTGACCTGCCCGTGCTGCGGCGCGACCGGCGAGGAAACCGAGTTCCACCCCGGCGGCGAGGCGCATCTGCGCCGCGTCGGCCCGGGGGCGAGCGACGAGGAGTTCGCCGGCTACCTGTTCACCCGCAAGAATCCCAAGGGCGTGCATTTCGAGCGCTGGCGGCACGTCTATGGCTGCGGCAAGTGGTTCCACGTCGCGCGCTGCACCGCCACGCTCGAGGTGTTCGGGTCCTACCGCGCCGACGTGACCGCGCCGCCGCCCGAGATCCTGGCCCGCATCGCGCAGCGCCGCCCCGGCTGGCGGCTCGAGGACTGGACGGGCGAAGCGGCGCCCGGCGAAGACGTTGAAGGGGGGCCGAGCGCATGAGCACGCGCATTTCCCATGGCGGGCGGGCCATCGACCGCAGCCGCCCGGTGTTCTTTTCCTGGAACGGCAAGCGCCTTCAGGGCTTTCACGGCGACACGCTGGCCTCGGCGCTGCTGGCCAACGGGCAGGTGCTGACGGGGCGTTCGTTCAAGTATCACCGCCCGCGCGGCATCGTCGCCTCGGGCGCCGAAGAGCCCAACGCCCTTGTCGGGCTGGGCGAGGGGCCGCGCTTCGAGCCCAACCAGCGCGCCACCGGAACCGAGCTGTTCGAGGGGCTGTCGGCGCGCTCGCAGAACCACTGGCCCAGCCTCGAATTCGACATCGGCGCGATCAACGCCGCGCTGTGGCGGTTCTTCCCGGCCGGGTTCTACTACAAGACCTTCATGTGGCCGCGCGCGGCGTGGAAGCATGTGTTCGAGCCCGTCATCCGCCGCGCCGCCGGCCTGGGCGAGGCCCCCAAGCTGCCCGACCCCGACCGCTACGAGCACTTTCATTTCCACGCCGACGTGCTGGTGGCCGGCGGCGGCGCGGCGGGCCTGACCGCCGCGCGCCGCGCCGCCGAGGCGGGGGCCCGGGTGCTGCTGCTCGAGCAGTCGCATCTGTGGGGCGGGCGCGCGCTGGCCGACGGGGGCGAGATCGACGGCATGCCTGCGCATGAGTGGATCGCCGCGCAGGTCGCCGCGCTCGAGGCCATGCCCAACGTCGTCATGCGCCTGCGGACCATGTGCGCGGGGGTCTACGATCACGGCTACGCGCTGGGCTACGAGCGCGTGGCCGATCACACCCCGGGCGACGGGCGCCCGCGCCACCGGCTGTGGAAGATCCGCGCCCGGCGCATCGTGGTCGCGGCCGGCGCGCTCGAGCGCCCGCTCGCCTTCGCCGACAACGACCTGCCGGGGGTGATGCTGGCCTCGGCCGTGCGCGACTATCTCGAGCTTTACGGCGTCAGCCCGGGCGATCGCACGGTGATCGTGACCAACAACGACGACGGCTACCGCACCGCCATCGCGCTGCGCCGGGCGGGGCTGGACGTGCCCGCCATCATCGACCCGCGCGCCGATCTGCGCGGTCCGCTGGCCGAAGAGGCGCGCAGGATGGGCCTGCGCATCGAGGCCGGCCGCGCCGTGCGCCGCGCGCTGGGCGGCAAGCGCGTGCGCGGGGTCGAGATCTGCGCCGCCGGCGGCGAGGGCGCGCCCATCGACCGCATCGCCTGCGACGCGGTGGCCATGTCGGGTGGCTGGTCGCCGGTGGTGCATCTGTGGTCCCATTGCGGCGGCAAGCTGATCTGGGACGATGCGCGCGCCATGTTCCGCCCCGACCCCGAGCGCCCGCCGCTGGGCGCCGACGGGCAGGGCTTCGTGCTGTGCGCGGGCTCGGCCTCGGGCTTCCTGTCGCCCGACGAGGCGCTGGCCGACGCCGCCGAGGCCGGCGCGCGCGCCGCGCGCGAGGCCGGCTTCGCCGATGCGCGCGCCCACGCCCCCGCCGCCGCGCGCGTCGAAGAGGCGCCCATCATGCCGATGTGGATCATGCCCGCGGCGGCCGGGCCGAAGCTGGCGTCCAAGGCGTTCCTCGACTACCAGAACGACGTCAAGGCCTCGGACCTGCGCCTGGCGGCGCGCGAGGGCTACGAAAGCGTCGAGCACGCCAAGCGCTACACCACGCTGGGCATGGCCACCGACCAGGGCAAGCTGAGCAACATCAACGGCATCGGCATCCTGGCCGACGCGCTGGGCCGCCCGATTCCGCAGGTCGGCACCACCACCTTCCGCCCGCCCTACACGCCGATCTCGTTCGGCGCCATCGTCGGCGAGGCGCGCGGTCCGCTGTTCAAGCCCACGCGCAAGACCCCCATGGACGCCTGGCACGACGCCAACGGCGCGGTGTGGGAGCCCGTGGGCGACTGGCGCCGGCCCTACGCCTATCGCCGCGCGGGCGAGTCCACGCAGGACGCCGTGCGCCGCGAAATCCTGGCCACGCGCGGCTCGCTGGGCATGCTCGACGCCTCGACGCTGGGCAAGATCCTGGTCAAGGGCCCCGACGCCGGCCGCTTCCTGGACCTGCTCTACACCAACATGATGAGCACGCTGAAGGTCGGGCGCTGCCGCTACGGGCTGATGTGCAACGAGAACGGCTTCATCTTCGACGACGGCGTGGTCGTGCGCCTGTCCGAGGACGCGTTCCTGTGCCACACCACCTCGGGCGGCTCGGACCGGGTGCATGCCTGGATGGAAGAGTGGCTCCAGACCGAGTGGTGGGATCTGAAGGTCTACGTCGCCAACCTGACCGAGCAGTTCGCCCAGATCGCCGTCGTCGGCCCCAACGCGCGCAAGACGCTCGAGAAGCTGGGCGGGGTCGACGTCTCGAAGCAGGCGCTGCCCTTCATGGGCATGGCCGAGGGCCGGCTGGGGGGCATCCCGGCGCGGATCTTCCGCATCAGCTTCTCGGGCGAGCTGAGCTACGAGATCGCGATCCCCGCCTCGCAGGGGCAGGCCATGTGGGACATGCTGCGCGAGGCGGGCGCCGAGTTCGACGTCACGCCCTACGGCACCGAGGCGCTGCATGTGATGCGGGCCGAGAAGGGCTTCATCATGGTCGGCGACGAGACCGACGGCACCGTCACGCCGCAGGATCTGGGCATGAGCTGGGCGGTGTCGAAGAAGAAGGCCGACTTCATCGGCAAGCGCGCCCAGGAGCGCCCCGACCTGACCCGCCCCGACCGCAAGCAGCTGGTCGGGCTCGAGACGCTGGACCCCCAGACGGTGCTGCCCGACGGCGCTCACGCGGTCGAGGGCATGCGCCGCCCCGGCGTGCGCAAGACGATCGGCCATGTGACCTCCAGCTATTTTTCGCCGACGCTGGGACGCTCGATCGCCATGGCGCTGATCGAGGGCGGGGCCGGGCGCATGGGCCAGGTGCTGGAATTCGCCGCCGAGGGCGACGCGGTCATCAAGGCGCGCGTCGTCGATCCGGTGTTCTACGACAAGGAAGGGACGCGGCAGGATGTCTGATGCGATGACGAAGGCGCGCAGCGCCCTGAACGGGGCCGCGCGCGACGGGGCCGTGCGGATCGAGGAGGCCGGCCTGCAGGGCATGCTGACCCTGCGCGGCGATTTCGAGGACGCGCGCTTTCGCGCCGCCGCCGAGGCCGCGGCCGGCGGCGCGCCCTTTCCCGAGCGGCGGCGCATCTCGCGCAAGGGCGAGCGGGCGCTGTTGTGGATGTCGCCGGACGAGCTTCTGGTCCTGCTGCCCTGGGCCGAGGCCGACGCCGCCGCGGCCGAGGCGGCGCGCGCGCTCGACGGCCTTCATCACCTCGCGGTCAACGTGTCGGACGCGCGGGCGATGTTCCGCATCATCGGGGCCGGCGCGCGCGAGGTGCTGGCCAAGGGCGCGCCGGTCGATCTGTCGCGGCAGGCCTTCGGGCCGGGCGATCTGCGGCGCACGCGCATGGGCCAGCTGGCGGTGGCCTTCTGGCAGGAGGACGCCGAGCCCGAAACCTTCGGGCTGATCTGCTTCCGCTCGGTGGCGCAATACGCCTTCGACGCGCTGTGCGTCGCCGCGCGCGAGGACTCGCTGCCGCGGGCGCTCTGAGCGCCGCGCCAGGCGCTGCGCCGCGTCGGCTCGCGGGCAAAGCGGCCGCGGCGGCCGGGCGCGGCGCGCGCTGCGGGGACGATGGCGGGCTGGGGCCGGCTTGCGCGCCATGCGCGGCGCGCAAGCCGGCCTTTCCTTTTTGTGCGGTGCACAACGCGCGGGGCGCGCCTATATCCCGGCTCAAGCGAACGGGGCTGCACCCGCGTTCGGGCAAAGGAGCCGAAAGATGAACGCCTTGCGCATGAGCAACGATGAGATGAACGCGATCCTGCGCCGCGCCGAAGCCGAGCGCGCCGCCGCGATCCGCAAGATGTTCGCCGCCGCCTGGCGCGGCGTCGCCAACGCCGTCGTCTGGGGCGTCGCCGCCCTGACGCACGCCAAAGCCGGCCGCCGGACCGCCTGACGGCCGCGCGCGGGGCTTCCTCCTCCCGGTCCCGCAAGCGCAGCCCCGGCCATTGCGCGGGTTTCCTCCCTGGCCCGCGCAGGCGCCGGTCCGGATGCCGGCCAGACGCCCGGCCGCCCTCCCTCGCGGGCCGGGCCTCGCAGAGCCCCCGTTCGGTTCCTCCCGCCGAACGGGGGTTTCCTGTGTTGGCGGCGCGCCAGGGCGCGTCAGCGGTTCAGGAACCAGAGAATCAGGTTCAACGCCACCGTCGCCGCGACCGAGATCACCAGCGCCGTGACGATGGGGAAATGGATGCGCAGATTCTCGCGCTCGATCACGATGTCGCCCGGCAGGCGGCCAAGCCCCATGCGTGCGAACAGGGGCCAGAGCAGCCCCAGCACGATCAGCAGAACCCCGATGGCGATCAGCAGGCGCGACATGGCGTGATGATGCCAGAGGGGCGCGCGCCGCGCCAGCCCCCGCCGCGGCGCAAGGGCGGCCGCGAGCTCAGCGGCGCGGCTTGCGCCCCTTGCGCGGCCGTTCTCCGGGGCGGCCCGCGGTCGAGCGTCCGCGCGCCGGCGCGGCGGCGGCCAGCTCTGCGGGGCGAATCATCGGATCGGCGCCGACCGCCAGCTCGACCGCCTCGAGGCGCTTGATCTCGTCGCGCAGGCGGGCGGCCTCTTCGAACTCCAGATTCTCGGCCGCCTGCATCATCTGCTTGCGCAGCTCGGCGATGTGCGCGGCCAGATTCGCGCCCGGGCGCGGCGCGTCCACCGTCGCGGTCACGCGGGCCATGTCGGCATCGCCCTCCCACAGGCCTTCGAGCACGTCGTCGACGTTCTTGCGGATGGTGGCCGGGGTGATGCCATGCGCCTCGTTGTAGGCGATCTGCTTGGCGCGGCGGCGGTCGGTCTCGGCGATGGCGCGCTCCATCGAGCCGGTGACGCGGTCGGCATACATGATGACCCGGCCCTCGACGTTGCGCGCGGCGCGGCCGATGGTCTGGATCAGCGAGGTTTCCGAGCGCAGGAAGCCCTCCTTGTCGGCGTCGAGGATGGCGACCAGCGCCACCTCGGGAATGTCCAGCCCCTCGCGCAGAAGGTTGATGCCGACCAGCACGTCGAACGCCCCCAGGCGCAGGTCGCGGATGATCTCGATGCGCTCGATGGTGTCGATGTCCGAGTGCATGTAGCGCACGCGCACGCCCTGCTCGTGCAGGTATTCGGTCAGGTCCTCGGCCATGCGCTTGGTCAGCGTGGTGCACAGCACGCGCCCGCCCCTGGCGATCACGGCGCGCGCTTCGTCCAGCAGATCGTCGACCTGGGTCTCGGCGGGGCGCACCTCGATGCGCGGATCGACGAGGCCGGTGGGGCGGATCACCTGTTCGACGAAGACGCCGCCCGTGCGCGCCAGCTCCCACGGGCCGGGGGTGGCGGACACGAACACCGATTGCGGGCGCATGGCGTCCCACTCCTCGAACTTGAGCGGGCGGTTGTCCATGCACGAGGGCAGGCGGAAGCCGTGCTCGGCCAGCGTCGCCTTGCGCCGGTAGTCGCCCTTGTACATCGCGCCCAGCTGCGGGATCGTGACATGGCTTTCGTCGGCGAAGACGATGGCGTTGTCGGGGATGTATTCGAACAGGGTCGGCGGCGGCTCGCCGGGGGCGCGGCCGGTCAGGTAGCGCGAGTAGTTCTCGATGCCGGGGCACACGCCCGTGGCCTCGAGCATCTCGAGGTCGAAATTCGTGCGCTGCTCGAGCCGCTGCGCCTCGAGCAGCTTGCCCTCGGCGACGAACTGGTCGAGGCGCCGGCGCAGCTCTTCGCGAATGCCCTTGATCGCCTGCTGCATGGTCGGGCGCGGCGTGACGTAGTGCGAGTTGGCGTAGATTCGCACCTTTTGCAGCTGGCCCGTGCGCTGCCCCGTCAGGGGGTCGAACTCCTGGATCGATTCGAGCTCTTCGCCGAAGAACGAGAAGCGCCACGCGCGGTCCTCGAGATGCGCGGGCCACAGCTCGAGCGAATCGCCGCGCACGCGAAAGGCGCCGCGCTGGAAGGCGGCGTCGTTGCGCTTGTATTGCTGGGCGGTCAGCTCGCGCATGACGGCGCGCATGTCATAGGCGCCGCCGACCTCGAGATCCTGGGTCATGGCGCCGTAGGTCTCGACCGCGCCGATGCCGTAGATGCAGCTGACCGAAGCGACGATGATGACGTCGTCGCGCTCGAGCAGGGCGCGCGTGGCCGAGTGGCGCATGCGGTCGATCTGCTCGTTGATCTGCGATTCCTTCTCGATGAAGGTGTCCGTGCGGGGCACGTAGGCCTCGGGCTGGTAGTAGTCGTAATAGGATACGAAATACTCTACGGCATTGTTCGGAAAGAACTTCCTGAATTCGCCGTAAAGTTGCGCGGCCAGGGTCTTGTTGGGCGCCAGGATGATGGCCGGGCGCTGCGTGGCCTCGATGACCTTGGCCATGGTGAAGGTCTTGCCCGTGCCCGTCGCGCCCAGAAGAACCTGGTCGCGCTCGCCGCGCTCGATGCCCTCGACCAGTTCGGCGATGGCGGCGGGCTGGTCTCCGGCGGGCGAGAACTCGGTCTCCATGACCAGCCGGACGCCGCCCTCGAGCTTTTCGCGATTTTTAGCGGAACTGGCCTTCAAGGGCGAAATTTCCGGCATGCGTTTACGCTCCATCAACCATTTTCCCCGATGTTGGCCTTGTCGCAGGGTTAATCAACCTCGGCGGCGCTGGCAGCCCTCGAATGGGGCGTAACTGGGGATGAAGAACCCGTACATGAATTTCCTGCGGTCGAACTCCACAAAGTGGGTTTCAGCCTAGGCTTGGATCGCAGGAAGGATCGCCGGCCGGACGCGGCATCACCCACCCCACCCCTCGCTCCCAAGCGTTCGGTCGGCGATCAACCTTTTCCCGTCATCCGGCTCCCGTCCTCGGGGCAGGCCTCGCGCCTTGCCCAGCCATGGCCCCCGGTGGCATAAGGCGCGCGTCCGCAAGCTGATCGGAGCAACGCCATGATCGCGCGAATCTACCGTCCCGCACGCAACGCCATGCAGTCCGGCGTGGCCAACACCCGCAAGTGGGTGCTGGAGTTCGCGCCGTCCGAACCCAAGCGGCCCGACCCGCTGATGGGCTGGACCGGATCGGGCGACACGCTGGGGCAGGTGCGCCTGACCTTCGACACCCGCGAGGCCGCGGTGGAATACGCCGAGCGGCACGGGCTCGAGTATCAGGTCGAGACCCCGAAGCCCCGCCGCCCCAACATCCGCCCGCGCGGCTACGGGTCGAACTTCGCCCATGACCGCCGCATGCCCTGGACGCACTGACGCCCCTCAGCCGCGCCGGATCCAGCCTCCGCCCAGCACGCGAGAGCCTTCGGGCGCGTAGAAGACGCAGGCCTGCCCCGGCGCGACGCCCTCTTCGGGCGACAGCAGCTCGACCTCGGCCCGGTCCGGGCCGAGGGGGCGCAGGCGGGCGGGGGCGGGCTCGCGCGTCGAGCGCACGCGCGCCAGGATCTCCCACCCTTCCTCGGGCGCGGCCTCGAGCGGCGCATCGCCCAGCCAGTTGATCTCGGCCACCGGCACGATGCGCGTGGCCAGCGCCTCGCGCGGGCCGACGACGACGCGGCGCGTCTCGGGCTCGAGGCGGATGACATGCAGCGGCTCGCCCGTCGCCACGCCAAGGCCGCGGCGCTGGCCGACGGTGTAGCGGATCAGCCCCTCGTGCCGGCCCAGAACGCGCCCGTCCAGATGCACGATCTCGCCCGGCTCGGCGGCGCCCGGGCGCAGCTTCTCGATCACCTCGGCGTAGCGGCCGTTGGGAACGAAGCAGATGTCCTGGCTGTCGGGCTTGTCGGCCACGGTCAGCCCGAACTCGGCCGCCAGCGCGCGCGTCTGCGCCTTCGAGGTCAGCCCGCCGAGGGGAAAGCGCAGCCAGGCCAGCTGCTCGCGCGTGGTGGCGAACAGGAAATAGCTCTGATCGCGGCGCGGGTCGGCCGCGCGGTGCAGCTCGGGGCCGCTGGGGCCGTCCTGGCGGCGGATGTAGTGGCCGGTGGCCATGCAGTCGGCGCCCAGCTCCCTGGCGGTGTCCAGCAGGTCGCGGAACTTGACGCGCTCGTTGCAGCGCACGCAGGGGATGGGTGTTGCGCCGGCGAGATAGCTGTCGGCGAATTCGTCCATCACCGCCTCGCGAAAGCGATTCTCATAGTCCAGGACGTAGTGCGGAAAGCCCATGGTCTCGGCCACGCGGCGCGCGTCGTGAATGTCGCGCCCGGCGCAGCAGGCGCCCTTGCGCGCCAGCGCGGCGCCATGGTCGTAGAGCTGCAGCGTCACGCCGACCACGTCATAGCCCTCGCGCGCCAGCATGGCGGCGACGACCGAGCTGTCGACCCCGCCGGACATGGCGACCACCACGCGCGTCTGCGCGGGCGGCTTGGCGATTCCCAGGCTGTTGATGCGCGCGTCGGTCATGGCCGCTCCTGTCGCTGGTTGGGGGGCATATAGGGCCGGGCCGCCCGGCGCGGCAAGTCGGCTAAAATTCGAAAATCCCGCATTTGCAGGTTTCACCGCCTCTTAAGCAGCCGCTTCTAGCGTCGTTCTCGGGTGAGTGAAACAGAGTGAGGGAGCGTCATGCATTCCGAACGCAATGAACGCCCGATCAGCGTGATCGGGCCGGACGGCCGTCCTTTGACCAAAGACGACCTGCCGCCCCCCGACACGCGGCGCTGGGTGGCGCGGCGCAAGGCGGCGGTGGTGGCCGCGGTCAATGGCGGGCTGCTGTCCGAGGAGGATGCCTGCCGCATGTATGATCTGTCGGAGGAGGAGCTGGACAGCTGGCGCACCGCCGTCGCCCGTCACGGCATCAATGCGCTGCGCACGACGGCGTTGCAAAGATACAGGTCGCCTAGAGGTTGAGTTGAAGGCTTAACTCGCGTTAAGGTGGTAACGGTTCGTTCACCATTCTTGCAGATTCTGGGATCGCCGGAGATTCGAGAATTTGCCGAGGAGCCTGACATGCGAGTTCTGCTTATCGAGGACGATCACTCCATGGCCCAGAGCATCGAGTTGATGCTGAGGAACGCCAACCTCAACGTCTACTCGACCGATCTGGGCGAGGAGGGGATCGACCTCGCCAAACTCTACGACTACGACCTGATCCTGCTGGACCTCAACCTGCCGGACATGAGCGGGTATGAGGTCCTGCGCAAGCTGCGGCTGGCCAAGGTGGACACGCCGATCCTGATCCTCTCGGGCCTTGATGAGACCGAGAACAAGATCAAGGGCTTCGGATTCGGCGCGGACGACTATCTGACCAAGCCCTTCAACCGCGAGGAGCTGATCGCGCGCATCCACGCCATCGTGCGCCGCTCGAAAGGGCACGCGCAGTCGGTGATCGAGACGGGCAAGCTGCGGGTGAATCTGGACGCCAAGACGGTCGAGGTGGACGGCCAGCCCGTGCATCTGACGGGCAAGGAGTATCAGATGCTCGAGCTGCTGAGCCTGCGCAAGGGCACCACCCTGACCAAGGAGATGTTCCTCAACCATCTTTACGGCGGCATGGACGAGCCCGAGCTCAAGATCATCGACGTGTTCATCTGCAAGCTGCGCAAGAAGCTGTCGGCCGCCACCGGGGGCGAGAACTACATCGACACCGTGTGGGGCAGGGGCTACGTGCTGCGCGATCCCGCTCCGGCCGAAGAGCCGAAGATGGCGATGCGCGCCTGACCCGGACCGGCGCAGGGCCTGGCAGAACGCCGGCCGCTCCGGCTCCTCGGGTCGGCGCTTGACGGCCTTGCGGCAAGCGCGCAAACAGCTCCCGTTCGAACGGGAGCACGCTCATGCACGAAGACGATCCGCGCGCGGCGCCCAACGCCGGCGACGACCTGTCCGGCGTGCCGGTCGAGGCGCTCGACCGCGACTCCGCCGCGCGCGAGCTCGAGAGGCTCGCGAAGCTGATCGCGCGCCACGACATCGCCTATTACCAGCGCGCCGAGCCAGAGATCACCGACGCCGAATATGACGCGCTCAAGGCGCGCAACCGCGCGATCGAGGCGCGCTTTCCCGATCTCGTGCGCCCCGACAGCCCGTCGCTGCGCGTCGGCGCGCCGCCGGCCGAGGGCTTCGCCAAGGTCCGGCATGCGATCCCCATGCTCTCGCTCGCGAACGCGTTCGACGACGAGGATCTGCGGCGCTTCGTCGCCGGCGTGCGCCGCTTTCTCGGCATGACCGAGGAAGAGCCGCTCGATTTCACCTCCGAACCCAAGATCGACGGCCTTTCGCTGTCCATTCTCTACGAGAATGGCGTGATGACCCGGGCCGCAACGCGCGGCGACGGCGAAACCGGCGAGGACGTCACCGCCAACGCGCGCACGATCGGCGACCTTCCGAAAAGGCTTTCCGACGCGCCCGCCAGGCTTGAAGTGCGCGGCGAGGTCTACATGCGCCACGAAGACTTCGCCGAACTCAACCGCCGCCAGCAGCAGGCCGGGCTCAAGCCTTTCGCCAATCCGCGCAATGCGGCGGCCGGATCATTGCGCCAGCTCGACGCGAGGGTGACCGCGCAGCGTCCCCTCAGGTTCTTCGCCTACGGGTGGGGCGAGCTGTCCGAACCGCTTGCGCAGACCCAGTTCGATTCGATGCAGCGTCTGGCGGCCATGGGTTTTCCCGTCAATCCGTTGATGCGCCGCCTGAACGATGTCGAGGAAATGCTCGCCCATTACCGGTTGATCGAGTCGCAGCGCGCATTGCTGGGCTATGACATCGACGGCGTCGTTCACAAGGTCGACCGTCTCGATCTGCAGGCCCGCCTCGGCGCGCGGGCCAACGCCCCCCGCTGGGCCATTGCGCACAAGTTTCCCGCGCAGACCGCGACGACGATCCTCGAGGCGATCGAGATCCAGGTCGGACGGACCGGCGCGCTGGCGCCCGTCGCGCGGCTTCGGCCGGTGACGGTGGGCGGCGTCGTGGTGTCGAGCGCGACGCTTCACAACGAGGATTACATTCGCGGCGTGGGGGCCGACGGGCGCCCGATCCGCGGCGGCAAGGATCTGCGCGTTGGCGACACGGTGGTCGTCTACCGGGCGGGCGACGTGATTCCCCAGATCCTCGATGTGGACTTGTCCAAAAGGCCGCCCGATGCGCGCCCCTTCGTCTTTCCGACCGTGTGCCCCGAATGCGGCTCGGCCGCCGTGCGCGAGCCGGGCGAGGCCGTGCGCCGGTGCACGGGGGGGCTGGTCTGTCCGGCGCAGCGGGTCGAAAGGCTGAAGCATTTCGTCTCGCGCGAGGCGTTCGACATCGAGGGGCTCGGCGCCAAGCAGATCGAGGCGCTGCACGAGGCGGGGTGGATCCGCGAGCCCGCCGACATCTTCGCGCTGCGGCGGCGCTACGGGCCCGGTCAGCCGCAGCAGCTCGCCAACAGGCCCGGCTGGGGCGAAAGATCGGCCCGGAAGCTTTTCGACGCGATCGACGAGCGCCGCCGCATTCCGCTGGACCGCTTCATCTACGCGCTGGGCATCCGGCATGTCGGAGAGGTGACGGCGCGGACCCTGGCGCGCTTTTACGGGTCCTGGCGCGCATTCGAGCAGGCGATGCGCGCCGCCGCCGCCATGGAGGGCCCGGCATGGGAGCAGCTGCTGGCCATCGACGGCATCGGACCAGTCGTTGCGCGATCCGTGGCCGAATTCTTCGCCGAAGAGCACAACCTTGCGGCCTTGCAGCGCCTCTTGGCCGAGGTCGAGATCCTGGACGTCGAGGCGCCCGCGGCGGCGAGTCCGGTGGCGGGCAAGACCGTGGTGTTCACCGGCACGCTTGCTCGCATGACCCGCGCAGAGGCGAAGGCGCGCGCCGAGGCGCTCGGCGCGAAGGTCTCGGGCTCGGTCTCGTCGCGGACCGATTTCGTGGTCGCCGGCGAGGACGCCGGCTCGAAGCTGCGCAAGGCTCAGGAGCTGGGCGTGCGGATACTGTCCGAGGACGAATGGCTCGAGATGATCGGGGGCTGAGGCGCGACCTCACGCGCGCGAGTCCCTGATGCTGCCTTGTTCGTTCAGCGCCACCTTGTCGCCCGCCGCGGTGTATGCGCCAAGCTCGCGGCGCGCGGCGCGCGCCTTGTCCAGCCAGGCGCGCGCCTGGCGGATCCCTTCGCGATACGCCTCCAACGTGGCGAGACTGCGCGCGGCCGCGTCGCGCAACGCGCCAAGGCTTGCTGCATCGGGCGGCGCGCCGTTCTCGAGCGCCTGAGCGAGCGGCGTCTTTTGCGCCTGCAACGCGGCGAAAGCGGCCAGATCGCCCGCCAACAGGGCCTCGCGCTCCTGGCGGAACAGCTCGGTCAGCCTGCGGGCGGCGCCGGAAGGGGTCATGCTCATCGCGCGGCTTCCTTTCTCTTGAGCGATTCGAACAGGCTCTCGGCCAGACCTATGCCGCCCCGTCTGGCCAGAAGGCGGGCTTGTTCCTGCGTCAGGAGGCTTGAGAAGGCCTCTTCGCCGGCGCCGCCCCCCATGGTTTCGAGCGGTTTTCCAAGGCCGGCATAGGTCAGCATCTGCGCCAGAAAGGTCGCTTCAAGCTCCTGGGCGACCGCGCGCAGGCGGGCGTCGCGCGAATCGGTCGCCGGCATCGGGGGCGGCGCGAGGCGGCCGGGCTGGATCTGCATGGGCGTCTCCTTTCGCCGCCGATCTTCGCGCGACTCGGTAAATGATTGGTAAGGCTTCGCGCCGATGATCGTGCCAGTTCCCATCGCAGCCATGAGGCCCAGGATGATCGTCGCCCCCGCCACGCAGACCGAGTCGCTTGCGCCTGCGGCCGCGCCTTCGCCGCGTCGGGGAGAATCGCCCGCGCCCGAAGCGGACTTCGCCGCCGCGTTCCGGGCCGGCCTGGGCGAAAGGAGCATCGCGACGGCGACCGTCAAGGCGCCGCCGATGGCCGCTGGCGCGTCGATGCCGCCGGACGGCGGCGAAGAGGGGGATGAGGCGGAGCCGGAAGGCGCGCCCCGACCCGATTTTGCCATGTCCCTGCCCGATGATGCGCTTGGAAGGGTGGCGGAACTTCCGCAATCTTCGGCGCCGGTTCGGGACGGCGCGGCAAGCGAGTCGCGCGATTCTCGCGAACCGACGGCGGAGCGAGACGATGCGCCGCCCGCGCCCGGTCACGCGCCTGAAGTCGTGACGTCCGGGCCTCGGACGTCGATTGTCGAGAGCCCCCAGTCGGCCCCCCACGGCCCGGGCTCGGACCAGAACGGCGCCGAGACCGCCGCGCTCGCGGCCGCCGACTTGGCGTTCCCTCGCGTGGCGAAGCCTGACGAGGCGGGCGATTCAGCCGCTTCCGAGCGTGCCGGCAGCGTCGACAAGATCGGCGCCGAAGCGCCCGAGAAGGGTGAGGCGAAGAAGCGGGTTTCGAATGGCGCCGGGCAGGGGGGGGAGGCTGCGACGCCTCCGCTCGCGAATGCATTCCCGACATCGGCCGATCCGGCGCAGACCCTTGGCGCGCCGCCCGGCGGACCGGCAGAGCCTGCCGCGCCGCCGGAGGTCATCTCCGTGGAACAGACCGATCAGACCGCCCCTCCGGCGCGTCCGACCGTCGGGCAGGGGGCGGAGCCGCCCTTGGCTCTCGGCTCCGCCGAGGCGTTGCGCCAAGGGCGCGAGATCGCAGACCGCGATGCGGCCGAAGCCGAGGGGAAGGCGGAGGCCGACGGTCCCGATGTCTTGCAGCCCGCTGCGCGGGCCGAGCGCGCCGAGCGGTTTCACGCCGCCGCGCCGCCTGCGCATGGTCCGGATCGGGCGTCCGCCGGGCACGTCATCCGGCAGCTGACCGAAGCGGTGTCGCGATCCGACGATGGGGCGGTCGAGGTGCGGCTCGATCCGCCCGAGCTCGGCCGGGTTCGGATCACCATGAGCGCCGTCGACGGGACCATGAACGCGCATGTTTCGGCAGACAGGCCCGAGGCCCTTGACCTTATGCGCAGGCATGCAGAGCAGCTCTCGGCCGAGCTTGCGCGCCTGGGCCATGCGCGGGTGGATCTGTCCTTCTCGTCGGGCGGAGGGCAGCCTGGCCGTCCGCGCGGGCATGACGCGTTTTTCAGCGAGGCCGCGTCCGACCCGGCCGAGCCGCCCGCCTTGCGCCGCGTCTTCGTGACCGGCCTCGACATGCGAGTGTAACGAAAGGAATCGCGCGACATGGAAGTGAATTCAGCAACGACTGCGGCGGCGGCGTCGGCGGGCGCCCGCAACAGCGACTCCGCACGACAGATCGCGTCCGACTTCGACACCTTTCTTCAGCTGCTGACGACGCAGATGCGGAACCAGGATCCGCTCAACCCGACCGATTCGACCGAGTTCGTCGCGCAGCTGGCCAATTTTTCGGGCGTCGAGCAGCAGGTGAAGACCAACGAGCAGCTCGAGTCGATCAGGAGCATGCTTGCGGCAAGCGCCTCGGGCGCGGTGCAATGGATCGGGAAGGAGGTGCAGGCCCCGACTTTCGCCCGCTTCGACGGCGCCCCGATCGAGGTCGCCTTCGACGCGGGGGCGCCGGCCCAATCGGCGCAGATGGTCGTCTATGACGAATCGGACCGCGAGGTGGCGCGCATGGCCGTCGATCCCGCGTCTTCGACGGTGATATGGGATGGCACGATCGACGGTCAGCCGGCGCCCGAGGGCCTGTATCGTTTCGAACAGCTGCGCAGCGGAGAGGATGGTCTGGAGCGCGCCGAGCCTGGCCGCGTGTTCGCGCTGGTGCAGGAGGTGAGGCTTTCGGGCGGCGAGGCGCTTCTGGTGCTTGAAAACGGTCGAACCGTGAGCGAGGCCGAGGTCGCCGCCGTGCGCGCGCCCTCGTGAATTCCGCGCGAACAGGGGTCTTGCGAACGACCCTTGCTCGATATATAGCCGTGCCCATCGCCGGGGTCCGCCCCGAGCGGGTCGGAGTGTAGCTCAGCCTGGTAGAGCACTGTCTTCGGGAGGCAGGGGCCGGTGGTTCGAATCCACTCACTCCGACCATCAACTTCCCTCAAGCTGCATCAAGGAAGCCGCGTGAGTGCGCCGTCGGCGCTTGTCGTCCCGTCGGGCGCCGCAGAGCCTTCGCCGTGACCGCGGGCGCGTGCATCGCGCCAGGATGGGGGCAAGTGCAGTCGGGACCGGGGGCGTCGTCGACGCGGGCCGAAAGCGCTCGAGCCGCCGGCGACGGCGAGCGGGTTCCCGGACGGGTTCGCCGGACGGGGGCGGCGCGGGATCCTTTCGTGCCAACCATCGACGCCCCTTCGCCGCGGCGGTTTCGAGCGGTTTGCCGTCGCCCCGGCCGCAGGCGGCCCCGATGCGGGGATGCCTGCGGGGCGCGGAGGGCGTCATCTCGCCATGGGCCGTGGCGCGATTTCGTCTGCCACACGCGACGGCCCGGATCGCCCGGTCCGGCGGCGGTCGAAGCGCGCGGCGTCGAAATCCGCCGCCGCGCCAGGACGTGAGGCGGGCGGATCAGCCTGCCTCGGGCGTTCGCGCCAATGCCGCGTCAATGGCCTGGCGCACCAATGGATTTGGGAAGCGCCGCCGCAGGGTGACGGCGTGGAACGTCTCGCTCAGCCCGTCCAGGCGCGCAAGTTCGGCCAGCCGGCCCGAGGCCAGCTCGTCCCGCACCACGATCGGCGGAATCACCGCCAGGCCCGCGCCCGAGCGCGCCAGAAGGCGCAGCATCGCCATGTCGTCGGCTTCGGCGGCGATGCGCGGCGCGATGGACAGCGCGTCGAGCAGCGCGTCGAAGCCCGCGCGAAGGGCGTCTTCGGCCGTGGGCAGGATCAGCGGCTCGTTCTCGAGCAGGTCGCGCAGCTCGCGCCCCGCCAGGGCGGGCGGTCCGATCAGGCTGACGGGCTGCTCGGCGATGCGGTGCACGATATGGCGGCTGGCGGCGTCCTGCGCGGGCGGGCGGTTGGTCAGCACCACGTCAAGCGCCAGCGCCTCGAGCGCGGCCAGAAGCTGCGCCTGCGGTCCCGAGCGCAGCACCACCTCGACGTCTGGGCGCGACAGGAAGGGCGCGATGAACGCGATCTGGAAGTTGCGCGACAGCGTCGAGAGCGCGCCGACGCGCAGCGCCTGCCGCGGGGCGCCGCGTTCGCGCAAGGTGGCCACCAGGTCCTCGGCTGTGCGGAAGATCGCCTCGGCGTGATCGAGGGCGATGCGCCCGGCCTCGGTCAGGACCAGGCCGCGGCCGCGCCGCTCGAACAGCTCCTGGCCCAGCGCCGCCTCGAGCGTGCGGATCTGCGTCGACAGCGCCGATTGCGACAGGTTCAGCCGTCGCGCCGCGCCGGTCAGCGTGCCCTCGCGCGCGACCGCGCGGAACAGGCGCAGGTGATGCAGGTTCAGCATGTCGAACGTTCCATCAGATAGAATGATTTCCGCAAAAATATGTAATTTTGTCGAACAGGGCCAGCGGCTATCACCACTCCGCTTCTCTTGGCAGCAGACGGAGTTCGGTCATGACGGCTTTCCCGCTCGCTCCCGCGCAGCTGGCCCCGTTGGTTCTTGCGATCGCCGCCGCGGCGATGATGACGCGCCCCGGCCGCAGGCCGCCGGCGGCGCGCTGGCTGCCTCAGGCGGCCAGTCTTGCGGCGTTGGCGCTGGCCCTTGGCGGGGCGGCGCTGGCGGGGGCGGATGAAGGGGGCGGGCCGATGCGCGCCGACGCGATCGGCGCGACCATGGCGACGCTGGTCGCCTTCATCGGATGGATCGTGACGCGCTACGCGGCGCGCTACATGGATGGCGAGCCGCGCGAGGGGCTGTTTCACGCGCTCATGCTGGCCACCCTGGCGGCCGTGCTGGTTCTGGCGCAGGCGGCGCATCTTGCGCTGCTGGCGGCGGCCTTCGCGGCGACGGGCCTCTTGCTGCGCCAGCTTCTGCTTTTCTATCCCGAGCGGCCGGCGGCGCGCCGCGCGGCGGCCAAGTTCGCGCTGGTCTGGCATGCGGGCGACGCGGCGCTGATCCTGGCCGCCGCGATCCTGTGGGCCGCGCATGGGGTGGGCGACATGGCGGCGTTGCGCGCGCTGATCGGCGAAGCCGGGCCGGGGGCGGCCGATCATGTCGCGGCGGCGCTGGTGGTGCTGGCGGCGCTGCTCAAGACGGCGGCCTTTCCCGCGCATGGCTGGCTGACCGAGGTGATGGAGGCGCCGACGCCGGTTTCGGCCCTGCTGCATGCGGGCGTCGTCAACGCCGGCGGAGTTCTGCTGATCCGGCTGGCCGATCTGGTGCAGGCCAGCCCCGCGGCGATGGCGGCGCTGGCTTTCATGGGCGGCTTGACGGCGTTGTTCGGCGCCGTGGTCATGCTTGCGCAAAGCGCGGTCAAGACGGCGCTGGCCTGGTCGACGGTGGGGCAGATGGGCTTCATGCTGCTGCAATGCGGGCTGGGGCTGTGGCCCCTGGCGCTGCTGCACATCATCGCCCACGGGCTTTACAAGAGCCATGCCTTCCTGACCGCGGGCATGGCCGTGGCCGAAGTGCGCGCCGCGCGCAAGCCCGGTCCCGTCGCGGCTCCGGGCTGGGGGGCGGTGGCGCGCGCCTTTGCGTTGTCGCTGGCGCTTTACGCGGCCATGGCGGGGCTGTTCATGGCCATCGCCGGGCCCAAATCGCCGCAGGCGCTGGCGCTTGGCGCGATGCTGGTCTTCGGCGTGGCCTATCTGGTGGCGCAGGGTCTGGCCGATGCGGCGCCGCGGGCGCTGACCTGGCGCACGGCGCTGGCCTCGGCCGGCGCGGCTGCGGCGTATTTCGGCTTCCAGCTGGGCGCGCAGGCGCTGTGGGGGGCGCATCTGCCCGCGCCGCCCGATCCAGGGCCGCTGGAATGGGCGCTGATCGTGCTGGCGGTCGGCTCGTTCGGGCTGGTGGCGCTGGCGCAGGCGCTGTTCCCGCTCTGGGCGCATCATCCGGCCGCCGCGGGCCTGCGGGTGCATGTCGCCAACGGCTTTTACCTGAACGCGCTGCTCGACAAGGCGATCGGCGGCTTTCGGACCATGAAGGCGAAGTGAGGAAACGGCCATGTTCATGAAGCAGACCGATTTTGCGCCGGCGCGGATGTCGGCGCTCCTGGGCGCGGCCGAGGCCGCCGCGCGGGCCATTCCGCCCGCCTTCCCCCTTGACGCTACGGTGGCGGTGAATCCCTTCATGGGCCAGGCGGGCGAGACGCCGGCCGCCGCCTCGGCGCGGCTGGCGCGGACGGCGGGGGTCCGGCTGTTCGGCCCCCGCGCCCGGATCGCGGCCGAGATCGCGGCCGGGCGCATCGCCGACGAGGATCTTGTCGAGGCGCTCATCGCGTGCCCGTCCTCTCTCAAGCCGGCGGATCTGGGGCTGCTCAAGTCGCGGCTGGGCGCGCCGCGGCCCGAGCCGGAGGCGCCCCCCACCGTGGCCGATCTGGCCGCGCAACGGACCGGCGTGGACTGGCCCGCCGTGATCGAGCGTTGCGTCGGCCTGTGGGCGGCGGGGCATTTCGACCGCGGGCAGGCGCTGTGGCTGCCGGCGCCCGGCGCCGACGCCTGGGCCTCGTGGCGCGGCTGGGCGGCGCGCGACCTGACCCCCGAGATCGCCGGGCTTGCGGGCTTTTGCGCCCATGTCTCGGCCGCGCCGGACACGCCCGAGCGCGCCATCTGCCGCGCCGCCGACGCGCTCGAGCTTGACGAGGCGGCGGCCGAGACCGCGTTCCATCGCCTGCTGATGGATCTTGGCGGCTGGGCGCAGCATGCGCGTTGGCTGTTGTGGCGGGCCGAGCAGGAAGGCGGAACCGACCGCACCCTGGCGGGGCTGCTGGCCATCCGGCTGACCTGGGAAGAGGCGCTGCTGGCGCGTCATCCGGACCTGGCCGAGCGCTGGCGCGCGGCGGCGGTCGCCCATGCCGCGCCGACGGCGCCGTCGATCGAGGACGTGATCGACTGGATCCTCCAGGACGCGGCCGAGCGCGCCTTCCAGCGCCGCCTGGCGGCGCGGCTCGGCGGCGCCGCGCCCGCCAGCCCGGCGCGGCCGGCGCTGCAGGCGGCGTTTTGCATCGACGTGCGCTCCGAGCCGTTCCGCCGCGCGCTCGAATCGCAGGCGCCCGGCATCGAGACGATCGGCTGCGCGGGGTTCTTCGGCCTGCCCGTCGCGCATCTGCCCCATGCCTCGGACGTGGTCGAGGCGCGCCTTCCCGCGCTGCTGCGGCCCACGCTTTCAAGCGTCGCCCGCGCGCCCGAGCCGCGCGAGCGCGCGGCCCGCATCAAGGCCCGCGCCATCCGCGCCTGGGGGCGGTTCCGGCAGGCGGCGGTCTCGTCCTTCGCCTTCGTCGAGGCGGCGGGGCCGGCCTATGGCGGCAAGCTGCTGGCGGGCGCCTTCGGCCGGGCGGCGAAGGACGGCGGTTTGGAACCCGCCCCCCGCCTCGATCCCGCGCCCGACCCGGCGGCGCGGGCGAAGGCGGCGGCGTCCGCGCTGGCGGCCATGGGGTTGACGAAGGGCTTCGCGCGGCTGGTGCTGCTGGTGGGCCATGGGGCCCGGATGACCAACAACCCGCATGAAAGCGCCTATCGCTGCGGCGCCTGCGGGGGGCATGACGGCGCGGTCTCGGCGCGGCTGCTGGCGGGGCTGCTGAACGATCCCGAGACGCGCGCGCATCTGCCCGCCCATGGGGTCGAGCTGCCGGACGACACGCTGTTCCTGGCGGCCCTGCACGAGACGACGACCGACGAGGCGATCCTGTTCGAGTCCGATCTTCCCGCCGCAAGGGCCGCCGCGCACGCCGCCGAGATCGGGCGCGCGCGCGGCTGGCTCGCCGCCGCCGGCCGGCAGGTGCGCGCCGAGCGCGCGCTGCGTCTGCCGGGCGCGACGCCCGACACGCTCGCCGCGCGCGCCCGCGACTGGGCCGAGGTGCGGCCCGAATGGGGCCTTGCCGGCTGCGCCGCCTTCATCGCCGCCCCGCGCGCGGCGACCGCCGGAAAGGATCTTGGCGGACGGGCGTTTCTGCACAGCTACGACTGGCGCGGCGACAAGGGCTTCGCCACGCTCGAGCTGATCCTGACCGCGCCGGTGGTGGTGGCCGGCTGGATCAGCCTGCAATACTACGCCTCGGCCGTGGCGCCCGAGGTCTTCGGCGCCGGGAACAAGCTGATCCACAACGTGGTCGGCGGCATAGGCGTGGTCGAGGGCAATGGCGGCAGGTTGCGCGCCGGGCTGCCCTGGCAGGCGGTGCATGACGGCGAGCGCCTGGCGCATGAGCCGCTGCGCCTGACGGTCCTGGTCGAGGCGCCGCGCGAGGCGATTTCGGACGTCCTCGCGCGCCATCCGCAGGTTGCGGCGCTGTTCGACAACGGATGGCTGCACCTGATGCAGCTCGAGGATGGGCGCGTCGCCGCGCGCTACCGTCCCGGCGGCGGCTGGCGGGCCGAAGCGCCCGTCGCGGCGGCGGCCTGACGCCTGCGCGCCGGGCCCGCTCCGCGCGGGGCGGCGAAGGCGCCGGCGAAGGGCGGCCGCCCCGCGCGGGGCCGGGGGCGCCGCGGCCACGGACAGGCGCCCGGCAGGGCGCGCGAGGTCGCCGTGTGGGCGGCGGCGCCCGGCCCCGGGCGCGGTCCGTCCCCGGTCCGGCGGAAAGCGAAGGGCGCGAGGCGGGCGGCGCGGCGTTCGCTCCGCCCGCGGCCGCCCTTCGGGACGCCTCGGCGCTCAGACCGTCTCGCCCGCATCGAGCCGGGCGAGGAACGCCTCGGCCTCGGCCAGCACCCGCGTCCGGGCGGCACTGTCGCGCCCGTCCCAGCCGCGATAGATCGGCCCCATGCGCGGGTTCGCGGCGAAGCGGTCGCGGTGGCGGTCGAGAAAATGCCAGTAGAGCAGGTTGAAGGGGCAGGCACTCGGGCCGGTCCGTGCCTTCACGTCATACGCGCAACCGCGGCAGTAGTCCGACATCCGGTTTATGTAGGCGCCCGACGAGACATAGGGCTTGGACGCCACCGCTCCGCCATCGGCGAACTGGCTCATGCCCAGCGTGTTCGGCGCCTCGACCCATTCCACGGCATCGGCATAGACCGACAGATACCAGCGATGCACCTCGGCCGGATCGACCCCGGAGAGCAGCGCGAAATTGCCGGAGACCATCAGCCGCTGGATGTGATGGGCGTAGGCAAGCCGACGGGTCTGGCCGACGACCTCGGCCATGCAGCGCATCCGCGTCGGCGCGCCCCAATAAAGGGCGGGCAGCTTGCGGCGATGGCCCAGCGCGTTGCGGCGCATGTAGTCCGGGCCTTCCAGGGACCAGACCCCGCGGATGAACTCGCGCCAGCCGAGGATCTGCCGGATGAAGCCCTCGACCGCGTTCAGCGGCGCCCGGCCCGCGCGCCATTCGGCCTCGGCCGCGCGGCAGACCTCGAGCGGCAAGAGAAGGCCAAGGTTCAGCGCGGGCGAGAGCAGCGAGTGGAACATCGCCGGCGCGCCGGTCGCCATGGCATCCTGAAAGTCGCCGAAGCGGGGCAGGGCGTGGCGCAGGAAATGGGCCAGCAGCGTCAGCGCCTCGTCGCGGTCGGTGGGCCAGGCGAAGGGTTCGGGATCGCCGAAATGCGCGCCGAAGCGGTCCGCGACCAGATCGAGCGCCTCGCGCACGGTCCGATCGGGGGCGAAGGCGGGCGGGTCGGTAAAGCCGAGGCCCGCCTTCGGCGGCTTGCGGTTCTCGGCGTCGAAATTCCACCGCCCGCCGGCGGGGGCGTCGCCCTCCATCAACAGCCCCGTCCTGCGGCGCATCTCGCGGTAGAACCACTCCATCCGCAGCGTCTTGCGCCCCTTGGCCCAGGCCGCGAAGTCGCGCGCCGAACAGATGAAGCGGTCGTCCTCCAGCATGCGCAGCCTCAGCGGCGCGGCCTCGAGCGCCGCGCGCAGCCGCCAGTCGCCGGGCGCGGTGGCGATGACCTCCACGGCGCCGGACTCTTCGGCGCGGCGCAACAGCTCGGCCGGGATCGAGCCGGCGTTGTCGGGATCGTCCAGCCTGCTGTAGGCCACGCGCCAGCCCGCGGCCGCAAGGCGCGCGGCGAATTTGCGCATGGCGGCGAAGAAGAGCGCGATCTTCTGGGGGTGATGGGGCGCGTAGGTGGCCTCGTCCATGGCCTCGGCCATCACCACGAGGTCGCGGCCCCGGTCGGCGGCGCGCAGCGCGGCGACGGACTGGGTCAGCTGATCGCCGAGAACGAGGACGAGCCGCGGCGCTACCATGGAACGGGCCGGCCTGCGTAATCGAAAAAGCCGCCCGACTGCGCCGGAGCGAGGCCGTCCATGACCTCGGCGAGGCGGCGCGCGGCTTCGGCGGGAGGCAGCTTGTCGCGCCCGCGATAGGCGGCGGTGAAGGGCGTGTCCACGGTGCCCGGATGCAGCGCCACCAGCGCCGCCTGCCGGTGGCTGCGCGCCAGTTCGATGGCGGCGGTATGCACGATCTGGTTGGCGGCCGCCTTCGAGGCGCGGTAGGAATACCAGCCGCCCAGCCGGTTGTCGCCGATCGAGCCCACCCGCGCCGTCAGCACCGCCGCAACGGCTGGCGCATCGCGGGGCAGAAGGCGCGGCAGGCGCCGCAGGATCAGCGCCGGGCCGATGGCGTTGACGGCGAACACCCGTGCCATGGCGGCCGCGTCGATCTCGGCCAGGCTCTTTTCGGGCCGCCCGCCTTCGGGGGCGAGAATGCCCGTCGCCACGACGACGCGCGCAAAGGGGCCTTGCGTCGCGCCCAGCACGCGCTCGACCGACGCCGGGTCGGCGACATCAAGCCCGTCGGCGCGTCGCGACAGCGCGGCGACGGCGTAGCCCCGGCGGGCGAACTCTTCGGCGAGGGCGGCGCCGATGCCGCCCGAAGCCCCGATGACGAGAGCGCGTTCAGTCATTTTTCAGTCTCCCGTCTTGCGCGGCGGCAGGCGGCCGAGCAGTAGCGCACGGCCTCCCAGTCGCGGGCCCATTTCCTGCGCCAGGCGAAGGGGCGCCCGCACCGGGCGCAGGTCTTGACCGGCAGATCTTCCTTTCGCCGCATTTTCATCGTCACAGATCCAGCGCCATTTGCCGATGGTCGCCACCACCGCCGCCGCGCCGGGGGCGCGCGCCGCGCCGGCTGCCATGACGCGCGAGCACCAGCGCCTTGGCCTCGCGGAACCCTTCGCTGCGCCGCGCCTCGGCCATTCTCGCACGGGCCTCGCGCGCCGCCGTGGCGAGATCGACGATCGGCGGGGGATAGTCCCGGCCGATGACGCGCCCGGCGCCCGCCCAGCGCCACGGTTCATGCAGGAAGGCGTCGGGAACCGCGGCGAGCTCGGGCGCCCATCGGCGAATGAACCGCCCTTGCGGGTCATGATCGCGGCCCTGCTTCACGGGATTGTAAATGCGCAGCGCGTTGATGCCGGTCACCCCGGACTGCATCTGAATCTGCGGCCAGTGGATGCCCGGTTCGTAATCGGTGAAGAGCCGCGCCAGGTGGCGCCCCGTCGCGCGCCAGTCGAGCCAGAGATGATAGCTCGCCACCGCCGTCAGCATCGCCCGCATGCGGAAATTGATCCAGCCCGTCGCGATGAGCGCGCGCATGCAGGCATCGAGAAAGGGCAGGCCCGTCTCGCCGCGCATCCAGGCCTCGAGCCGGGCGCGGTCGGGCGTGCGCGGGCGCAGGTCGTCGAGCGCGGGGTGCATGGCGCGCGCCTCGAGATCGGGCGCATCCTCGAGCTTCTGCATGAAGTGGCTGCGCCAGTGCAGCCGCTTGTCGAAAGCCGCGAGCCCTGCGGCCCGGCCCGGTTGCCCGTCCGTGCGGGCGCGCTCGCGCGCGGCGCGGGCGGCCTGCGCGACCTCGCGCAGCGAAAGCGTGCCGAAGGCCAGATGGGCCGAGAGGCGCGAGCAGGCATCGGGCGCGGTGAGCGGGCTCGACATGCCACGCCGGTAGCGCTCGGCCCGCGTGGCGAGAAAAGCGTCGAGCGCGGCAAGGCCATGCGCGCGCCCGCCGCGCTGGCGGGCAGGGCACGGGTCGGGGGACAATCCCAGATCGGCGGCGGCGGGCAGCGGGTCGGAGCGCACGGCGCCGAGCGGCGCGAGAGCCTGCGGCGCCGGAACGACCGGAGCCGACATCGCCGCCTCCCAGCGCTCTGCCCAGCCGTCGCGCGAGGCCAGCCGGCGCACGACGCCGTCCTGCGGGAACTCGTACCAGGGGATCGCGTGCGCGCGCGCCCAGGATGCAACGGCCCGGTCGCGGGCGAAGCTTGCCAGATGGCCGGTTTCCTGATGCGACCAGAGCCCGGCGATGCCGTGACGCAAGCGGATGTCCTCGAGAACGGCGACCGCCTCGCCCACACGGATGACGAGGCGCTGGCCGAGCCGCGCGAGCGCGCGCGACAGATCTTTGAGGCACTCGGCAAGGAATGCAAACTGGCGGCCCGAGGCATCCTCGCGCCGCCAGAGCGCCGGCTCCACGATATAAAGCGGCAGGACCGGTCCATGTCGGGCGGCGCGCGCAAGCGCCGTGTTGTCGCTTGCGCGCAGGTCGCGCTTGAACCACACGACCTGAAGCGAGGTTCGCCCAGCCATGCGACCTGCTCCCTTGCCGAGCGTCACTCGGCCGGCAGGATGACCGCGTCGATCACGTGGATGACGCCGTTCGAGGTCTCGATGTCGGGCTTGACGATGCGCGCGCCGTCGACCATCGGCGGCTCGGACAGGGTGATGGTCACCTCCTGGCCCTGCACGGTCCTGGCCTTCATCCCGTTCTTGAGGTCCGAGGACATCACCTTGCCGGGGACCACATGGTAGGTGAGGATCGCGGTCAGCTTGTCCTTGTTCTCGGGCTTGAGCAGCTCGTCCAGCGTGCCGGCGGGCAGTTTGGCGAAGGCGTCGTCGGTAGGCGCGAAGACGGTGAAGGGGCCCTCGCCCTTGAGCGTCTCGACCAGGCCCGAGGCCTGCACGGCGGCGACCAGGGTCTTGAAGCTGCCTGCCGCTACGGCGGTGTCGACGATGTCCTTCTTCATGTGCGCGCCGGCGAGGGCGGGTTGCGGACCAAGGCCGAGGCCCCCGGTCGCGGTCAGGGCCGCGGCGGCAAGGGTCATCGAGAAGGCGGTGGCGGCCATGCGGGGAATGCGGGTCATCGGGAACCTCCGTTGGGTGATTGTATCCTGGTTACGCGGCGGGGCGCGCGCCGGATCACAAATGCGCCGATCATGCCCCGCGGGTGCGCCCGGCGGGGGCGTCGTGCGGGCGCGTCCCGCCTGGCGGGGCCGGGGCGAAAGCGCCGCGGCGCGGCGGCGCGTTCGGGCCCCGCGCGCCGCCTTGCCGGATTATTCCTTTGACCGTTCATCTCCCCGGATGGTGGAATGGCCCGATATTGCGGCGCTGCCAGGCTGGGGGAGATAATAAGATGCGGACGAAGATTGCGGCGACGGGTCTGGCGGCGGCCGCCTTTCTCTGGGCGCCGGGCGCGCAGGCTTTCGCCATCGAGACGGAAACCGCCGGCGCCGGCGCCCCCTTCGCCATCGCCCAGCCGCGGCTGGCGCTGACGCCGTTGATCCGCACCGAAGGCGCTTTCGAGGACCTCGGGCAGATCAAGTGGTTCGCAGGCTCGGTCGTGCCGCAGGGCTACGCGCGCGCGGACGGGCAGCTGCTGCCCATCGCGCAGAACCCTGCGCTGTTCTCACGGCTTGGGACGACCTATGGCGGCGATGGAGAGGCCTCCTTCGCGCTGCCCGATCTGCGGGGGCGCACGATCATCGGCGCCGGGGCGGGGCCCGGTCTGACGCCGCGCTTTCTGGGCGAGACGGTCGGGGCCGAGACCGCGACCATGACCGAAGCGACCATGCCGCGACATGCGCATCCCTTCGACGGCGGCGAGGTCGCGGCCTCGGGCGGCGGGGGCGCCATCTCGAACATGATGCCAAGCCTGGCGCTGAACATGGATGTCGCGCTTCAGGGGGTCTATGGGCAAGGGCCGACCGACTATTCCACCCCCAGCATCGGGATGGTCAACATCTCGGCCGCCTTGGGCGATCAGGCCGGCTTCGCCGATGCCGACGGCGCCGAGTTGAGGGTGTCGGACAATCCGGCGCTGTTCTCGCTCTACGGCGTGGCGCATGGGGGCGACGGGCGCACCACCTTCGCCTTGCCCGATCTGCGCGGGCGCGCGGCCAGGGGCGCGGCGGCTCCGTCCCAGGTGGGCGCGAAGGCGGGCGACGAGGTCATCCCCGCCACGGCCGACATCCTGCCCGCCCACGCGCACGACTCGAGCGCGGGCGCCGTCGGCGAGGCCGGTGCGGGGGCCGAGGCGTCGCTCGGGCAGCCGACGCTCGACCTGCTCTACGGCATCGCGCTGTGGGGGGCATTCCCCACCGGGGACTTGGCGTCCTCGGGCTACGAGAACTATCTGGGCGAGATCGCCCTTTTCGGCGGGCCGTCGCCGTCGTTCTGGGACGCGGGCGTCTGGGCGCCGGCGGATGGACGGCTGCTGTCGATCGGCTTGTATCCGCACCTGTTTTCGGTCATCGGGACCATTTACGGCGGCGATGGCCGCACCACTTTCGCGCTGCCCGACCTGCGCGGAAGAACGCCGATCGGCGCGGATCCCTGGCCGGGCGGTGACAATCCTCTGGGCCGGGTTTCCGGGCAGGAGAGCCTGACCCTGACGGCGGCTCACCTGGCGCCCCATTCCCATGCGATCACGCTGCCCGACCCGCCCAGCGCCGTCCCGCTGCCGTCGGCGCTGCCGGCGCTGCTGGCCGGCCTGACGGCGCTGGGCGGGCTGGGCGCGGCCGCCCGCCGGCGGCGCGGCGCGGCCGCCGGGCGCTGAGAGGGGATCGCCGGCGCCGCCGTCCCGCGGTGCGCCATGTCCGCGCGCCGTCGGCGAGGCCGAGCGCCAGGCGGGCGCCGTGCGGTCGGTTCGGCCCCGGCCCGCGCCCTGCGGTCGCGGGCGCAGGCGGGGCCGGGTCATGCATTGCGCCGGGTGCGGTCTGGCGGGCGCCCGTTGCGCGCGCCGAAGCCGCTTGCCGATGGGCCTCTCGCCAGGCGCGGCGACGGAGACGGGGGCGATGCGCGTTGAAGGCGGGCAAGCGGCGCGCCTGCGCCGGCAGCCGTGAAGAAGGAGCGCATCCATGACCCGAGCCCCCAAGGGTTGCAGCCCCGCCCAGATCACCCTGCACTGGATCGGCGCCGCGGCGCTGGTCGCCGCCTTCGTCAGTCACGACTCCATGCTCGCCGCCCTGCGCGCGTTGCGCGAGGGCGCCTATTCAGGGCCCGACGCGGGCGTGCTGACGCATGTGATCGCGGGGCTGGCGGTTCTGGCGCTCGCCCTCTGGCGCCTGTCACTGCGCGCGCGCCGCGGCGCGCCGCCGCCGCCCGCCGACGAGCCGCGGCTTGCGCGGGCGCTGGCGCGCGCGACGCATGTCGCGCTCCATGCGCTGATGATCGCGCTGCCGGTCACGGGCGCGGCGGCCTGGTTCGGTGGGCTGCGCCTTGCGGGCGAGATCCATGGCGAGGCGCTCAAGCCCGTGCTGCTCATCGCCGTCGCTCTGCATGTGGCGGGCGCGCTTTATCACGGCCTGTGGCTGCGTTCGGGCGTTGCGGCGCGGATGTTCCGGCCCGATCGCGCGCGCTGAGCGCGGGACGCGCGGGGGCCGAGGGCAAGGCCACGTCGGCCAGGGTGGCGCGGTCCAGCTCGGCCAGGAAGGCCGCCTCGGCGGCGCGCAGGCGGCTCTTGAGCCGGCAGCGCCCGTCCAGCGCGCAGCCCTCGCCCCCTCGGGCGAGGCACGCGACCAGGGGCTGCCCCTCTTCCAGAAGCCGCACCGCCGCGCCCAGGGATATCTCGGCCGCGGGGCGGGCCAGCGTCGCCCCGCCCCCCGCGCCGCGCCGCGTGACGACCACCCCGCCGCGCGCCAGGCGCTGCATGATCTTGGTCAGGTGATGGCGCGAAAGGCCCAGCTCCTCGGCCAGCTCGGCGGTCGAGAAGGCGCGTTCGGGCGCGGCGGCCATGCGCATGAGCATGCGCAATCCGTAATCGGTGAAGGCGGTCAGGCGCATAACGCTCCTTGCGGCAAAATAGGTATTGAAGATGCTTATTCACCGGAATACGACATGGCGCAAGCCTTGGAATCGAAGGAGCACGCCATGGCGCAGGACGCCCCCCTTCCGCCGGTCCGCTCGGCCCGCCCGGCGCAGACGCGCGCGCTGATGGCGCGCACCGGGCTGGACGAGGCCCGCATCGAGGCGTTGGTGCGCCGCTTCTACGACAAGGTCCGCGCGGACCCCGAGCTCGGGCCGATCTTCGCGGCGCGCATCTCGGACTGGGAGCCGCACCTGGCGCGGATGGTGGATTTCTGGTCCTCGGTCGCGCTGATGACCGGCCGCTATCATGGCGCGCCGGTTCCGCGCCACATGGGGCTGGGCGCGCGCTGGGCGCATTTCGCGCGCTGGCTCGAGCTGTTCCGCGAGACGGCGGCCGAGACCTGCCCGCCCGAGGGCGCGGCCTTCGTCGTCGAGCGGGCCGAGCGGATCGCCCGCTCGCTGCACATGGCGATCGAGGACGCCGGGCGCCCGGCCGGCGCGGCGCCGCGGCTGTGAGCGATGCGCGCGCCCGCGGCCGGGCGCGTCTGGATGGAGGCGAGAGAATGAGCGGTTCGGCGGCGCGCATGCGCGCCTGGAAGGGGCCCGCGGTCCTCAGCTACGGGTTTCGGCCCTTTTTCCTGTCGGCGGGGATCTGGGCGGCGCTGGCGATGGCGCTGTGGGTGGCGATGCTGACGGGGCGCGAGCCGCTGCCCATCGGCCTCGATCCGGTCTCGTGGCACGCGCATGAGATGATGTTCGGCTATCTGGGCGCGGTGATGGCGGGCTTTCTGCTGACGGCCGTTCCGAACTGGACGGGGCGGCTGCCGGTGACGGGCTGGCCGTTGGCGGCGCTGGCCGGGCTGTGGCTGGCGGGGCGGGCGGCGATGGCGCTGGGCGCGCCCGCGGCGCTCGCGGCGGCGGCGGATCTGTCGCTGGGCGCGGCGCTGCTGGTCTTTCTGGCGCGCGAGATCCTGGCCGGCCGCAACTGGCGCAACCTGCCGGTGCTGGCGCTGCTGGGGCTGTGGGCGGCGGGCAACGCGCTGTTTCACCTCGAGGCGGCGCGCGGGGGCTTTCCCGCGCAGGGGCCGGGCCTGCGCCTGGGGCTTGCGGCGGCGGTGATGCTGATTGCGCTGATCGGCGGGCGCATCGTGCCCAGCTTCACGCGCAACTGGCTCGTGCGCCGGGGCGAGTCGCGGCTGCCCGCGCCCATGGGGCGGGGAGACGCCGTCGCGCTGTCGCTGGCGGCGCTGGCGCTGGGCGCGTGGACGGCGGCGCCCGATGCGCAGGCGACGGCGGCGGCGTTGGCGGCGGCGGGCGCGGCGCATCTGTGGCGCATGTCGCGCTGGCGCGGGGCGCGCTGCCGGGCCGAGGCGCTGGTGTGGGTGCTGCACGCGGCCTATGCCTTCGTGCCCCTGGGCTTCGCGGCGATGGCCGCCGGGATCGCGGCGCCGCAGGCCATGGCCGCCGCGCAGCATGTGTGGATGGCCGGCGCGGTGGGGCTGATGACGCTGGCGGTGATGACGCGCGCCAGCCTTGGCCATGGCGGGCGCCCGCTGCATGCCGGGCGGCCCGTCGCCGCCCTCTACTGGGCCGTCATCGTCGCGGTCGCGGCGCGGCTGGCGGGCGGTCTGGCGCCCGAGCAGGCGTGGCTGCTGCATCTTGCGGCGGGGGCGTGGATCGCGGCCTTCGCGGGGTTCGCGATCATTTTCTGGCCCATCCTGACGCGCCCGCGCCCCGACGCCGCGGCGGCGTGACGCGCGGGTGGGTGGAAAACTTTACGCGCGACAAGTAATCTTCGGGCGGGCGGTCTTGCGCATTTGGCGCGCCGCCGCGATGCTCGCCGCTTTGGCGGCGGGACGAGGAATGCGCGCGATGGGCGACGACAGATGAGCGATTTGAAGATCCGCACCATGGAGGAGTTCGCCGCGGTCAGCGGCATCTCGCGCCCGACTCTGTCGAAATACTTCAACGACCCCGCCAGCGTGCGCAAATCGACCCGCGCGCGGATCGAGGCGGCGATCGAGCGCTTCGGCTATCGGCCGAACATCTATGCGCTGAACCAGAACCGCAAGCAGACCAGGAACATAGGCATTCTCGTGCCTTACCTGGCCGACCCGTTCTTCGCCGAGATGGCGCGCCATGTCGAGGCGGTGGTCATCGCCGCGGGCTATCGGCCGATCCTGCTCAGCTCGCATGGCGACCCGGCGCAGGAGCTCGAGAACCTGGACAGCCTGCGCGACATCCGCCCCGCCGGCGTGCTGCTGGCGCCGCTGGGGCGGCGCTCGGACGCCGAGCGCGTGCGCGCCTTTTGCGAAGAGGTGACCACGGTTCTTTTCGACTGCTCGGTCGAGGGGGCGGGCGAGGCCTTCGTGGGGTCGGACAACGACCAGAGCGTGGGGCTGATCGTGGATCGGCTGTGCGACACGGGCGAGCCGCCCGCCTTTTTCGAGATGCGCGATCCCTCGAACCCCAACGCGCTCAAGCGGCGCGAGGCCTATGCCCGCGCCATGACCCGGCGCGGGCTTGAGCCGATGTATGTGCGCGCCGAGGGAACCGGCTGGGATTTCGAGGAAATCGGCTTTCGCGGCGGGCTCGAGGCGATCGCGCGCCGGCGCCTGCCGACGGACACGGTGCTGTGCAGCAACGACCGCCTCGCCATCGGCTTTCTGGCGGCGGCTTACGAAAAGGGGCTGCGGGTGGGGCGCGGGCCGGGCTGTGCGCTGCGCGTCGCCGGGCATGACGACCATCCCTTCGCCCGCTACACCTGTCCGCGGCTGACGACCGTGGCGCAGGATTACGAGGCCATCGCGCGCAAGAGCGCCGAGACGCTTCTGAGCCTGATTCGCGACGATTCGCGCGCCGCGTCCCGCGAGGTCGCGCTGTTCGGCGGCCGGCTGGTCGAGCGCGCGTCGGCTTGAGGCTTGATGCGCGCTGAAAATTTACGCGCGTAAAATTTTGCTATGCGCGAGGCTCCGTTTGCGCTAACCCTGATCTGCACATCCAAGCCAGGGAGGAACGGATGCACCTTCGGAAAGCAGCTTGCGCGGCGGCGGCCCTGTCGCTGTTCGCGGCCGGCGGCGCGATGGCCGAAACGCTGACCATCGCCACCGTCAACAACGGCGACATGATCCGCATGCAGGGCCTGACCGACGACTTCACGGCCAAGACGGGTCACAAGGTCGAGTGGGTCACGCTCGAGGAGAACGTGCTGCGTCAGCGCGTGACCACGGACATCTCGACCAAGGGCGGCCAGTTCGACATCATGACCATCGGCATGTACGAGACGCCGATCTGGGCCCGCAACGGCTGGCTGGCGCCGCTGAACGACCTGTCGGCCGAATATGACGTCGACGACATCCTGCCCGCCATCCGCAACGGCCTGTCGGTGGACGGCACGCTGTATGCCGCGCCGTTCTACGGCGAGTCCTCGATGATCATGTATCGCAAGGACCTGATGGAGGCCGCCGGCCTGACCATGCCCGAGGCCCCGAGCTGGGACTTCGTCGCCGAGGCCGCGCGCAAGATGACCGATCGCGAGAACGGCATCTACGGCATCTGCCTGCGCGGCAAGGCCGGCTGGGGCGAGAACATGGCCTTCCTGACCGCCATGTCCAACTCGTTCGGCGCGCGCTGGTTCGACATGGAGTGGCGCCCCCAGTTCGACACGCCCGAGTGGAAGCAGACGCTGACCTTCTATCTCGACCTGATGAACGAAGCCGGCCCTCCGGGCGCCTCGGCCAACGGCTTCAACGAGAACCTGTCGCTGTTCCAGCAGGGCAAGTGCGGCATGTGGATCGACGCCACGGTGGCGGCCTCGTTCGTGACCAACCCCAAGGAGTCGACCGTGGCCGACAAGGTCGGCTTCGCGCTGGCGCCCGATGCGGGGCTGGGCAAGCGCAGCAACTGGCTCTGGGCCTGGGCGCTGGCGATCCCGACCGGCACCAAGAAGGAGGCCGCGGCGCGTCAGTTCATCGAGTGGGCCACCTCGAAGGCGTATCTCGAGCTGGTCGCGCAGAAGGAGGGCTGGCCGAACGTGCCGCCGGGCACCCGCGCCTCGCTCTACGCCAATCCCGAATACGCCAAGACGCCCTTCGCCGAGATGACGCTCAAGAGCATCAATTCGGCCGATCCGCTGCACCCGACCGTCAAGCCGGTTCCGTATGTCGGCGTGCAGTTCGTGGCGATCCCGGAATTCGCGGGCATCGCGACCGAGGTCGGGCAGGAGTTCTCGGCCGCCCTCGCCGGGCAGCAGACCGCCGAAGAGGCGCTGGCCAAGGCGCAGGCCCTGACCGAGGACGCGATGGAGGCGGCGGGCTACCGCTGACCGCATGACATGCGCGGGGGCGGCGCGTCCGCCCCCGTCCGCGCAAGGCGCGAGATCCGCATGCGACGGATCCGCGGGCGGCCCCCCAGGGCCCCGAGGAGGACACCCCGATGGCGACGCGACGCTCGCGGGCTGCGGCCCGCATGATGATGGCTCCGGCCGTTGTGCTGCTGCTTGGCTGGATGCTGGTTCCGCTGACCATGACGCTCTGGTTCTCGTTCCGGCGCTACCTGCCGATGCGGGGGGGCGACCTGGGCTGGGCCGGCTTCGACAACTACGTGCGTTTCGTCAGTTCCAGCGCCTTCTGGCCCAGCATCCAGGCCACGCTCGTGATCGTCGGCGGCGTGCTGGCGGCGACGGTGGCGCTGGGCGTGCTGCTGGCGCTGCTGCTGGACCAGCCGATCTGGGGGCAGGGCGTGGTGCGGGTGCTGGTGATCGCGCCCTTCTTCGTCATGCCCACGGTTTCGGCGCTGGTGTGGAAGAACATGTTCATGGACCCGGTGAACGGCCTGTTCGCCCATCTGTGGCGCCTGTTCGGGGCCGAGCCGCTGGCGTGGATGAGCGAAGCCTCGCTGCCCTCGATCGTGCTGATCGTCAGCTGGCAGTGGCTGCCCTTCGCGACGCTGATCCTGCTGACCGCCATCCAGTCGCTGGACCGCGAGCAGCTCGAGGCCGCCGAGATGGACGGCGCCGGCCCTCTGTCGCGCTTCGTTCACATCATCCTGCCGCATCTGTCGCGGGCGGTGACGGTGGTGATCCTGATCCAGACGATCTTCCTGCTGTCGGTCTTCGCCGAGATCTTCGTCACGACCCAGGGCTCGTTCGGCACGCGGACGCTGACCTACCTGATCTATCAGCGCGTGCTGGAGAGCCAGAATGTCGGGCTCGGCTCGGCGGGCGGCGTCTATGCGATCATCCTGGCCAACATCGTCGCGATCTTCCTGATGCGGATCGTCGGCAAGAACCTGGACGCCTGAGGGAGGACACGGACATGGCGCGCGAACATTCGCCCCGGCGCAAGGCTCTGCTCACCGTGGCCGCCTGGACGGCCGGGCTGCTGATCTTCTTTCCCATCCTGTGGACCATCCTGACCAGCTTCAAGACCGAGGCGCAGGCCATCGCCGATCCGCCCTTGTTCCTGAACTTCGACTGGACGCTCGAGAACTACGCGGCGGTGCAGGAGCGGTCCGACTACATGCGCTTCCTGTGGAACTCGATCGTCATCTCGGGCGCCTCGACCCTTCTGGGTGTGCTGATCGCGGTTCCGGCGGCCTGGTCCATGGCCTTCGTGCCCTCGAAGCGGACCAAGGACATCCTGCTGTGGATGCTCTCGACCAAGATGCTGCCGGCGGTGGGGGTGCTCTACCCGATCTACCTGATCTTCATCGAGCTTGGCCTTCTGGACACGCGGGCGGGGCTGACGGTGGTGATCATGCTCATCAACCTGCCGATCATCGTCTGGATGCTCTACACCTATTTCCGCGAGATCCCGGTCGACATCCTCGAGGCCGCGCGCATGGACGGCGCCGATCTGCGCGCCGAGATCCTCTACGTCCTCGCGCCCATGGCCCTGCCGGGCATCGCCTCGACGGTGCTGCTGAACGTCATCCTCGCCTGGAACGAGGCGTTCTGGACGCTGAACCTGACCGCGGCGAACGCCGCGCCGCTCACCGCCTTCATCGCAAGCTATTCCAGCCCCGAAGGGCTGTTCTACGCCAAGCTCTCGGCCGCCTCGACCATGGCCATCGCGCCGATCCTGATCCTTGGCTGGTTTAGCCAGAAGCAGCTGGTGCGCGGCCTGACCTTCGGCGCCGTCAAGTAAGGGAGGAACCCATGGGACGCATCGTTCTTGAACAGGTCGCCAAGCGCTTCGGCGACGCCGAGGTCATCCCTGCGCTCGATCTCGAGATCGAGGATGGCGAATTCGCGGTCTTCGTCGGGCCCTCGGGCTGCGGCAAGTCCACGCTGCTGCGGCTGATCGCCGGGCTCGAGGACGTCAGCGGCGGGCGCATTCTGATCGACGACGCCGACGCCACCCAGATGGCGCCCGCGCGTCGCGGGCTGGCGATGGTGTTCCAGTCCTACGCCCTTTATCCGCACATGACGGTGCGCAAGAACATCGCCTTTCCGCTGCGCATGGCCGGGCTGGACAAGGCCGAGATCGAGCGCCGCGTGCAGTCGGCGGCGGCGGCGCTGAACCTGACCGACTATCTGGACCGGCGCCCGGGCCAGCTGTCGGGCGGCCAGCGCCAGCGCGTGGCCATCGGCCGCGCCATCGTGCGCGAGCCGGCCGCCTTCCTGTTCGACGAGCCGCTGTCGAACCTCGACGCCGCGCTGCGCGTGGGGATGCGGCTCGAGATCTCCGAGCTGCACAAGCGCCTGCGCACGACGATGATCTACGTCACCCATGACCAGGTCGAGGCCATGACCATGGCCGACAAGATCGTCGTGCTCCAGGCCGGCCGGATCGAGCAGGCGGGCAGCCCGCTCGAGCTGTACCGCGCCCCGCGCAACCGCTTCGTGGCGGGGTTCATCGGCTCGCCGCGCATGAACTTCATCGAGGGCGAAGAGGCCGGGCGCCGCGGCGCCTTCGCCATCGGCGTGCGTCCCGAGGACATCGCCCTGTCGCGCGAGCCGGCGCCGGGCGCCTGGGAGGGCGTGGTCGGCGTGGCCGAGCATCTGGGTTCGGACACCTTCGTGCATGTGCACGAGACGGGCCTGGCCGAGACGATCACCGTGCGCGTCAGCGGCGAGACCCCCTGCGCCCATGGCGACCGCGTCTGGCTGACCCCGCGCGAGGACGCCATCCATCGCTTCGACGCGGAAGGGCTGCGCATCGCATGACCGCCCCGCTTGCGCCCGCCGAAGAAAGGCCCGCCGACGAAAGGACCATGAGCATGAACGCGCCCGTCAAGCTGTCGCAGGCCGCCCTGCCGCATCTGCCGTCCCATGTCGGGCGTCCGCGCTACGATCGCGCGGCGCTGCGCGCGGGGATCGTGCATGTGGGGGTGGGCAATTTCCACCGCGCCCATCAGGGCTGGCATCTGCACCGCCTCATGCAGCAGGGGCTTGCGCAGGACTGGGCGGTGATCGGCGCCGGCGTGCGCCCGCAGGACGAGGCCATGCGCGCGCGCCTGTCGGCGCAGGACTGGCTGACCACGCTGATCGAGCTGCGCCCCGAGGGGCCGGCGGCCGAGGTCATCGGGCCGATGATCGGCTTCGCGCCCCCGGCCGAGGATTCGGCGCCGCTCATCGCGGCCATGTCCGACCCGGCCATCCGCATCGTCTCGCTGACGGTCACCGAGGGCGGGTATTTCGTCGATCCCGCGGGCGGCTTCGACGCCGCCCATCCCGACATCCGCCGCGACGCGGCCGACCCGGCGCGTCCGCGCACGGTCTTCGGCGCCATCGTCGCCGCCATGGCGCGCCGGCGCGCGCAGGGCCTCGCGCCGTTCACGGTGATGAGCTGCGACAACCTTCAGGGCAACGGCGCCGCCGCGCGCCGGGCGGTGACGGGGCTGGCGCGGATGAGCGACCCGGCGCTGGCCGACTGGATCGAGGCCGAGGGGGCGTTCCCGAACTCGATGGTCGACTGCATCGTGCCCGCCACCGGCCCCGACGAGCTGGCGCTGGCGCGGCGGCTGGGCGTCGAGGACGCGGCCCCCGTCACCCACGAGAACTACCGCCAGTGGGTGATCGAGGACCGTTTCTGCGCCGGCCGCCCCGAGCTCGAGCGCGTCGGCGTCATCTTTTCCGACGCGGTGCATGATTACGAGCTGCTCAAGATCCGCGTTCTGAACGCCGGCCACCAGGTTCTGGCCAATGCCGGCGAGCTGCTGGGGCTGGCCACCATCGCCGACTGCATGGCTCATCCGCTGATCGGGGCCATGTTCCGCCGGGTCGAGATGGAAGAGATCTGCCCCCACGCCCCGGACGTGCCCGGAACCTCGGCGCAGGATTACGCGCGGCTGATCGAGCGGCGCTTCGCCAACCCGGCGATCCGCGACTCGACGCGGCGGGTGGCCCATGACGGCGCCTCGCGCCACCCCGCCTTCGTGCTGCCGATCCTGCGCGAGGCGCTGGCCGCGGGCGCCCCCGTCGAGGGGCTGAGCCTGGTCGAGGCGCTGTGGGCGCGCATGTGCGCGGGCGTGCGCGAAGACGGCTCGGCGATCGCGCCGAACGATCCCATCTGGGACCAGCTCCAGACCGCCGCGCAGGCCGCGCGCGAGCGGTCGGCGGCCTGGCTCGAGCAGCGGCGCATCTATGGCGATCTGGCCGAGGCGCCGCGCTTCGCCGAGGCCTTCGCGCGCTGGCTCGACCTGATCTGGGCGCGCGGAACGGCCGAAGCGCTGCGCATCCACGCCCAGCAAGGCGCCGCGCCCGCCGCCTGAGGCGCGGCCCGGCGCGCCGGCGCGGGCAAGCGTCCGCCGGCGCCGGGCAAGCGTCCGCCGGCGCCGGGCAAGCGTCATCGATGCCGGGCGCGCGGCGGCGGGCCTTGCAAGGGGCGCAAGGTCGGCGTTGCGCGGGCCTGAAGGGGCTTGCGCCGCTACGCCCTCAGCGGGCGCGCGGGCGCAGCGCGGCGGCTTCGGCAGCGAGGCGCGTGATCTGTTCCCAGTCCTCGGCCGCGATCAGCTCGGGCGGCGCGATCCACGAGCCGCCCACGCACAGAACGTTCCCCAGCGCCAGGTAATCCGGCGCGTTCGCGCGCGAAATGCCGCCCGTGGGACAGAAGCGCAGCTCGGCCAGCGGCCCGGACCAGGCGCGCAGCGCCGCGACGCCGCCATTGACCTCGGCGGGGAAGAACTTGAGCGTGCGGTAGCCGCGCTCCATCGCCGCCATGGCCTCGGAGGGCGTCGCCACGCCCGGCAGCAGCGGCAGCCCGGCGGCGCGCGCCGCCTCGAGCAGCGCCGGCGTCGCGCCGGGCGAGACGCCGAAGCGCGCGCCGGCCGCCAGCGCCGCCTCGACATGCGCCGGCTCGGTCAGCGTGCCCGCGCCGACCACCGCGTCGGGGGCCTCTTGCGCCATGGCGCGGATGGCGTCGAGCGCGGCGGGCGTGCGCAGCGTGACCTCGAGCGCGTAAAGGCCGCCCGCGGTCAACGCCCGCGCCAGCGGCCCGGCGGTGCGCGCATCGGCGACGGTCAGCACCGGAATGACCGGCGCAAGGCGGCAGACATCTTCTGCGTTCATCGGCGCAGCTCCTTGACGATGTTGAGAAGTTCGCGCGTCGCCTGGTCGGCGCCGCGCGCCTGGCCGGTGCGGATGGCCTCGATCAGGCCGCCGGCGGTCTCCTTGCCCAGCTCGACCCCCCACTGGTCGAACGAGTTTACGTTCCAGATGACCCCCTGCACGAAGGCGCGGTGCTCGAACAGCGCGATCAGGCGGCCCAGCGCGAAGGGGTCGAGCTGCCGGTGCAGGATGGTGGTCGAGGGCCGGTCGCCCGGAAAGGTGCGGTGCGGGGCAAGGCGCGCGATGCGCTCGGGCGTCTCGCCGGCGGCGGCCATGTGCGCGGCGGCCTCGGCCTCGGTGCGGCCGAAGGCCAGCGCGCGCGCCTGCGCAAGGCAGTTGGCCAGCAGCATGTCGTGATGGCCCGGATCGGCCGCGCGGGGCAGGGCGGCGGCGATGAAGTCCACCGGAACCACGTCGGTTCCCTGGTGCAGCAGCTGGAAGAACGAGTGCTGGGCGTTGGTCCCCGGCTCGCCCCAGATCACCGGCGAGGTCGCCATGGGGCAGGGGTCGCCTTGCAGCGTCACGCGCTTGCCGTTCGATTCCATGTCCAGCTGCTGGACATAGGCCGGAAAGCGCGCCAGCCGGTGATCGTAGGGAATGAGCGCGACCGTCGGCCAGCCCATGGCGTTGCGCCGCCACACCCCGATCAGCCCCAGCAGCAGGGGCAGGTTGCGCTCGGCCGGCGCGGTCAGGAAGTGCCTGTCCATGGCCGCCGCGCCGTCGAGAAAGGCGCGAAAGCGTTGCGCGCCGATGCCGATGGCCAGCGGCAGGCCGATGGCGGACCACACCGAATAGCGCCCGCCGACCCAGTCCCAGAAGCCGAACACCCGCTCGGCCGGGATGCCGAAGCGCGCGCAGGCTTCCACATTGGCCGAGGCCGCCGCCATCTGTCCCGCCGCGCAGGGGCCCAGCCAGTCGCGCGCAAGGCGCGCATTGGCCAGCGTCTCGAGCGTGCCGAAGGTCTTGGACGAGACGATGACCAGCGTGCGCGCGGGGTCGAGGTCGGCGACCGCCTCGGCGAAGTCGGCCCCGTCCACGTTCGACACGAAGCGCAGCCGCGGGCCGTCGATGTCGGGCGCCAGCGCGCGCGCCGCCATGGCCGGGCCCAGATCCGAGCCGCCGATGCCGATGTTGACGACATGCGTGAACGGGCCGCCCGCGCCCACGACGCGGCCCTGGCGCACCGCTTCGGCGAAGTCCAGAAACCGCGCCAGCGTCGCCGCGGGGTCGTCGCCGCGGGGCGCGGGGACCGAGCCGCGCAGCGCCATGTGCAGCGCCGCGCGCCCCTCGGTGACGTTGACCGGCGCGCCGGCCGCCATGGCGTCGCGGCGCGCCGCCACCCCGGCGGCGCGCGCCAGGGCGATCAGCGCCTCGAGCGCGGGGGCGTCCAGCTTCTCGCGCGAGAAGTCGATCGTCAGGTCGTCGAGCCGCGCGGACAGGCGCGAGAAGCGGTCGGGATCGGTCTCGAACAGGCGGCGCAGGGTCGTGGCGCGCAGGCGTCGGGCGTGGGCGCGGACCTCGTCCCAGGCCTTGGCGATGTCGGGCGCGGTCAAGGCTTGTCTCCTTCGGCTTGCGTCAGATCACGACCGCGGCGCCGGTTTCGGCCGGACCGACCGCCGCGCGGAAGGCCGCGAACAGCTCGCGTCCGGTTCCGGCCGCGTTCGCGGACAGATCGGCCTCGGCGGGCGGGCGGGTCAGGAACCGGGCCTCGTCGCCCAGAACCTTCAGCACCCCGGCCTCGGCGTCAAGGCGCACCACGTCGCCGTCGCGCAGACGGGCGATGGGACCGCCAGCGGCGGCCTCGGGGCTCAGATGGATCGCGGCCGGAACCTTGCCCGAGGCGCCCGACATGCGCCCGTCGGTCACCAGCGCCACGCGATGGCCGCGCTCGAGCAGGATCGACAGCGCCGGCGTCAGCGCGTGCAGCTCGGGCATGCCGTTGGCCCGCGGCCCCTGGAAGCGCACGACCACCACCACGTCGCGGTCCAGCTCGCCGGCCTTGAAGGCGGCCTTGACCGATTCCTGGTCGTGGAAGACGCGCACGGGCGCCTCGATGACGCGGTGCTCGGGGTTGACGGCCGAGATCTTGATCACCGAGCGCCCCAGGTTCCCCTCGAGCAGCTTCAGCCCGCCGCTGGGCTGGAACGGCGCGGATGCCGGGCGCAGGATGCCCTCGGCGCCGCTTTGCGTCGGCCCCTCCTGCCACACGACCGCGCCGTCGCGCAGCTTGGGCTCGAAGGTGTAGCGGCGCAGCCCGGGGCCGGCGATGGTCTTGACGTCCTCGTGCAGAAGGCCCGCCTCGAGCAGCTCGCCGATCACGAGGGCCAGCCCGCCCGCGGCGTGGAAATGGTTCACATCCGCCAGCCCGTTGGGATAGACCCGCGCCAGCAGCGGCGTGACGGCCGAGATCTCGGCCATGTCGGCCCAGTCGATCTGCACGCCGGCCGCCCGCGCCATGGCGACGAGGTGGATCGCCAGATTGGTCGAGCCGCCGGTCGCGTTCAGCCCGACCATGGCGTTGACGAAGGCGCGCTCGTCGAGGATCTCGCAGGCGGGGGTGAACTCTTCGCCGCGGGCCGTGATGGCCAGGGCGCGGCGCGCGGCCTCGGCGGTCAGGGCGTCGCGCAGCGGATCGCCGGGGTTGACGAAGCTGGCGCCGGGCAGGTGCAGGCCCATGAACTCCATGAGCATCTGGTTGGTGTTGGCGGTGCCGTAGAAGGTGCAGGTGCCCGGCCCGTGATACGAGGCCATCTCGGCGCGCAGCAGCGCGTCGCGGTCGATCTCGCCGGCGGCGAAGAGGCGGCGGATGCGGGCCTTTTCCTCGTTCGGCAGGCCCGAGGGCATGGGGCCGGCCGGGGCGAAGACGGCCGGCAGATGCCCGAAGGCGGCGGCGGCGATGACCATGCCCGGCACGATCTTGTCGCACACGCCAAGGAACATGGCGGCGTCGAAGCAGTCATGGCTCAGCGCCACGGCCGAGGCCATGGCGATGACGTCGCGCGAGAACAGGCTCAGCTCCATGCCGGGCCGGCCCTGGGTGACGCCGTCGCACATGGCCGGAACGCCTCCGGCCACCAGGGCGGCGGCGCCGGCCTCGTGCGCGGCGCGCTTGATGACGGCGGGGAAGCGCTCGAAGGGCTGATGGGCCGAAAGCATGTCGTTGTAGGCCGTCACGATCCCGATCACCGGGATGTCGGGCTTGATGACGCGGGGCTTGTCCTCGCCCGCCGCGGCGGCCGCATGGGCCAGGTTGCCGCAGGACAGATGCGCGCGTCCGGGGCCCTGTTCGGCGGCGCGGCGGCAGCGCTCGAGATAGGCCGCGCGGCTTTGGGCCGAGCGGGCGCGGATGCGCGCCGTGACCGCTTCGATGGTGGGGTTCATGGCGACCTCCGTGGGTTAATCGGCGTAGTGAACGACGGCGCCGCCCAGAACGGCCAGCACCGGCGCGGCGCGCGGATCGTCCAGCGCCAGGGCGCGTTCGAGCGCGGCGCGCTTGTCCGCGCCGGCGATGACCAGATGGCGCTCGGGCGCGGCGGCCAGCGTCGGGGCGCTGAGCGTGACGCGCGGCTCGAGCGCGCCTTCGGGGTCGATCCGGCAAAGCGGCGGCGCGTCGGGCGCCAGCGCCGCCTCGAGCCCCCGCGCCCCGGGAAAGAGCGAGGCGGCGTGCATGTCGGCCCCCATGCCCAGAACCGCCACGTCGAGCGGCAGCGCGCGCTCGCGCAGCGCCCGCCGCGCGGCCTCGAGCGCGTCCGGCCCGTCGCCCGCGCCGCGCAGCGGCACGAAGCGCGCGGCGCGCGCGCGCCCGGCCAGGAGCGAGCCGGCGAGCATGGTCTCGTTCGCGCGGGGGTGGCCGGGCGGGGTCAGGCGCTCGTCCGTCAGGGTGACGACGACGCGCGGCCAGTCCAGCTCGGCCTCGCCCAGCCGGGTCAGCATCTCGCGCGGGGTCTCGCCGCCGGGCACGGCGATGCGCGCGACGCCCCGCGCGGCGATGGCCCGGCGCAGCGCCTCGGCCAGCGCGTCGGCCAGCGCGCGGGCCATCTGCGGGCGCGAGGGGTGGGCGATGACGCGCGGGGCCTTCATGCCGAAATCTCGCGCCAGCGGCGGCCGTCGCGATGCATCAGCATCAGCGCGTCCTCGGGGCCGGACGAGCCGGGGTCGTAAAGGGCGGGGCGCTCGCCGCGCTCTTCCCAGGCGGCGATGATGGGATCGACCCAGCGCCAGGCGGCCTCGACCTCGTCGCCGCGCATGAACAGGGTCTGGTCGCCGCGGATCACGTCCATCACCAGGCGCTCGTAGGCGTCGGGCATGCGCAGCCCGCCGCCGCCCAGCTGCTCGGCGAAGGTCATGTCCAGCTCGGCCGGGGTCAGGCGCATGCCGCCGGGGCCGGGGTCCTTGACGGTCATGGACAGGGTGATGCCCTCGTCCGGCTGCAGGCGGATGGCCAGCACGTTGGCGCCCGCGCGCCCGCCCGCGCCGGCGAAGATCGAGTGGGGCGGATCCTTGAAGGCGACGGCGATCTCGGACATGCGCGCGCGCAGCCGCTTGCCGGTGCGCAGGTAGAAGGGCACGCCCGACCAGCGCCAGTTCTCGACATGGGCGCGCAGGGCGACGAAGCTTTCGGTGCGCGTGTCCGCATCGCCCACATCGTCGGCGTAGGAGGCGACGCCCGGCCCCGCGCCGTATTGCCCGCGCACCACGTCGCGCGCGGCGTCGACGGGGGCGAGGGCGCGCAGGACCTTGAGCTTCTCGTCGCGCACGTCGTCGGGGCGCAGGCGGGCAGGAGGCTCCATCGCCGTCAGGCACAGCAGCTGAAGCAGGTGGTTCTGGACCATGTCGCGCATGGCGCCGACGCCGTCGTAATAGGGCCCGCGCCCGCCCACGCCCACGGTTTCGGCCACGGTGATCTGCACGTGATCGACGTGGTGGGCGTTCCAGAGCGGCTCGAACAGCGCGTTGGCGAAGCGCAGCGCCATCAGGTTCTGGACGGTTTCCTTGCCCAGGTAATGGTCGATGCGGTAGATGCGCCCCTCGTCGAAATGGCGCGCAAGGCTCTGGTTCAGCGCCCGGGCCGAGGGCAGGTCGTGGCCGAAGGGCTTTTCGACCACGATGCGGCCATGCGCGCCGGCAAGGCCGGCGGCGGCGATGCGCTCGGCGATGACGCCGAAGAAGCGCGGCGCCACCGACAGGTAGAAGGCGCGCGGCCGTTCGGGGTCGGGCGCGCCGAGCGTGTCGGCAAGGGCTTGCCAGTCGTCGTCCTTCGTGACGTCGAGGGGAACGTAGTCGAGCGTGGCCAGGAAGCGCCGGCGCGAGTCGGGGTCGAGATCGGCGGGAGCCACGAATTCGTCCAGCGCCTCGGCGGCCAGGCGGCGGAAGCCCTCGGCGTCCATCTGCGCGCGGGCCGCGCCGATGACGCGCGCCTCAATGGGCATCTGGCCGTCATGCAGGCGGTGATACAGGGCCGGCAGCAGCTTGCGCCGGGCCAGGTCGCCGGTTGCGCCGAAGACGACAAGATCGAACGGGGCGACGGGAACGACGCGCGCGACCATCAGACGGCCTCCCTTGCGAAAGCTTCCACTTCGGCGCGGCGGGGCAGGTCGGCCCCGCGCCGCGCGCAGGTCAGCGCCGCGGCCGCGGCGGCGAAGTTCATGATGCGGGCGATGTCTTCGCCGCCCAGCGCCGAAAGCGCGGCGCGGCTGCGCGCCCCCGCCGCGTCGAGCCCGGCGATCAGCGCCGCCTGGAAGGTGTCGCCGGCGCCGACCGCGTCGACCGCCCGAACGCGGCGCGCGGGCGCGCGCGTGCGGCCGGCGGGGCCGAAGGCCTCGGCCCCCTCGGCGCCATGGGTGACCACCACCAGCGCCGCGCCCGCCGCGCGCCAGCGCGCGGCCAGCTCGGCCGGCTCGACGCCCGGCCACAGCAGGCCGATGTCCTCGGCGCTGATCTTGACCAGATCCGCCAGGGCGGCGAAGGCCTCGATACGCGCGCGCCACAGCGCCGGGTCCGGAATGACGCCCAGGCGCACATTGGGATCGAGGCACAGCAGGCGCCGTCCGCGCTCGCGCTCGAACAGGCGCAGCAGGCTTGAGCCGATGGGCTCGGCCGTCAGCGAATACGAGCCCGCATGCACGCCCCAGATCGGCGCGTCGGCCGGCGGCAGGTCGTCCGGTTCGATGGCGCGGTCGGCGCCGCCGGCGCCGTAGAAGGCGTAGGCGGGGGCGCCGTCCGGGCCGACATCCACCAGGCTGAGGGTCGTGGGCGCGTCCTTGCTGCGCACGAAGCGCGCGTCCACGCCCTCTTCGAGCAGGGCGCGCATCAGCCGCGCGCCCAGCCGGTCGGTCGAGACGCCCGCCAGAATGCCCGACGCGACGCCAAGCCGCGCAAGGCCCACCGCGACGTTGAAGGGCGATCCGCCGATGCGGGCGTCGAAGCTCAGGCCGCCGTCGCGCTCGGCGGCGAACAGATCCCACAGCGCCTCGCCGCAGGACAGGAACATGGGCCGGTCCGCGGGGGGCGGGGCGGCATGGGCGGGGCGGTCGGGCATGGGGCGTCCTTCCGTAACGTCGGGGTCGGGTCGATCTGTCATGGCGGGGCGCGATTCGTCAATAAATAACTCATGTTGATTTATTTGCGGCTCCCAGATAGGCTGCCCGAACCTGGAATGCGGAGAGACCATGCGCGCAAGCGACCCAGCCGGGCTTCGAGCCTACAACGAGCGCGTCATCATCAACGCGCTGCTGCGCCGCGGCCCCATGTCCAAGGCCGAGATCGCGCGCGAGACCGGGCTCAGCGGCCAGGCGGCCTCGGTGATCGTCAACGCGCTGCTGGCCGAGGGGCTGCTGCGCAAGCTCGAGAAGGTGCGCGGGCAGGTCGGGCAGCCCTCGACGCCCGTCGCGCCGAACCCGTCGGGCGCCTATGCGCTGGGCGTGAAGATCGGCCGCCGCAGCGTCGAGGCGGCGCTGATCGACCTGACCGGCGCCGTCGTCGCGCACCGCCACGCCCCGCATGCGGCGCCCTTGCCCGAAACCTGCGTCGCCGCCGCCGCCGCGCTGGGGCGCGCCTGCCTCGACGCGCTGGACGAAGAGGGGCGCGCGCGCGTCGTCGGCATGGGGCTGGCCATGCCGGGCGACATGCACGCCTGGCCGCGCGAGATGGGCCTGCCGCCCGGCGCGCTGGACGGCTGGCGCGGCTTCGATGCGGGCGCGGCGCTGCAGGAGGCGCTGGGGATGGCGCCCATCGTGTGCAACGACGCCACCGCGGCCTGCGCGGCCGAGATGCTGCTTGGAAGCGGTATCGCCTCGCGCAGCGCGCTTTACATCTATCTGGGCATGTTCGCCGGCGGCGGCGTGGTGATCGACGGACGCCTCGTCATGGGCGAGCAGGGCAACGCCGGCGCGATCGGGTCCATGCCCGTCGGCGCGCCCGACGCGCGCGGGCGCCCGCAGCAGCTGGCTCATCGGGCGGGACTGATCTCGCTCGAGCGCGCGCTGCGGGAGGCGGGGCTCGACGCGGGCGCGGCGATGCAGGGCGCGCCGCCCGAGGCCGAACAGGACTTCCGCCGCTGGGTTCGCCAGGTCGCGCCCGAGCTGGCCCTGGCTGTGGCGGCGGCGCTTTCGGTCATCGACTTTCCGACCATCGTGGTCGACGGCGCGCTGCCCGCGCCATGGCGCGCCAGGCTGGCGGCGGCGACGGCGCGCGAGATGGGCGCGCTCAACCGCGCGGGGCTGTCGCCGGCGGTTTTCGCGGTCGGCGCGCTGGGCCATACGGCGCGGGTTCTGGGCGCGGCGTCGCTGCCGCTGCAGCGGCGCTTCTCGCCCGATCCCGAGCTGGTCGCCCGCGCGGGTTGAGCGGCGGCGCGCCGCTTGACGCGGGCGCGCGGCGCGGGTCATCTGCGCTGGCCGCGATGAAACGGAGCCCGCCATGCCATCCGCCGATCCCGTCCTGCGCAAGGAGCTGTTCGATCTGCCCGAGGGGCTGATCTACCTGAACGGCAACTCGCTGGGGCCGCTGCCGCGCCATGTCCCCGAGCGCCTGCGCCGCGTCGTCTGCGACGAGTGGGGCAAGCTGCTGATCCGGGGCTGGAACCTTGGCTGCGACGGCCAGGGCTGGGTCGACCTGCCCGCCCGCCTTGGCGCGCGCATCGGCCGCCTGATCGGCGCGCCCGAAGGCGCGGTGGTGGCGGGCGACAGCACCACGGTGAACGTGGTCAAGGCGCTGTCGGCCGCGCTCGAGCTGCAACGCGCCGACTCGCCGGGCAAGCTCACCGTTCTGTCGGATTCGGGCAACTTCCCCACCGACCTTTACGCCGCGCAGGAGCTGTGCCGCGCGCTGGGCCGCGGGCTGCGCCTGAAGGTTGTCGCGCCCGAGGAGGTCGCCGACGCCATCGACGACGGCGTCGCCGCGCTGATGCTGACCGAAGTCGATTACCGCACCGGCCGCCGGCACGACATGGCCGCGCTGACCGCCCGCGCGCACCAGGCCGGCGCGCTGGCGATCTGGGATCTGGCGCATTCGGCCGGGGCGATGCCGGTGGATCTTGCCGGTGCGGACGTCGATTTCGCCGTCGGCTGCGGCTACAAGTATCTGAACGGGGGGCCCGGCGCGCCGGCCTTCATCTACGCCGCTCCGCGCCTGGCCGACCGCATCGCGCCGGCGGTGGCGGGGTGGATGGGGCATGCGGCGCCCTTCGCCTTCGAGCCCGCCTACCGCCCCGCGCCCGGCGCCGACAGGCTGCGGGTGGGCACGCCGCCGATCCTGTCGATGGTCGCGCTCGACGCCGCGCTGGACGTATGGGAGGGCGTCGACCTGGCGGCCGTGCGCGCACGATCGCTCGAGCTGAGCGAGCGCTTCGTCGCGCGCGTCGAGGCGGCTTGCGCCGGCGAACTGGAGTTGGCCAGCCCGCGCGATCCGAACGCCCGCGGCGCGCAGGTCTCGTTCCGCCACCCCGAGGGCTACGCGGTGATGCAGGCGCTGATCGCGCAGGGCGTGATCGGGGATTTCCGCGCGCCCGACCTGATCCGCTTCGGCTTCGCGCCGCTATACCTGTCGGCCGAGGAGGTGGACGCCGCCGCCGCGATCCTGGCCCGCACGCTCGAGGCGCGGCTGTGGGACGATCCGCGCCACCGCGTGCGCGCGAAGGTGACCTGAGCGGCGATTGAAGCTTGCAAGCGGGCCTGCGCTCGTTGTATCCCGCCGGCTACGGAGAGGTGGCCGAGTGGTCGAAGGCGCACGCCTGGAAAGCGTGTATACGGGCAACCGTATCGCGGGTTCGAATCCCGCTCTCTCCGCCACAGATCCAGAAATTTCTACGCTAAAACAACAGGTTACGAGGAATTTTCGAGCGCCGTTCCCACAATCGTTCCCACAATTTGCAGCGCCTCGACGCAGCGCCCGCGAGGGGTCTCAGCCCATGTCGGCTTGGGGCGTCGCCATGGGTGGAAGGTTCGAGGCGCTTTGCTGGGGGGGCAAGGAGCGGGCTTTGGCGGCCCGTTGCGCGTGGGAACCGAACAGGCGCGGCGCATCCGCCCGGCGCTGGGCGGGTCGCAGGACGCGCAGCGCCAGCCGGGCCCCTGGGCCGGGCGCGCGGCGGGCTTCCACCAATCGCCGCCGCCGCAGGCCGAGCAGGCCGCGAAGGGCAGGCCCTCGGGGTCAAGCGCGGGCGTCTCGGGCATCGCCGCCGCGCGCAGCCGATCCATGGGCGGGCCCGGGGCGCGGGCGGCATCCTCCGCTGCCAGCGCCTCGGCGTCTTCGCGGCTCACGCCGCCGTCGAACTGGCGCACCGCCGCTCGTTCGTCGAAAGGATCGCGCACGATGTCAGGCGCGGCCCTATCAGCCGGCTCCCGATTTCGCCCCTGCCACCCTGCTACATCTGCTACACCTGCTACAAAACGGGCCAGTGTAGCAGAAGTAGCAAGTGTAGCAGGGGGGCGGCCTGCGATTTCGGCAAGCGCGGCGGTCACGTCAAACCACATCGCCCCCAGCCCTCACGATGCGCCACGCTTGCTTGCGGGCGGCGCCGCGCACCACGGTACCCGGCTTTGGCGGGACGAGCCAGCCTTGCCCGGCCAGCAGCGTGAGCGCCTTGCGCGCCTTCTGGCTTTCGCGAAGCTTGCCCGGCCCGAACTGCACCACGTCGCGCACCATCACTTCAGGCTCGGCCCAGCTTTCGAGAAGCCAGCGCCGCAGCGCCTCGGCCGCTTCGATTTCCGCCGAGACCGTCGCCGCCTCCGTAAGCCGCCTGGCCTCGCCGAGGTAGAATTTCGCCAGCGCGATGCCGTTGGCCATGTCGGCCAGCGTCAACGCCTCGGCATCGAGGTCGCGCCACAGGGTCAGCACGCCGGCAATCCGCGCCGCCTGTTCCGCCGCCTTCGAGGCATGACCCGTGAGGTTCGACAGCTTGCCGCCGGGCGCCTGCGTCTTTTCCATTGCGTCCGAGAAGCGGATCAGCAGCGCCCGCGCCTCGGGCGTGAGCGCCAGGGTGTGCGGCTCAAGTTCCCGTGTTTCCGGGTCCATCGGCAAGGGCCGTTCGAGGATTTCCGCCAGCCGCCGGTTGAAGGCGTCGATCGCCACCCGGTCATGGCCCGCGTTCGCGTGCATGCGCGCGCCGATGGTGGAAGGCGGCTCGCTGATCAGGAACCGCGGCAGGAAGCCCGATTCGGAAGTCAGCGGATCGGCCATGAAGCTGCGCGCCACGCGCGGCTGAACCATCAGGTGGATGGCCAGCCGCCTGCCATAAAGCGTTGCGTGATCATCGCTGGCCCGCGTGCGCCGGATCGGCTCGCCCTGCCAGAGCGCGTTGAGCGCGGCCAGGGTCTTCTGCCGATGGTCGGCGCTCATGGCATGGCCGCCCAGGAATTGCCCGCCCTCGTCCGA
>NZ_FOHL01000014.1:0-18144 GCF_900111545.1 Oceanicella actignis
AAGTCCCTCGCGAAGAAACTCCACCAGAAGCGTCCGGTCCTCCACCTCGCCCGCAACCGCGCGCCCGTTCACCCGCATCGATACGATCGTCATGCATTTCCTCCCTGCGCCGCTGGGCGACGCGCCACTGCGGCGCGCGTCCCTGGCTTTCGGCGAGGATCGTAGCGGACGGGCGCGCGCGGTCAATCGTTCGGAAGTCGCAAGCGCGTCAGTCCTCGCGCCCCGCCGCGCGCAGCCGGTAAGGCAGCACGTCGCGCAGGCCGGGGTCGATGCTCAGCGCCGCCTTGACCGGCGGGACCGAGCGCTGGTGGCAGTCGGCGCGCTCGCAGATGCGGCAGCTGACGCCGATGGGCTCGTAGGAGGCGGGATTGTCCACGTCCAGATCGTCGGCGTAGACCAGCTGCGCGGCGTAGCGCGTCTCGCAGCCCAGGCCGATGGCGTAGCGCCGCGTGGGCCGGCGGAAGCCGCCGCCGGGCTTGGTCACGTCGCGCGCAAGGCAGATGTAGCGCGCGCCGTCGGGCGTCTCGGCCAGCTGGCGCAGGATGCGGCCGGGGGTCTCGAAGGCCTGGTGCACGTTCCACAGCGGGCAGGCGCCGCCATAGCGGGCGAATTGCAGCCGCGTGGCCGAGTGGCGCTTGGTGATGGTGCCGGCCTGGTCCACGCGCACGAAGAAGAAGGGCACGCCCTTGGCGCCGGGGCGCTGCAGGGTGGACAGGCGGTGAGCCACCTGCTCGATCGAGGCGCCGAAAGAATCGGCCAGGATCTCGAGATCATGGCGCGCGCGCGCCGCCGCCTCGAGAAAGCGCTGATAGGGCAGCAGCGCCGCGCCGGCGAAGTAGTTCGCCAGCCCGACGCGGCAGATGGCCCGCGCCTCGTCGGTGCGAAAGCCCGCCAGGTCGAGCGTGGCGTCGATCAGCTCGCCATGGGCGATGAGCGCCGCCTGATGGGCCAGCTGGAAGGCCTGCGTGGCGGGGGCGGCGCGCGCGGACAGGGTCAGCACGCCGTCGGCGAAGCGGCGCAGCGGCCCGTCGGGGTCGAGGCGCAGGGCGACGCCGCGCGCCTCGAGCCAGTCGGCGCCGGCCTTGAGCTTGTCGCGCCCCTCGAAGCCTGACTCCTGGGCGAAGCGCTCGGCGGCGCGGTCGACGGCGTCGATGTAGTTGTCGCAATAGTGGAAGAAGTCGCGCACCTCTTCCCAGGGCTGCGGGGCGAGGCTGTCGTCGGCGCGGTCGAGCGCCTCGTCCACCGAGGCCAGCCGCTCGCCCAGCTGGCGGTAGGCGCGGTGCAGCGTCAGGAAGGCGCGCGCCAGCGCCGGCGCGTTGGCCGCGGCCAGGCGCAGATCGGCCAGCGGCGGCGCGTGGCCCGCGAAGACCGGGTCGGCCAGCGCCTCGCGCATGTCGGCGACCATGCGGTCGGTCTCGCCCACCGACAGGCGCGAGAGGTCGAAGTCGAACTGCTCGGCCAGCGCCAGGATCACCGCCGCCGAGATCGGGCGGTGGTTGTTCTCCATCTGGTTGAGGTAGCTGAGGGAAATGCCCAGCCGCTTTGCGAATTCCGCCTGGGTCAGACCGCGCGCGCGGCGCGTCTCGCGCAGCTGGGCGCCGGCATAGAGCTTGTGGGTCATGGCGGGGCTTCCGGGGGCTGGTCCTTGGGGGTTTTGGGGGGGCTGGGCGGTCGCTTCGGTCGGGGGTGGTGCGTTCCGGCGTCGGTCGGGGCGGGCCGCGTATTCGCAAATTCGCAATTCGCAAGCCGCAGCATTGATAGACTATGCAATTCCGCCGATCAATCGTTTCGCGCCCCCGGCGTCGGGGCTATGTTGCGGCGCAAATCATGCCCGGAACCCGCCGGCGCGGCCGGCGCACGCAGCTGTGGAGGCGTCCTGATGAAAGAAATCCTCGCGGAGCTCGAGGCCCGGCGCGAAATCGCCCGCAAGGGCGGCGGCGAGAAGCGCATCGCCGCCCAGCACGCCAAGGGCAAGCTGACCGCGCGCGAGCGCATCGAGGTGCTGCTCGACGAAGGCTCGTTCGAGGAATACGACACCTTCGTCGCCCATCGCTGCGCCGATTTCGGCATGCAGGAAAGCCGCCCCTACGGCGACGGCGTGGTCACGGGATGGGGCACGATCAACGGCCGCCTCGTCTACGTCTTCAGCCAGGACTTCACCGTCTTCGGCGGCTCGCTGTCCGAGACCCACGCGCAGAAAATCTGCAAGATCATGGACATGGCCATGCGCAACGGCGCGCCGGTGATCGGGCTGAACGACTCGGGCGGCGCCCGCATCCAGGAGGGCGTGGCCAGCCTGGCGGGCTATGCCGAGGTGTTCCAGCGCAACATCATGGCCTCGGGCGTGGTTCCGCAGATCAGCGTCATCATGGGGCCCTGCGCGGGCGGGGCGGTGTATTCGCCGGCCATGACCGACTTCATCTTCATGGTGCGCGATTCGTCCTACATGTTCGTCACCGGCCCGGATGTGGTGAAGACCGTCACCAACGAGGTCGTCACCGCCGAGGAGCTGGGCGGCGCCAAGACGCACACCACGAAATCCTCGGTCGCCGACGGCGCCTTCGAGAACGACGTCGAGGCGCTGGCCGAGGTGCGCCGCCTGGTCGACTTCCTGCCGCTCTCGAACCGCGAGAAGCCGCCCGTGCGCCCCTATTACGACGACCCCGCGCGCATCGAGCCCAGCCTGGACACGCTGGTGCCCGAGAACCCGAACAAGCCCTACGACATGAAGGAGCTGATCGAGAAGGTCGCGGACGAGGGCGATTTCTTCGAGATCCAGAAGGATTTCGCCAGGAACATCATCACCGGCTTCATCCGCCTCGAGGGCTCGACCGTGGGCGTGGTCGCCAACCAGCCCATGGTGCTGGCCGGCTGCCTCGACATCGACTCGAGCCGCAAGGCGGCGCGCTTCGTGCGCTTTTGCGACGCGTTCGAGATCCCGATCCTGACCTTCGTGGACGTGCCCGGCTTCCTGCCCGGCACGGCGCAGGAATATGGCGGCGTCATCAAGCACGGCGCCAAGCTGCTCTTCGCCTATGGCGAGGCGACGGTGCCCAAGGTGACGGTCATCACCCGCAAGGCCTATGGCGGCGCCTATGACGTCATGGCCTCGAAGCATCTGCGCGGCGACGTCAACTATGCCTGGCCCACCGCCGAGATCGCCGTGATGGGCGCCAAGGGCGCGGTCGAGATCCTCTACCGCTCCGAGCTGGGCGACCCCGAGAAGATCGCCCGCCGCACGAAGGAATACGAGGACCGCTTCGCCAATCCCTTCGTCGCGGCCGAGCGCGGCTTCATCGACGAGGTCATCATGCCGCACTCGACCCGCCGGCGCGTGGCGCGGGCCTTCAAGGCGCTGCGGGGCAAGAAGCTCGAGAATCCGTGGAAGAAGCACGACAACATCCCGCTGTGAGGCGGGCCGCAGGAGGCGTTCGCATGACCGGCCGGACCGCCGCAGCCGCGCGGGGGGCGCGCCCATGAGCCGCTGGCGCGACATGCATGCCGACGGCGCGGCGCTGCATGCGCCCGCCCGGGGCGCGCGCTTCGACGTGGCCGTGCACGCGGCCTGGGACGCGCGCGCGCCCGAGGGGATCGACCGCGCGCGCTTTCGCCGGGCGCTGGCGCGGCAGATCCGCCAGGACGCCTGGCGCGCGCTGCGCACGGTGCGCGGCTTCGTCCCGGCGGTCGAGGTCGCCTCGGACCATTCCCGCCCGGGGCGGGCGCGGGTGCTGGCGACGGCGGGCGGGCGGCTCGACTGCCGGCCCGCGCCGCGCGCGCTGATCGAGCATCGCCTGGCCGAGCTGCTGGCCGATCCGGCCAGCCGGCTGCGCTGGTCGCGCAACGCGGCGCGCGCCGCCGCCCGGCGCGGGGCCGATCCGCAGGAGGGTTCATGATGCGCAAGCACCGCGGCTTTCCGGGCCGTCTGCCCGGCACGGACATGCAGTTCACCATCCGCCGCGCCCAGCCCAACCCCACGCCGCTGCGCGCGCGCGAGCGCTACCGCGACCGCAAGCCCGAGGACCGGCGCGCCGACGCCGCCTTCCTGGCCTGCCTGATCGAGCATTTCGGCGACCAGCCCTTCGAGCGCGGCAATCTGGACGCGGGCAGGCTGAGCTGGCTTCTGGGGCGCGAGGTCAAGGCCGTCGAGCCCTTCGATCCCTGCTCCTACGAGCAGCTTCTGCGCGTGGACATGGACGAGGTGCGCCGCAGCTTCCCGGAGCTGGCGCCATGAGCGCGCGCGGCGTCCCGTCGCGGCCCGAGGCGCTGGAAAGGCGCCCTGCGCGCGCCATATTTTCGGGGCATGCTCAACCTTGGCGCGCGGCGTGGGCGCCGCGCGCGACGGAGAAGGCCCATGACGCGCAAGAAGCTCCAGCCCCCGGCCGATCCCTACCGGCTTATGCGGTTCGTCTTTCGCCATGCGCTGAACGGCGTGATGGCGGGCTGGGCGTTCCTGCTGGCGCTCTTGTGGCTGGACGTCGGCGGGCTTGGCGCGCGGGTGCATGGCGCGGCCGACGGCTGGATCGTGGTGCTGATGCTGGCGGGCGCGTTCGGGGTGACCTTCTCGATGGTGGGCATCGTCTGGGGCGTGCTGGTCATGCTGCCCGACGAGCCGGACTGAGCGCCGCAGGGCGACGCAGGGAGGGGGGATCATGGCGAACGGAACCATCGGCGATTTCGGCGGCGGGCGCGCGCTGCGCCGCGGCGCGATCTGCGCCGCGCTGGCGCTGGCGCTGGCCGCGGCGGGCTGCGGGCGCAGCCAGAGCGAGCGCGCCGTCAGCGGCGGCGCGGTGGGCGCGGCGGTGGGCGCGGTCGGCTCGGCCGTGGTCGGGGGCTCGGTCCTCACCGGCGCGGTGGTGGGCGGAGCGGTCGGCGCCGCGACCGGCGTGCTCACCGATCCCGACGCGCTGGATCTGGAGCGCGCGCTCAAGCGCTGAGCGCGCGGCCCGCGGCGCGGGCGCGGCGGCGGCCGCATTCGTCAACCATCCATCCAATCACGCATCGAAGCGCGCTGGCGCGCGCGTGCGCCGCGCCTTCGGCCCCCGGCGGCCGAAGGGCGGGCGCGCGCGCGCCTGCGCATGGCCCCGGGGCGGGCTTGCGGCAAAGGAGACGGCATGTTCAAGAAGATCCTGATCGCGAACCGGGGCGAGATCGCCTGCCGGGTCATCAAGACCGCGCGCAAGATGGGCATCGCGACGGTGGCGGTGTATTCGGACGCGGACAAGGACGCGCTGCATGTGCGCATGGCCGACGAGGCGGTGCATATCGGCCCGCCGCCGGCCTCCGAATCCTACATCGTCATCGACAAGATCCTTGACGCGGTGCGCCGCACGGGCGCCGAGGCGGTGCATCCGGGCTACGGCTTCCTGTCCGAGAACAGCCGCTTCGCCAAGGCGCTCGAGGATGAGGGGGTGGTCTTCATCGGCCCGCCCGCCTCGGCCATCGAGGCGATGGGCGACAAGATCACCTCGAAGAAGCTGGCCGCCGAGGCCGGCGTCAGCACCGTGCCCGGCTACATGGGCCTGATCGCGGATGCGGACGAGGCGGTGCGCATCTCGGAACAGATCGGCTATCCGGTCATGATCAAGGCCAGCGCCGGCGGCGGCGGCAAGGGCATGCGCATCGCCTGGAACGCCGAGGAGGTGCGCGAGGGCTTCCAGTCCTCGAAGAACGAGGCCATGTCCAGCTTCGGCGACGACCGCATCTTCATCGAGAAGTTCGTCACCCAGCCGCGCCACATCGAGATCCAGGTGATGGGCGACAGGCACGGCAACGTCATTCACCTGAACGAGCGCGAATGCTCGATCCAGCGCCGCAATCAGAAGGTCATCGAAGAGGCGCCCAGCCCCTTCCTCGACCCCGAGACGCGCGCGGCCATGGGCGCGCAGGCGGTGGCGCTGGCCAAGGCGGTGAACTACTGCTCGGCCGGCACGGTCGAGTTCATCGTCGACGGCGCGCGCAACTTCTACTTCCTCGAGATGAACACCCGCCTTCAGGTCGAGCATCCGGTGACCGAGCTCATCACCGGCCTCGACCTGGTCGAGCTGATGATCCGCGTCGCCGCCGGCGAGAAGCTGCCGCTGACGCAGGAGGATGTGCGCATCGACGGCTGGGCGATCGAGAGCCGCCTTTACGCCGAGGATCCCTACCGCAACTTCCTGCCCTCGATCGGGCGGCTGACGCGCTACCGCCCGCCGGCCGAGCGCCGCGGCCCGGACGGCGCCGTGCGCAACGACACGGGCGTCTACGAGGGCGGCGAGATCTCGATGCATTACGATCCCATGATCGCCAAGCTGTGCAGCTGGGGCCCCGACCGCGCCGCGGCGATCGAGGTCATGCGCAACGCGCTGGACGAGTTCGAAGTCGAGGGCATCGGCCACAACCTGCCCTTCTGCCAGGCGGTGATGGATCATCCGCGCTTCGTCTCGGGCGACATCACCACCGCCTTCATCGCCGAGGAGTTCCCCGACGGCTTCCACGGCGTGACGCTGCCCGACGAGGAGCTGCGCCGCATCGCCGCCGGCGCGGCGGCGATGAAGACCGTCGCCGCGCGGCGCGAGGGGCGGATCTCGGGGGTGCTCTCGCCCCATGACCGGCGCGCGCCGCGCGACTGGGTGGTGAGCATCGGCGCGCGCGAATGGCGCGCCCATGTCTCGCCGCTGGCGCGCGGGCACATCGTGACCGAAGAGGGCGAGGAGCTGGCCATCGCCCCCAAGGGCCGCGATCCGCGCAACCCCGACGTGCTGATCCACGGCCAGGGCGCCGTGAAGGTGCGCTTCGAGGACGGAACCGAGTCGACGGTCGAGGGCGACTGGACCCCCGGCGACCGGCTGGCGCGCGCCACGATCGACGGCGCGCCGCTGGTGGCCAAGGTGGACATGCGCGCCGAGGGCTTCCGCATCCGCCGCCGCGGCGCGGATCTGGACGTGAAGGTGCGCGAGCCGCGCGTGGCTGAGCTGGCGCGGCTGATGCCCGAGAAGCTGCCCCCCGACACCTCGAAGCTGCTTCTGTGCCCGATGCCGGGGCTGGTCGTCTCGATCGCGGTCGAAGAGGGGCAGGAGGTGCAGGAGGGCCAGCCCCTGTGCACCGTCGAGGCGATGAAGATGGAGAACGTCCTGCGCGCCGAGCGCGCCGGGGTGGTGGCGCGCATCAACGTCGCCCCCGGCGCAAGCCTGGCGGTGGACGAGGTGATCATGGAGTTCGAATGATCCGCGACGCGCGCCCGGCGGCCGGCGCCCCGGCGCCCGCCTTCGCCTTTCCCGGCCACGCGCCCGCCGCCGCGGCGGCGGGGCGCTCAGCCGCGGCCCATCTCCTGCAGGCGCCGCGGCAGCCGGTCGATCAGGCGCATCACGTCGAAGGCGCTGAGCACGTCGGGGTGGCGCTTGACCACCTCGCCGTCCTTGGACAGCACGATGACGGTGAAGCCGTGGGGGCGGAAGCGCCGGCGCAGCGCCGAGGCCTGGTCGCGGCGCGCGGGCTTGCGGTCGTCGACGATCACGACCACGTCGCGCGCCTCGAGCTCGGCCTTCTCGCGCGCAAGCTCGGCCAGCTGGTGCGCCAGCCGCGGATCGCCCGGATCGTCGGCGAAGATGATGACGGGGCGCTTGACCCACAGGAGCGGGGCGAGCGGGTCCTCGTCCGCGCCCGCCTCGGGCGCGCCGCCGTTCTGCGCGCGCGACCGGCGCGACAGGACGAACGGCATGGCGAACAGGGCGAGGGCGCGCAGAATTCGGCGTCTTTGGTTCATGGCGCTCAATCTAACCCTTTCGCGCCCCGGCGCCATGGGGCATCGCGCGCGCGGCGCGTCTGAAGGAGACAGAGCATGACGAAACCCGATCTGAACGCCTGGCGCGAGCTGGCCCGCAAGGAGCTCAAGGGCCGCGATCCCGACGAGCTGATCTGGCGCACGCCCGAGGGGATCGACGTCAAGCCGCTATACACCGAAGAGGATCTGGAGGGCGTCGAGCATCTGGGCTCGCTGCCCGGCTTCGAGCCCTTCGTGCGCGGCCCGCGCGCGACCATGTATGCCGGCCGGCCCTGGACCATCCGCCAATACGCCGGCTTCTCGACGGCCGAGGAATCGAACGCCTTCTACCGCCGCAACCTGGCGGCGGGGCAGAAGGGCCTGTCGGTCGCCTTCGACCTGGCCACCCATCGCGGCTATGACAGCGACCATCCGCGCGTGGTCGGCGACGTGGGCAAGGCGGGCGTGGCCATCGACTCGGTCGAGGACATGAAGATCCTGTTCGACGGCATCCCGCTCAAGGAGATGTCGGTGTCCATGACCATGAACGGCGCGGTGATCCCGATCATGGCGTGCTTCATCGTCGCCGGCGAGGAGCAGGGCGCCAGCCCGGCCGAGCTGTCGGGGACCATCCAGAACGACATCCTCAAGGAGTTCATGGTCCGCAACACCTACATCTACCCGCCCGAGCCGAGCATGCGCATCGTGGCCGACATCATCGAGTACACGGCGAAGAACATGCCGCGCTTCAACTCGATCTCGATCTCGGGCTACCACATGCAGGAGGCCGGCGCGACGCTGGTGCAGGAGCTGGCCTTCACCCTGGCCGACGGCAAGGAATACGTGAAGGCGGCGCTGGCCAAGGGCATGGACGTGGACGCCTTCGCCGGGCGGCTGAGCTTCTTCTTCGCCATCGGCATGAACTTCTTCATGGAGATCGCCAAGCTGCGCGCCGCGCGGCTTCTGTGGGCGCGGATCATGAAGGAGTTCGACCCCAAGAAGCCCCAGTCGCTGATGCTGCGCACCCACTGCCAGACCTCGGGCGTGTCGCTGCAGGAGCAGGACCCCTTCAACAACGTGGTGCGCACGGCCTACGAGGCGCTCTCGGCCGCGCTGGGGGGCACGCAGTCGCTGCACACCAACGCGCTGGACGAGGCGATCGCCCTGCCGACCGACTTCTCGGCCCGCATCGCGCGCAACACGCAGCTGATCCTTCAGGAAGAGACCGGCATCTGCAACGTGGTCGATCCGCTGGCCGGCTCGTATTACGTCGAGCGCCTGACCAAGGAGATGGCCGACGAGGCGTGGAAGCTGATCGAGGAGATCGACGCCATGGGCGGCATGACCCGCGCGGTCGAGTCGGGCATGCCCAAGCTGCGCATCGAAGAGGCCGCCGCCCGCCGCCAGGCCCGCATCGACCGCGGCGAGGAGGTGATCGTCGGCGTCAACAAGTATCGCCCCGAGAAGGAGACCCCGATCGAGATCCTCGAGGTGGACAACGCCAAGGTGCGCGAGGCGCAGATCGCGCGGCTCGAGCGCATCCGCGCCACGCGCGATCAGGCGGCGGTGGACGCGGCGCTCGATCGGCTGACGCAGGTGGCGGCCTCGGGCGAGGGGAACCTGCTCGAGGCGGCGGTCGAGGCGGCGCGGGCCCGCGCCACGGTCGGAGAGATTTCCTACGCCATGGAAAAGGTGTTCGGTCGTCATCGCGCCGAGGTGCGCACCCTGTCGGGCGTCTACGGCGCCGCCTATGAGGGCGACGAGGATTTCGCCGCCATCCAGCGCGAGGTCGAGGCCTTCGCCGAAGAAGAGGGCCGGCGCCCGCGCATGCTGGTGGTCAAAATGGGGCAGGACGGGCACGACCGCGGCGCCAAGGTCATCGCCACCGCCTTCGCCGACATCGGCTTCGACGTCGATGTGGGGCCGCTGTTCCAGACGCCCGAAGAGGCGGCGCAGGACGCGGTGGACAACGACGTGCACGTGGTGGGAATCTCGAGCCAGGCGGCGGGGCACAAGACCCTGGCGCCCAGGCTGATCGAGGCGCTGCGCGAGAAGGGCGCCGAGGACATCATCGTCGTGTGCGGCGGCGTCATCCCGCAGCAGGATTACGACTTCCTGCGCAAGGCGGGGGTCAAGGCGATCTTCGGCCCGGGCACCAACATCCCCGAGGCCGCGCGCGGCGTGCTGCGGCTGATCCGCGAGGCGCGCGGCGCGGCGGGCTGAGCGCGCCGCCCCCCGCCCGCCGCCCTCGCCGCCGCGCGCCGGCGCGAAGGGCGGCCCTTCGCGCGGGGCCTGACGCGGGGTAAGAAGAAGACTCGCGGCGCGCCCGCCCCGGGCGGCGCAACATCGGGCGGAACAGGTGATGACGGACGAAAAGACGCAATCCAATCGCAAGGCGGCGCTGGACTATCACGCGCTGCCGCGCCCCGGAAAGCTCGAGGTGCGCGCCACCAAGCCGCTGGCCAACCAGCGCGACCTGTCGCGCGCCTACAGCCCCGGCGTGGCCGAGGCCTGCCGCGAGATCCAGGCCGACCCCGCCGCCGCCGCCCGCTACACGGCCCGCGGCAATCTGGTGGCGGTGGTCACCAACGGCTCGGCCGTTCTGGGGCTGGGCAACATCGGCCCCCTGGCCGCCAAGCCGGTGATGGAGGGCAAGGCGGTCCTGTTCAAGAAGTTCGCCGACATCGACTGCTTCGACATCGAGGTGAACGAAAGCGACCCGCAAAGGCTGGCGCAGATCGTGGCGGCGCTCGAGCCGACCTTCGGCGCGATCAATCTAGAGGACATCAAGGCCCCCGACTGCTTCGTCGTCGAGGCCGAGTGCCGCAAGCGCATGAACATTCCCGTCTTTCACGACGACCAGCACGGCACGGCGATCGTGGTGGCGGCGGCCGCGCTCAACGCGCTGCGCGTGGCGGGCAAGCGGATCGAGACGGCGCGCATCGTCTCGACCGGGGGCGGGGCGGCGGGCATCGCCTGTCTGAACCTTTTGGTCTCGCTGGGCGCGCGGCGCGAGAACATCTGGCTCTACGACCTGCACGGCCTGGTGCATGAGGGGCGCGAGGCCGACATGAACCCGCACAAGGCCGCCTATGCGCGCCCCGGCGGCCCGGTCGCGCTGGACGAGGCGATCCGCGGCGCCGACTTCTTCCTCGGCCTGTCCGCCCCGGGCGCCCTGCGCCCCGAGCATGTGGCGGCCATGGCCGAGCGGCCCATCGTCTTCGCCCTGGCCAATCCCGACCCCGAGATCGCGCCCGACGAGGCGCGCGCCGCGCGCCCCGACGTCATCATGGCCACGGGGCGCTCGGACCATCCGAACCAGGTCAACAACGTGCTGTGCTTTCCCTTCATCTTCCGCGGCGCGCTGGATGTGGGCGCGACCGAGATCAACGAGGAGATGAAGCTGGCCGCCGCGCGCGCCATCGCCGATCTGGCCACCCAGGCCAGCTCGGCCGAGGCCGCCGCCGCCTACAGCGGCGAGCGCATGGTCTTCGGCCCCGACTACCTGATCCCCAAGCCCTTCGATCCGCGCCTGCGCGCGGCGGTGGCGACGGCGGTGGCCGAGGCGGCCATGCGCACGGGCGTGGCCACGCGCCCCTTGCCCGACCTCGCCGCCTATCGCGAGGCGCAGGCGGGGGCGGTGTTCCGCTCGGCGCTGATCATGCGGCCGGTCTTCGACGCGGCGCGCAAGGCCGAGCGGCGCATCATCTTCGCCGAGGGCGAGGACGAGCGCGTCCTGCGCGCCGCGCACGCCATGCTCGAAGAGACCACCGACAAGCCGATCCTGATCGGCCGCCCCGAGGTGATCGAGACGCGGCTCGAGCGCTACGGGCTGCCGATCCGCCCGGACCGGGACTTCGAGATCGTCAATCCCGAAAGCGACAGCCGCTATCGCGACTACTGGACCACCTATCACGAGCTGATGGAGCGGCGCGGCGTCACGCCCGATCTGGCGCGCGCCATCATGCGCACCAACACCACCGCCATCGCCGCGGTGGCGGTGCATCGGGGCGACGCCGACAGCCTGATCTGCGGCACGTTCGGGCAGTATCTGTGGCACTTGAACTACGTTCGCCAAGTGCTTGCGCGCGATGGATTCCGTCCCGTCGGCGCGCTGTCCCTGATGCTGCTCGAGAAGGGGCCGGTCTTCATCGCCGACACCCAGGTGCACCCCGACCCCGAGGCCGAGGAGGTGGCCGAGATCGCCATCGCCGCCGCGCGCCACGCGCGCCGCTTCGGCGTCACGCCCAAGGTGGCGCTGCTCAGCCACTCGCAGTTCGGCAATCTGGACACCGCCTCGGGGCGCAAGATGCGCGCGGCCATGGCGCTTCTGGATCAGCGCGAGCCCGATTTCGAATACGAGGGCGAGATGCACGCCGACACCGCGCTCGACCCCGAGCTGCGCGCGCGGCTGTTCCCGCGCTCGCGGCTGCAGGGCGAGGCCAATGTGCTGATCCTGCCCAACGCCGACAGCGCGTCGGGAATGCGTAACATTCTCAAGCAGTTGGGCGGCGCTCTTGAAGTCGGGCCGATCCTGATGGGGATGGGCAACCGGGCGCATATCGTCACGCCGTCGATCACGACGCGGGGGCTGTTGAACATCTCGGCGCTGGCCGGCACGCCGGTGCAGAGCTACGCCTGAGCGCCTTGCGCCAGGTCAAGGCGGCGCGCGCCGCCGCATCAAGCAGGGGGCGCCGTCCGCCCGGACGCGAGCGCCGGCCAAACGGGGGAGAGGGAGAATGGGCTACAAGGACGTCTACGAGGCATGGAAGGCCGACCCGGAGGGCTTCTGGATGAAGGCCGCCGAGTGCATCGACTGGATCGAGCCGCCGACCCGCGCGCTGGACGCCTCGCGCGCGCCGATCTACCGCTGGTTCCCCGACGCGGTGTGCAACACCTGCCACAACGCCGTGGACCGGCATGTCGAGGCGGGCCATGGCGACCGGCCGGCCATCATCCATGACAGCCCGATCACCGGCACGAAGCACGTCATCACCTATGCCGAGCTGCGCGAGCGCGTGGCCTCGCTGGCCGGGGCGCTGCGCGCGCGCGGCGTGGGCAAGGGCGACCGGGTGGTGATCTACATGCCCATGGTGCCCGAGGCGCTCGAGGCGATGCTGGCCTGCGCGCGGCTGGGGGCGATCCACTCGGTGGTGTTCGGCGGCTTCGCCGCGCACGAGCTGGCGGTGCGCATCGACGACGCGCGCCCCAAGGCGGTGATCGCGGCGTCCTGCGGGCTCGAGCCCGGGCGCGTGGTGCCCTACAAGCCGCTGCTCGACGCCGCCATCGAAGAGGCCGCGCACAAGCCCGAGTTCTGCGTGATCCTCCAGCGCGACCAGCAGCCCGCCGCGCTGATCGAGGGGCGCGACCTGGACTGGCACGCCTTCCAGGTCGGCGTCGAACCCGCCCCCTGCGAGCCCGTGCGCGGGACCGATCCGCTCTACATCCTCTACACCTCGGGCACCACCGGCCAGCCCAAGGGCGTGGTGCGCGACAATGCCGGGCACATGGTCGCGCTCAGCTGGTCGATGAAGAACATCTACAACGTCCAGCCCGGCGACGTGTTCTGGGCCGCCTCGGACGTCGGCTGGGTGGTGGGGCACAGCTACATCTGCTACGCGCCGCTGATCGAGGGCTGCACCACCATCGTCTTCGAGGGCAAGCCCGTGGGCACGCCCGACGCGGGCACGTTCTGGCGCGTGATCGCCGAGCACAAGGTGCGCTCGTTCTTCACCGCCCCGACCGCCATCCGCGCCGTCAAGCGCGAGGACCCGCGCGGCGAGCTGGCCGAGCGATACGACCTGTCCTCGCTGCAGGCGCTGTTCCTGGCCGGCGAGCGCGCCGACCCCGACACCATCCGCTGGGCGCAGGAGCTCTTGGGCAAGCCGGTGATCGACCACTGGTGGCAGACCGAGACGGGCTGGGCCATCGCCGCCAACCCGCTGGGGATCGAGCTGCTGCCCATCAAGCCGGGCTCGCCCGCCGTGCCCATGCCCGGCTACGACGTGCAGGCGCTGGACGAGGGCGGCCATCCGGTCAAGCCGGGCGAGCTGGGCGCCATCGCCATCCGCCTGCCGCTGCCGCCGGGCGCGCTGCCGGGCCTGTGGAACGCCGAAGAGCGCTTCCGCAAGGCGTATCTCGAGCATTTCCCCGGCTATTACGAGACCGGCGACGCGGGCATGATCGACGAGGACGGCTACATCTACATCATGGCCCGCACCGACGACGTCATCAACGTGGCCGGCCATCGCCTGTCCACCGGCGCGATGGAAGAGGTGCTGGCCTCGCATCCCGACGTGGCCGAATGCGCGGTGATCGGCGTGGCGGACGAGCTCAAGGGCCAGGTTCCGGTCGGCTTCCTGGTGCTCAACGCCGGGGTCGACCGCCCGCATGAGGACATCGTGCGCGAGTGCGTGCAGCTGGTGCGCGAGCGCATCGGCCCCGTCGCCGCCTTCAAGCGCGCGCTGGTGGTCGATCGCCTGCCCAAGACGCGCTCGGGCAAGATCCTGCGCGCGACCATGGCCAAGATCGCCGACGGGGCGCCCTTCAAGACCCCGGCGACCATCGACGATCCGGCCATTCTGGACGAGATCCGCGCCGCGCTGGGACGCTGAGCCGCAGGGGCGCGCGCGGGGCGGGCCTTGCCCGTATTCGCGCGCGCGAATATGAACGCCCGGGAACGCCGCGCGCACTCACGCGCGCCGCCCCCGCCGCCGGCGCGGGGCCGGGCGGGGGCGCGGGGCGTTCATGCTCGTCACGCCGACCGCCCTCGGGCGGCGGCCCGCGCAAGGAAAGTCGCTCATGCCCGCCTTCGCCGCCGCCCGCCGCCGATCCTTTCCGCCCGTTCTGTTCCCGACCCTTCTGGGGCTCGTGGGAACGGGGCTGACGCTGCGCGCGGGGGCGCGCGTCCTGGGCCTGGCGCCGTGGATCGGCGAGCTGTGGCTGGGCGTGGCCAGCATGGCGCTGCTGCTTGCGGGGGCGCTCTATCTGGCGGCGCTGGCGCGGCGGCCGGCCCGCGCGCTCGAGGATCTTTCGCCGCCGCCCGCGCGCGGCGCGTTGGCGGCGCTGAGCATGGGGCTGATGCTGGTCGGCGCGGCGGCGGCGCCGGCGCTGCCGGGGGCGGCGGCGGCGCTGTGGGTCGGGGGCGCGGCGCTGCACTGGGTCTTCGCCGGCGCGACGCTGCATGTGCTGCTGTCCGCGCCGCCGCATCTGCGGCCCGTCACGCCGGCGCTCTACCTGCCTTTCGTCGGCCAGATCGTGGCGCCGATCGGGGGCGCGGCGCTGGGCTTCGGAACCGCCTCGGCGGTGCTCTACGGCTCGGCGCTGGCGGTGTGGGCGGCGCTGACGCCGCTCATGCTGGCATGGCTGCGCGGGGCGCTGGCGGGGGGCGGGCTTGCGCCGACGCTGCGGCCGGGCCTGGCGATCTTCGTCGCCCCGCCGGCGCTGGCGGCGATCGGCGGCGCGGCGCTGGGCGCGCCGTGGTCCGAGGCGCTGGTCCTGCCGGCCTGGGCGGTCGCGTTGGCGGCGGCGCTGGCGCTGGCGCCGCGGCTGGGCTGGCTGGCCGAGGGCGGCTGGTCGCCCGCCTGGGGCGCCTTCACCTTCCCGCTCGCGGGGCTGGCCGGGGCGACGATGCTGGCGGCCGAGCGCCTGCCGGGCGCCATCGGCGGCGCGGCGGGCGCGGCGGCCGGGCAGGGGGCCTGGTGGCTGGCCGCCTTGCTGACGGCGGCCGCCTGCGCGACGACGCTGCGCGTCGCGGCGGGGGCGGCGCTGGCGCTGCGCGACGGGCGCCTCAAGGGCTGAGCGCGCGCCCCGCGCTCCGGCCGCCCCGGCGCGGCGCGATGCCCCCTTTTCAGCGCCGCCGCGCCATGCGAAAGGAGGCTGCCAAACGAACCCCCTGCATCAGGAGACTTCCGATGGAGATTCGCGAGGCGCTCACTTTCGACGACGTTCTGCTTGTTCCCGGCGCCTCCGAGGTGCTGCCCTCGGACGCGGTGCTGCGCACGCGCATCACCCGCGAGATCGAGCTGAACATCCCCCTCGTCAGCTCGGCCATGGACACCGTGACCGAAAGCGAGATGGCCATCGCCATGGCCCAGGCGGGGGGCATGGGCGTGATCCATCGCAATCTCGACATCGCCGAGCAGGCGCGCCAGGTGCGCCGCGTCAAGCGCTTCGAAAGCGGCGTCGTCTACAATCCCGTCACCCTGACCCCGGACCAGACCGTGGCCGACGCCCGCGCCCTGCAGGAGCGCTACAAGATCACCGGCTTTCCCGTCGTGGACGACGAGCGCAACGTGGTCGGCATCCTGACCAACCGCGACATGCGCTTCGCCCAGTCCGACGACGCGCCCGTGCGCGAGCTGATGACCGCCGAGAACCTGGCCATCCTGCGCGAGCCCGTCGACGTCGAGGAGGCCCGGCGCCTGATGCACCAGCGCCGCATCGAGAAGGTGCTGGTGGTCAACGCCGAAGGGCGCCTGGCGGGGCTGCTGACCATCAAGGACCTGGAAAAGGCGGTGCTGAACCCGCAGGCGTGCAAGGACGCGCTGGGGCGGCTGCGCGTGGCGGCGGCCACCACGGTGGGCGACGCGGGGTTCGAGCGCTCGCTGGCGCTGATCGACGCCGAGGTGGACCTGATCGTGATCGACACGGCGCATGGGCACTCGGCCTCGGTCGCGCGCGCGGTCGAGCGCATCAAGGCGCATGACTCGCGCGTGCAGGTGGCCGCGGGCAACGTGGCCACCGCCGAGGCCACGCGCGCGCTGATCGACGCGGGCGCGGACGCGGTCAAGGTCGGCATCGGGCCGGGCTCGATCTGCACCACGCGCATCGTCGCGGGGGTGGGCGTGCCGCAGCTGACCGCGATCATGGACTGCGCCGAGGCCGCCAGCCGCGCGGGCGTGCCGATCATCGCCGACGGGGGCATCAAGTTCTCGGGCGATCTGGCCAAGGCCATCGCGGCGGGCGCCAGCTGCGCCATGATCGGCTCGATGCTGGCCGGAACGGACGAGGCGCCGGGCGAGCTGATCCTTTACCAGGGCCGCAGCTACAAGGCCTATCGCGGCATGGGGTCGGTGGGCGCCATGGCGCGCGGCTCGGCCGACCGCTATTTCCAGAAGGAGGCCGCGACCGACAAGCTGGTGCCCGAGGGCATCGAGGGCCAGGTGCCCTACAAGGGCGCAGTCTCGGGGGTGCTGCACCAGCTGACGGGCGGGCTGCGCGCGGCCATGGGCTACACCGGCAACCGCACCATCGACGAGATGCGCACCGGCTGCCGCTTCGTGCGCATCACGAATGCGGGCCTGAACGAAAGCCACGTCCACGACGTGCAGATCGTGCGCGAGGCGCCCAACTACCGCATCGGCTGAGGCGGGCCCGCGGCGGCGGGCTTGAGGCGCCGCCGCCGCCATGGCAAGACGGCGGGGTTTCCAACATCAGGAGCCCCGACGCCATGACCGACACCGCCGACGCGCCCGCCGCCTATGTTCCGCCCCGTGTCTGGACCTGGGACAAGGAAAGCGGCGGCCGCTTCGCCAGCATCAACCGCCCCGTCGCCGGCCCCACCCACGAGGCCGAGCTGCCCGTCGGGCGCCATCCGCTGCAGCTCTACTCGCTGGCCACGCCGAACGGCGTGAAGGTCACCGTCATGCTCGAAGAGCTGCTGGCCCTGGGGCGCGAGGGCGCGGAATACGACGCCTGGCTGATCCGCATCAACGAGGGCGACCAGTTCTCGTCCGGCTTCGTGCGCATCAATCCGAACTCGAAGATCCCCGCGCTTGTCGACCGCTCCGAGCCCGAGCCGCTGCGCGTGTTCGAATCGGGCTCGATCCTGCTCTACCTGGCCGAGAAGTTCGGCGCCTTCCTGCCGACCGATCGCGCCGGTCGGACCGAGACGCTCAACTGGCTGTTCTGGCAGATGGGCTCGGCGCCCTATCTGGGCGGCGGCTTCGGGCATTTCTACGCCTATGCGCCCGAGAAGATGGAATACCCGATCAACCGCTTCGCGATGGAGGTCAAGCGCCAGCTCGACGTGCTCGACCGCCAGCTGGCCGAGCGGCCCTACATCGCTGGGCAGGACTACACCATCGCCGACATCGCCATCTGGCCCTGGTATGGCGCGCTGGCGCTGGGCCGGCTTTACGAGGCGGCCGAGTTCCTGTCGGTGCATGAATACGAGAACGTGCAGCGCTGGGCGCGCGAGATCAACGAGCGCCCGGCCGTCAAGCGTGGGGTCCTGGTCAATCGCGTCTGGGGCGACGAGGCGAACCAGCTGCCCGAGCGCCACGACGCGGCCGACATCGACGCCGCGCTCGCCCGCATCGCGGCCGCGCGCGGCTGAGCCGCGCCGCCGGCCTGCGCCATGACGCCGGCGGGATGTTGTCCCGCCGGCGCGTTTGTTTCAG
>NZ_FOHL01000004.1:0-294313 GCF_900111545.1 Oceanicella actignis
TCGTCGCCCGGGAAGTCGTAGGAGGACAGCAGCTCGCGCACCTCCATCTCGACCAGCTCGAGCAGCTCGGGATCGTCGACCTGGTCCACCTTGTTCAGGAACACCACCAGCGCCGGAACGCCCACCTGGCGCGCCAGCAGGATGTGCTCGCGCGTCTGCGGCATCGGGCCGTCCGCCGCCGAAACCACCAGGATCGCGCCGTCCATCTGCGCCGCGCCCGTGATCATGTTCTTCACGTAGTCCGCGTGGCCCGGGCAGTCGACATGCGCGTAGTGGCGCTTCTCGGTCTCGTACTCGACATGCGCCGTCGAGATCGTGATGCCGCGCGCGCGCTCCTCGGGAGCCGCGTCGATCTGGCTGTAGTCCTTGAACTCGCCGAAATACTTCGTGATCGCAGCCGTCAGCGTCGTCTTCCCGTGGTCAACGTGGCCGATCGTGCCGACGTTCACATGCGGTTTCGTGCGCTCGAACTTTGCCTTCGCCATCCGTCCGTTCCCTGATTTCGAGGTCCCATCCGCGCAACCGCGGATCAACCGCGCCCGCTTAGTGAAAAAAGCGTCGCAGCGCAACAGGGAATGCGGTCATCATTCCGCGCGGCGCGCGAAAATGGGGAAGGCGTGGAGCGGGCAGCGGGAATCGAACCCGCAACAAGAGCTTGGAAGGCTCGTGTGATACCGTTTCACCATGCCCGCCGACGCTTTCCAGATAGCGCCGCGGCGCGCCGGACGCAAGCCCGGCGCGCCCCGCTCAGGCCGAGCGCGCCAGCAGCTCGGCGTTGCCGCCCGCCGCGGTGGTGTCGACGCTGAGCACGCGCTCATGCGCGAAATCCTGCGGCGCGTCCAGCCCGGCGACCAGCGGCGCGATGGGCCCCTCGCGCGCTGCAAGAGCCCTGCGCAGCGCGGCGAAGCGGTCGGGCGCGCAGGGCGTGGCGGCGGCGACCGCGATGGGCAGGCGCGTCAGCGCCTCGGGGTCGAGCGCGCCGTCAAGCGCGACGAGCGGCGGCGCGGCGCGGCCGCGGCCGGGCGCGCGCAGCAGCGGCGCCAGGATGCGCGGCGCCCCCGGCGCGGCGGCCACGACCGGGCAGCCCATGGCCAGCGCGTGGACGCATTGCGTCAGCAGCGCCTCCTCGTCCGGCCCAAGGCATAGCGCCGGGCCGCGGGGCGCAAGCCACAGCTGGTTCGATTCCCCGGTCGGTCCGGGCAGGTCGATGGGCCCCATGTCCACCGCCGCCGCCGCCGCCAGCGCCCGGGCCGCGCGCCCGCGCAGCAGCGCGCGCAGCGTGGCGAGGCGCGCGGGATCGGCCGCCCAGGCCCGCGTCTCGGGCGCGGCGGCGAGGCGCTCGAGCGCGGCGCGGGCCGCGGCCTCGTCCAGCGCCGGACCGGCCGCAACCGCCGTCGGCTGCGTCGCGGGCCGGCGGAAGCGGGGCAGATAGTTCGGCCCGCCCGCCTTCGGCCCGGTTCCCGACAGCCCCTCGCCGCCGAAGGGCTGGCAGCCGACCACGGCGCCGATCTGGTTGCGGTTGACATAGATGTTGCCGACATGCGCCCGATCGACGATGCGCTGAACGCGCCCGTCGATGCGGCTGTGCACGCCCATGGTCAGCCCGTAGCCGCGCGCGTTCACGGCCTCGACCACGCGCGGCAGATCCGGCGCGCGGAAGGTGGCGATGTGCAGGACGGGGCCGAAGATCTCTTCCTCCAGCGCCTCGATGCCCGGCACGCGGATGACCGCCGGCCCCACGAACAGCCCGCCCGCCGGCGCCTCGAGGCGCTTGAGCAGCCGCCCCTCGGCCTCGGCGCGGGCGATGTGAGCCTCGATGCGGGCGCGCGCCTCGGCGTCGATGACCGGGCCGACATCGGTCGACAGGGCGCGCGGGTCGCCGATGCGCAGCAGGTCCATCGCGCCCAGCAGCATCTCGGTCACCGTCGCGGCGACGTCCTCCTGCACATAAAGGATGCGCAGCGCCGAGCAGCGCTGCCCCGCCGACTGGAAGGCGCTGGCCAGGATGTCGCGCACCGCCTGTTCGGGCAGCGCCGAGCTGTCGACGATCATGGCGTTGAGCCCGCCGGTCTCGGCGATCAGCATCGCCTCGGGGGCGCTGCGGGCCAGCTGGCGGTTGATCAGGGCGGCGACCTCGGTCGAGCCGGTGAAGCATACGCCGTCGATCCCCGGATCGGCGGTCAGCGGCGCGCCGACGCCGGGGCCGTCGCCATAGACCATGCACAGCACGTCCTCGGGCAGGCCCGCCTCGGCCAGAAGCGCGGCGGCGCGCGCGGCGGTCAGCGGCGTCTGCTCGGCCGGCTTGGCGACCACGGCGTTGCCCGTGGCGAGGGCGGCCGAGATCTGGCCGGTGAAGATCGCCAGCGGAAAGTTCCAGGGCGAGATGCACGCGATCACGCCGCGCGCGGGGCCGGCGGCCTCGGCCAGCGGCGCCTGGGCGGCGTAGTAGCGCAGGAAATCGACCGCCTCGCGCACCTCGGCCACGCCGTCGAGCCAGGTCTTGCCCGCCTCGCGCGCGACCAGCTCGATCAGCTCGGCCATGTTGTCTTCGTAAAGATCGGCCGCCGCGCGCAGGATGGCGGCGCGGGCGGCGACGGGCGTCGCCTCCCAGGCCGGCTGGGCGGCGCGGGCGCGCGCGACGGCGCGGGCCACGCCTTGGGCGTCGGTCTCGTGCGCCACGCCCACCACCTCGGCCGGATCGGCGGGGTTGGTCACGGCGCGCGGCGCGCCCTCTTCGCCGGCGATCCAGCGATGGGGCGCGGCGAAGGGCGCGCGCGCCCGCGCCAGCGCCCGCACGGCCAGCGGATCGGTCAGGTCGACCCCGCGCGAGTTGCGCCGCTCGGCGCCGTAGAGGTCGGGCGGGGCCGGGATGGTCGGATCGGGCGAGAACTCATCCGCCTCGGCGGCGGCGATCGGGTCGGCGGCGATGACCTCGGGGGGAATGGCCTCGTCCACGATCTGGTGCACGAAGGACGAGTTCGCGCCGTTCTCGAGCAGCCGCCGCACCAGATAGGCCAGCAGGTCGCGATGGGCGCCGACCGGGGCGTAGATGCGGCTGCGCACGCCATGCTCGGACAGCAGAAGATCATGCAGCCCCTCGCCCATGCCGTGCAGGCGCTGGAATTCGAAATGATCGCGCCGCTCGCCGGCCATGTGCAGGACCGCGGCGGCGGTGTGCGCGTTGTGCGTGGCGAATTGCGGATAGATGCGGTCGGTCATGCCCAGCAGCTTGCGCGCGCAGGCGATGTAGCTGACGTCGGTGTGGCGCTTGCGGGTGAAGACGGGATAGCCCTCGAGCCCAAGCACCTGGGCGCGCTTGATCTCCGAGTCCCAGTAGGCCCCCTTGACCAGCCGCACCATGATCCGCCGGTCCAGCTTGCGGGCCAGCGCGTGCAGCCAGTCCAGCACCTCGGGCGCGCGTAGCCCGTAGGCCTGGACCACGACGCCGAAGCCGTCCCAGCCGGCAAGCTCGGGGTCCGACAGAACGGCCTCGATCACGTCAAGCGACAGGTCCAGGCGGTCGGCCTCTTCGGCGTCGATGTTCAGGCCGATGCCGGCCCTGGCCGCCGCGCGGGCCAGCTCGGACAGGCGCTCGACCATCACCGGCAGCATCACGTCGCGCTGGCCGTACTCGTAGCGCGCATGCAGCGCCGACAGCTTGACCGACACGCCCGGATTGTCGCGCACCGTGCCGCGCGCGCCCTCGCCGGCGACGCGGATGGCCTTGGCGTAGGCGCGGTGATAGCGCAGCGCGTCGGCGTCGGTGCGGGCGGCCTCGCCCAGCATGTCGTAAGAGAAGGTGTAGCCGCGCTCGCGCATCCGGGCGCCGCGCTTGACGGCCTGCTCCATGGTCTCGCCCAGCACGAACTGGGCGCCCATCTCCTGCATCGCGCGCGAGACGGCCAGGCGGATCGCCGGCTCGCCCAGCCGCCGGACCAGCCCGCGCAGGGCGGCGACGACGCCCTCGCCCTCGTCCGACAACATGCGCCCGGTCAGCATCAGCCCCCAGGTCGAGGCGTTGACCAGGATCGAGCCGCTGTCGCCCAGATGCGCGCCCCAGTCATGGGGGGCGACCTTGTCCTGGATCAGGTCGTCGATGGTCTCGGCGTCGGGCACGCGCAGCATGGCCTCGGCAAGGCACATGAGCGCGACGCCCTCGCGGGTGGACAGCCCGTATTCGGCCAGGAACAGCTCCATCAGCCCCGGATCGTCGCGCTTGCGGATCGCGCGGACCATGTCGGCGGCGCGGGCGCCGATGGCGGCGCGCTCGTCCGCGGTCAGGCCCGCGGCGGCGGCCAGGGCGGCGACGGCCTCGCTCTCGTCGGTCAGGATGCGGCGGCGCATGCGCGCGCGCAGCTCGTCAAGGGCGGCGGGGGCGGCGGAATCGGCGAAGGTCTGGGACATGGCGGGGCTCTCCTGGGCTCATGCTTGCGAGCATAACCCGCCGCGAGGGGGCTTGCGTCCCGTCTTGCGGGCCTGTTTCGGGCCATCTGACTTTTGTTCGTCGTCCATTTCGGCCATCATCCCGCGCATGAAGGAAGAAACCGACCGACTCGATTCCATCGACCTGCGCATCGTGCGCGAGCTGGAGCGCGACGCGCGCCAGTCCTTCGCCCGGCTGGCCGAAAAGGTGGGCCTGTCGAAGTCGCCCGTGCAGGCGCGGGTCAAGCGGCTTGAGCGGCTGGGGGTCATTCGCGGCTACGCGGCGCGGGTCGATCACGCGCGGCTGGGGGCGGGGCATGTGGCCTTCGCGCAGGTCACGCTGTCGGACACGCGCTCGCACGCGCTCGAAGCGTTCAACCGCGCGGTGGCCGACATTCCTCAGATCGTCGAATGTCACATGATCGCGGGCGGCTTCGACTATCTGCTCAAGATCCGCACGCGCGACATCGGCGCCTATCGCCGCCTGCTGGGCGAGACGCTGTCGCGCCTGCCGCATGTCTCGCACAGCTCGACCTTTGTGGTCATGGAGGCGGTGAAGGACGACTGAGCGCGAAAGCGAACGCCCCGCCACGGGGGCGGGGCGTCGTGGTGGCTCAGAAGCTGAGCGAGATGTCGCGGTGATCCGCCGAACACGAGGCGATGAACAGCGCCTGCTCGCGCGTCAGTCGGGGCTGCTGGCGCGCGCCCAGCGTGTCGCGGATGGCGGCCTCGTAGCGATCGAGCGCCGGCGCCAGCTCGGCCAGCGCCCGCTCGCGCCAGGCCAGATCGGCCTCGAGCGCGTTCAGCGCCGCCTGCATCTGGGCGATGGCCTCGGCCTTGTCGGGCGTGCGGGCGCGCAGGGCCGAGCGCGCCTTGGACACGGCCGAGCGGATTGCGCCGGCGCCCTCGACATCGCCCAGACGGCTGCGCATCTCGGTCACGGGCTCGACCATCTCGGCAGGCTCGTTCGCGGCCACCGCCTCGGCCAGGGCGCGCAGATCGGGCGCCAGGGCGCGCAGCGCCTCGGTCGCGGCCAGCGTCGCCTTGATTTCGGCCGCGGCCTCGTAGCTCTGATCCGCGGCGCGGCGATAGGCGGCGCGCGCGTTCTTCTCGGCCTGGTCCAGCTTGTGGAACGCCTTGTAGACCTCGGGCCAGTCGGCGGGGATCCGCGCGGCCAGCGCGGCGCGCTCGGTCTCGATCTCCTTGAGCCGCGCCTCGAGACGGGGCTTGAGCTGGTCGCCATCCTCGGGCCGCAGGCGGCTGAGGCGGGTGCGGATGCGGTCCGCCTCCTCGTCCAGACGGCGGATGTCCTTCTCGAGCGTGCGCACGGCGTCGTGCACGGGCCGATAGGCGGGGGCCGCGGCCGCGACCGCCTCGGCCGCCTTGCGCGCCTGCCCGAGCAGCGCGATGGCCTCTTCGGCCTTGTCGAGCCCGGCGGTCAGGTCCTTGGCCAGCTTCGAGGGCAGATAGCTCAGATCCTGGGCGCGCAGCGCATCGGCGACGGCGCGGATCCGGTCCGCGTCGTGCGCAAGGCGCTCGGCGACGTATTCCTCGAGGCACAGCTGCAGCTTCGGGTTGCGCGGCGGCGGCGCGGTTTCCGAGGTCAGCGAGACGCGCGTGGGCAGGTAGTTGGCCAGCGGCGGGTAGAAGCCGACGATGCCCAGCGCCACCAGCTGCAGCGCGATGAAGGCGATGACGCCCTTGTAGATCTCGATCGTGCGCACCGCCGCGGGCGCCACGCCGCGCAGGTAGAACAGCGCGAAGCCGAAGGGCGGCGTCAGGAACGAGGTCTGGATGTTCAGCCCGATCATCACGCCCAGCCACACGGCGGTGACGTTGGCGGCCGGATCGGCCAGCAGGATCGGCGCGACGATCGGCACCACGACCACGGCGATCTCGATGAAGTCCAGGAAGAAGCCCAGGATGAAGATCACCATCATGACGATGAAGAACTGCATCCAGAAGCCGCCGGGCAGCGATTCCAGGAACTCCTGCACCAGATGCTCGCCGCCGAAGCCGCGGAAGGCGGCGGTCAGCATGGCCGCGCCCATCAGGATGATGAACACCAGCGCCGAGGTCTTGGCCGTTTCGACCATCACGCCCTGCAGCGTGTTGTCGATGCGCAGCGCCCGCGCGCCCGACCATACCAGCGAGGCGATCAGCCCCGCACTGCCGATCAGGGCGATGACGACGCCGATCTGGTCGTCGGGGGTCTGGATGTTCTTGATGTTGGGCGCATAGACCACCTGCGCGAAGCCCGCAACCGCCAGCGAGATCAGGAACAGGATCGCCGGCGCGTAGGCCCGCGGCCCGGTCTCGAGCCGGTAGCCCGCCATCACCAGCGCGCCCGCCGCGCCGATGGCGCCGGCCTGGTTCACCGTCGCCACGCCGGCGATGATCGAACCCAGCACCAGGAAGATCAGCGCCAGCGGCGGCACCAGGGTGATCGCCACCTTGCCCCAGAAACGCGCGTCGTAGTCGCCCTCATAGGGCACGGCGGGGGCCTTCTTGGGGTTGAGCAGCGCGAAGACCAGGATGAACGCCATGTAGAGCCCGACCAGCACCAGGCCGGGCACGAAGGCGCCCAGGAACATCTCGCCCGCCGAGGTCGAGGCGACGTCGAAATCCGAGGGCATCGACAGCTCGCCCGTGGCGGCCTTGTAAAGCGCCTTGCGCGCCGTGCCCGCCTGGTCGACGGCGCTGGACAGCTGGTCGGCCAGGATGATCAGCACGATCGAGGGCGGGATGATCTGCCCCAGCGTGCCCGAGGCGGCGATGGTGCCGGTGGCCAGCGGCTTCGAGTAGTTGTTGCGCAGCATCGCCGGCAACGAGATCAGCCCCATCGCCACCACCGTCGCGCCCACGATGCCCGTGGTCGCCGCCAGCAGCGCGCCCACGAACACCACCGAGATGCCCAGCCCGCCGGGAATCGGCCCGAACAGCTGCGCCATGGTCACCAGCAGGTCCTCGGCGATGCGCGAGCGCTGCAGCATGATGCCCATGAAGATGAAGAGCGGAATCGCGATCAGCGTGTCGCGCTCGGCCTCCCAATAGACGCCGCGCAGGTTCGTGACCCCCGCCGACAGCCATTGCGACGGACCGCCCGAGGCGAAATAGGCGTCGGGCGAGCCGGCGAACAGCCAACCCGCCGCAGCCGCCGCACCCACGGCCAGGATCGCCGAGCCGGGCAGGGCGAAGGCGACCGGATAGCCCGAGCCGAGCGCCAGCGCCATGAGCAGGATCAGAAGAGCCAGAAAAACGAGTTCCATGTCAGCGATTCCGATCAGGCGGCGTGCGCGCCGTCATGGGCGCGGCCGCCCGGCTCGCCGCGCCAGTCGGCGACGGCGTCGAAGAAATATGCGGTGAACTGGATCAGCATGGTGATGGCGAACACGCCCAGATACCCGGCCATCAGGTATTTGACATACATGCCGAACCCGGACTGCGAGACCTCGTAGTTCGAGAGCGCGCCGGTGATGATGGCCGATCTGCCCGCGAACCCGATGATGAGGACCGTCCAGCACAGGACCATGCCCAGCAGCACCGTCCCGACGGCGTTCACCATGCCCTTGGTGCGGGGGCGGAAGCCGGCGTAGAACACGTCGACGCGCACATGCCCCTCCTCCATCAGCGTGTGGGCCGAGGCGAACAGAAACAGCGCTGCATACCAGAAGCGCACGAGGTCGCCCATGAAGGCCTGCTCGTAGGAGAAGATGAAGCGCGTGATCACGATCAGCAGCTCGGCCGCCACGATCAGCAGCGCCAGCCAGGTGAAGCCGAGCGTGCGCGAGAAGAACGCCGTCGCGAACCCCAGCGCCACAAGCGGCAGGTGAACGTTCGGCCCGCGGAAATGCGAACGCCCCAGATCCGAGGCGAGATCGGCGCCGACGACCTGTTCGAGCAGGCCCTCGACGCGCAGGAAGGAAATCGCGGCGTCGGCGATGCCCACATACAGCACCGCGAAGAAGCAGCCGCGGATCAGAAACGCGTTGAAGGCGGCGATGTCGTCGCAATCCTCGCGCAGGCCGCGCAGGGGCGTGCGCACGACCCAGAAGGCAGCCGCCAGCGCCGCCGCCGGCCAGGCCAGCAGCATGACCCAGGCCGCCGCGCCGCCGCCGGCCAGGGCCTGCGCCGGGCCCGGCATTTCGGGCGCGCCGTAAATCAGCCAGATCTCGGCCAGGAACACCGCCAGCATGGCCAGGTTGACCCAGCCGAAAAGCCGCGCGGCGACGTCCAGCCCGTCATTGCCGCCGGCCTTGCCGATCCTGCGGCCCTCTTCGCCAGACAAGGTCATCGCGTTCCCCCCTGTGCGAGGAACGGGGCCGAAGCCCCGTTCCCGTCATCGTAGCGGCGCGGCTCAGATGCCCAGCGCGCGGTTGCGCTTTTGCGAGTAGGCGACGTCCGAGATCTTCATCCAGGCGCCGATCTCGCGCAGCGCCTTCTGGAAGCTGTCGTCCACCTCGCGGGTCAGCTCCGAGTGGGCGCGCGTCTCTTCGAACACCTCGGCGGCGGCCTCGGCGAAGCTCTCGTAGATCTCGTCCGAGAACTCCTTCAGCACGACGCCGTTCTCGTTGATCATCTTCGACAGGTATTCGCCGTTGAGCGCGTTCACCTCGTCCATCGAGTTCGCGTGCTCTTCATAGGCGGCCGCGGTGATGACCTGACGCTCCCAATCGGTCAGCGAGCCCCACCAGGACGCGTTCATGGTCAGCGACAGGGCCGCGCCCGGCTCGTGCATGCCGGGATAGTAGTAATACTTGGCGGCCTCGTAGAACTTCATGAAGTAGTCGTTGTAGGGGCCGACCCACTCGGTCGCCTCGATGGCGCCGGAGACGAGGTTCTCGTAGATCTGGCCGCCGGGCAGCGACACCGGCGAGGCGCCCAGCTTGGCCATGACGTCGCCGCCAAGGCCGGGGATGCGCATCTTCAGGCCCTTGAGATCGTCGGCGGTCTCGATCTCCTTGTTGAACCAGCCGCCCATCTGGCAGCCCGTGTTGCCGGCCAGCAGGCCCTTGAGGCCGAACTCGCCCTTGACCTTGTCCATCAGCTCGTTGCCGCCGGCGTATTTCATCCAGGCGGTGTGCTCGGTGTAGGTCATGCCGAAGGGCACGGCGGTGAAGTAGGCCAGCGCGGGGTGCTTGCCCTTCCAGTAGTAGTCGGCGCCGATATAGGCCTGCGCGTTGCCCGAGGCGACCTCGTCGAAGCTGTCGAAGGCGCCCACGCGCTCGCCGGCGGCGAAATACTCGGTGACGATGCGCCCTTCGCTCAGATCGGTGATGCGCTGGGCCAGGCGCTGGGCGCTGATGCCCAGGCCGGGGAAGTCGCGCGGCCAGGTCGAGACGATGGTCATCGTCTTGCGCGCCTGCGCGACGGCCGGAGCGGCCAACCCGCCGGCGGCGGCGGCCGCGCCGCCCAGCGCGGCGCCCTTCAGAAACTTGCGGCGTTCCATTCATACCTCCCGTCTGATGTCATCGGCGCGCGGCCCGCCTTTTGCGCGGGCGGTTTGAGCGCGTCCGGTCTGCCAATTTGCACTTTCAGGCCCGATGGTCAATCGCAACGCCTTGCAACGCGGCGATCGGTCCCGCCGCGGCGGCGCCAAGCGCCTGACGGCGCGTCGCTTTCGCGCGCGGCGATATGCGCCGCCCGCCCATGCGCGGCGCGCGAATGCGGCTTGCCCGCCCTTGGCGCGGCGCCCGCGCCGCCCGCGCCGGGCGGGCGGGCGGCGCGGGCGCCTCAGCGCCGAACCGGGCCGCGCGTGCCCGGCGCGGGCGGCGTCTCGGGCGGTCCGGCGAAGCATTGGGCCGTGCGCATCCAGCGCTCGGCGGTCGGGCCGACCACGCGCAGGGCGGTGTCGGCGACGTTGCGCGTCTGGGTCACGACCTGGCAGAACTCGACGGCCGATCCCTCGATCAGATCAGGGCCCTCGCCGAACTCCCACACGGCGCCCGAGGGCGCGGTCAGCCGCAGGCGCGGCATGGGGGCGGGGGGCTCTTCGCCGCGCACGCGGAACGACCAGCCATAGGCGTTCACCCCCAGCACCACGACGTTGCGGATGCGGTCGGTCTCTTTGCGCTCGAGCCCCAGAAGGTCGAACACCTCCTGCCCATGGGCCCAGGTCTCCATGATGCGCGCCGAGATGGACGAGCGCGCCGACATGCTGGGCCCGGCCCATTTCACCCGCGCCCTGGGGTCGGCCTCGGCCCAGCGCGCGGCCATGTCCAGATAATGCGCGCGCCAGGCCTCGCGCAGCGCGTGGCCGCGCAGGCCGCCCAGCCATTCGTCCTCGGCCTGGCGCAGGCCGCGCCGGCCCAGCCGGTCCATGACCGGCGCCAACATCTGGTCGAAGGCGCGCTCGTCGGTCAGCGAGCGGTCGGCGGCGACGTTCCAGAAATGCAGGTGCCCCAGAACGTCGTTGATCGTCCAGCCCTTGAACTGCGTCGGGCGGTCGAAATCGGCCTCGGGCAGATCGGCGACGACGGCGTGCAGCGTCTCGCTCTCTTCGCGGAAATCGCGGGCTTGCTCGATCATGTTCATTCCTCCAGAAGGCGCGACAGGCGCTCGTAGGCGGCCAGGAAGTCGGTCTTGAACTCCTGCACCACGGCGGCGGCCGAGCCGGCGGCGCGCATCAGCCCCACGCCCTGCCCGACCCAATAGGTGGCCAGCCGCTCGGCGCCGGGATGGCCCGCGGCGGCCAGCTTCTCGACGCGGGCGAGCGCCGGTTCGGTCAGCAGCGATTGCAGCGGCATGGGCAGGGGCGGCGGCGCGTCGGGGCCTTCCCACGCATCGGTCCAGGCCGAGCGCAGCTGGCGCGAGGGCTTGCCCGTGCGGCTGCGCGCGCGCACCGTGTCGCGCGAGCCGGCGGCCAGCAGCTTGCGCTTGATCGGCTCGGGGGGTTCGGCCTCGGCGGTGGTCAGCCAGACCGAGCCGCACCAGGCCCCGGCCGCGCCCATCGCCATCGCCGCCGCCATCTGGCGGCCGGTCACGATGCCGCCGGCGGCCAGCACGGGAACGTCGCCCGCGACCTCGACCACCTCGGGGACCAGAACCATGGTCGGGACCTCGCCGCAATGGCCGCCGGCCTCGGCGCCGGCCGCGACCAGGATGTCGACGCCCGCCGCGATCTGCGCAAGCGCATGCTCGCGCGCGCCCACCAGCGCGGCCACCGGGACGCCCCGCGCGCGGGCCATCTCGATCATCGCCGCCGGCGGCGCGCCCAGCGCATTGGCGATCAGGCGGATGGGAAACGAGAAGGCGACCTCGAGCATCTCGGCCGCGCCGGCCTCGCTCATGTTGCGCGCGGCGCGCAGGGCGGCGCGGCGGTCCTGGTCGAGATCGGCGGCGGGCAGGCCGCCCTGGGCCAGAAGGCGCTCGACGAAGGCGCGCTGGGGCTCGGGCAGCATGGCCGCCAGGGCGTCGTCGTCCAGCGCCATGCCCTTGCCGGCCATGGCGTTGGGCACGATCAGATCCACCCCGTAGGGCTTGCCGTCGCAATGGGCGTCGATCCAGGCCAGCTCGCGCCGCAGCTCGTCGGGCGTGTATTTCACCGCCCCGAACACGCCCATGCCCCCCGCGCGCGAAACCGCCGCCACCACGTCGCGGCAGTGCGAGAAGGCGAACAGGGGAAATTCGATGCCCAGCCTTCGGCAAAGCTCCGAGTTCATGGCTCGCTCCTTTCCCGGCGCCGCGTCACGGCTCTTCGATCTCGACCAGCGGATCGCCCGCGGCCACCTGCGCGCCGGCCTGCGCGTGCACGGCCTTGACGCGCCCGGCGGCGGGGGCGCGGATGTCGTGCTGCATCTTCATCGCCTCGAGCGTGGCCAGGCGCTGGCCCTGGGCGACCTCAAGCCCCGGCTCGGCGGCCATGTCGGTCAGCACGCCGTGCATGGGCGCGCGCACAAGCCCCGGCCCGGCCTGGTCGCCCGCGGCGGCGGCGCGGTCGGCGCGCGTGAAGCGCAGGTCGCGCCAGGGCAGGGCCAGCAGCAACGCGTCTCCCTGCGCGGCGTGGAACATGCGCACGCGCCTTTCGTCGAGGCGCAGCGTCGCGCCGTCGGGCTCGTCGCGCTCGATCCGGGCGGCGAAGGCGGCGGCGCCGGTCTCGACGCGCAGCGCCGCGCCGCGCGCGCTCACGCGAAGGGCGCGCTCGGCCTCGGCGGCGCGCAGGCGCGCCGTCCATGCCGCGGCGCCGGCGCTGGACCAGTTCTCGAGCCCGGCGGGGTCCGAGACCATGGCCGCGCGCGAGGCGCGGCGCCCGCGCAGGAAGGCGGCCAGCGCGCCCAGCGCCCAGTCCTCTTCGCTCAGGGGCGGCGCGGGGTCCACGCCCGCCTCGTCCAGAAAGGCGGTCGTCGCGGCGCCTTGCGCGAACAACGGCGCGCGCAGGGCGGCGATCAGAAAGCCGCGATTGGTCGCCGGCCCCAGCAGCGCCGTGCGCTCGAGCGCGGCGATCAGCCGCCGGCGCGCGGTTTCGCGGTCGGGGCCATGGGCGATGATCTTGGCCGCCATCGAGTCGTAATGGGCCGAGATGCGCGGCCCCACGCCGTGATCGACGCGCACGCCCTCGGGCGCGCGCCACAGCGCCACCGGCCCGGTCGAGGGCAGGAACCCCGCGGCGGGATCCTCGGCGCACAGGCGAACCTCGATGGCGTGGCCGTTCAGGCGCACATCCTCCTGCGCAAGGCCAAGGGGCGCGCCCTGCGCGACGCGGATCTGAAGCGCGACAAGGTCAAGGCCGCAGACCGCCTCGGTCACGGGGTGCTCGACCTGAAGGCGCGTGTTCATCTCGAGAAAGAAGAAGTCGCCGCCCCGGTCCAGAAGGAACTCGACCGTGCCGGCGCCGCGATACCCCGCCGCGCGCGCCGCCGCCGTCGCCGCCGCGCCCATGCGCGCGCGCAGCTCGGGATCGAGGGCTGGGCTGGGGGCCTCTTCGATCAGCTTCTGGTGGCGGCGCTGCACCGAACAGTCGCGCTCGCCCAGATGGATCGTCGCGCCGTGGGCGTCGGCCATGATCTGGATCTCGACATGCCGCGCGCCCAGCGCCGCGCGTTCCAGGATCAGCGCGTCCGACCCGAAGGCGGCCAGGGCCTCGGCCCGGGCGCGGGCGAGGGCGTCGGGCAGCGCGTCAAGCTCGCGCACAAGGCGCATGCCGCGCCCGCCCCCGCCCGCCGCGGCCTTGACCATGAGCGGCGCGCCGATGGCGCGCGCCTCGGCGATCAGGCGCGCGTCGGACTGGTCGGGGCCGTCATATCCGGGCAGGCAGGGCACGCCGGCCTCGGCCACGCGCCGGCGCGCGGCGGCCTTGTCGCCCATCAGCTTGATGGCTTCGGGCGGCGGGCCGACGAAGACCAGCCCCGCCGCCTCGACCGCGCGGGCGAAGTCGGCGTTCTCGGACAGGAAGCCATAGCCCGGGTGGATCGCCTGCGCCCCGGTCCGGCGCGCCGCGCGCAGGATCGCCTCGGCGTTCAGATAGCTTTGCGCCGCCGGGGCGGGGCCGATGCACGCGGCGTCGTCGGCGAAGGCGACATGGGGGGCGTCGGCGTCCTCGTCCGAATGGACGGCGATGCAGCGCAGCCCCAGGCTGCGCGCGGCGCGCATCACGCGCAGGGCGATCTCGCCGCGATTGGCGACAAGGATGGAGTCGAACATGCTCATTCCTCCGGGGCCGCCACGGCCCAGCGCGGTTTGCGGCGAGCGGCGAAGGCGGCCAGCCCCTCGCGCGCCTCGTCGCCGGTCAGAAGGCAGGCGAAGCCGCGCGCGGCGCGCTCGATCTGCGCCGCGCGCTCCAGCCCCGGCAGCGCGCGCAGCAGGGCCTTGGTCTCGGCCACGGCGCCGGGCGCGGCCGCGAGGGCCTGCGCGCGCACGGCCGCCAGCGCCGCGTCGAGCCGGTCCGCGGGCACGGCCTGATCCACAAGGCCCAGGCGCTGGGCCTCGCGCGCGTCGAGGGCGGCGCCGGTCAGCATGAGCCGCCGCGCCGCCGCCGGCCCCGTGCGCCGCAGCACGAAAGGGGCGATCTGGGCGGGCGACAGGCCCAGCCGCGTCTCGGTCAGGGCCAGGCGCGCGTCCTCGGCCGCGATGGCGACGTCGGCGACGCACATCAGCCCCACCCCGCCGGCGGCGGCCGCGCCCTCGACCGCGGCCACGACCAGGATGGGCAGCGCGTCGATCTCGTCGAACAGGCGCGCGGCCTCGCGGCTCATCCGCTCGGCGGCGGCGCGGTCCATGCCGCCGTCAAGCGCGGCGGCGAAGCCCTTGAGGTCGCCGCCGGCGCAGAACACCCCGCCGCGCCCGCGCAGCGTCAGGCCGCGCGCGCCCTCGGCGACCATGGCCGCGCAAGCCTCGCGCAGCTGCGCGGCCATCTGCGGCGTGAGGGCGTTGCGCGCCTGCGGCCGCGAAAGCCAGACGGTGCGCCAGGGGCCGTCGCGCTCGATCTCGATTTCGCTCCGGGCCATGGTCACATCCTCGCCACGCCGAAGGCGTTGGGCCGAAGACGGCGCGCGCGCGCCTCGCGGCAGGTCTGCAGGGCGAAGGCCAGCACCTTGCGGCTGTCGCGCGGGTCGATCACGCCCATGTCCAGCATCCGGCCCGAGGTGTAGAAGGCGTCCTCCTGCCGCTCGAAATGGGCCTGGATGGCGGCGCGCTGGGCGGCCAGCCTGTCCTCGTCGGGCTCGAGGCCGCGCCGGCGCAGGCCCGCGCGGGCGACCAGATCCATGGCGCCGGCGGCCTGCGCGCCGCCCATCACCCCCGTGCGCGCATTGGGCCAGGCGAACAGGAAGTCGGGGTCGTAGCCCAGCCCGCACATGCCGTAGTTCCCGGCGCCGAAGCTGGCCCCGACATAGAGCGTGATCTTGGGCACGCGCGCGTTCGACACCGCCTGGATCATCTTCGAGCCATGCTTGATCATGCCGGCGCGCTCGCTTTCGACGCCGACGATGTAGCCGGTGGTGTTGGACAGGAAGATCAGCGGCGCGTCGGCCTGGTCGCACAGCTGGATGAACTGCGCCGCCTTGGCCGCGCCCTGCGGATCGATGGGGCCGTTGTTGCCGATGATGCCGACCTCGACGCCATGGATCGCGGCCTGAAGGCACACGGTCGAGGCGCCGAAGCGCGGCTTGAAGTCCATGAAGTCCGAGCCGTCGACCAGCCGCGCGGCCAGCTCGCGCATGTCGTAGGGCTTGCGATAGTCCACGGGGACGAGGCCGGCGATCTCGTCCGGGTCGTGCAGGGGCTCGGCGAAGGAGGGGCGCGGCGCGGCGCAGCGGCGGTTCCAGTCGAGCCGGGCCATCAGCTCGCGCGCCATGGCCAGGCCCTCGGCGTCGTCCTCGGCCACATACTCGACCAGCCCCGAGACCGAGGCGTGCATGTCCACCCCGCCCAGCTCGGCGTCGGTCGCGCTTTCGCCCGTCGCGGCGCGCACCAGCGCCGCGCCCGCCAGCGCGGCCATGCCGTTGCGGCGCACGCCGATGACGTAGTCCGACAGGCCCGGCTGATAGGCGCCGCCCGCGGTCGAGGGGCCGTGCAGGACCGTGATCGTGGGGATGCCCGCCGCGCTCAGCCGCGCCAGCTTGCAGAACATGGCGCCGCCATGGGCCCACAGCTCGACCTCGTAGTTCATCAGGTTGGCGCCGGCGCTTTCGACCAGATGCACCAGCGGCAGCTTCTGGCGCATGGCGATGTCCAGCACCCGCAGCGCCTTGTCCACGCTCTTGGGCGTGACGGCGCCGGCGTTGATGCCGCTGTCGTCGGCCAGCACCATGCAGCGCACGCCCGAGACGAAGCCGATGCCGGCGATCATGGACCCGCCGGGGATCGAGGTTTCGGGATCGGGGTCCTCGACCATGTAGTTGCACAGGCTGAAGAGCTCGAGAAACGGCGCCCCCGGGTCCAGCAGGCGCGCCACGCGCTCGCGCGGGGTCAGCTGGCCGCGCTCCTCGAACCGGGCGCGGCGTTTCTCCGAGGCGGCGGCGGCCCGCGCCTCGAGCGCGCGCAGCCGATCGACCAGCGCCAGCATGTCGGCGCGGTTGGCGGCGAACTCGGCCGAGGCGGGCGAGATGCGCGATCGGAACACGGTCATGGGCGGCCCTCCCGGGGCTTGGCGGCTTCGGCAAGCTCGGCGGGCGCCGGCACATGCGCGGCCAGCAGGCGCTGCGCATAGCCCTTGCCCTGCGGGTCGGCGCGCAGCGAGGCCACGCCCCCGCCCTCGAGCACGTCATGCAGCACGATGTTCATGGCGTTGATCCCCGGCAGCAGGAAGCGTTCGACGCGCGAGGGGCCGAAGCGCGCGAAGACCTCGGCGACGCGCTCCTCGGTCAGCGCCGCCCAGATCAGCGGCAGCCATTCGGGGCGGCGCGCGATGACCCCCACATTCACCCGGTCGCCCTTGTCGCCCGAACGCGCCCAGGCCAGCCGTTCGAGCGGCGCGGTCCCGGCCGCGGGCGCCTCGGGCGGCGGCGGGGGCGCGGGGCGCGGCGGGGGCGCGTCGGACGCGCCGCGCGGCGCGGGCAGGGGCGCCGGGTCGCCGATGTCGAGGCGCGCGCGCGCCTCTTCGGCCGGCAGAAGGAACGAGAACAGCCGCACCACCGGCGAGGGCTTGGGCCGCGCGCCGGCGAACATGCTCAGCCCGGGCGGGGCCGACAGGGCCAGGCCGATGGCCGCCTTCAGATACGTCGCCACCGCGCGCGCGTCGGCATGCCGGACCGCCAGCTTGAGCGCGACCTCCTCGTAGCCGGGCGGGTCATCGACGCGGCCGCCCGAGATCTCGGCGCTGATCCGGTCGAAATCGGGGGCGTTCATGGCCCGCAGCGCCGCTCGGGCGCGATCCTCGACCGCGCGGGCGAAGACGGCGGCCTTCTCGCGCGCGTCGCGGCCCTCGAAGGCGAAGATCTGGCCGGCGCGGAACCCGTCGGCCCAGGTCGCGCCGACCTTCAGCAGCCCGCTGGGCGCGCGCCCGCGCGCGCCGGCGACGCGCACCCGGTTCGGCCCGGCCTGCGTCAGCGTCACGCCCGAAAAGTCGCAGATCACGTCGGGCAGCGCGTAGGATTGCGGGTCCTCGATCTCGTAAAGCATCTGCTCGCCCACCGTCGCGGGCGAGACGAGCCCCGCGCAGCCCTCGGGCAAGACGATGTCGGCGGTCCCGTCGGGGCGGACCTCGGCGATCGGATAGCCGATGCGGGCGAAGTCGCCGACCGTGCGCCAGTCGGTGAAGTTGCCCCCGGTCGCCTGCGTGCCGCATTCGAGCAGATGGCCGACCAGCGAGCCGGCCGCCAGCAGGTCATGATCGTCCGGCCCCCAGCCGAAGCGATGCATCAGCACGCCCAGCGCCAGCGCGCTGTCGGCGCAGCGGCCGGCGACGACCACGTCCGCCCCGCGGCGCAGCGCCTCGGCGATGGGAACGGCGCCCAGATAGGCGTTGATCGAGGCCACCTTCGCGGCCGGCGGAAAGGGCGCGCCCGAGAACATCTCGACCCGATCGGCGAATTCGGCGGCGCGGGCGGTCAGGTCGTCGCCGGTCACGCAGGCCACGGTCAGATCAAGCCCCTGGCGCGCGATCTCGGCGCGCAGCGCCGCGGCGCAGGCGGGCGGGTTCACGCCGCCCGCGTTCGAGACCACGGCGACGCCGCCCCGGGCGATCGCGCGCAGATTGGGCGCCATGGCGGCGGTCACGAAGTCGGTCGCATAGCCCATGGCCGGGTCGGCGGCCCGCGCCCGCGCCATGATCGACATGGTGATCTCGGCCAGATAGTCGAAGATCAGCGCATCCACGCCCGCATCCAGCAGCTGCCGCGCGGCATGGGGCGCGTCGCCCCAGAAGCCGCTCGCGCCGCCGATTCTGATGATGTCCGCCATGGCGCCGCCTCCCTCGCCGTCCTTTCCGCTTGCGTCAGAACGAACGTTCTGTCTGTATGTTTGTCGAAACCCGCGCGCCGCGCAAGCCGAAAAGGACGATGACGTGACGACGCCCACGCCCGGAACCGCCGCCGCACCCGCGCCCGAGAGCGCCGCCGACCGCGTCGCCGCGGCGCGGGCGCGCATTCTTTCGGCGGTCGTCGCCTGCCTGGACGAGCTGGGCTACGCCGACACCTCGATCGCCAAGGTGCAGGCGCGCGCGGGCGTCTCGCGCGGGGCGCTCACCCATCACTTCCCGAGCAAGGAGGATCTGATGGCCGCGGCGGCCGAACGGCTGCTGGACGCGGCGCTCGAGCCCGCGCGCCGCCGCGACCCGCGCCCCGCGCGCGAGCAGATCATCGACGCCTGGCGGCGGATCGTGAACACCCCCGAGGGCCGCGCCTTCGTCGAGATCCTGGTCGCCGCGCGCACCGACGCCGCGCTGGGCGCGCGCATCCTGCCCCGGCTGGCCGCGTGGGAGGCGCGCGTGGGCGCGGCCGTGGCGCAGATCTTCCGCACCCCCGAGGGCGACGCGGCCCGGGTCTGGGCCATCTGCCGCACCTTCCTGCGCGGCCTCGTGATCCACGAGCGCTTCGTCGCGGACCCGGCCGAGCTGAACGCCATGGTCGCGCGCTTCGCCGACATCGTCGCCCCGCACCTGCAGCCCGCCGCGCCCGAGGAGGCCCCATGAAGAACCCCTTCGAAACGGACGAACGCCGCGCCTTTCGCGAATCCGTGGCCCGCTTCGTGGCCAGGGACATCGCCCCATATGCCGACGAGTGGGACGAGGCGGGCGAAGTCCCGTGGGAGCTGCACCTCAAGGCCGGGGCGCTGGGCCTGTTCGGCTTCGGCATCGAAGAGAAATGGGGCGGGCTGGGCTTCGACGACTGCTTCATGCGCGCCGCCGCCAGCCAGGAGCTGGGCGGGTGCGGCGCCTCGGGGGTTTTCGCGGCGCTGGGCGCGCGCAACATCTCGGTCGGCCCGATCGCCGCGCTCGGCTCGGACGAGATCCGCGCCGCCGTGCTGCCCGAGGTCCTGTCCGGGCGCGAAAGCTCGGCCCTGGCGGTGACCGAACCCTCGGGCGGCTCGGACGTGGCCAACCTGCGCACGCGCGCGCGCCGCGACGGCGGCGACTACGTCCTCGACGGCGAAAAGACCTTCATCACCGGCGGCATGAAATCGCGCTGGTTCGTGGTCGCCGCGCGCACCGGCGGGCCGGGGCTGGGGGGCATCTCGCTGTTCCTGGTCGAGGCCGGCGCGCCGGGCTTTTCGCGCGCGGCGATGACGCGCAAGATGGGCTGGTGGGCCTCGGACCAGGCGACGCTGCGCTTCGAGGGCGTGCGCGTGCCCGCGCGTCACATGCTGGGCCCGCAGGACCGCGGCTTTCTGGCCATCATGCACAACTTCAACTACGAGCGCCTCAACATGGTCGCCGCCTGCGTGGGCATGGCCCGCCGCTGCTGGCGCGACGCGCTGGACTGGGCGCGTCAGCGCAGCACCTTCGGCAAGCCGCTGATCGAGCGCCAGGTCATCCGCCACAAGTTCGCCGAGATGTCGGCGCGCATCGACGCGGTGGAAAGCTATCTGCACATGATCTGCTGGCAGGCGAACGAAGGCGCGATGCCCGTGGCCGAGGTCTCGAAGGCCAAGTTCCTGGCCACGAAGACGCTCGAATTCGTGGCCTCGGAATGCATGCAGGTGATGGGCGGCGCCGGCTACATGCGCGGCAACGCCGTCGAGCGCACATGGCGCGAGGTCAAGGTCATGGCCATCGGCGGCGGCTCGGAAGAGATCCTGCGCGACCTCGCGGCGCGGCAGATGGGGCTGTGAAGTCTTGACCCCGCGCGCCCCGAGCGCGAACGTGCGCGCCGGATCGTTTCCCGCCCGGCGCAAGGAGCCGCCATGCCCATTCTCTCGCCCACATCCATCGCCGGCCGCGTCGCCTTTCTGGGGGTGGTGCGCGACCGGCGCGTCACCCTGCGCTCCGAGCCGCTGACCGCGGTCGAGGCGACCTTCGAGGGCTTTGCGGGCGAGTGCCATGGCGGGCTGACGCGCCCGTCATGTTCGCGCGTGGCGGCCCAGTATCCCAAGGGAACCGAGATCCGCAACGCGCGTCAGGTCTCGATCCTGTCGGTCGAGGAGCTGGCCGACATCGCGGCGCGGATGGGGCTGGAGGCGCTGCGCCCCGAATGGCTGGGCGCCAACCTCGTGCTCGAAGGCATCCCCGACCTGACGCTTCTGCCGCCCTCGTCGCGGCTGATCTTCGCCAGCGGCGCAAGCATCGTCGTGGACATGGAAAACGGCCCCTGCCAGTTCCCCGCGCAGGAGATCGAGCGCGAACGCCCCGGCAAGGGCAAGGGCTTCAAGCCCGCGGCCGAGGGGCGGCGCGGGCTTGTCGGCTGGGTCGAGCGGCCCGGCCCCATCGCGCTCGGCGACGAGGTTCGGCTGCACGTCCCGCCGCTGCGCCTTTACCCGCACCTTCCGGCGCAGGCCGGCGCCGCGGCGGATCAGCCGTAGACGGCTTCCTTGCCGAAGCGCTTGACCAGCAGATAGTAGACCACCGCGCGGTATTTGCTGCGGTTCGAGCGCCCGTAGGTCTCCATCGCCTCGTCGATGGCCTTGTCCAGCTCGGGACCGTCGGGCAGGCCCAGCTTGCCGATCAGGAAGTTGCGCTTGACGGTCTCGAGCTCGGCCGGGTCCGAGCCCGACACGGTCGAGGCGTCGGCGTTGTAGATCGACGGGCCGCAGCCGATGGTGACCTTGCGCAGCAGGTCCATGTCCGGCTCGACCCCGCATTTCTCGCGCAGATCCGCGGCGTATTTCTCAATCAGCTCGTCGCGCTTGCCCATTTCGCATCCTCCCTGGCGTTTTCAAGGCGTCGCTCTCGATCATGACCGCGCGTTCGGCCCGATCAAGCGTCGAATTCATCCCTGGGCGAGGAACAAGGCGGAAATCCGGCCTCCGCGCGGCCGCGCGGGGGCGATTCGCACGCCCCGCCCGGACCTTGCCGCGCGCGCTCGTCGCGCCGTTCGGGCGCGTCCGCGAACGGCGACGGGCGCCACCGATGGCGCGCGCGGGTTTCCTGTCGGAAACGGCCGCGGGCGCGGAAATCGGCGCCGCCGTCGCTTCGCGGGCGGATTTCGTCGCAAAAGCTTGCCCATCGCGGCGCGGACAGCTCCTTAATCGGGGCCATCCGGCGCGGCCGCGCGCCGCCGCCCGCACGCCGCCGGGCCGGCGCGCTCCAGCATGAAAGACGACGCTCCATGGCACACAAGACCGACATCGAAATCGCCCGCGAAGCGAAAAAGAAGCCGATCCAGGAGATCGGCGCCAAGCTGGGCATCCCGGCCGAGCATCTGCTGCCCTTCGGCCATGACAAGGCCAAGGTCTCGGACGCCTTCATCAAGTCGCTGAGCGACCGGCCCGACGGCAAGCTGATCCTGGTCACCGCGATCAACCCCACCCCCGCCGGCGAGGGCAAGACCACCACCACCGTCGGGCTGGGCGACGGGCTGAACGCGATCGGCAAGAAGGCCGCCATCTGCATCCGCGAGGCCAGCCTCGGCCCCTGCTTCGGCATGAAGGGCGGCGCCGCCGGCGGCGGCTATGCGCAGGTCGTGCCGATGGAGGACATGAACCTTCACTTCACCGGCGACTTCCACGCCATCACCTCGGCGCACAACCTGCTGTCGGCGATGATCGACAACCACATCTACTGGGGCAACGAGCTGGGCATCGACCAGCGCCGCGTGACCTGGCGCCGCGTGATGGACATGAACGACCGCGCCCTGCGCCAGATCGTCACCAGCCTGGGCGGCGTGGCCAACGGCTTTCCGGCCGAGGGCGGCTTCGACATCACCGTGGCCTCCGAGGTCATGGCCATCCTGTGCCTGGCGACGGACCTCAAGGACCTGCAGCGGCGCCTTGGCGACATCATCGTGGCCTATCGGCGCGACCGCTCGCCGGTCTATGCGCGCGACCTCAAGGCCGACGGCGCGATGACGGTGCTGCTGGCGCAGGCGATGCAGCCGAACCTGGTCCAGACGCTCGAGAACAACCCCGCCTTCGTTCATGGCGGCCCCTTCGCCAACATCGCCCATGGCTGCAACTCGGTCATCGCCACGCGCACGGCGCTCAAGCTGGCCGACTACGTGGTGACCGAGGCCGGCTTCGGCGCCGATCTGGGCGCCGAGAAGTTCATGAACATCAAGTGCCGCAAGGCGGGGCTCGCGCCCGACGCGGTGGTGATCGTCGCCACGGTGCGCGCGCTGAAGATGAACGGCGGCGTCGCCCGCGCCGATCTGGGCGCCGAGAACGTCGCCGCCGTGCGCAAGGGATGCGCCAATCTGGGCCGCCACATCGAGAACGTGAAGCAGTTCGGCGTGCCGGCGGTGGTGGCCATCAACCACTTCGTCACCGACACCGAGGCCGAGATCGAGGCCGTCAAGGCCTATGTCGCCGAGCAGGGCTCGGAAGCCATCCTGTGCACCCACTGGGCCAACGGCTCGGCCGGCATCGCCGACCTGGCCCGCCGCGTGGTCGAGCTGGCCGAAAGCGGCGCGGCGCAGTTCGCCCCCCTCTACCCCGACGACATGCCGCTGTTCGAGAAGATCGAGACCATCGCCAAGCGCATCTACCGCGCCGACGAGGTGCTGGCCGACAAGAAGATCCGCGACCAGCTGCGCGCCTGGGAGGAGGCCGGCTACGGCAACCTGCCCATCTGCATGGCCAAGACGCAGTATTCCTTCTCGACCGACCCGAACCTGCGCGGCGCGCCCACCGGCCATTCGGTGCCCGTGCGCGAGGTGCGCCTGTCGGCCGGCGCCGGCTTCGTCGTCGTCATCTGCGGCGAGATCATGACCATGCCCGGCCTGCCTCGCCACCCGGCCGCCGAGACGATCCGCTTCAACGAGGAAGGCTTCGTCGAGGGGCTGTTCTGAACCGGCGCGGCGCGCGCCGATGGCCTCGACGCGCGCGCCGCGCTACAACCGCCGGACCCGCCGCACGCGCGGCGCCGTTCGGAAAGGACCGACCATGACCCCCATGGCACTGATGCGCGCCGCCGCGCTGGCGCTGCTCGCCGCCTCGGGCGCGGCGGCGGACCAGCCCGCCGGGCAGGACAAATACGCCGGCTACCACTATCCGCCGGTCGGCTCGCAAGAGGTCTTCGCCCGCGACCTGATCCGCGGCCCGGCGCCGGACGCGGCCGCGCGCGAGGCCTTCGTCAGCATGATCGCGGCGGCGCAGTTCGACGGGCGCCACCCGGCGGGCTACGCGCTGTTCGCCAAGGGGGCCGGCTCGCGCAAGCTGATCATGGTCGCGCTCGACGACCAGATCTTCCGCACGCCCTTCCGCGCCCGCGCCGTGATGGCGCGGCTGTCGGCGGCGATGCGCGGCGCGCCCTTCTTCAAGGAGAACGGCCTGTCGCAGGACGGAACCTTCTTCGACATGCTGGCGATGCTGGATTTCGAAAGCCTGACCGTGACCGACGGCGCGACCTGGTCGCACCGCGTCATCTTCGACAGGAGCGCCGAATGACCGACGAAACCGACCTGAGCGCCATCACCACGCTGGGCCGGGCCGCCCCGCAGCCGCGCTCGCCCGAAGAGGCGCGGCTCGACCCCGTGCCCAACCCCAAGCGCGGCACGCTTTACCTGGCGCGCTTCACCTGCCCCGAGTTCACCTCGCTGTGCCCGGTCACGGGGCAGCCGGACTTCGCCCATCTGGTCATCGACTACGCGCCCGATGCGCATCTGGTGGAATCGAAGTCGCTCAAGCTGTTCCTGACCTCGTTCCGCAACCACGGCGCGTTTCACGAGGATTGCACCGTCGAGGTGGGCCGCCGCATTCAGGAGGCCATCCGCCCGCTTTGGATCCGCGTCGGCGGATACTGGTATCCGCGCGGCGGCATCCCCATCGACGTCTTCTGGCAAAGCGGCCCCCCGCCCGAGGGGCTGTGGCTGCCCGATCAGGGCGTGCCGCCCTATCGCGGGCGCGGCTGAGCGCCCGTTCTGCGAACGCATTTTCGAAGGATCATGCCATGACCGCCTCCATCATCGACGGAAAGGCCTTCGCCCAGCAGTTGCGCGCGCGCGTGGCCGAACATGTGGCCCGGCTCAAGCGACAGGGGATCACGCCCGGGCTGGCCGTGGTTCTGGTCGGCGAGGACCCCGCCAGCCAGGTCTATGTGCGCAACAAGGGCCGGCAGACCGTCGAGGCCGGCATGGCCTCGTTCGAGCACCGGCTCGACGCCGCGACGTCGCAGGACGAGCTTCTGTCGCTGATCGCGCGGCTCAACGCCGACCCGGCCGTGCACGGCATCCTCGTGCAGCTGCCGCTGCCCAGGGGGCTGAACGCCGAGGCGGTCATCAACGCCATCGACCCGGCCAAGGACGTGGACGGCTTCCACATCCTCAACGTCGGGCGGCTGGCGACGGGGCAGAGGGCGATGGTTCCCTGCACGCCGCTGGGCTGCCTGATGCTGCTGCGCGACCGGCTGGGCGACCTGTCGGGCGCCGAGGCGGTGGTGGTGGGGCGCTCGAACATCGTCGGCAAGCCCATGGCCCAGCTGCTGCTGCGCGAGAACTGCACCGTCACCATCGCCCACAGCCGCACGCGCGACCTGCCGCAGACGTGCCGCCGCGCCGACATCCTGGTGGCGGCCGTCGGCCGGCCCGAGATGATCCGCGGCGACTGGATCAAGCCGGGCGCCACGGTGATCGACGTGGGCATCAACCGCGTGCCCGCCCCCGACAAGGGGCCGGACAAGACGCGCCTTGTCGGCGACGTGCACTTCGCCGAGGCGGTCGAGGCGGCGGGCGCCATCACGCCGGTTCCCGGCGGCGTCGGCCCCATGACCATCGCCTGCCTGCTGGCCAACACGCTGACCGCCTGCTGCCGCGCCCATGGCCTGCCCGAACCCGAGGGCCTGACCCTCTGACGCGGCGCCCATCGCCGCCCGAATCCCCTTTCGCCCGCGCCCCGGCCTGCGCTAGCCTGCGGGCCGCGAAGCAGGCGAAGGGGGGCTCATGTCCGACGACGCGAACATCGAGGCGCGGCTTGCCGCGCTGGAAGAGCATGCCGCGCATCAGGCCCGTCTGATCGAGGATCTGGACGAGGCCGTCCGCCGCCAGTGGGACGAGGTCGAGCGCCTGCGCAAGCGCCTTGCGCAGGCGATGGCCCGGCTGAGCGAGCTGCAAGGCGCCCTCGGCCCGCACGCGGCCGAAAAGCCCCCGCATTACTGAGCCCGCGACGCGCTCGAGAGGAGGACCAAGCAATGAGCCTGGAAGGACAGGTCGCCTGGATCACCGGCGCCGGCGGCGGAATCGGCGAGGCCGCGGCCCGCGCCCTGGCCGAAGGCGGCGCGCATGTCGCGCTGAGCGGCCGCCGCGCCGCCGAGCTCGAGCGCGTGGCGCGCGACATCGTCGCGGCGGGCGGCTCGGCCGAGACGCTGCCGCTCGACGTGACCGACGACGCCGCCGTCGCCGAGGCCGGCCGCGCCATCGCCGAGCGCCGCGGCCGGCTCGACATCCTGGTGGCCAATGCGGGCGTCAACGTCCCCCGCCGCAGCTTCGCCGAGGTCGACATGGCCGGCTGGCGCAAGGTGGTGGATGTGAACCTGAACGGCGTGATGAGCTGCGTTCTGGCCGCGCTGCCGACCATGCGCGCGCAGGGGGGCGGGCTGGTGATCATGATCTCGTCCTGGGCCGGACGCCACGCCGCGCGCCTGACAGGCCCGGCCTACAACGCCAGCAAGCACGCGGTCGTGGCGCTGTCGCACTCGCTCAACATGGAAGAGGGCGTGAACGGCATCCGCTCGACCGTCGTCATGCCCGGCGAGGTGAACACCCCCATTCTCGACGGCCGCCCCGTTCCCCCGCCCGAGGAAGAGCGCGCGCGCATGCTGCAGGCGGCCGACCTTGGGCGCATCATCCGCTTCGCCGCCGAAACCCCGCCGCATGTCTGCCTGAACGAGATCCTCGTCGCGCCGACGCGCAACCGCCTGTTCGACCCGATCGGCGCCTGAGCGCGCGGGCGCCGATGAACGGCTGGGCGGGCCGGCCTTTTCTTGCCGGCCCGATTGCGGGATGATCGGAGTCCGGCCACGGCCACGAGGGGCGCACCTGCATGGCGGACAAGCTGACGGCCTTCGCCTGGCGGCACTCGCGGCGAGACCAGATCATCATCACGGCGCTGACGGCGACGACCTTTCCGCTGATGTGGGCGACGCTCGAGCTGCCCAAGCGGATCATCAACGACGCCATCGACGGGCGCAACTTTCCCCGCCAGATCGGCTGGATGGAGCTTGAGCAGACCCAGTATCTGCTGGCGCTGTGCCTGGCCTATCTGGGCGCGGTGGCGGGGAACAACGCGCTCAAATACATCCTCAACGTGCGCCGCGGCCTGACGGGCGAGCGCATGCTGCGCCGGATGCGCTTCGACCTGTTCCGCCGCGTCATGGGGCGGCCGCTGACGCGCCTGCGCGCGACCAATCCCGGCGAGCTGGTGCAGATGATTTCGGCCGAGCTGGCGCCGGTGGGCGACTTCATCGGCGCCATCTTCGCCACGCCGCTGATGGCGGGCGGGCAGTTCATCGTCTATCTGGGCTTCATCATCGTTCAGAACGCCATGATCGGCGCGGCGGCGCTGGCGCTGTATCCGGTCCAGGCGTGGCTGGTGCCCAAGCTGCAGGCGCGGGTGGTGGCGCTGATCCGCGAGCGCATCGCCAACATCCGCGCCATGGCGCGCGACGTCACCGAATCGATCGAGGGCGCGCCCGAGATCCTGGCCCTGCGCACGCGCCGCTGGCACATGGCCGTGGTGTCGCGGCGGCTCTACGACAACTTCGTCATCCGCAAGCGCATCTTCTACCTGAAATATCTCATCAAGTTCGTGAACAACGTGGCCGACCACGTCACGCCGTTCTTCATCTTCCTGATCGGCGGCTGGTTCGTGATCGACGGCACGCTGGACCTGGGCGCGCTGACGGCGGTGCTCATCGCCTACAAGAACCTCTCGGCCCCGTGGAAAGAGCTGCTGAACTACTACCAGACCTTCTCGGACATGGCCGCGCGCTATCAATACGTGATGGACCAGTTCCAGCACGACGAAGAGGCCCCCGCCCTGCCCGAACGCGCGCCCCAGGGCCCGCACGCGCTTGCGCTGACCGATGCGCGCGCGCCCGGCCTGCCGGCGCCGGTCACCTGCCACGTGCCCGCCGGCGCGCGCGTGGCGGTGGTGGACCGCGACGCGGCGCGGCGGGGGGCGCTGCTGGCGGCGCTGGCCGGCATCGCCGAGCTGCAGTCGGGCGGCTGGTCCTCGTCCCAGCCGATCATCTATCGCGCCTCGGCGCTGGTGCGCTCGGACGCGCGGGTCTTCGCCGGCAGCTTCCGCTTCAACATGCTGCTGGGGCTGATGTTCCGCCCCGTCGCCGACGCCGACGACCCCGAGGCCGAGGCCCGCCGCCGCGAGGCCCTGGCCACCGGTGCGCCCCCCGACGACGTGGACGCGCGCTGGATCGACCCAGCCGAGGCCGGATACCGCGACATGGCGCATGTCGAAAGCCGCATCCTCGAAGCGGTTCACGGGCTCGAGCTGGACGACGACCTGTATGTGATCGGCCTTGGCAGCCGCGCCGACCCCGACGCCCGCCCGCGCCTGGCGCGCACGCTGCTCGATCTGCGCACGCACATCGCCGCCTCGGCCGAGCTGGGCCCCATGCGCGAGGACTTCATCGACGTCTGGCGCCCCGACCGCTTCAACGCCAATGCCTCGCTGGGCGAGAACGTGTTCTACGCCCGACCGCTCGACCCCGAAAGCGGCTGGGCGGGACTGCTGGCCGACCGCAAGGTGATGCGCGCGCTCGACGCGGCGGGGATACGTCCGCTGCTGACCGAAATCGCCATCGACCTGTGCGAGACGCTGCTGAGCCTGTTCGAAGGCGTGGCCGCGGACAGCGACCTCTTGCGCGAATACGGGCTTTTCTCGCGCTCGGAAACGCCCGAGATCCGCGCCATCGTCCAGAAGGCGCGTCGGCGCGGCCCGGGGCGGCTGTCGCGCGCCGAGACGCGCCGCCTGCTGACCATCGCCATGGACTACCGCCCCGCGCGCTTTCGCCTGGCGGTTCTGCGCGCCAAGGGCCGCGAGCCGGCGCTGGTCGCCGCGCGGCCGGCCCTGCGCAAGGCGCTTGCAGGCGATCCGCGGCTCGAGTTCATCGACGAGAGCCGCTACATGCGCAGCTTCTCGATCTCCGAGAACCTGTTCTTCGGCCCCGTCCGCGTCGAGCGCCGCGACAGCTGGGGCCCCTTCAAGCGCCGCGTCGACGTTCTGGTGCGCGAGACGGGCTTGCGCGAGGACGTGCTGCGCCTTGGCCTCGACCAGCCCGTGGGCGAGGGCGGCATGACGCTGAACGCGCGCCAGCGCGTGCGGCTGGCGCTGGGCCGGGCGCTGATGAAGAACCCCGCGGCGCTGCTGCTCGACGGCGTGGCCGCGGGCGACGAGCAGGCCGATCTCGACGCCCGCGCGCGGCTGCACCGGGCGCTGGACGGCGGCGCGCTGGTCTGGGGGGCGGCGACGGCGCGCGCCGCGCGCGATGCGGACGTCATCCTGCGCTTCGACGACGCGGCGGGCGGCGTTCTGCTGCAGGAGGGCCCCGAATCGCTCGCGCGCCTTGACGGCGCAGAAGACGAGGGTCGATAGTGTTCGCGGGGGACGAAAGACATTGGGGGCGACCCGCATGAAGTTCGAGACCGAGGTGGCCGCACTTCAGAAGACGCCCATGTTTCAAGGCGTGGATGCGTCGCGGCTGCGGCTGCTCGCCTTCATGGGCGAGGATCGGCGCTTCAATGACGGCGAATACGTGGTGCGCCAGGGCGACGTCAGCGACAGCGCCTATCTGATCCTCGAGGGCAAGGCCGACGTGATCGTCGAGGTCAACGGCAAGGCGACGGTCGTGGCGACGCTGGGCGATTCCGAGGTCTTCGGCGAGATGGCCATGCTGTGCGAAACGCCCCGCACCGCGTCCGTGCGCGCCCGCGGCGAGCTGCGCACCCTGATGTTCGAGCGCGAGGGCATGTTGCGGCTGCTGCGCGAATTTCCCGAGATGGCGGTCGAGATGGCGCGCTCTCTGGCCCATCGCCTTGAACGGACCACGGCCGAGCTGGCCCGCCTTCGCGCCAAGTGCCCGCCGTCCGAACCGTCGTGACCGCCGCAAGGATCGACAGGGGAACGCTCTTCACGATCTGGGGCGCCGGCGGATCGGCGCCCACGGGCGACCCGCGCCGCAGCCGGTTCGGAGGCGACACGATCTGCTTCGAGGTCCGGCGCCTCGACGCGGCCGCGCCGCCGCTGGTGATCGACCTTGGCTCGGCCTCGCTCAATCTGGGCGCGGATCTGGCGCGCCGCGCCGCGGCCGCCGGCCGCCCGGTCGCGGCCGAGATCCTGCTGAGCCATCTGCACCTCGATCACGTCATCGGCCTGCCCTTTTTCGGACCCTTCTACACGCCCGGCGCGCAGCTGCGGCTGCATTGCGGGGTGGTGGACAGCGCATGGGACCTGCAGGACAAGCTCTCGCGCTTCGCCGCGCCGCCCTTCTTTCCGGTCCATCCGCTGCAGATGGAAACCGTGCGCTATGCGCGTTTCGACCCCACGCGGCCCTTCGAGCTGTGCGGAATGCGGATCACCCCGGGGCTGAGCCACCATCCGGGCGGGTGCTGCGCGTTCCGCATCGAAAGCCCGGACGGCGCGATCGCCATCATCGGCGATCACGAGCATGGCGACCCCGAGGCCGACGCCCGCATGGCCGAACTTGCGCGCGGGGCGGACCTGCTGCTGTATGACGGCGCCTATGACGACGACGACTTCGCGCGCCGCCGCGGCTGGGGGCATTCGACCTGGCAGCACGGCGCGGATTTCGCCCGCGAGGCCGGGGCCGGCTGCGCGCTGATCTACCACCACCAGCCCGAACATTCGGATGACGAGCTTGACGCCATCGAGGCCCGGCTGCGCCGCCGCCTGCCGGTCGCGGCCATGGCGCGGCAGAACATGCGCGTTCTGATCGGCCCCGAGGGCGCGCGCGTGCTGGACCCGGCCGAGACCGTGCGCGAGGACTGAGCGTCAGCCATGCAGGGCCGCCACGGTCTTGACCGTGGAAAAGCCGTATAGCGCCTCGAAACCCTTTTCCCGCCCATGGCCCGAGGCGCCGCGCCCGCCGAAGGGCAGCTCGACCCCGCCGCCGGCGCCATAGTTGTTCACGAACACCTGCCCCGCCCGCAGCCTTTTCGCCAGGCGCATCTGCCGCGCGCCGTCCCGCGTCCAGACGCCGGCGACCAGACCGTAGGGCGTGCCGTTGGCGATGGCCACGGCCTCGTCCTCGTCGTCGAAGGGGATGACCAGCTGGACGGGGCCGAAGATCTCTTCCTGCGCAAGGGGATGGTCGGGCGCGGCGCCGGTCAGCAGCCGCGGCGCGACGTAAAAGCCCCCCGCCGGCGCGTCGGCGTCGATGCGCCCCTCGGCCGCCACGCTCAGATCGGCGCCCGCGGCCAGCAACCCCTCGACGCGCGCCTTCTGCCGCGCCGAGATCAGCGGGCCGACGTCGGGGTCGCGCATCGCCGGACCGACGCGCAGCGCGCGATAGCGCCGGGCCATGCGCTCAACCGCCTCGTCAAACCGCGCGCGCGCCACCAGGATGCGCGACGCGGCCGAGCAGGTCTGCCCCGCATTCTGGATGCCCGCCCCCACCAGAAAGGGCAGCGCCGCGTCCAGGTCCGCGTCCTCGAACACCAGCTGCGGCGACTTGCCCCCCAGCTCGAGCGTGACGGGCGTGACGTTGCGCGCCGCGGCCGCCTGGACCTGGACGCCGACGGCGACCGAGCCGGTGAAGCTCAGATGATCGACCCCGGGGCTGGCGGCAAGGGCGGCGCCGGCCTCTTCGCCCAGACCCGGCGCGACGTTCAGCGCGCCCGCGGGCAGCCCCGCCTCGCAGGCAAGGCGCGCGAAGGCCAGCGCGGTCAGGCAGGCGTCCTCGGCGGGCTTGAGCACCGCCGCGTTGCCCATCGCCAGCGCCGCGCCGACCGAGCGGCCGATGATCTGCATCGGATAGTTCCACGGCACGATGTGACCCGTCACGCCATGCGGCTCGCGCAAGGTGTAGACGGTGTAGCCGTCAAGATACGGGATGGTCTGGCCGTGGACCTTGTCGGCGGCGCCGGCGTAGAACTCCATGTATCGGGCCAGGGCGCGGGCGTCGGCCCGCGCCTGCGACAGCGGCTTGCCGACGTCGCGGGCCTCGAGCGCGGCCAGCTCTTCGATGCGCTCCTCGACCAGGCGGCCGATGCGGGCCAGGATGCGGCCGCGCTCGTAGGCCGGCATGCGGCCCCACGGCCCATCGAGCGCGGCGCGCGCGGCGGCGACGGCCTGTTCGATCTCGTCCGCGTCGGCGCGGGCGACCTCGGCCAGCGGCGCGCCCGTCGAGGGATCGCGCAGCGTCATGCTTCGCCGCGCCGGGCGCCATTCGCCGCCGATCAGCATCCGGCGTGGGTCGAAGAACAGCGGCAGGTCCGGGTCGGTCATCGGGCGGGCTCCTTTTCGTGCGGGGCGCGGGCGGCGCGGGCGGCCAGCGCCCGCTCGAGGTCCGGCGTCGCCTCGAGCAGGGCGCGCGTGCAGGGGTGGCGGGGCGCGGAAAAGATGCGCTCGGTCGGGCCTTCCTCGACGATGCGTCCGGCCTGCATCACCGCCACGCGGTCGGTCACGGCGCGCACCACGTGCAGATCGTGGCTGATGAACAGCATGCTCAGATCCAGCCGGTCGGACAGCTCGGCCAACAGGTCGAGGATGCGCGCGCGCACCGACACGTCCAGCGCGCTGACCGCCTCGTCCAGCACCACCAGGCGGGGCTCGCACACCAGCGCGCGGGCGATGGCGATGCGCTGGCGCTGGCCGCCCGAGAATTCGTGCGGGTAGCGGTCGAGCGCCTCGTCCCCCAGACCGACCCGCTCGAGGGCGGCGGCGGCGCGCCGGCGCGCCTCGGCGCGCGTGATGCGCGGGCGCAGCATGTGCAGCGGTTCGGCCACCAGATGCGCCACGGTCCAGCGCGGGTCGAAGCTGTCATAGGGGTCCTGGAACACCGCCTGGACGTGGCGGCGCCGCTCGGGCGGCGCGCCGGGCGCGAAGGGCGCGCCGCACAGCGTCACCGCGCCGCCCTGCAACGGCTCGAGCGCCAGCAGCGCGCGCGCCAGCGTGGACTTGCCGCAGCCGCTTTCGCCGACCAGGCCCACGTTCTCGCCCTGGCGGATGGCCAGCGACACGCGGTCCACGGCGCGGAACGCCGTTCGGCGGCGCAAGAGGCCGCGGCGCGAGACATGCTCGCGCGTGACCTCGCGGGCGCGCAGAACCTCGTCGCCGGGGGGGCGGGCGCGGCGCGCGGGCTGGTGAACCGAGGCCTGGAACAGCGCGCGCGTGTAGGGGTGGCGCATGTTGCGGAACAGGCGCACGGTCTCGTCCGTCTCGACCACCTCGCCATCCTTCATGATGGCGATGCGGTCGGCCATTTCGGCGACCACCGCCAGGTCGTGGGTGATCAGCATCAGGCCCGCGCCGTCCTCGGCGGTCAGCCGCCGCAGCAGGTCGAGGATGCGGGCCTGCGTGGTCACGTCGAGGGCGGTGGTCGGCTCGTCGGCGATGACCAGCCTGGGCCGCAGCGCCGTTGCCATGGCGATGACCACGCGCTGGCGCTGGCCGCCGCTCAGATCGTGGGGATAGCGGTCATGCGGCACGCGGTCCGCGGGCAGGCCGGCGCGCTCGAGCGCGCGGCGCGCCTCGGCGCGGGCGTCAAGGTCGGGGCGGTGCAGGCGGATCACCTCCTCGACCTGTCGGCCGATGGGGTGAAGGGGGTTGAGGGCGGTCATGGGCTCTTGAAACACCATGCCGATGGCGGCCCCGCGCAGGGCGCACATGCGCGCCTCGGAGGCGGCCAGAAGGTCTTCGCCCTCGAACAGCACGCGCCCCTCGGCGACGCCGCGCGGCGCAAGGCGCATCACGGAAAGCGCGGTCATCGACTTGCCCGAGCCGCTTTCGCCGACCACGCCCAGCACCTCGCCCGGGGCGATGTGGAGCGAGACGTCGCGCAGCACCTGCGCGGCGCCGATGCGAAGCGACAGCCTGTCGATGCGCAGAAGGCTCATCGCGCGCGCCTCACCTTCGGGTCGGACAGATCGCGCAGGCCGTCGCCCAGCAGGTTCAGCCCCAGCACCGTCAGCACGATGGCAAGCCCCGGAAAGATCGCGAACCAGGGCGCGACGTAGATCATGGTCTGCGCCTCGTTCAGCATGCGCCCCCACGAGGGCATGGGCGGCTGCACGCCCAGGCCGACATAGCTCAGCCCCGCCTCGGCCAGGATGCCCAGGCTGAACTGGATGGTCGCCTGCACGATCAGCAGATTGGTGACGTTGGGCAGCACATGCTCGACCGAGATGCGCGCCGCGCCCTTGCCCGCCACGCGCGCCGCCAGGACGAAGTCGCGCGTCCACAGGCTGAGCGCGGCGCCGCGCGTGACACGGGCGAAGACGGGGATGTTGAAGATGCCGATGGCGATGACGGCGTTGAACGCCCCGGGGCCGAGCGTGGCGGTGATCATGATCGCCAGCAGCAGCGAGGGAAAGGCGAAGATCAGATCGTTCAGCCGCATGACCAGCTCGTCCAGCCAGCCGCCGCGCCGCGCCGCGGCGGCCAGCCCCAGCGGCACGCCCAGCCCCGCGCCCACGCCCACCGCCACCAGCGCCACCGCGATCGAGGCCCGCGCCCCGACCATGACCATCGAGAAGATGTCGCGCCCGAAATGGTCGGTGCCGAACCAGTGCTGCGCCGAGGGCGGCTGCAGCCGCGCCGCCACGGTCAGCCGCGTGACGTCGTAGGGCGTCCAGAAGAAGGACAGCGCCGCCAGCCCGACCGCCGTCAGGCTGAGCGCGGCGCCGATGACCAGCGCGGGCGAGAGCCTCATCGCCGCCTCGCGCGCAGGCGCGGATCGACCGCCGCATAGGCCGCGTCCACCGCCAGCGTCACCAGCGTGACCGCCAGCACCAGCAGCGTCAGCACCGACTTGACCACGATCAGGTCGCGCTGCACGACGCCCTGGAACACCAGCCGCCCCAGCCCGGGCAGGAAGAACACGTTCTCGATGATGACGGCGCCGGCCAGAAGAAAGCTGAACTGCATGCCGATGATGGTCAGCACCGGGATCATGGCGTTGCGCAGGGCGTGGCGGCGCAGCGCCTGGCGTTCGGTCAGACCCTTGGCGCGCGCCGTGCGGATGTAGTCCTCGGACATGGTCTCGATCAACGCCGAGCGCATCACCCGCGTCAGGATCGCCGCCTGCGGCAGCGCCAGCGACACGGCCGGCAGCGTCAGCGCGCGCATCGCCTCGAGCGGATCGCCCCAGCCCGGAAAGCCGCCCGCCGAGAACCAGCGCAGCCCGGTCGAGAACGCCAGCACCAGCAGCATCGCCACCCAGAAATTGGGCGTCGCGACGCCGATCTGCACCAGCCCCAGCGTCGCCGCATCGGCCGCGCGCCCGCGATGGGCCGCCGCATGAACCCCCGCCGGAATGGCGATGAGCGTGGACAGCGCCAGCGCATACAGCGTCAGCGGCCCCGAAACGGCCAGGCGATCGGCGATCAGCTCGGCGATGGGGGTGCGGTAGGTGTAGCTGACGCCGAAATCGCCGCGCAGCATGCCCGCAAGCCAGGCCAGGTATCGCTCGAGCGGGGGCGCGTTCAGCCCCAGCTCGGCGCGCAGCGCGGCCACGGCCTCGTCCGAGGCGTTGAGCCCCAGCATGGTCACCGCCGGATCGCCGGGCGCGACCTCGAGCATCACGAAGATCACCGCCGTGGCCGCCAGCAGGGTCAGCGCCAGCGTCGCCGCGCGCCTGACCAGAAAGGCGATCATCGGCGCGCCTCCAGCCGCGCGCGCAGCTCGTGCGCCAGCCAGCGGCGCCCTTCGAGCCAGGGCGAGAGCTCGAGCGCGCGGCCGTCGGCCAGCGCGATGGCGCCGCTTTCCGACACCGCCGACACCTGTTCGATCGGCACGTCGTAGCGCGGGCCAAGGATGTTCTGCGAACGGATGCGGTCCCAGGTCACGGTCACATGCTCGGTCAGCTGCACGAAGCGCCAGACGGCCGCGGCGGCGAAGATCAGCGTCAGCGCCAGGTGCATGGGCGCGTCGGCCAGAGGCTGGCCCATGCGCACGCGCTCATACAGGGTCCAGGCCAGCACCGCCGTCGCCGCGACCAGCGCCGCCCACCAGCCCCAGCAGGCCGGCCGCGCGCGCAGGATCGCCACATGTCCCGGGCGCAGCGGCGCGTCCCACAGCTTGCGCCGCGCCGGGGCCGGCCGCGTCTGCGCGAGGTTGCGCCACAGCAGCCAGCCCAATGCGACGAATGCCAGAGCGACGAGGAACCGGGCCATGCTGCGTCCTTGCGTTCGCCGCCGCGCGCCCGGCCTGGGCCGGGCGCGCGGGGCGCGGTCAGTCTTCCCAGTAGACGGCCGTCAGGTCGTTGGCCTGGGTGGGGGCGTCATGCCACAGGCCTTTGACCTTGGCGTTCCAGACGCCGATCTTGCCCAGCTGGAACAGAAAGCCGTTCACGGCGTCTTCGGCGATCACCGCCTGCGCGGCGCCCAGGATGGCGGCGCGGCGGGCCGGGTCGACGGCGGCGTTCAGGTCCTGCATCAGCTTGCGGAAGGCCGGATTGTCATACTGGAAGTAGTAGTCGGGCCGCGCATAGATGCCGATGTCCATGGGCTCGGTGTGCGAGACGATGGTCAGGTCGTAATCCTTGCCGCGGAACACCTGCTCGAGCCACTGCGCCCATTCGACGTTCTCGATCGTCAGGTCGATGCCCACCTCGCGCAGCTGCGCGGCGACCAGCTCGCCGCCGCGCCGCGCATAGGAGGGCGGCGGCAGCTTGAGCGTGGCCTTGAAGCCGTTCGGATGGCCCGCCTCGGCCAGAAGGGCGCGCGCCTTGTCGGGGTCGTGCGGATAGAGGGCGGTCAGGTCCACATAGGCGGGGTTGTGAGGCGCGAAATGGCTGCCGATGGGCGTGCCGACGCCGAACATGGCGCCGTCGATGATCGCCTGCCGGTCGATGGCGTGAGCGATGGCGCGGCGCACGCGCAGATCGTCGAAGGGCGGACGGGCGTTGTTGGTGGAAAGGATGGTCTCGCCCTCGGTCGAGCCCATCACCACCTCGAAGCGCGGATCGGCCTGAAGCTGGGGCACGGTCTCGGGGCTGGGATAGCCGGGAAAGGCGTCGACGTCGCCGGCCATCAGCGCCGCCAGCGCCGCGGTCGGGTCGGCGATGAACTTGAAGGTCGCGCTTTCAAGGCGCGCCGGCGTTCCCCAGTAGTCGGGGTTGCGCTCGATGGTGACGCTGTCGCCCTTGACCCAGTTGCGGAACCGGAACGGGCCGGTGCCGATCGGATGGGTGGCGTTGCCCTCGGCGCTGGCCGGATCGACGATCACCGCGTCGCCCCAGCCCATGTTGAACAGGAACTGGCCGGTCGGACGCTTGAGCGTGATGCGCACGGTGGCGGGGTCCAGGACCTCGATCTTCTCGATCGGCTCGAACAGGCCCTTTTGCGCGTTGGTCGAGCCCTCGGCCATGGCGCGCTCGAAGCTGAACTTCACGTCCGAGGCGTCGAACGCCGCGCCGTCGTGAAAGCGCGCCCCCTCGACCAGGTGGAAGACGTAGGTCAGCCCGTCCTCGGACACCTCCCACGAGCGCGCCAGCGCCGGCCGCACCGAGCCGTCGGGGCCGATGCGCGTCAGGCCCTCGAAGATGTTGGCGTAGGTCACCTCGTCGATGGCCGCGGCGGCGCCGGCGGTGGGGTCGAGATTGGGCGGCTCGAGCTGCATGCCCACGGTCAGATGCGTGGGCGCCGCCTGCGCCGCGCCGATCATCATGGCCAGCGCCGCCGCCGTTCTGGTAAACAGTTCCATGCCTTCGCTCCCTGTCGCGCGGCGCTCATGCCGGCGCCGCATCCTTCGCCGCGCCGGCGGTCAGCAGCCGCCATGCGGCCAGCGCCATGACCCTTGCCGACGCCGCAAGATCCTCCACCTCGACATATTCGTCGGGTTGATGCGCAAGGTCCAGCCTTCCGGGCCCGTAGGCGATGCAGTCGCGCACGCCGCCGATCTGGTCGAAGTGCTTCTGATCGTAAGTGCCGGGCGAAACCACCACCCGCGCCTCGCGCCCCAGAACGTCGCGCACGGCCCCGCGCACGGCGCGCGCGACGGGGCCCTCGGGGTCGGCCATGGTGGGGCGCACCTCGAACAGGTCGGTCAGCCGCGCCTCGAAGCCGTGGCGCGCGCCCACCTCGTCGAGCAGGGCGCGCAGCTCGGCCTTGACCTCGGCGGGGTCTTCCTCGGGGATCAGGCGGCGGTCGAAGACCAGGCTGGCGTGGTCGGGCACGTTGGGCGCAAGAAAGCCCTCGGCCGTCTCGGGCTGGCCGCCATGCAGCGCGGCGATGTTGAGCGAGGCGCGCCGCGCCGCTTCGGGCACGACGGGCGCCGCGGCGACGCGCGCGGCGATGCGCGGGATGTATTCGGTTTCGAGCGCATGCAGCACCCAGCCCATGCGCCGCACCGCGCACTCGCCAAGAAAGGGCATCGAGCCATGCGCTACGCGGCCGAAGGTCTCGATTCGGCCCCACCACACGCCGCGATGGCCGATGCACACGCCGTCGGGCGAGAAGGGCTCGGGGATGATGACGTGATCCTGCCGCCCCGCGGCGAACAGGCCGCGCCGCGCCAGCCAGGCGGCGCCGCCAAAGCCGCCCGATTCCTCGTCCGCCACGCCCGACACCTCGATCGCGCCGGGCCAGCCGCCCAGCTCGGCCAGCGCCTCGGCGGCGATGATCGAGGCCGCCAGCCCGCCCTTCATGTCGCACGCGCCGCGGCCATAGATGCGGCCGTCGCGCAGCTCGGCCCCGAACGGGTCCACGCTCCAGCCCTGGCCGGGGGGAACGACGTCGTAATGCGAGTTGAAATGCACGCACGGGCCGGGGCCGGCGCCCTCGCGCCGGGCCAAGACGTTGACGCGCGGGTGACGCTCGCTGTCGGCCAGCGCGCCCTCGGCGCGGATCAGCTGCGCGTCGAAGCCCGCCGCCGCCAGCCGGTCGGCCACGATGCGCGCGCAGGCCTCGTAATCGGCGCCGGGCGGATTGACCGAGGGCACGCGGATCAGCGCGCGCGTCAGCTCGATCAGATCCTCGCGGCGCGCCTCGATGGCGGCGTCGATCGCGGCGCGGATCGCGGCGTCTTGCATCTGCCGGCTCCTTCATGCTTGCCTTGCGCAAGAATTATCCGCGCCCCTGCGCGCGCCGCGCAATATCGTGGAACCACCCTATGGACCCGACCGCCGACCAGCAGCTGTGGGATCTGGCCTTCGACGGCGCCCCGGTGGGGATCGCCCTGGCCGAGCGCCGCGTCATCAGGGTCTGCAACCGCACCTTCGCGCAGATGTTCGGCTATGAGCGCTACGAGCTGATCGGGCGCTCCTTTCGCGATCTGTATCCCTCGGCGGCCGAGTTCGAGCAGTTCGGCGACATCGGGATCGAGGCGCTGCGCGCCTCGGGCCGCTACTCGGACGAGCGCATCATGGCCCGGCGCGACGGCACGCTGTTCTGGGTTCGCGTGCGCGCGACCACGCCGCACCCGGACGACCCGCTCAGCCGCGTGGTGCTGAGCTTCGCCGATCTGTCGGACCAGCGCCCGGCCCACAGCCTGACCCCGCGCGAGCGGCAGATCGTCATGCATCTGTTCGACGGGCGCACATCGAAGCAGATCGCGCAGGCGCTGTCGCTGTCGCCGCGCACGGTCGAGGCCCACCGGGCGCGCCTCTTGCGCAAGTTCGGCGCGGCCAACGTCGCCGAGCTGCTGGCGCTTCTGTCGGGGATGCCGGCCACCGACCGCTAGGCGCGGCGCGCGGGGCGCGCTATCAAGGCGCCCACCACCCAGCAGGAGAGCAGGCATGACCCAGACCGCCCCCATTCCCGTCACCGTCGTCGGCGCGTCCGGCCGCATGGGCCGGATGCTGATCGAGGCGGTGCGCGAGAACCCCGCCGTCGTCCTGACCGGCGCCACCGAGCGCCCCGGTCACCCATGGATCGGCCGCGACCTGGGCGAGGCGCTGGGCGGCGCGCCCATGGGCGTGACGGTCGAGGACGACCCGCTCGAGGCCTTCGCCCGCTCGCGGGCGGTGCTGGACTTCACCGCGCCGGCCGCGACGCTGGCGCATGCGGCGCTGGCCGCGCAGGCGCGCTGCGTGCATGTGATCGGCACCACCGGCTTCGGCGACGAGGACCTTGCGCGTCTGTCCGCCGCCGCGCGCCATGCGGTCATCGTGCGGGCGGGGAACATGTCGCTCGGCGTGAACCTGCTGACGATGCTCACGCGCAAGGTGGCGAAGGCGCTGGACGAAAGCTTCGACATCGAGATCCTCGAGATGCACCACAACCGCAAGGTGGACGCGCCCTCGGGCACGGCGCTGATGCTGGGCGAGGCCGCGGCCGAGGGGCGCGGAACCACGCTGGCCGAAGCGGCCGAGCGCGCGCGCGACGGCATGTGCGGCCCGCGCAAGCCGGGCGCGATCGGCTTCGCCTCGCTGCGCGGCGGCGACGTGGTGGGCGAGCACGAGGTGATCTTCGCCGGCGCGGGCGAGCGCATCGTGCTGCGCCATGTGGCCACCGACCGGATGCTGTTCGCCCGCGGGGCGGTGCGCGCCGCGATCTGGGGCCAGGACCGCAAGCCCGGCGAATACGACATGCTCGACGTTCTGGGCCTGGAGCGCGACTGAGGCCCCGGCCCTAGCGCAGCTTCTTGAGGTATACGTAGAAGGCGCCCTCGCCGCCATGGCGGCGATGGGCGGGATAGATGCCCACCACCATTCCCGCCAGCGGTCCCGCGCGCAGCCAGCGCGGCGCCGCGCGGCGCAGCACGCCCTCGGCGGGCGCCATGAAGGGCGCGTCTTCGCCCGCGCAGCGCGCGCGCCCGCCCTTGCCGGTGATGATCAGAACGCAGCGCAGCCCGCGCATGCGGCTGGCGCGCACGAATCCGGTCAGCGCGGCGTGGGCGCGCTCGGCCGTCATGCCGTGCAGGTCAAGCCGCGCCTCGGGCTCGCGCCGGCCGGCGCGCAGACGCCGCGCGGTGCGGCGGTCCAGCCCCTCGGCCGGCGCCAGGCTGTCATAGGGCTCGGGAGCGAAGTCGAAGGCGACCGACGGCGCCGGAGGCGACGGGGGCGGGGGCGGCGGCGCGGCGCCCGGCCGGCGCGGCGACTTGCGCGGCGGCGCCTCGATGGCGGGCTGCGCCGGCGCGCCCCGAAGGGCCGAGGGCGGCGCCTCGGACGGCGCGGGCGGCGGAGTGGGGCGCATGGGGTCGGCCGTGGCGGCGACCTGGCTCCACAGGGCGCTTTCCTCGGGGGTCAATCGACGCGGGCGGCGACGGCGGGCCATGGCGCGCCCTCACCGCGCCAGCGCCAGGCGCCGCGCCGCCGAGACCGGCAGCAGCACCGCCACGCGTCCGCACCCATGCATGGCCGAGGCCTTCTCGAAGGCCTCTTCGCCCGCGCCGAAGAACAGATCGACCCGCCCCGGCCCCTTGATCGCCGCGCCCACATCCTGCGCCACGAACAGCCGCCGCAGGGGCGGCGCGCCCGGCGCCTCGACCCACAGTGGCGCGCCAAGGGGCGCGAAGGCCGGATCGACCGCCGCCGAGCGCCCGGCATGCAGCGGCCGGCCCATGGCGCCGATGGGGCCGTCATCGGGGTCAAGCTCAGCGATCTCGCGAAAGAAGATGTAGGACGGGTTCACGTCCAGCCAGCGCAGCCGCTCGGGATCCTCGGACAGCCACGCGCGCAGCCGCTGGGCCGAAAGCCGCCCCGGCGCGAATGCGCCGGCCTCGACCAGCGCGCGGCCGAGCGAGCGGTAAGGATGCGCGTTGCGCCCGGCGAAGCCCAGCCGCAGCACCCGCCCGTCGGTCAGCCGGACGCGGCCGCTGCCCTGGACGTGCAGGAAATAGGCCGCCACGGGATCATCGAGCCAGACCAGCTCGAGCCCGCGGCCGCGCAGCGCGCCGGCCCGGATCTGCGCGCGCGTCAGCCGCCGCAAGGCCGGGTCGTCCGGCGCGGCATGCAGCGGGTGACGGAAACGCGCATCCGGGCGCAGGGCGCCGTGCAGTTCGGGCTCGAAATAGCCGGTCAGCAAGCCGCCCTCGGGCGGCGAAACCAGCACCGGAACGAAGAAGGTCTCGAAGAACCGCCGCGCCTCGATCGCCGGGTCGCGCGCCGCGGCGCAGGCTGCGCGCCAGTCCTCGGGGCTCAGCGCGACGCCCGGCGCCCCGTCGCCGCGCCCGCCCGCGCCCGCGAGGTCGCAGGTGGCGGCGAAGACGCGGCGGGCGGCGGCGTGATCCTCGTCGGCCCAGCCCTGCAGCTGCGCGAAGTCGAGCGCGCGCCATGGCCCGCCGGCCCAGCCGGGCGCGCCCGGCGTCATGGCGGCCAGCGCCAGCGCCGCCAGGCCTGCCCGAAGCGCGCCGATCATCCGCCCGTCGCGGTCAGGATCCAGTTGGGATCGGACGATCCCATCTTGCGCGTGAAGGTCCACAGATCGGTCTGGCGGCGGACCTCGTTCGGGTCGCCCTCGACGATGTCGTGATCGGCGTTGCGCACGACCGAGATCAGCTCGCCCACGAAACGCACCTCGACATCGGCCTCGCCCGTGTCCTCGGAGAACATGGCCGAGAAGATCCGCGCCTCGCGCACGCCGATGAAGCGCGCGTCCACGGTCAGCCCCTGGGCGCGGCGGCGCTCGATGGCGTCGGCGAAGCTCTGATACACCTCGTCCGACAGCAGCGGGCGAAGGGTGTCGAGATCGCCGTTCTCATAGGCCATGAGGATGATCTCGTAGGCGCGCTTGGCCCCCTCGATGAAGGCGACCGGAGAGAAGCCCGGCTCGGCCCGCGCCATGCGCCGCAGCGCCAGCGCCGTTTCGCTGTCGGGATCGGCGACGCGGGCGATCTCCTCTTCGAGGGTGCGCTCTCGGTCCTCGCCCGACCAGGACGGCGCGGCGGGCGCGTCGGCCTCGACCGGGCGCAGGGGCGGCACGGTCGGCTTCTCGAAGCCGGTGCGCGTTCCAAGCACGCTGCGCAGCCGAAGGAAGACGAACACCGCGATCGCGGCGAGTATCAGGAGTTCGATCATGGCGCTGTTCATGTCTTCGATTGCGTCTCGCTGGGATCGCGTTTCGGGGCCGCCCCGGGCGCGCGCCAGATCCCCTTGCGGGAACGTGGCGCCCGGCCCGGCTAGAGCCTATGTAAGGCGTGGCGCGGCGCAAGTCCAACCAGCTTGCGTTTCGCAGCGCCCGAGACGCAAGCGGAGGATGTCTCCCCATGTGGCTTTTCCTGATCCTGGTCGCCGTGCCGATCGTCGAGATCGCGCTTTTCATCAAGGTCGGCGGCTTTCTGGGGCTGTGGCCCACGCTGGCGATCGTGCTGGCCACGGCGGCGGCGGGCACGCTGCTGCTGCGCGCGCAGGGGCGCGAGGCGATCGACGATCTTCAGCGCAGCCTGACGCAGGGCGGCGATCCGGCGGGCGCGCTGGCGCATGGGGCGCTGGTGCTGGCGGCGGGGCTGCTGCTGCTGACGCCGGGCTTCTTCACCGACGCGGTGGGCCTGGCGCTGCTGATCCGGCCGGTGCGGGCGGCGGTCATCCGCTGGGCCTCGCGTCACATGGCCGCGCGCATGGAGGTGCATGTGCACGCCGCGCGCACCGGCCCCGGCCCGGGTCCGGCCGGCGAGGACGAGGTGATCGACGCCGAGTTCGTGGTCCTCGACGAGGACGGCCGCCCCAGGCCCGAACCGGACCCGGACGCGCGCCGCGTTCCGCCGCGCTGAGCGGGGCGCGCATTGTCGCGGCCGGCCGGAAGTGCTAGCCATCGGCGCGGGCGCAGCCGCCCGACCGCATCATTGAACGGAGCATGTCCGACATGGCCGAGAACGCCCAGCAGCCCCCGCAGCCGCAGGTTTCCATCCTTTCGCAGTTCACCAGGGACCTGTCCTTCGAGAACATCGCCGCCATCAAGCAGCAGGCGCCGCAGGGCAAGCCCGACATCCAGGTGGCCGTCAATCTGGACGCGCGCGCGCGCGGCGAGGACCGCTACGAGGTGTCGCTCAAGATCACGGCGAACGCCAAGTCGGGCGAGGAGTCGCTGTTCATGGTCGAGCTGGACTATGCGGGCGTGTTCCACGTGGTCAACGTGCCGCAGGAGCAGCTGCATCCCTTCCTGCTGATCGAATGCCCGCGCCAGCTGTTCCCCTTCGCGCGCCGCATCATCGCCGACGTCACGCGCGACGGCGGCTATCCGCCGCTGATGCTGGACATGGTCGATTTCGTGGCGATCTACCGCCAGGAGCTTCAGCGCCGCCAGGCCGAGCAGGCCGCCGCCGAAGGCTCGGGCCAGGCCTGAGCCGGGACCTGGGCGAGCGGGCGCGCCGCGCTCAGCCGCCCAGGCGCCGCCACAGGGCGTCTTCGCCCAGTTCGGCGACGAAGGCCTCGTGCGCGACGCGCTCGGCCTCGGTCAGCCGGGAAGGCAGCGGGGCGGGCCGCGGCGGGGCGACCCACTCGGCCTCGGCGCCGTCTGGGCGGCTCTGCCCGCGGCCGCCCTCGATCACGCCCAGGGCGAAATCGGGCTGACGGCCGCCGATCAGCTCGAGATAGACCTCGGCCAGAAGCTCGGAGTCGAGCAGCGCGCCGTGCTTGTCGCGGGCCGAGTTGTCGACCCCGAAGCGGCGGCACAGCGCGTCGAGGGTGTTCTGCGCGCCCGGAAAACGCTTGCGCGCCATCTCGAGCGTGTCGATGGCGCGGCTCATGGGCAGGGGCGGCAGGCCGGCCCATTCGAGCTCGGCGTTGATGAAGCGCATGTCGAAGCGGGCGTTGTGGATCACCAGCTTCGCGTCGCCGATGAAGTCCAGAAACGCCTGCGCCACGTCCTTGAACAGCGGCTTGTCGGCCAGGAAGTCGTCGCCCAGGCCGTGCACCTCGAAGGCCTCGCGCGGCATGGGGCGTTCGGGGTTCAGATACTGGTGATAGTGGCGGCCGGTGGCGACGTGGTTCACCAGCTCGACGGCGCCGATCTCGACGATGCGATGGCGGCCCGAGGGGTCGTAGGGGTCGATGCCGGTGGTTTCGGTGTCGAGAACGATCTCACGCATCGCGGTCCTCCTCGTCGCGCAGGCGACCGTCGCGCACGGCGTCGAGAATCGCGCCGACGCGGCTTCGGGCATGGTCGAGGCCCCGCCCCGTATCGACGACGAAATCGGCCCTTGCGCGCTTTTGCGCGTCGGGCATCTGGCGGTCCAGGATGGCGCGGAAGGTCTCTTCGCTCATGCCCGGACGGGCCAGCACCCGGCTGCGCTGGATCTCGGGGGGCGCCGAGACGACGACCACCGCGTCGAAGGCCGCATCGCCCCCGGTTTCGAACAGCAGGGGAATGTCGCACACCGCCACGGGCGCGCCCTGGGCGCGGGCCTCGTCCAGAAACCGGGCGCGGTCCATGCCCACCAGCGGATGCACGGCCTGTTCGAGCCGCGGGATCAGCGACGGATCGGCCGTGACCGCGGCGCGCAGCGCGGCGCGGTCGACGCGCGCGCCCTCGGCCGAGTCGATCACGCAGCCGGGCGCGACGGCGCGCACCGCCTCGACCGCGGCGCCGCCGGGGCCGTAAAGCCGCGCCACCGCCGCATCGGCATCCCAGACGGGCACGCCGCGATCGGCGAACATGGCGGCGGTGGTGGACTTGCCCATGCCGATCGAGCCGGTCAGGCCGAGAACGCGCATGTCAATCCTCCAGCACCGCGCGGCGCAGCTCCTCGTCCACCTCGGGAGCGACGCCGTACCACGCCTCGAAGCCCGGCCGGCCCTGGTGCAGCAGCATGCCCAGGCCGTCGACCCAGCGCATGCGGCGCTCGCGCGCCTCTTCGAGAAGGGGCGTCATCAAGGGCGTGTAGACGATGTCCGTCACCAGCATCGACTTGGGCGCGCGCCGCAGCGAGACGGGCAGCGGCGGATGGCCGGTCATGCCCAGCGCGGTGGCGTTGACCAGCGTCGCGGCGCCGTCCATGGCGGCTTCGGCCTTGATCCAGTCGACCACCCGCACCTTGGCGCCGAAATGCTCGGCCAGGAACTCGGCCCGCGCGCGGGTGCGGTTGGTCAGGCGGATTTCCGGCGCGCCGTCGGACAGAAGCGCCGAGATGATCGCCCGCGCCGCGCCCCCGGCGCCGAACACCAGCGCCGGACCGTCGGACGCCTTCCACCCCGGCGCCCCTGCGCGCAGGTTCTCGAGAAAGCCGTAGCCGTCGGTGTTGTCGGCGTAGATGGTCCCGTCCTCGCGGAAGGTGATGGTGTTGGCCGCGCCGATCAGCGAGGCGCGGTCCGAAACCTTGGTCGCCAGCTTGAGCACGGTTTCCTTGAAGGGAATGGTGACGTTCACCCCGCGAAAGCCCAAGAGGGGCAGCGCGCGGAAGGCGGCCTCGAAGTCGCGCGGCGCGACGCCCAGCGGCACGTAGTCGCCCGCCAACCCGTAGCGCCGCAGCCAGTGGTGATGCAGGCGCGGCGATCGCGAATGCGCGATGGGCCAGCCGACGACCCCCGCAAGCGGAACGCGGTCGTGCTCGGTCATTCCCCCAAAACTCCCCTGGCGCGCAGGAAACCCAGAATCTCGAGCAACGGCAGGCCGAGGACCGTGAAGTGGTCGCCCTGAACGCGGCTGAAGAGCTGCGCGCCAAGCCCTTCGAGATGATAGCAGCCGACCGTCTCGGTCACGGTATCGCCCAGCCGGTCCAGATAGTCATCCAGAAATTGGTCCGAGAAGGGGCGCATGGCAAGCTGCGCGCGCCCCACATGACGCCAGACGGGCCGGCCCTGATGCACGATGACCGCAGCCGACAGCAGCTGATGGGTGCGGCCGCGCAGGGCGCGCAGCTGCGCGGCGGCCTCGGCGCGATCGGCCGGCTTGTCGAACAGGCGGTCCTCGCAGACCAGCACCTGGTCGGCGCCCAGAACCAGATCGCCCGGCGCGTCGGCGCGCCGGAGCCCGACGCGCATGGCCTTCATCTCGGCCAGGGCGTCGGCGACGTCGCGCGCGGGCGCGCCCTCGGCCAGCATGGCGCGCTTGATCTCGGCCTCGTCGACGCGGGCGGGCTCGATGACGACGGGAACGCCCGCCGCCTCGAGCATGCGGGCGCGCGCGCGGCTGGCCGAGGCGAGAACGACCCGGGCGCTCATTCCGCCCGCCCCCGCGCGCGCAGCTCGGCCATGATCGAGGCGGCGGTTTCCTCGATCGAGCGGCGCGTGACGTCGATCACCGGCACGCCGAGGCGCTGGAAGGTGAGCAGGGCCTGCGAGACCTCTTCGCGGATGCGCTCGGGATCGGCGTATCCGTCGCCCCCCTCGCCGCCGATGGCGCGCAGCCGCTGGCCGCGGATCTGCGCCAGCCGGTTGGGGCTGGCGGTCAGGCCGATGGCGGGCACGCCCTCGGCGATCGCCTGCTCGAGCTCGGGCGGCAGCGGCCGGCCCGGAACCAGCGGAACGTTGGCCGCCTTGACGCCGCGCACGGCCAGGTAAAGGCAGGTCGGCGTCTTGGACGTGCGGCTGACGCCCAGCAGGATCACATCCGCGCGGCGCAGACGGTCGCCGACCGCCCCGTCATCGTGCGACATGGCGTATTCGATGGCGGCCACGCGGTCGAAATAGGACCGGTCGGTTTCGTATTGCTTGCCCGGCCGCAACCTGCGCGCGGGGCCAAGCGCCTGTTCGAGCAGAGCGAAGAGCGGCTTGAGCAGCGGCACGGTGGGCGCGCCGAGCTTGCGGCAGCCTTCCTCGAGCCGGGCGCACAAGCTCTGATCGAGCAGGGTGTAGACGACGGCGCCGGGGTGTTTCTCGACATCCTCCAGAACGCGCTCGACGTCCTTGGGCGAGCGCACGAAGACATGCATGCGCCGCTTGACCTTCGGGTCCTCGAACTGGCTCAGCGCCGCGTTCGCCGCGACGCTGAGCGTCTCGCCCGTCGAGTCCGAGACCAGATGCAGAACGTAAGCGGACATGAATCGCCTTTCCGGTGTTCTCGTGCGCGCGGCGCATATTGGCCGCGACGCGCGCCTGGGGATAGCGTGGATTGTCGGGGATAACCCGGCATCGGCGCGAGGTGTGGCGAGATCGCTTCAATCGGGCGCCCGAGTCATCCACCTGTTGACGAGGAATCCGGCCCCGGCCGCGTCGGCTGTGGATAACTTTCGCCCATCGCGACGCCCCGCCGCAGCATGGCGCGCCGAGCTGAGGAAAACTCTCACGCTTATGGCTTAAGAATTTGTTTTTTCGATGTTTTTTATCAACACGACAGGCGTGGAGAACCTTGAAAAGCGGCGATGAATCCGCGCGCGCTGGACAAAATTGTGGATAACCTTGTGGAGCTTCGGACTCGAAACGGTAATCCCCACTGTGCAGGGGCCCTACTAAGCACTACAACCTTCAAATCTCCCCCTGTTTCTCTGAGGATGACATGACCCCGCCGACAAAGACCCTTCTGCGCGCCCTGGCCGGCGAAACCCTGCCGACGCCGCCGATCTGGCTCATGCGTCAAGCGGGACGCTACCTGCCCGAATACCGGGCGGTGCGCGAGAAGGCGGGCGGATTCCTCGATCTTTGCTACAACCCGGACCTGGCCACCGAGGTGACGCTGCAACCGATCCGACGCTTCGGCTTCGACGCGGCGATCCTGTTCGCCGACATCCTTCTGGTTCCCCAGGCCCTGGGCGCCAAACTGGCCTTCGAGGCCGGAGAGGGCCCGCGCCTGTCCACCGTCATACGCAAGGAGGACCTGGCCGTTCTGAAGCCGGCCTCGGCAGTCCACGAAACCTTGTCGCCCATCTACGAAACCGTCCGCCGTTTGCGCAGCGAGCTGCCCTCGCACGTCGCGTTGATCGGCTTCGCCGGCGCGCCCTGGACGGTCGCGACCTACATGATCGCCGGGCGCGGAACGCCGGACCAGGCCCCGGCGCGGCGCATGATCGTCGAGGCGCCCGAGTTGTTCGCCGCGTTGCTCGACCGGATCACCGAAGCCACCATCGAATATCTGGACGCGCAGATCGAGGCTGGCGCAGAAGCGGTCAAGATATTCGACAGCTGGGCCGGACCGCTCAATTTCGAGGATTTCGAAACCTGCTGCATCGCGCCCTTCAACCGCATCGCCGCGGCGCTGAAGGAACGGCATCCGAACGTGCCAATCATCGGCTTTCCCCGCGGGGCCGGCGCGCGCAGCGCGGCGTTCGTCAAGGCCACCGACGCTGACGCGATCGCCATAGACCAAAGCGTCGATCCGGCTTGGGCCGCAGAGAATCTGCAAGGAAAATGCGCGGTGCAGGGCAACCTCGATCCGCTCTTGCTGGTGACGGGCGGCGCGCGTCTCGAGTCCCAGGCGCGGCGCATCTTGCGCGCGCTGCGCAACGGGCCGCATGTCTTCAACCTTGGACACGGCATCACGCCGGACGCCGATCCCGACAACGTCGCGCGGCTGGTCGAAATCGTGCGGAGCGCGGAATGACGGACTGGCTGGCCGCGCATTACGACTGGCTCAAGGCGCTGCATGTGATGAGCGTCATCGCCTGGATGGCCGGGATCTTCTACCTGCCGCGGCTTTTCGTCTATCACGCCGAACGCGGACGCGCCGAGCCGGTTCTGGACGAAACCTTCAAGGTCATGGAGCGGCGGCTTTATCGTGCGATCATGGTTCCGGCGATGATCTCGAGCTGGATTTTCGGCGCGTCGATGCTGATCGCGATCGGGCTCGAGGGGATCCTGGCCGCGGCTTGGCTGCAGGCCAAGCTGGCGCTGGTCGTGGCCATGACCATCTATCACGAGTTCCTGGGGCGCGAGATGCGCGCCTTTCAGGCGGGCGCCAATCGACGCTCGGGCCGCGCCTTTCGCATGATCAACGAGATCCCGACCCTTCTCATGGTTCTGATCGTGATAATGGCCATCGTCGAGCCGTTCTGAGGATCTTGACAAGCGCGGCCGCCTTCCCGTAGCATTTCGCGCGTCCGTGCACCCCTGTCCGACCCTCCTTCCCGCACGGAAATCCTCTTGCCGCCAGCTGCCGAGAGACGAGGCCGCGCGCGCAAATCTTCGGGAAATACATGGAAATCCAAGAACTTAAGCTCTCCGACCTGAAGGAGAAGTCGCCCACTGCCCTGCTGGAGTTCGCCGAAGAGCTCGAGATCGAAGGCGCGTCGACCATGCGCCGGCAGGACATGATGTTCGCCATCCTGAAAGAGCTTGCTGACCGGGATGTCCAGATCATCGGCGGCGGCGTGCTTGAGGTTCTTCAGGACGGATTCGGGTTCCTGCGCTCGCCCGAGTCCAATTATCTGCCGGGACCGGACGACATTTACGTCAGCCCCAACCAGATCCGCAAATTCGCCCTGCGCACCGGAGACACGGTCGAGGGCTTGATCCGTGCGCCGAAGGAAGGCGAACGCTATTTCGCGCTGGTCAAGCTGAACACGCTGAACTTCGAAGATCCCGAGAAGGCGCGCCACAAGGTCCATTTCGACAATCTGACGCCGCTCTACCCGAATGAGCGGCTCAAGATGGAAATCGAAGACGAACAGACCAAGGACAAGTCGGCGCGCGTGATCGATCTGGTCGCCCCGATCGGCAAGGGACAGCGCTGCCTGATCGTCGCGCCGCCGCGGACCGGCAAGACGGTTCTGCTCCAGAACATCGCGCACTCGATCGAGAAGAACCATCCCGAGTGCTACCTCATCGTCCTGCTGATCGACGAGCGCCCCGAGGAAGTGACGGACATGCAGCGCTCGGTCGCGGGCGAGGTCATCTCCTCGACCTTCGACGAGCCGGCCACGCGGCATGTCGCGGTTTCGGAAATGGTGATCGAAAAGGCCAAGCGCCTGGTCGAACATGGCCGCGACGTCGTGATCCTGCTTGATTCGATCACCAGGCTGGGACGCGCCTACAACACGGTCATTCCCAGCTCGGGCAAGGTTCTGACCGGCGGCGTCGACGCGAATGCATTGCAACGGCCGAAGCGATTCTTCGGCGCCGCGCGGAACATCGAAGAGGGCGGTTCGCTGTCGATCATCGCCACCGCGCTGATCGATACCGGAAGCCGCATGGACGAGGTGATCTTCGAAGAGTTCAAGGGAACCGGCAACTCGGAGATCGTGCTTGACCGCAAGGTCGCCGACAAGCGCGTCTTCCCGGCGATCGACATCCTGAAATCCGGCACCCGCAAGGAAGAGCTTCTGGTCGAGAAGAGCGACCTGGCCAAGATGTTCGTCCTGCGCCGCATCCTGAACCCCATGGGTCCGGCCGACGCGATCGATTTCCTGCTCGGCAAGCTCAAGCAGACCAAAACCAACGCCGAATTCTTCGATTCGATGAACGCCTGACTCCCGACCGGAATTTTCGTCGATCGGCCCGAGCACCAGGCTGTTCGGGCCGATTTTATTGGAGTGGTCGATGGACGAGGAAACGATCTTCGCCCAGGCGACGGCGCCCGGCAAGGCGGGCGTCGCCGTCATCCGCATCTCGGGACCGCTGGCCGATTCCGCCCTGTCGGCCCTGGCTGGACCTTTGCCCGAGCCGCGAAGGATGGTCCTGCGGCGAGTGGCGAACCCATCGAATGGCGAGACTCTGGACCATGCCCTGGTGGTGCGTTTCGCAGCCGAGGCCAGCTTCACCGGCGAGCCGACGGCCGAGCTGCACCTGCACGGAAGCGCAGCGGTCGTGCGCTCGGTCCTGGATGCCTTGGCGAAGATGGAGGGGCTGAGGCCGGCCGAGCCGGGCGAATTCACGCGCCGGGCGCTGCTCAACGGCCGCATGGATCTTGCGCAGGTCGAGGGGCTGTCGGACCTGCTCGCCGCCGAAACCGAAGCGCAGCGGCTTCAGGCCATGCGGGTCATGGAGGGCGGCTTGAGCCGGCTGGTCGATCATTGGCGCGAAAGGCTCATCCGCGCCGCGGCGTTGATCGAAGCCGGCATCGATTTCGCGGACGAAGATTTGCCCGCGGGTTTGCTCGATGGCGCGGCGGACGCCATGGAGACGGTTCTTGCCGAAGTCAAGGCGGAGCTTTCCGGGGCCCAGGCGGCTGAGCGTATCAGGGAGGGTTTCCGGGTAGCGATCCTGGGGCGGCCAAACTCGGGCAAGTCGACGCTGCTCAACGCTCTGGCGAAGCGCGACGCGGCAATCGTTTCGGAGCATGCGGGGACGACTCGGGACGTCATCGAGGTGCATCTGGATCTTTGGGGCCTGCCGGTGACGTTCCTCGACACCGCCGGGCTGCGGGAAACGGATGATCCGGTCGAGAGGATCGGCATCGAACGTTCTCGCAAGGCGGCGGAAAACGCGGATGTTCGGCTTTGGCTGCAGGAGATCGACGATGGCGCCGAGCCGGAGATTGCATTGAGCGATGCCGACCTGTTCGTCATCAGCAAGGCGGATCGAGGCTCCGCCCCTGATGGTTTGGCCGTATCCGCATTGACCGGAAAAGGCGTGGACTTGCTGCTTGAGACGCTGTTCAATCGCCTTCGGGCGACGGCGCAGACATCGAGCCACGTGATCCGCGTTCGCCAACGCGTCGCGCTGGAGCGCGGCGCGGAGGCGTTGGAAAGATGTCTTTCGTTGGCGCGATCCGGGATCGGCGAGCCCGAGATTCTTGCCGAGGAACTGCGTTACGCGTTAAGGCAACTTGAGGCTCTGATCGGGCGGGTCGATGTCGAGGACCTGCTGGATGACGTCTTCGCCAGTTTCTGCATAGGGAAATAGGCATGTTTCACGTGAAACACGGGCGTTATGACGTGGTGGTGGTCGGCGGCGGGCATGCCGGCGTCGAGGCCGGCTGCGCGGCCGCGCGCCGCGGAGCGCGCACGGCGCTGATCACCCTGGATGCCTCGAAGATTGGCGAGATGTCTTGCAACCCCGCCTTCGGCGGCCTTGGGAAAGGTCACATCGTTCGCGAAATCGATGCGCTGGACGGCGTGATGGCGCGAGCGGCCGACTACTCGGCGATTCACTACCGCTTGCTCAATCGAAGCAAGGGCCCCGCCGTTCAAGGGCCAAGGGTTCAGGCCGACCGCGACCGATACCGCAGATACGTCCAGAAATTTGTGGCGGCATTGCCCAATCTCGATGTCATCGAGGCCGAGGTCGAGCGATTGAACTGCCGACAGGGCCAAATTAGTGGCGTCGTTCTCGCGAGCGGAGACGTCATCGGTTGCGCGGCTGTGGTCCTTGCCACCGGCACGTTTCTGCGGGGCAAGCTATTCGTCGGCGACCAGTCGCAAAGCGGTGGCCGGGTCTTCGAGCGCGCGGCAACGGCTCTTGGGCTCGAACTCGAGTGCATGGGTCTGCCCATGGGGCGCCTCAAGACCGGCACGCCGCCGCGACTCTGGCGACGCAGCATCGACTTCTCGATTCTCGAGGAGCAAGCCGGCGACGCCGACCCCTCCTTCATGTCGTTCCTCACGGACGGGATCATTGCGCCGCAGGAGTCGTGCTACATCACGTCGACCAACGAACGCACGCACGAGATCATTCAAGAGAATATCTCGAAATCCGCCATGTATGGCGGCCACATCGCCGCGCGCGGTCCGCGTTACTGCCCTTCCATCGAAGACAAGGTGACGAGATTTCCCGAACGGGGCGCACATCAGGTCTTTCTTGAGCCCGAGGGCGCGGGCGCCCAGACCATCTATCCGAACGGGATCTCGACGTCGCTCCCGGCCGACATCCAGCTTGAATATGTCCGCACGATCAAGGGGCTGGAGAAGGCCGAGATTTCGCAGCCGGGCTATGCGGTCGAGTATGACTTCATTGATCCACGAGCGCTGGACCGCCGTTTGATGCTCAAGGATTTGCCGGGCCTTTTCGTTGCGGGTCAGATCAACGGGACCACTGGGTATGAAGAGGCCGGGGGGCAGGGATTGCTCGCCGGCGCAAACGCGGCCGCATTCGCTCGGGGGCTCGAGGTCTTGGAGCTCTCGCGTGATGAAGCCTATATCGGCGTCATGGTCGATGATCTCGTCACGCGCGGGGTCAGCGAACCCTATCGCATGTTCACATCGCGCGCCGAGTTTCGGCTCAGCCTTAGGGCCGACAACGCCGACCAGCGGCTGACCCCGAAGGGCGTCAGCCTGGGCCTTGTCACGGAAGAGCGGCAGCGGAGGTTCGAGGAGAAATTGCGCCGGCTTGACTCCGCCCGATCGCTACTCAAATTCCGCACGGTTTCGCCCCAAGAGGCGCGTTCGGCTGGGATACGCGTCAACATGGACGGCGCGCGACGCTCTCTTTACCAGCTCCTTGGCGCCGGAGACCAGGTTTGGGATGCGTTGTGCACAATCGCGCCGGAGCTGGCAAAACTGGACGCCGACATTCGCGACCAGATTGCCCGCGACGCGAAATACGCGCCGTTTCTTGAGCGGCAGGAACAGGAAATTGCGCGCCTTCGCGCGAGCGAATCGATCCCGATCCCGCCCGATTTCGACTACCGTCGAGTCGCGGGCCTCTCCGCCGAGCTGCAGGAACGCCTGGCCGCAGCCCGGCCCGAGACCTTGGCCCAGGCCATGCGCATCGAGGGCGTCACGCCAACCGGCATGGCGCTTGTTCTCGCCAGCATCCGCAAGCGCGCCGTATGAACCGGCGTGACGTTGAAAATTTCCTCGCCAACGAGGTCGGTGTTTCACGTGAAACGCTCGAGCGGCTCGATCTCTTCGAGCAGCTTCTCGGTCGCTGGAATCGCGCGATCAATCTGGTCGGTCCTTCCACCCTCGATTCAATCTGGGAACGTCATTTCGCCGACTCCGCCCAACTGTGGCTTCTGCGGCCGGAAGTCATCACGTCCTGGCTGGACCTTGGTTCCGGCGGTGGCTTTCCGGGCCTCGTGATCGCCGCCATCGCAGCCGAGCTCAATCCGACCCTTCAGGTTACGCTCGTCGAGTCCGACAGTCGCAAGTGCGCCTTTCTTCTTGCCGCGGCGCGAGAGATGAGCGTGAATGCGACCGTTCTGAACAAGAGGATCGAGTCCATCCCGGCAGGGCCACATGAAGTCATTTCGGCCCGGGCGCTGGCGCCGCTCTCCAAGCTTCTCGACATGACCGAACGCTTCGCGCCATTCTCGCCGCGCCTGCTTTTCCCGAAAGGCGCCAATGCGCTGTCGGAGTTGACCGAGGCGCGAAAAAGCTGGAATATCGACGCGCGGCTCATGCCAAGTCGGGTCGATCCCCGCGGCCAAATCCTGGAAATATCGAGGTTTTCCCGTGTCCAGCACGCCTGACCAGCCTTTGATGAGCGACGCCCGCAGGATTCTGGCCATTGCCAATCAGAAAGGCGGGGTCGGAAAGACCACGACCGCGATCAACCTGGCGGCGGCGTTGGTCGAGACGGGGCGGAAGGTGCTCCTCATCGACCTTGATCCGCAAGGGAACGCCAGCACCGGCCTGGGCATAGACGCGGACCGGCGCGTGAAGACCGCCTACGATGTCCTCATCGCGGACGACCCGCTGCGCGACGCGATCCAACGCACGGATCTCGAGCGCCTGGACATCGTGCCGGCGACGGTAGATCTCAGCTCGGCCGATGTGGCGATGGTGAGCGACAAGCGCCGCAATCGTCGGTTGCGCGATGCCCTGGCCGCGGCCGAAATCGCGCGCGACTACGACCATGTCGTCATCGACTGCCCGCCATCGCTCAATCTTCTGACGATCAACGCCATGGGCGCGGCCGACGCGGTTCTGGTGCCGCTCCAATGCGAGTTTTTCGCCATGGAGGGGCTGTCGCAACTCCTCAAGACCGTCAAGCAGGTTCGGCGAAGCCTGAATCCCGATCTGAAGATCGAAGGCGTCATCCTCACCATGTTCGACCGACGCAACAACCTGTCGCAGATGGTCGCCGAGGATGTGCGGCGCAACCTTGGCGATCTGGTCTACCGGACCGTCATTCCGCGAAACGTTCGTCTGTCCGAAGCGCCTTCCTATGCTGCGCCCATCACGGTCTACGATAGCGCATCGCGCGGAAGTCTCGCCTACCGCGCCCTGGCGCGCGAATTCATCGAGCGCCAGGCCCTCGCCGCCGCCTGAGAACGAAAGGGTTTCGCAATGGCCAAGCAACCGCACAACAAGGCCTTGGGACGTGGCCTAGCCGAGCTCCTGGCCGATGACGAAGCCGAGACGACGCAGCGCGAGTCCACGTTGCCGATCGACGTCATCGTCCCGAATCCGGCGCAGCCTCGACGCCACTTCGACCCCGATCTGCTCGACGAACTTGCCGCCTCGATCCGAGAGCGCGGTGTCATACAGCCGCTGATCGTGCGTCCGGATCCCGGCAAGCAGGGGCGATACCAGATCGTCGCCGGAGAGCGGCGTTGGCGCGCGGCGCAGAAGGCGCAACTGCACGAGGTTCCCGTCGTCATCCGCGACCTCGATGATGCGCAGGTTCTCGAGTTTGCGATCATCGAGAACATTCAAAGAACAGACCTGAATCCGGTCGAAGAGGCGCGCGGCTTCGCGCAGCTGATCGAGCAGTTCGGCCACACCCAGGAAAAACTGGCCGAAGCGATGGGCAAGAGCCGCAGCTACATCGCCAACGCCTTGCGCCTGTTGACGCTTCCCCAAAGCGTGCTCGACCACCTGGCCGCCGGTCGGCTCAGCGCCGGACATGCGCGCGCGCTGATCACGGCGGAGGATCCCGCCGCTCTCGCCGAGCGCGTCATCGCTCAGGGCCTTTCGGTTCGCGAAACGGAAAGGCTCGTCAAGGACCAGAAGACCAAGGCGACGGCCGCGCCGAAGCCGCGCGTCGTCAAGGACCCTGACACGCTCGCGCTCGAGGCCGACCTCAGCGCCAGCATCGGCCTTCCCGTCAAGATCGAGCACAAGGGAGAGAAAGGCGGCGAGGTGCGCCTGCGTTATGCCAGTCTCGAAGAGCTGGACGGCATCTGTCAGCTTCTGAGCCGTTAACGGCGCTGCCGCGCCTGCATCGCAAGGCGCATGAGCGTGCGCTCGACCAGCGCTTGCGCCGGCGGCGGGTTCGGAGAGCGAAGCGCCAGATCCGCTTCGAGCAATGCGCGCAGCGCGTTTTCGATCCCCTCGCGCCCCAGCCTGCGCACATGCGCGACCATCAGCGAACGCCTCGGACCGAACAGGGGCGGCCGCGCGCGTCCCGCCGCCGCTTCTGGGCCATCGGGCGCCGATGCGATCTCGAAGGCCTGGCGAAAATGCCGCGACGTCGCGATGAGCAGGCCCGTCGGCGCGGCGCCCTGGGCCGCCAGCCGTCTGAGAATGATCGGAAGGCGCTCGACTTCGCCCTTCGCCACCGCCGCGACCAGCTCGTCAAGCTCGGCCTCCAGCTGCGCGGGCGCGCAGGCGGCGACGTCCTCGGCCCGAAGCGCTCCCTCGCCCTCGCCCAGATACAGCGCCAGCTTCTCGATCAACGCGCGGAATTCTTCCGCCTCCATCCCCTCGGCAAGCGCCGCAAGGGCGTCCATGGCTTCCGGCGACCAGCTGGCGATGCGCGCCGCCTTGAGCATGGCGGCGATCTCTTCCCGGTCGGGAGGCTCGGAATACACCCCCACCGCCGCCAGCTGCGCGTGCGCTTCGAACAGCTTGCGCAAGGCGCCCTTCGGCTTCAGATCTCCGGCGGAAACCACCAGCGCCGCATCGCCGCCCCGCAGGTCTTCAAGCGCCGCCTCGACCGCCTTCCCGACGCCATCGCCGGCGCCTTCGATCACGACGACGGTTCTTGCGCTGAAGAAGCCCCGTGAGCGCAAGGCATCGCTCAGCGCCGCCGGGTCGCGCTGGACCGCCGGGCCCGCAAGCCGAACGAGCTCTCCGTCCTCGCCCGCCAGCGCGCGCGCAAGGCGCTCGCGCCGCACCGCGGTCTCGGCAGGATCCGGGCCGAAAAGCAGCGTGCCGGCGACGCCCTCGATCGGGCGCTCGACATGACGCTTCGCCTCGCGGCCGGTCAGCTTCATGTTTGCGCGCGGCGGCTCAGCTCGGCCAGGACGCGATCCGCGATCCGCTCGCCCAGCTCGCGCGCCAGGCGCTCCTGCGCATCGCGTTCGGCGGCGCGCGTCGCAAAGAGCGAGCCGGTGGCGGAATACGCCGTCACGGCCTCGACGAAGCCGGAGACGGGCGCAAAGTCTTCTCCGCCCGTCAGAATGTAGCGGCTGCGTCCCCGCAGAACATAGCGCGTGATCGAGTTGTCGTCGGTGATCGCCAGGCCGGACGAAGAGAAGGAAAGTTCGGCCGTCAGGCGCAGGGGCGCGTCCGGTCCGGCGCGCCCGAGCCGACGCTCGACCGCCTCGCGCAGGGCGAAGCCGAGCCGGTCGGTCGGCACGTCGAGCGCAATTGCGCCAAGAGCGAGCGCCGGGCCGGAACCAGCGCGGTTCATCGGCGCGAAGCCGCACGCGCCCAGCGTCGCCGCGGCCAGCAGCGCGGCGCAGAGGCGGCGGCGCTCAGAGCACGACATTGACGATGCGTCCGGGCACGACGATCACCTTGCGCGGCGTCTTGCCGTCCAGAAAGCGGCGCACGTTGTCGTCGGCCAGCGCCATCTGCTCGATCTCTTCGCGCGAGGCCTCGCGCGGGACGCGTATCTCGGCGCGCCGCTTGCCGTTGACCTGAACCGCGATCGGGGTCGTGTCCTCGACCAGCAAGGCGGGATCGGCCTTGGGCCAGGGGGTTTGCGCGACCAGCGTCGTCTCGCCCAGGGCCGACCAGATTTCCTCGGCGATGTGCGGCGCCATCGGGGCCATGAGCTGGGCCAGGGCGGACAGGGCCTCGCGCCTGGCGTGCCCCATGCCCTCGCCCTCGGCCGGCGCCTTCGAGATCGCGTTGACGAACTCGTAGATGCGGGCGATCGCCTTGTTGAAGGCGAAGCCCTCGATGTCGGCCGTCACGCCGGCGATGGTCCGATGCGTGGCGCGGCGCAGCGCCATGGCGGCCTCGCACGGATCGGCCGGCGGCTCGGCGCCCCTGGCGGGCAGCGAAGGCAAGGCGTCCTCGGTCAGACGCCAGACCCGCTGCAGAAAGCGCCAGGCCGCTTCGGCGCCGGCCGCCGTCCATTCGACGTCACGGTCCGGCGGGCTGTCCGACAGGATGAACCAACGGGCCGTGTCGGCGCCGTACTGGTCGATGATGTCGGTCGGATCGACCACGTTCTTCTTGGATTTGGACATCTTGATCGAGGGACCGACCTCGACCGGCGCGCCGGTGGCCGCCTCGACATGGCGCCCGTCCACGATGCGCACCTCGTCCGGGCTCAGCCAGCGCCCGTCCTGCGCGCGGTAGGTCTCGTGACAGACCATGCCCTGGGTGAACAGCGCTTCGAAGGGTTCGACGCATTTCTCGGGCAGGTGGCCCGTCTTGTGCATCGCCCGCGCGAAGAACCGCGAATAGAGCAGGTGCAGGATCGCATGCTCGACGCCGCCGATATACTGATCGACGTTCATCCAGTAATCGACCGCTTCGGGATCGGTCGGCGTCTTGGCCCTCGGCGCGGTGAAGCGCGCGTAATACCACGAGCTGTCCACGAAGGTGTCCATCGTGTCGGTCTCGCGCTTGGCGGGGCCGCCGCAGCGCGGGCAGGGCGCGTCGCGCCAGGTCGGATGGCGGTCGAGCGGGTTGCCCGGCTTGTCGAATGTCACATCCTCGGGCAGGCGAACGGGCAGGTTTTCCTTCTTCTCGGGCACCACGCCGCATTCGGGGCAGTGGAGCACCGGGATCGGGCAGCCCCAGTAGCGCTGGCGGCTGATGCCCCAGTCGCGCAGGCGATAGTTCACCTTGCGCTCGCCCTTGCCGGCTTGCTCGATGCGGCGGGCGACCTCGGCCTTGGCCTCGTCGACGCTCATGCCGTCCAGAAAGCGCGAGTTCACGATGCGCCCGGGGCCGGTGTAGGCCTCGTCCTCGATGACGAAGCTGGCCGGGTCCTGGCCTTCGGGGCACACCACCGGCGTCACCGGCAGGCCGTATTTGCGCGCGAAATCGAGGTCGCGCTGGTCGTGCGCAGGGCAGCCGAAGATGGCGCCGGTCCCGTAATCCATGAGGATGAAGTTCGCGACGTAGACCGGGAGCTGCCAGTCGCGGTCGAAGGGATGGCGCACGCGAACGCCGGTGTCGAAGCCCTTCTTCTCGGCCTTTTCCAGCGCCTCTTCCGAAGTGCCGATCCGCCGGCATTCCTCGGCGAAGGCCGCAAGCTCGGCATTCTCGCGCGCCAGCGCCTTGGCCAGCGGATGGTCCGCGGCCACGGCGCAGAAGCTGGCGCCGAACAGCGTGTCGGGGCGCGTGGTGTAGACGGTCAGCTCCTCATGGCCTTCGGGCGCGCCGATCGTCTCGAAGCGGAACTCCAGCCCCTCCGAGCGTCCGATCCAGTTGCGCTGCATCAGCCGCACCTTCTCGGGCCATTTTTCCAGCCGGTCGATGCCTGCGAGCAGCTCCTCGGCGAAGTCGGTGATGCGGAAGAACCACTGCGTCAGCTCGCGCCGCTCGACCAGCGCGCCCGAGCGCCAGCCGCGCCCGTTCTCGACCTGCTCGTTGGCCAGAACGGTCATGTCCACGGGATCCCAGTTGACCATCGAGGACTTGCGATAGACCAGCCCCGCTTCGAGCATGTCCAGGAACAGCGCCTGCTGCTGCGCGTAGTATTCGGGATCGCAGGTGGCGAATTCGCGCGACCAGTCCAGCGACAGGCCAAGCGGCAACATCTGCGCCTTCATGGCGGCGATGTTGTCATAGGTCCATTTGCCCGGATGCACGCCGCGCTCCATGGCGGCGTTCTCGGCGGGCATGCCGAACGCATCCCACCCCATGGGGTGCAAGACGTTGAATCCGCACGCTTTCTTGTAGCGCGCCACGACGTCGCCCATCGCGTAGTTGCGCACATGCCCCATGTGAATGCGCCCCGACGGATAGGGGAACATTTCCAGAACGTAGCATTTGGGGCGCGCGGGATCGGCTTGCGCGCGGAAGCAGCCGCCGTCTTCCCACGCCTTGCGCCATTTCGGCTCGACTTCCCGGTGGTTGTAGCGCGCCATGTCTTCCCTCGGATTGCTGCCCTGCGGACGCCCTGTCTTACGGGCGGGCGGCGGGCTTTTCAATCCGGCATGGCGCCCGGCTCAGCCCTTCTGCTTGGCCAGCTCGGCGACCTTGATCTGACGCGCCCGCGCCAGGATGGCGTCCTCAAGCTTGCGCGCCGTCTCGGGGCTGACCGGGGCGGGCAGCCACTCGCCGCCCTCGCCGCGCACCTGCCGATAGACCGCCACCTTCAGCGAACTGGCCTCCAGCTTGGGGCTCGACACCAGAACCGTGACCTTGAAGCGCTCGTCCGGCGCATCGGGATTCACTCCCCAGTCGGTCGCGATCACCCCCGAGAACGGGTCCGTCGAGCTCAGCGGCAGGAAGGCCAGCGTGTCGAGCGACGCGCGCCACAGATGGCGGTTGATGGCGATGCCCGCGCCGCCGCCCTCGGTCTCGACGCGGTTCGCGCGCAGCAGGTCCCCGATGGTCGAGGCCCGCCGGTCGCGGGTCATGTCCGCAAGGGTCGGGTCGTATTGCTCCTTGGGCGGCGTGCCCCCGCCGCAGGCGCCAAGAGCAAGAGACGCGGCAAGCGCGCCGGCGATCGGCAGGATCTTGTTCACTCGAGGCCTCCTCGCTTGCGCCGCGCGGCGGCGCGTCCCTGGCCGCATTTAGCTGGGCGCCGCGCCCGGTGTAAAGCCTGCGCGCGCCCCCGGCGCCGCCGCAATTGTTGCGCGCACGTCACAACCCGTCCGCGGATTGAGCGCCGCGACGCATGTCGCTTGACGTTGAAGCCGCCTTTTGACGAAAGTCTGCGTGGCCTTCCGGGGATAACCCGCGGAAGGGTCAAGACATCGCATCAACCGCGAGGGACACCATGAAGAACCTTCTCATCATGTCCACGGCCCTGGTCGCCGTGGCCTCCGTCGCCCAGGCGGCCGAGCCGCTCAAGGCCTCCGTCGGCGGCTACATGTTCGTCGGCGTCGGCGCCAACGACATCGACGGCCAGGACAGCAGCATCGGCGTCCTGCGCGACGGCGAAATCCACTTCAAGGTCAAGGGCTCGTCCGACAACGGCCTGACCTTCGACGGCAAGGTCGAGCTCGAGGCCTGGTCGCAGGGCGGCGACATCATCGACGAGAACTGGGCCCGCGTGTCCGGCTCGTTCGGTTCGATCAAGATCGGCGCCGACGACCACGCGTCGTACAACCTGGCCACCGGCGTTATCTACTTCATGGGCGCGCATATCGGCGCCTATGACGCCTTCGGCGAGTCGGGCGGTCCGGCCGCGTTCGTGTCGAACAACCGCTTCGGCGACGACATCGGCGTGTACTACAACACCCCGAACTTCAACGGCTTCCAGGCCGAGATCTCGTGGCAGCCGAACGGCTCGTCGGACGGCTCGGGCGACAGCAACTCGCTGGTCACCGACAACAACGCCGCCGCCAACAACAACCAGATCTCGATCGGTCTGAACTACCAGGGTGAGTTCAACGGCGTCGAGATCCGTCTGTCGGGCGGCTGGGACTATGTCGACGAGCTGGGCGGCAACGGCGGTTCGTCCGAGGATGCGTTCATGGCCGGCGCTCAGATCGGCTACATGGGCTTCGTCCTGGGCGGCCACTACAAGCAGGCCCTGGTCGCCGGCGACACCGACGACTACGTCGGCAACATCGGCTACAAGACCGGCCCCTGGGGCTTCGGCCTGCAGTATGCCCGCATCGAGCAGGATCTGGCTGGCGGCTACGAGGTCGACAAGTTCGCCGGCTGGGTGACCTACGCTCTCGCGCCGGGCGTGTCGGTGGGTCTTGGCGTCGAGCACCAGAACTCGGACGGCGCGAACTCCGACGGCACCGCCGGCATGGCCGTCATGAGCCTCGGCTTCTGATCCAGAGCCGATCGGCTTTCGATCCGGGGGCGGTCCGCAAGGACCGCCCCTTTCTCGTTTCTCGAACCGCTGCGATCAGTCGACCGGGCCATGGCGCCCCGCACCGCCTGTGGAACGCCCGGGCCGCACCCGCCGCGCACGGGGCGCGTCATCCGCAGCGGGCGCATCGGAAAACCCATCGGGCGAGTCGGCGTCCGGCCGGCTTCGGTTGCAGCGGCCCGGTTGGGTCCGCAGCTTTTCGGTTTGTGGTCGTCGTGATGTCGGCTTGCCCCGGGCCTGTCGGACGCGTCAGGCCGCGCCCAGTCCCGCTTGCGGCGCGTGCCCTGCGCCGCCCTGCGTCACGCGGGCGATCTCGGCGATCAGCGCGGTTCGATCCACCGGCTTGGCCACATGGCCGTTCATCCCGAGGCGCAGATAGGTTTCGCGTTCGGCCGGATCGGCGGTCAGGGCGATGACCGGCACGTCCCGCAGCGGCGGCGGCGACGCGCGCAGGCGGCGGATGGTTTCGATGCCGTCCATCTCCGGCATGTGGATGTCCAGCAGCACCAGGTCATAGGGCCCCTTCGCCAGCGCATCGAGCGCCTCGCGCCCGTTGGTCGCCTCGTCGATCACGCGCTTGTCGCCGTTGAGCAGCATGCGCGCCAGAAGCCGGTTGGTCGGCGTGTCGTCCACGACCAGGATTCGCATCGCGCGGGGCAGCGCGGCCCGCGCCGCGGCGGGCGCATCCGCTTCGGGCTCGACCGCGGCCGCTTTCAACGTCAGGGTGAAGCGCGAGCCGCCGCCCGGCCGCGGCGCCGCCGAGACGTCGCCATCCATCATGCGCGCGATTTCGCGCGTCACGGCCAGCCCTAGGCCCGTTCCGCCGAACCGCCGGCCAATCGAGGCGTCGGCCTGAACGAATGGCTGGAAAATGGCGCCGATCTGCTCGGGGTTGACGCCGATGCCCGTGTCGTCGACGACGATGCGCAACTCGTGACGACCGTCTTCGGCGGGCGTCGAGGTCACATGAACCGCCACGCCTCCTTCGCTTGTGAACTTGAGGGCGTTCGACACCAGATTGCCGACGCATTGGCGCAGGCGGTTCGCATCGACCAGAAGGCGCGGCGGCAGATCTGGCGAGATGACGAGCTCGAAGGCAAGCCCCTTCTGGTTGGCCAGCGCTTTCCAGACGATCGCCGTCTTGGTCAGCATGTCGCGAACGTCGGTCGGCGTGGGCGAGAGCTCCATCCTGCCGGCCTCGATCTTGGACACGTCGAGAATGTCGTTCAGGATGGTGTTCAAGGCCGAGGCGGATGCGATGATCGCCTCGACCTGTTCGCGCTGCAACGCCGAAAGCTCGGTGCGCGCCAGCGCCTGCGCCATGCCGAGGACGCCGTTGAGGGGCGTTCTGATTTCGTGGCTGGTGTTGGCAAGGAACAGCGACTTGGTGCGGTTCGCCTCCTCGGCCTGGCGGCGGGCTGTCTTCGCCTCGCGCAGCGCGGCGTAAAGGCGCGTCACGGATCGGCTGTTCTCGAGCGAGGCGACGATGAAGTAGAACAGGAACATCGTCACGCCCAGAACCATGGGCGCCGCATCGAACAGGCTCATCCGCTCCCAGTCGCGATAGACGATGATCGCCGGCATGGCGGCCAGATAAAGCGCCGGCGCGGCGCCCATCATCAGCAACAGGCGACGCGAGTGCGAGAAGAAGATGATCGTGTGCAGAAGGCTGCCGATCAGCAGGATGAAGGCGTAGATCTGATCGTACACCCCGCCGTTGAGCCATATGATGACGCTGGCCGCGCCGAATGCCAGGCCGCCCCAGAGGAAGTTGGCCTCCATCATGTGCCGCCAGCGCTCGGGCGGCTCGCGCCTTACGCAGGCGCGCTGGTAGACGAGTATCTCGATCGCTTCGTTGATGATGACGCCCAGCGACCAGGCCAGGAGGACGATCGGTCCGGCGACCTTGAATACGACGAGACCCACGATCGTGGTCGCCAGGAAGCGCGCCGCCGCGTTCTCGTGCAATTCCTCGAGCACGCGGATGTCGGCGTTCTGTTCGTCGAAGTCCAACATGTGATCATCCAGAAATCTGGCCTGGCGCCGGGGCCAGCTTCGCCGGGCGAGCTTTCGATTTCGTGTATGGAGCGAAAACTCCTCGCAGCGCAGCACGTTATGCGCTGGCGGCCTTCTCGTCACGCGCATCCTTCTGTTCGGGCGGCCGCAACTCGGCCAGGACCAGGCCCGGCTCGTCCGGGTCGGGGCGCAGGGAAAAGCCCAGCGAACGCGCCAGGCCAAGCATGGGTCCGTTCTGCGCGGCGATCTCGCCCCAGATGCGGCGCAGGCCCATGCGCCGTCCGGCTTCGAGCGCCGCGCGCAACGCCGCCCGGCCCAGTCCCAGCCCCTGATGGTCGCCGCGCACCGAAACGGCGAATTCGGCTGCGCCCGCGCCGTCGCCCATCAGCCGCGCGCCCGCGACGATGGGGCCGCCCTGCTCGGGTTCGAGCACCAGGCAGACGTCGCGGGCCGGGTCGATGGTGCACAGCCGCCTGGCCAGCTCGGGCGTCAGATGCGGCACGGCATGCAGCATGCGGAACCATTTCTGGCGGTCGGGCAGGGTCTCGTAACCCTCCATCAGCGCCGGAGCGTCCGACGGGCGGATGGGCCGCAGCCGGAAGCGGCGGCCGTCCGCCGCGACGATGATCTGGGGCGCAATGGGCACGAAATCTCGCCTCGATAATTCAATCTGCAACTCGTGCAACCCTAGCTGGCGTCGTGAGCCGCGTCGAGCAGGACCTTGACCTTCCAGTCGCTGGAAGGCCTATCTTCGCGCCAACCCGGCAGGAGGAACGGCCATGAATGCTCTGGACGACCAGATCCAAGGGCGCCGCGAGGCGGCGGTTTCGCTCGAGATCACCGGCATGACATGCGCCGGATGCGCGCGCCGCGTCGAGAGCGCCCTGCGCGAGGTCGAGGGCGTGCGGGACGCGCAGGTCAACCTGGCGCTCGAGCGCGCCGACATCGACGGCGCGGCGGACCCCGCGGCGCTGGTCGAGGCCGTCCGCAAGGCCGGCTTCGGCGTGCGGCTGGCGCAAACCGATCTGGCGATCCGGGGCATGACCTGCGCCGGATGCGCGGCGACGGTGGAAAAGGCCCTGCGCCGCACGCCGGGGGTGATCGACGCCGCGGTCAACCTTGCCACCGAAAGCGCGACCGTCCGTCACCTGCCCCACATGGCCGGTCCGGCCGAGCTGATGGCGGCGGTCAAGGCCGCGGGCTACGATGCGGCGCCCGCGGGCGCGCGCGACCACGACGCCGCCGAGGCCGCCGCCGCGCGTCGGCGCGACGTGCAGGACCTGGCGCTGGCGCTGCTGCTGGCGGCGCCGCTGGCGGGGCAGATGGTCCTGATGGCGCTCGGCTTCGACATGCGCATGCCCGTCTGGGCCGAGCTGGCCCTTGCCACGCCGGTTCAGCTCTGGGCGGGGCGGCGCTTTCATGTCGGGGCGGCGCGGGCGATCCGGGCCGGGGCCGGCAACATGGACGTGCTGGTCTCGCTCGGCTCCTGGGCGGCCTATCTGCACAGCCTCTGGCTTGTCGCGACGCAGGGCGAGGGGGCGGCGGGGCATCTCTATTTCGAGGCCTCGGCCGTCATCATCGCGCTCGTCCTTCTGGGCAAGACGCTCGAGAACCGCGCCAAGCGCGCCGCTTCGGCCGCGTTGCGCGAGCTGATGTCGCTGCGGCCCGAAACCGCCCATGTCCTGATCGCCGGCAAGGAGCACGAGCGCCCGGTCGATGCGGTCGGCGTCGGCGACGTTCTCGTCGTGCGCCCGGGCGAGCGCATTCCCGTCGACGGCGTGATCCTGCGCGGCGAGACCGAGCTGGACGAAAGTCTCATCACCGGCGAATCCATGCCCGTGCGCCGCGGGCCCGGCGACGTCGCGCCGGCGGGCGCGCTCAACGGTCCGGGGCTGATCCGCATCCGCGCCGAGCGCGTGGGCCGCGACACCACGCTCGCCCGCATCGCCGAGCTGGTCGCCCACGCCCAGACGGGCAAGGCCCCGGTCCAGCGGCTGGTCGATCGCGTCAGCGCCGTCTTCGTGCCCGTGGTCATGGCGCTGGCGGCGCTGACCTTCGGCGGCTGGCTGGCCGCTAGCGTCGGGTTCGAGCACGCGTTCCGCGCCGCCGTGTCGGTTCTGGTCATCGCCTGCCCCTGCGCGCTGGGCCTGGCCACGCCGACCGCGCTGGTCGCGGGCACGGGCGCGGCGGCGCGCGCGGGCATCCTGATCCGCGACATCGAGACGCTCGAGCGCGCGGCGCGGCTCGACGTCATCGTTTTCGACAAGACCGGCACGCTGACCGAGGGCGCGCCGCGCCTGACGGCCCTGGCGCCGGCGCAGGGCCTGGACGAGAACGCCCTGCTGCTGCTGGCCGCCTCGGCGCAGCTCGGCTCCGAGCACCCGCTGGGCAAGGCGATGGCCCGCGCCGCGCGCGAACGGGGGCTCGAGCCCGAACAGCCGGACTCGTTCGAGGCCGTCATCGGCGCCGGCGTGATCGCGCGGGTCGGCGGCCGGACGGTGCGCATCGGCACGCGCGCGCTGGTCGAGGCCGAGCCGCCCGCCGAGCTGGCGCAACAGGCGCGCGCCTGGACCGAGGCCGGCGCGACGGTGGTCTGGATCGCCGACGACGGCGCAATCCTGGGCGTCGCCGCGCTCGAGGACGCGCTGCGGGCCGACGCGCCGGCGACCATCGCGCGGCTGCGCGCGCGCGGCCTGCGCACCATGCTGCTGACGGGCGACAACGCCGCCGTCGCCCGCCGCGTGGCCCGGAGGCTGGGCATCGACGACGTCGCCGCCGAGGTGCGCCCCGAGCACAAGGCGCAGACCGTCGCCGATCTGCGCAAGGGCGGGCGACGCGTGGCCATGGTCGGCGACGGCGTGAACGACGCGCCGGCCCTTGCCGCGGCGGATGTGGGCATCGCCATGGGCTCGGGCGCGGACGCGGCGCGCGAGGCGGCGGGGATCACGCTCATGCGGCCGCGGCTGATGCTGGTCGCCGATGCGCTCGACGTCGCGGCCGCCACCGCGCGCAAGATCCGGCAGAACCTGTTCTGGGCCTTCGCTTACAACGTCGTGTGCCTGCCGATCGCGGCGGCGGGGCTGCTGAACCCGGCGATCGCCGGCGCGGCGATGGCGATGTCCTCGGTCTCGGTCGTCACCAACGCGCTGACCTTGCGCCGCTGGCGGCCCGAGGCGGATCGCCCGATGGACCGAGGCGCGGCATGAACATCTCGCAAGTTGCGCGGCAATGCGGGCTGCCGCCCAAGACCATCCGTTATTACGAAGAGATCGGGCTGATCCGTCCGAGCCGCACGCCCGCGGGCTACCGCAGCTTTTCCGAGGCCGACGCCCGCCGCCTGGCGTTTCTGGCGCGCGCGCGGCGGCTGGGCTTCGGCATCGACGAATGCCGCGCCCTGCTCGACCTTTACGAGGACCAGCGGCGCAGCGCCGCCGAGGTGCGCCGCATCGCCGCCGCGCATCTGGCCGAGATCGACCGCCGCATCGACGAGCTTCGCCAGATGCGCGCCGCGCTGGCCGATCTGGTGGCGCGATGCCACGGGCAGGACCGCCCCGATTGCCCGATCATCGACGGTCTGGCCGGCGAAGCCGAGCGCGGCTGACGCCATCGTCGGACCAAGGTCCGTTGCCCGCGCCCGCCCAGCCTGCTCAGATGCGCGCATGACGATGCACAAGGCGCGGCGCATCCGCATGAGCATTCCGCGCGGCCGGCGGCGAACGCTGGCGGCGCAGTTCGCGCTGGTCGGCGGGGTCGTGATGGCGGCGGCGACGCTGGTGGCGGGCTTCTGGGTCTCGGAGCGCATCGAACATGGGGTGCTGCGCAACTCGGCCAACGCCACCGCGCACTACATGGAAAGCGTGATCTCGCCGCTCAGCCAGGAGCTGGCGCGCAGCGACCGGCTGTCCGAGGACTCGCGCCGCGCCCTGCGCCGCATCTTCGAGGAAACGCCGCTGGGCGCGCGGGTCGTCTCCTACAAGATCTGGAAGCCCGGCGGCCTTGTGGCCGACGCCAGCGACCCGGCGCTGATCGGCCGCCGCTTCGCGCCGACCGAGAACCTGCGCGAGGCATGGAAGGGCGAGGTGCGGGCCGATCTGCAAGAACTTCGCGACGACGAGGACGCCGGCGAGAAGGCCCTGAACATTCCGTTGCTCGAGATCTACTCGCCGATCCGCGAGGACTGGTCGGGCCGGATCATCGCCGTGGCCGAGTTCTACGAACGCAGCGAAAAGCTGGCCGCCGACCTGGCCGCCGCACGGCGCAACAGCTGGATCGCGGTCGGCGCCGCGATGCTGACCATCTTCGCCGCGCTGTTCGGCATCGTCGCGCGCGGCAGCCGCACCATCGAGCGCCAGCGCGCCGCGCTGACCATGCGCCTTGACGAGCTGGCCGCGCTGTCCGAGACCAATCGCGCCCTGCGCCGCCGCGTGCAGGAGGCGGCGGCGCGTTCGGCCGCCGCAGGCGAGCAGACCCTGCGCCGCATCGGCGCCGATCTGCATGACGGGCCGGCGCAGCTTCTGGCCTTCGCGGCGCTGCGCCTTGACGCCCTGCGCCGCGCCGCGCCCGCCGCGGCCGCCGACATCGACGCCATCGAAAGCGCCCTGCGCGAATCGATCCGCGAGCTGCGCGCCGTCTCGCGCGGTCTTTCGCGCCCCGAGGTCGAGCGCCTGAGCCCGTCCGAGATCGTCGAGGCCGCCGTCGAGGCGCACCGCATGCGCACGCGCGACGCGGTGCGGATCGACATCGCCGGCGACGAGGCGCCGGCGCTGTCCGCGGCGGCGCGGATCTGCATCTTCCGCTTCGTGCAGGAGGCGCTGAACAACGCGCACCGGCATGCGGGGAGCGAGGGTCTGCGCGTCGAGCTGCGCCAGTCGCCGACCGAGCTGCGCCTGCGCGTTCTCGACGCAGGCCCCGGGCCCGGAGCCGCCGCGCATGGTCGCGCGTCGACGGGGCTTGGCCTGGCGGGGCTGCGCGACCGCGTCGAATCGCTGGGCGGCGAGTTCTTCGTCCGCCCTCGCCCCCAGGGCGGAACCGAGGTCGCGATGATCCTTTGCGCAGGAGACGACCGATGAGCGCGATCCGCATCGTTCTGGCCGACGACCACCCCCTGTTCCGCGAAGGCGTCGCCAAGGCGCTGTCCGAGGACCCCGAGCTGGCCGTCGTCGGACAGGCCGAGGATGCCGACGGCGCCGTCCGGCTTGCCCGCAGCCTGTCGCCGGACCTGGTCCTTCTGGACGTCTCCATGCCCGGCGGCGGGCTGGCCGCCCTGCGGCGCGTGCGCGCGCTGCCCGACCCGCCCGCGGCGGCGATGCTGACCGTGTCCGAGGATGACGACGACATCCTCGACGCGCTGCGCGCCGGGGCCTCGGGCTACATCCTCAAGGGCGTCGGCGCCGCCGAGCTGATCGAAGCGGTCAAGGACATATGCGCCGGCCGCAGCTGGGTCTCGTCCGCCGTCGCGCGCCGCATCTCGGGCGAGATGGCGCGGCCCGCCGGCCCCTCGCCCGTCGATGCGCTGACCCGCCGCGAGGAGGACATCCTGCGTCTGGTCGCCCAGGGTCTGAGCAACCGCGAGGTCGGCGAGGCCCTGGGCCTGCAGGAAAAGACGGTCAAGCACTACATGACTTCAATTCTTCAGAAACTCCATGCGCGCAATCGCGTCGAGGCTGCCATGATGGCGCGCGAACGCTGGCCAGACGGCTGAGCGCCGATTCGCCGGACCAAGGTCCGTGTCGGACGGGCGGCGAATCGCAGATCCTGGGACGCAGGGGTCGAATGACCCGGCATCGCGACGAACACGGAGGAGAAAAGCATGGCAGGCGACGTCATCAAGGTCGAGATTTCCAACGACGAGATCGAGATCGTCTATGCCGACGGCTCGAAAGAGCAGATCGAGCGCGGGATCTTCACCAGCAAGGCGGGCGACGGCACGGTGCTCGAACGCCGCGCCGCGACGCAGGACGACGTGCTGCGCCTTCAGACTCTGGCCGACGGCGCGGACGCCTCGCTGATCGACGATCTGAGCGGCGACGACGACATCTCGGGAGACGACTCGCCCGATGACATCAACGGCCGCGACGGCGACGATCACATCGACGCCGGCGGCTCGGACGACATCGTGGACGGCGGGCGCGGCTCGGACGACATCTTCGGCCGCGACGGCGACGACGATCTGCGCGGCGGTCTCGGCGCCGATCGCGTCAGGGGTGGGCTGGGCGACGACATGATCGACGGCGGCGCCGAGTGCGACCGCCTGTTCGGCGGCGTCGGCCTTGACGACCTGCGCGGCGGCGACATGGACGACCTGCTTGACGGCGGCGCCGACGACGACCGCCTGCGCGGCGGCGACGGGAACGATGACGTGCGCGGCGGCGACGGCGACGACGACGTGCGCGGCGGCGCGGGCGACGACATGCTTGACGGCGGCCTTGGCAATGACGACCTGCGCGGCGGCGCCGGCGCGGACCAGGCCAGCGGCGGCGAGGGCGACGACGACATCCGCGGCGATGACGGAGACGACGTGCTTGACGGCGGCGCGGGCATGGACCGGCTCAAGGGCGGCAAGGGTTCGGACACGGCCCATGGCGGCGCGGACGATGACCGCGTGATCGGCGGCGGATCTGCAGACGACGTGTTCGGCGACGAGGGCGACGACGTGGTCAAGGGCGGCGGCGGCGACGACCAGGTTTCGGGCGGGCTTGGCGACGACCGCGTGCGCGGCGGGTCGGGCGACGACGTCATCGAAGGCGGCGCGGGCGCCGATCGCGCCTGGGGCGGCGGCGGCGCGGACGTGTTCGTGTTCGCTCCCGGCGACGGCGCCGACAAGATCCACGACTTCCAGGACGGCGTCGACCGCATCGACCTTTCTTCCTTCGACTTCTCGGCCGCGGCGGATCTGGAGCCGAGCATGACGCAGTTGGGCGACAGCGTCGTGATCGACCTGGGCGGCGGCGATTCGCTCACGCTGGAGCACATGACGCTGGCGCAGATCGACGACGGCGACTTCATCTTCTGACCTCTGCGCCCCGGTCCGCCCTCGCCGGCGGGCCGGGGTCCGCGCGTCTTGGGCGTGGAAACCCGCGCCGCGCGGCTCTATCAATGTGGCGACAGCCAGCTCATTGCGCAGGAGCCGCAGATGACCGACCTCCTCATTCGCAACGTTCGCATCGTGACCGGCGCAGGCGCCGACGCCGTGATCGAGGGCGGCGTCGCCGTCTCGGGCGGGATCATCGAGGCGGTGGGCAAGACCCCCGACCGCGCGCAGGAGGTGATCGACGGCCAGGGCATGATCCTGGCGCCCGGCCTGGTCAACACCCATTGCCACGCCGGCGACAGCCTGTTCCGCGGCCTGGTCGAGAACCTGCCCCTCGAGCCCTGGCTGCAAACGGTCTGGAAGGCCGAAGGCGCGATCCTGAACCCCGAGACCTGCCGGCTTGGCGCGCGCCTGGGCTTCGCCGAGCTGGCGCTCGGGGGCGTGACCTCGGTCATCGACATGTTCTGGTTCCCGGAGCAGACCGTTCAGGCCGCCGCCGAGGTGGGTCTGCGCGTCTCGTGCGGGGGGCTGTTCTTCGACCCGTCGGGCATGGACGGCAAGACCGCCGCGGACAGGCCGGACGACGCCCGCGCCTTCTTCGACCGGCACCCGCCGAGCGACTTCATGCGCCCCGGCGTGTTTCCCCACGGGGCCTACACCGTCGGCCCGGACAATCTGCGCCTTGCGGCCGAGCTGGCGCGCGAGCATGACGCGATCTTCTCGATCCACGCCTCCGAGACCGCTTTCGAGCGGCAGGACGTGCTGACCCGCCATGGCGCGACGCCCGTGCGGCTGCTGCACGAGCTGGGCGCCCTGGACGAGCGCGCGGTGCTGGCCCATTGCGTGCATCTCGACGACGAAGAGATCGCCATTCTGGCGCAAACCGGCGCGGCGGTGGCGCACAACCCGCTGTCGAATCTCAAGCTGGCCAGCGGCTTCGCCCGCATCCCCGACATGCTGGCCGCCGGCGTGCGCGTGACGCTGGGGACCGACGGCGCCATCTCGGGCAACGATCTGGACATGTGGCTGGCGATGCGCCTGGCCGCCACCATCCACAAGGCCGCCACCGGCCGCGCCGACGCGGTCTCGACGCATGAGGCGCTGCGCATGGCCACCCAGGCGGGCGCCGAGGCGATGGGGCTGGGCGACCGCATCGGCACGATCGAGGTGGGCAAGCAGGCCGACATGATCCTGATCGACGTCTCGGGCCCGCATGCGGCGCCGATGTTCGACCCGCTCACGCATCTTGTCTACTCGGCCGGCCGCGCGGATGTGCGCCACGTGTTCGTCGCCGGCGAGCAGATCGTGCGCGACCGCCGCTTGACCCGCATCGACATCGCGCCGACGCTCGAGGCGGTGCGCGCGCTTGCGCCGCGCATCCGCGCCGCCATCGCCTGACGCGCCACGGGAAGGACGCCGCATGACCGACGCCGAACGCACTCTTGACGCCGCGGCGGGACGCCTTGCCGAACTCGGCCCGATCGAGGCGGCGCTGATCCTGGGTTCGGGCCTGGGCGCGCTGGCCGATCAGGTCGAAGAGGCGCGCGCGCTGCCCTATGCCGAGCTGCCTGGCTTTCCCGTCTCGACGGCGCCGGGCCATGCCGGGCGCTTCGTCGTCGGGCGCCTGCACGGGCGGCGCGTGGCGCTGATGCAGGGCCGGCTGCACCTTTACGAAGGGTGGAGCGCGGCGCAGATCGCCCTGCCCGTGCGGCTCTTGCGCCGCATGGGCGCGCGCACGCTGGTCATCACCAACGCCGCCGGCGCGCTGAACCCCGATCTGAAGCCCGGCGCGCCGATGCTGATCGCCGACCATCTGAACTTCACCGGCTCCAATCCGCTGACCGGGCCGAATGACGAGCGCATCGGCCCCCGTTTTCCCGACATGAGCCGCGCCTATGATCCCGAGCTGCGCGCGCTGGCGCGCGCCGCGGCCGCCGAGGCCGGCGAGCCGCTGGCCGAGGGGGTCTATGCGGGCGTCGCGGGCCCTTCGCTCGAAACCTCGGCCGAGCGCCGCTTCCTGCGCATGGCCGGGGGCGACGCGGTGGGCATGTCGACCGTCGTCGAGGCGATCGCTGCCAATCACTGCGGCATGCGGGTGGCGGCGATCTCGGCCATCACCAACGCCGCCGACGGCGGCCCCGACCAGCAGCCGGACACCATCGAAGAGGTTCTGGCGAACGCCGCCGTCGCCGGCGAGAAGATCGGCCGCATCCTGGCCCGGCTGATCCCCGCATTGCCCTGAGGCGAGGAAGGAGCGCGAGATGCCTTTTCACGGAATGCACGGAATGGGGCTCTGGGGGCTGGCGCTCCTGGCGCTGGACATATGGGCGATCGTCTCGGTGATCGGCTCGAATGCGGGAACGGGGGCGAAGGTGGCCTGGGTGCTGGCGGTGCTGCTGCTGCCGCTTCTGGGCTTTCTGGCCTGGCTCCTGTTCGGCCCGCGCTCGGCGCGCTGAGGGGGCCGGCCGCCCGTTCGGGGCGGCCGGCGCCGAGGGTCAGTAGAGCGCCACGGGGTTGATGATCATCTGCACCGTGCCGCGGATGCGGGCCTGGCCCAGCACGAACATGAACTCGTTCACGCCCTCGCGCAGAAGCGGGCCGGTGTTCATGGTTTCCAGCAGATAGACGCCGTTTTCCTTCAGCGCGATCACATGGCCGTAGAAGGCCCCGTCGCCCGGCGCCGGCGGAATCGGCTCGACGCCCCAGGTGTCGGCGCCGATGGCCATGGGCTCGAGCGAGACCAGGTAGCGCATGCCCTCGACGCTCACGCCCGGCTCGCCGGACACCCAGGCCTTGGGGTCGGATTCGAGCATGGCCTCGGTCCAGCCCGTGTGGAACAGGATGATGTCGCCTTTGCGCAGCTCGACCCCCTGCGCCCTGGCGGCGGCCTTGATCTCTTCGGGGCCGAAGTGGTCGCCGGCCTCGAGATGCGGCTTGCCCGCCGCGGCGGCCATGTCCAGCACGACGCCGCGCCCGACCAGCGGCGGGATGTTGTGCGTGCCAAGCCGCTTGAGGCCCGTCAGCTCGGCGATGTCCTTCTCGTCGTTGCAGTTGTAATAGTAGCCCTTCTCGCCCAGATGGCCGAGGCCGTCGATCTGGCTTCCGATGCCCAGCCAGGTCTGGACCAGGTCGTCGTTGTAATTGCCCTCATAGCCGAACTGGGTCAGCTTCTTGCCGCCCTGCTGGCCGGGCTGCACCACCTCGAGCGACAGCGAGCGCGGCGGGAAGGCCGGGGTCGAGCTGTCGATCACGATGCCCAGCGGCAGCGACTTGCCCTGCTTGACCAGCTTCAGCGCGGCAAGCGTGTTCTCGGGCGTGACAAGGTTGGCCGAGCCGATCTCGTCTTCCGGGCCCCATTTCGAATGGACGCAATCGTCGGCGAGGGCCGCGCCCCCGGCCATGAGCGCGGCGGCTGCGATGCAGGCGGCGATGGATCTGCGCATGAGCGTCTTCCTTTCTGAAGGCGGGCCGCGCGCGGCGGCCGGCGAGAAAAAAGCGAAATGAAATTTCGCAAAATCATGGGCGCGACAAACCGCCGCGGTCAAGCGATTCGCGCCCCCGCCGCGCGCCCCGCCCGATTCGAAACGGCCGAGGGGCTTGCCCTTGGCCCCGCGCGCGTGTCTGTCTTGCCCAAAGGCGGAGGCGACAATGAACGAGATCGACGCGAAGGGCGTGTTCCTGGGCGGTGGCGGCAAGGACTACGCCCAGCCCCAGCATCTGCGGCTGGACAAGGCCAACCGGCACGGCCTGATCGCCGGCGCCACCGGCACGGGCAAGACGGTGACGTTGCAGATCATGGCCGAGGGGTTCTCGAGCGCCGGCGTGCCGGTGTTCCTGTCCGACGTGAAGGGCGATCTGAGCGGCCTGTGCCAGCCCGGATCGCCCGATCACAAGCTGCACGGCGCCTTCCTCGAGCGGGCGCGCAAGATCGGCTTCGACGATTTCGGCTATCAGGGCTTTCCCGTCGTCTTCTGGGACCTGTTCGGGCAAGAGGGGCACCCCGTGCGCGCCACGGTGTCCGAGATGGGGCCGCTTCTGCTCTCGCGCATGCTCGATCTGAACGAGACGCAGGAAGGCGTGATGAACATCGTCTTCCGGCTTGCCGACGAGGAAGGGCTGCTGCTGCTCGACTTCAAGGATCTGCGCGCCATGCTCACGCATGTCTCCGAGCGCGCGCGCGAGCTGTCGGCGCGCTACGGCAACGTCTCGGCGGCGTCGGTGGGGGCGATCCAGCGGCGGCTGCTGGTGCTCGAGAACCAGGGCGCGGCCCAGTTCTTCGGCGAGCCGGCGCTGCGCCTGTCGGACATGATCGCGCAGGATGGCGGCAAGGGGCGCATCAACGTGCTGGCGGCGCGGCGGCTGATGTCCTCGCCGCGGCTTTACGCGACCTTCCTTCTGTGGCTCCTGTCCGAGCTGTTCGAGGAGCTGCCCGAGGTCGGCGACCCGGAAAAGCCGGTCATGGCCTTCTTCTTCGACGAGGCGCACCTGCTGTTCGACGGCGCGCCCAAGGCGCTGGTGGACAAGGTCGAGCAGGTGGCGCGGCTGATTCGCTCGAAGGGGGTGGGGGTGTTCTTCATCACCCAGAACCCCGCCGACGTGCCGGACGACGTGCTGGGGCAGCTGGGCTCGCGCGTGCAGCATGCGCTGCGCGCCTACACGCCGCGCGACCAGAAGGCGCTGCGCGCCGCCGCGCAAACCTTCCGCCCCAATCCCGAGTTCGACGCCGAAGAGGTCATTCCCAATCTGGGCGTGGGCGAGGCGCTGGTGTCCACGCTGGACCGCAAGGGCAGGCCGGGCATCGTGCAGCGGACGCTGATCCGGCCGCCCTCGTCGCGTCTTGGTCCGGCCGAGCCCGCCGCGCTCGAGGCCGCGCGGCGCGCGTCGCCGGTGGCGGGTCTGTATGACCGGCCTCTCGACCGCCAGAGCGCCTACGAGATCCTGGCCGAGCGCGCCGAACGCGCCGCCGAAGAGGCCGAGAAGGCCCAAAAGGCCGACTCGGCCCCTCAGGCGCGCACGCGCAGCCGCGCCTCGCGTTCGGACAGCGTCGGCGAGGCCTTCGCCAAGTCGGTGGCGCGCAGCATCGGCACGCGCCTTGTGCGCGAGATCGTGCGGGGCGTGCTGGGCGGCATCTTTCGGGGCCGCTGACGCTCAGCCGTCGGGGTCCTGATCCGACAGGGTCAGCGGCGCGGGGGCGGCCAGGCGCAGATCCTCGACGCCGAGCGACGCCTGCGGGCGGGCCATGCGGTTGCGCGTGACCCAGATCAGGCGCTCTTCGGCGCGGGTGACGGCGACATAGGCAAGGCGCTTCCACAGCGGCATGCCCGCGTCGCTGCGTCCCGCGCGACAGGCCGCCCACAGGTCGGGCGCAAAGACCTGAACGCTTGGCCATTGCGAACCCTGGGCCTTGTGGATGGTCGCCGCCGCGCCATGCACGAAGGTCGCGCCCATGGCGGCCGCGGCGGGAATGAAGGGCTCTTCCTGATCGGGGCGTTCGATCCGAATGATCGAGGCGACGCTGATCTGCGGCTCTTCGGCGCCCAGGATATGCAGCTTTGCAAAGCCCTTGCGCCGCCCGGGGCCCAGATAGACGCATTGCGCGCCCTTCACCAGGCCGCGCGCCTCGAGGTCGATGCGCTTCTTGCGATGGCGCGCCGGCAGCTCGATGCCGTCGCAGATCAGCGGTTCGCCCGGCAAGAGCGCGTCCTCGGGCGCGCCATGCACCTTGCGGAAGGCGTCGATCAGGCGGATGCGCGTGGCGTTGCGCCAGACCAGCATGGGAGAGCGCGCCATCAACGTCGGATCTGCGCGCTCGGCGACGACAACGCGCGGGTCCTGACGCGCGGCGCGCTCGATCAGGCGCTCGAAATCCTCGAAGCCGATGTCGGGATCGGACAGCGCGTGCGCGATGTCGAGAATGGGGTTCCCGGCCGCCTGCCGGTGAATGCGCGACAGCTCGATCCGCCGATCCGGCCCCAGCGCGTCGAACACCATGGCCCCCGACTGTCCGACCGGCGCCAGCTGCGCCGGGTCGCCGAACAGCACGATCAGCCCGAAGATCTGGCGCAGATCCTCAAGCTGCTTGTCGTCCAGCATCGAGGCCTCGTCCACCAGCGCGATGTCCAGCGGATCGTCGCGCCGCGCCCAGCCGGTGATGAAGTCCGAGCCGCGCAGCCCTATGGCCGCCAGCGCGCCGGGTATGGACTTGTGCCGCTCGTAGCTGGCCCGCACGCGGTCGAGCTGTTCGTCCTCGATGTTCTCGACCTCGGGGCGTTCGCCCTCGCCGGCCAGCCATTCGGCGATCTTCTCGAACTGCGGGTCGTAGACCGGAGTGTAGATGATGCGGTGGATCGTGGTCGCCGGCACGCCCAGATTGCGCAGCACGCTGGCTGCCTTGTTGGTGGGCGCAAGCACGGCGAAGCTGCGCCGGTCCTTGTTGCGGCGCCCTTCCCAGTCGCCCGTCACAGGCTCGAGCCCGGCGGCGCTCAGCGCCTCGACCAGCAGCGACAAGAGACGCGTCTTGCCCGATCCCGCGCGGCCCAGAACGGCCATGACCTCGGCCGGTCCGTCGGCGCGCGCCATGGTCGCGCCGCCGCTCAGATCGACGCCATGACGGCGCAGCGCGGCGGCGACGGCCGCGAATGCGGCGGCCTGGTCGTCGGACAGCGCAAGGTCGCCTGGCGCTTGGCTTTGGGCGGGCGTGGTGGTCACGTCTGGCTCTGTCGCTTCGGGCCCCGCTTGGCCCGCCCAAGCCTTAGCCCGGATCGCGGCGCATGGAAACCGCCGCGCGCCGGGCGCCCGATCAGGCCGCGCGGGCCAGCGCCGGAATGGCCGCGTGCGGAACGATGGGCGGGATCGCGCCCAGGCGCAGCCCCTCGGGCGCGCGGTCCAGGATGTTCTGGCGCACCTGTTCCGAGATTTCCCACACGCCGACGATGATCTGGTCGCGCCCGGTTCCGCGCGCGCCGATGTCCTCGGCCGGCCAGCCCGCGTTGCGCCAGATGCGGCGCATGGGCGGATCGTAGCAGCCGATGTAGTGGGTCAGCCCGTAGCGCAGGCCCACTTCGATTCCGGCCAGCATCAGCGCCGTCGAGATGCGCCGCGCCGCCTGCATGCCGCCGCTGATGCGCGGCGAGACGACGAAGCGCGTGCTCTCCCAGATGAGCGGGCTTTCGATCGTGCCGCCGAGGATGTCCGAGAAATGATCGTTGATCATGCAGCCCGCCGTGGTCGGGGCCAGGCGACCGGATCCGCCATGCGTGCCGTCGGGCAGCTCGTAGATGCAGTAGAGCGGGTTGATGCGGTCGTATTCGTCGGTCTCCCACCCGTTCTCGTCGATGCGCAGATCCCAGGCGCGGCGGTCGCGGAACTGGGCCGCGCGGTCGCGGAACATGGAGTCGGCAAGGCGCGGAAAGGCAGGCAGATCGGAGCCGTAGACGAAACGGATCATGGGCGCACTCCTGTTGGGGGATGCGCCAAGGATTCCACAAAGAGGTAAATTTTCGCGGAATCACGAAATGATTAACAAATCGTGCATCAGACGCGAATTATTCCCGCCTTCACGCCCTTCGCAACCGCATGAAAGGTGTTGACCGCGCCCAGCTTGTTCCGCGCCGATTCCAGGTAAACCCGCAGCGTGTTTTCCGAGATTTGCAGCTTTTCGGCGATCTGCGCGCGCCGCACGCCTTGCGAAATCAGCGTCAGCACGTCGCGTTCGCGCGGCGACAGGGTCTTGGAGGGCAACCTCGTCTCGATGTTCAGCGAGGACATCGAATGGGTGTGGATGCTGTGCGCCAGAATCAGAAGCTCCTGGCTGATCTCCTGGATGAGCAGCGCCCATTCGCGTTCGGTGCAGGATTTCGAGACGTTGAACATCGCGAACTGCCCCATGGGGCCGTGCAGCGGAATCGAGTAGCCGTGATTCCCCACGCCGAACTCGGCGGCCTCGGCCAGAAGGCGGCGATTCGCTTGCCCGCTCCAGTCCAGGTGGCGCCACTCGACCGGCGCGAAGCCGCTTTGCATCGCGACCACGGTCGGATCGGTGTAGCGATAGCCGGCCTCTTCGTAACGCGCGTGCCAGTCCGGCGAGTAGGTCATGGCGCCGAACTCCTCGGCCGCCCGGTCGCCGCCCAGAGAAAGCGCGTAGTATATGGCGTTGTCCAGGTCGTAGAGCTTGCGCACCTTCACCAGCAGACGCCGGAGTCCTTCTTCCGTGACGGCTTGAGGAAGCTGATCGACGATCGTCTGGAGTTTCTCGCTCATGGCCTGCTCCGCTGCGCCGTGGATCTTCGGCGTCAGGGCGCAAGAAATCCCGCCCCGCACGCCGGGTGCGGGGTCAGGATAGATTAACCATCACTGAATTCAACTTCTAATTGCGCGTGCCTTCGCCGCCTCCGTCAGAGCGTCGCATCCAGGTTCAGGCGTGGGTTTCGCTCGGGGCGGAGTCCGATCCGCTCGAAGCGCGCTTCTTCAGCTCGACCGCGGCGACGACGATGGCGTCGTCGATCTGTTCGGCAAGGCTGATGTAGTAATTCCGCAGCGCGAACTGCCGAAGGTCGGCAAGGACGTCGATCATCCATTCGTTCTTCACCGGGCTTCTCCCATCGGTTGATCCCTGATGACCAAAGATTGCCCCGGCTGCGCGTCTGGCGCCATTCACCAAAACAAGCTCATCGAAAATGGTGAGGGGGGAGCGATCAAAAGGCTGAAAGACAAGGAAATTTTTCCGAGCGAATCGAAACGCCGTTAACTCGGCCTTCATCATCCCGGCAGGTTCCGGGCGATCGGGAAAAGCAAGGGCCGCACCGCGCATCGCGCGCGGCGCGGCCGCTTCCCCGGCCCGTCGGGGCGCTCATGCGGCGATGGCGAACTCCAGCTCTCGCGCGGCGGCGGCGATCTGCTCGTGCTCGGCGACGCGGCGCGCCATCTTGTCGCGAACCTCTTCGGTGCAGGGCCAGATGCCCGCGCAGATGCGCTTGCGGCCTTCGCCGGCGGCGCCCATCACGTCGGGCGCGAAATCCAGGCTGCGATAGACGCGCAGCATCGGCTCGTCGAACACCGCGACGTAGAACTCGACGCCGAAGCGAAGCCCCGCGTCGATGCCCGCGAGCAGCAGAGAGGTGGTGATGTGCATCGCCTCGCGCGCCGAGCGCACGCTGGGCGAGACGCAAAAGCGCGTGATCTCCCAGATCGTGGGCGAGCTGATGACTACGCCGTCGGTCAGGTGCGAGAAATGCTCGCCGATCATGGTGCGGCCGGTGGTGGGCATGAGCCGGCCCGAGCCGCCATGGCTGCCGTCTTCGCGTTCGTAGATGATGTAGAGCGGGCCGAGCGGGTCATACTGATCGCGCTCCCACCCGTTCTCGTCCACATGGACGTCCCATTTCATCCGGTCGCGGAATTGCCGGGCGCGGTCCTTGAACATCTCGTCGACCAGGCGGGGATGCTTGTCGAGTTCGTGGGCGTAAACATAGCGGATCATGGCACTCTCCTTGGGGAAGCTGGGGAGGCCATGATCGGCAATTAACCATGAATGTTAACTGAATGAAAGGTTAATTTTTCACGTTAAACTCTAAATGTTTATTATACCTGTTCTTACCGCTATTGAGACAGCATGAGGCATGTTCAGTCCGCCCAGCTTGTTGCGGGCGCTGTCCAAATAAACTCGCAGCGTATTTTCGGAGATTTTGAGCGATTCGGCGATCTGGCTTCTGCTCATGCCCGACGAAATCATCGCCAATGCATCGCGTTCCCTCGGCGAAAGAGCAGGAAGTCCTTTCTCTTCGTCGACCGAAAAAATCTCCAACACCTTCTGGTGCATGAAATTGGCCACAAGCAGCCAATCCGTGGCCGTTTCGGCCAGGTAGCGCTCCCAGACGGCGTCCGTGCATGTCTTGTTGATCGTCAGCACCGCGAACTGGCCGTTGGGGCCGCGAATGGGCACCGTGTAGCCCTGGTTGCCGACGCCCGCATCCACCGCCTCGAGGATCAGGTTGCGCCGCTTGCGCGGGCTCCAGTCCAGACGCTTCCAGTCGAGCGGGGTGAAGCTTTGCACCGCGCCGATGACCGTCGGGTCGACCTCCTTGTAGTTCTCCTCCAGATATCGTTGCGACCACTCGGCTCGATACGTGATCTCGCCGAACTCATACGCCCCTTGTCCGGGGTCGCCGCCGAAGGACATGACCACGTAGACGACATGATCCACGTCGTAGACGTCCCGAATGAGATCCGCGAAGCGACGCACGTCCTCCACGGTTCTGAACTCGGGAAGCCTTTCGATTATGGCGCGTATGCGCTCCGACATGGGTTCCGCCTGACACGTCTCGATGTCGCGGAGCATACTATCTGCGCCGCGCTCAAGCCATGTCCGGCGACCTGAACGCCGGATGAGCGGCCCGCTCCACCGCCGGTGGAGCCGGGCGCGAGGACACGCCAGTCAGGCCCTCCCTGCGACGGCGCCAGGGGATGACCGATGGACCGGCCACGCAACACGCACCACAATGCGGCCGTTTCAAACGCTTACGCGCGGCCACCCCCTGAACGCACGCCGGCGGCCAGCTCCCGGGCGCCGCAATCCGCCGCGTTTGGGGTGCGCGGAAGATCGCCGCAAGCCGTGCGACCGCCCTCGATGCAGGCGAATCGCGCAGCCTCTTCGCCGCCTTGAGGCGAAAGGCCCGGCTTTCCGGGGCCGGATCAGGGTCTGGGGCGCACTCGCCCCTGGCCCGAATCCGACGCCGCCTTTACGCTCGCTACGCTTGTCGTCACTCGCTTACGCCACGCTACGTTCAGAAGAATAGGTTAATCTGGAAGGCGAAACATTCCTCGGAAATCGCGAGGCCGGGCCGTCTAAGCCTCGGAAGACGTTGCGTCAAGTTGTCAATTGCGGCAAAAGAAGGGCGGAGGGCCGCCTTGTTTCGACCCTCCGCCGGCAGTGTTCGTCAGGGTGATTCGCCCGTGGCGAATCAGTTCCGCGAAGCCGCGAGCGCGTCCTCGAAGGTGCGCAGCCTCGTGCGCGGCGCGCTGACCAGCACCGCCATGTTCCCCGGCTTGTGCTCGTTGCGCATCATCTTCATGTGCGCCTTGGGAATGTCGCTCCAGGGGAAGACCTCGGACATGCACGGGTCCAGACGCCGCTCCAGCATCAGCTGGTTGGCCTGGCTGGCCTGCTTGAGGTTGGCGAAGTGGCTGCCCTGGATGCGCTTCTGGTGCATCCAGACGTAGCGCGCGTCCATGGTCAGGTTGTAGCCGGTCGTGCCGGCGCAGATCACCACCATGCCGCCCCGCTTGACCACGAAGGTCGAGACGGGGAACGTCGCCTCGCCAGGGTGCTCGAACACGATGTCGACGTTGTTGCCCTTGCCGGTGATCTCCCAGATCGCCTTGCCGAAGCGGCGGGCCTCGTCGAACCAGGCCTTGTATTCGGGCGTGCCGACCTTGGGCAGCTGGCCCCAGCAGTTGAAGTCCTTGCGGTTGATGACGCCCTTGGCGCCCAGCCCCATGACGAAGTCGCGCTTGTCTTCGTCCGAGATGACGCCGATGGCGTTCGCGCCGGCCGTGTTGATCAGCTGGATCGCGTAGGAGCCGAGGCCGCCCGAGGCGCCCCAAACCAGCACGTTCTGCCCGGGCTTGAGCGTGTGCGGGCGGTGGCCGAACAGCATCCGGTAGGCGGTGGCCAGGGTCAGGGTGTAGCAGGCCGATTCTTCCCAGGTCAGGTGCTGCGGCCGCTTCATCAGCTGCTGCGCCTGCACGCGGGTGAACTGCGCGAACGAGCCGTCGGGCGTCTCGTAGCCCCAGATGCGCTGGCTGGGCGAGAACATCGGATCGCCGCCGTTGCACTCCTCGTCGTCGCCGTCGTCCTGGTTGCAGTGGATCACGACCTCGTCGCCGACCTTCCAGCGCTTGACCTTGTCGCCGACCTTCCAGACGATCCCCGACGCGTCCGAGCCGGCGATGTGGTATTCGGCCTTGTGCACGTCGAAGGGCGAGATCGGCACTCCCAGCCCCGCCCAGACGCCATTGTAGTTGACGCCGGCGGCCATGACGAAGACCAGCACCTCGTGGCTGTCGATCTCGGGAACGTCCACGACCTCGAGCTGCATGGACTTCTCGGGCTCGCCATGGCGCTCGCGCCGGATGGTCCAGGCATACATCTTCTTGGGCACATGGCCCAGGGGCGGAATTTCGCCGATTTCGTAAAGGTCCTTGATCGGCGCCTCGTATTCGATCGGGGCGGCGGGGGTGTCGAGGGGGGCCATGAGGGTCTCCTTCCATGTTGCGGCGCGGTCGGCCGATGCGGCCGTGCGCAACAATCGTGCTAATTTCGTCTGGCTTGAGGAATGACATTGCTCGGGCGGCCTTGCAAGCGTTTTGTGCGCTGCGGTAACGAGCAACTTAATTCCCATGGGCGACACGGTGGCGACAGAATGTTTCAATCGCTTTGCGCTGCGTTGCAAAATACCTTATAGCCTGAGGCAAGGCGGGCGGCGCGAATCGCGGCCCGCGCAACGCATGCCCGCGCCCGCGCGCGCGAGCCGCCGACGAGGAGCCGCCCATGACCGAGACCCGCCGCGACCGCCCCTGGCTTTTCCGCACCTATGCCGGCCATTCCACCGCGCAGGCGTCCAACGCGCTTTACCGCTCCAACCTGGCCAAGGGGCAGACCGGCCTTTCGGTCGCCTTCGACCTGCCGACCCAGACCGGCTATGACAGCGACCACCCCCTTGCGCGCGGCGAGGTGGGCAAGGTCGGCGTGCCGGTCTCGCATCTGGGGGACATGCGCGCGCTGTTCGACGGCATCCCGCTCGAGCAGATGAACACCTCGATGACCATCAACGCCACCGCCGCCTGGCTGCTGGCGCTGTATATCGCCGCGGCCGAGGAGCAGGGCGCCGACATCCGCAAGCTTCAGGGCACGGTGCAGAACGACATCATCAAGGAATACCTCTCGCGCGGGACCTATGTGTTCCCGCCGCAGCCCTCGCTGCGGCTGATCGGCGACATCGCCGCCTACACCTATCGCGAGGTTCCCAGGTGGAACCCGATGAACGTCTGCTCGTATCACCTGCAAGAGGCCGGGGCCACGCCCGAGCAGGAGCTGGCCTATGCGCTGGCCACCGCCATCGCGGTGCTCGACACGGTCAAGGCGCAGGGTGCCGTGCCCGAGCAGGATTTCCCGACCGTGGTCGGGCGCATCTCGTTCTTCGTCAATGCGGGCATCCGCTTCGTGACCGAGATGTGCAAGATGCGCGCCTTCGTCGATCTGTGGGACGAGATCTGCCGCGACCGCTACGGCGTCGAGGATCCCAAGCTGCGCCGCTTCCGCTACGGCGTGCAGGTCAACAGCCTGGGCCTGACCGAGCAGCAGCCCGAGAACAACGTCTACCGCATCCTCATCGAGATGCTGGCCGTCACGCTGTCGAAGAAGGCGCGGGCGCGCGCCGTGCAGCTGCCCGCCTGGAACGAGGCGCTGGGTCTGCCGCGGCCCTGGGATCAGCAGTGGTCGCTGCGCATGCAGCAGATCATGGCCTACGAGACCGATCTGCTCGAATATGACGACCTCTTCGACGGCAACCCCGCCGTCGAGCGCGAGGTGGCCGAGCTGAAGGAGGCCGCGCGCGCCGAGCTTGCCCGCATCGAGGAGATGGGCGGCGCCGTTCAGGCGATCGACTACATGAAGTCCCGCCTGGTCGAGGCCAACACCGCCCGCCTTGCGCGCATCGAGCGCGGCGAGACCGTGGTGGTCGGCGTCAACCGCTTCACCGAGACCGAGCCCAGCCCCCTGACCGCCGGCGACGGCGACATCCTGGTCGTCGATCCGGCCGTCGAGCAGGAGCAGATCGCGCGCCTCAACGCCTGGCGCGCCGCCCGCGACCCCGCCGCCGTCGAGGCCGCCCTGGCCGCGTTGAAAGAGGCCGCCCGCTCGGGCGCCAACATCATGCCGCCCTCGATCGCGGCGGCCAAGGCGGGCGTCACCACCGGCGAGTGGGGCGCCGCCATGCGCGAGGTGTTCGGCGAATACCGCGCTCCGACCGGCGTCGCCAAGGCCGCCTCGGTCGACGCCGCGGGTCTTGAAGAGGTGCGCGCCGCGGTCGAGGAGGTGTCCGCCCGGCTGGGCCGCAGGCTCAAGTTCCTGGTCGGCAAGCCGGGGCTCGACGGCCATTCGAACGGCGCCGAGCAGATCGCCGTGCGCGCGCGCGACTGCGGCATGGAGGTCGTCTACGAGGGCATCCGCCTGACGCCGGCGCAGATCGTGAACGCCGCGCTCGAGGAATCGGCGCATGTGGTCGGCCTGTCGATCCTGTCGGGCTCGCATCTGCCGCTGGTCAAGGAGGTGATCGACCGCATGAAGGCGGCCGGCCTTGACGACGTGCCCGTCGTGGTCGGCGGCATCATTCCCGAGGCCGACGCCGAAGAGCTGCGCGCCTACGGGGTGGCGCGGGTCTACACGCCCAAGGATTTCGAGCTGAACCGCATCATGTCCGACATCGTCGACCTGGTCGCCGCCGAAAGCCGCGAGGCGGCCTGACGCGCCGCCCTCAGGGCTTCGAATCGCGGCTGAAAAGGTAGATCGCCAGCGCGACGGTCAGCGTGGCGGCGTAATAGGCGAAGATGGCGTGAAAGGCGGCCGCCGGGTCGGCCGGATCGGCCGCCGCTTCGGCGATCCGCCCGGTCGCGAACTGCCCCAGCCCGACGCCGCCGATGCTGAAGAAGTTCATCACCGTCACGCCGCGCCCGGTCAGATGCGCGGGGAAGAAGCTGCGCGCATGGGCCATGAGCGCGGCATAGGACGCGCCGAAAAAGCCGATCGCCGTCATCAGCGCCGTGGCCGTCTGCGGCGCGACGCCCATGGCCAGAACCGCCACGCAGGCCGCGCCGATGGCGTTCGCGCTCAGGTTCAACCACTTGCGCGTGCCCAGCAGCCTGTCGGCCGAACCGATCAGCACGCTGCCCGCCACCATGCCAAGCGCCATCCACGTCATCGCCTCGCCGATGCCGATCGCGTCCATGCCGTGGACCTCGGACAGGTAGGGGCCGGCCCACAGCCCGCGGATGCCCGCCGACGAGGCGTAGTTGAACACCGCCAGCGGCAGCAGCGGCCACAGAACGCGCATCCGCAGCACCGCAAGCACCCCGCCCAGCGCGCTGTCGCCCTCGGCGGCGATGCGCTCGGGATCGCGGATGGCGGTCAACGCGATCGCGGCCAGAAGCGCCGCCATCGCCGCAAGACCCAGCATCACCCCGCGCCAGCCGAAGGCCTCGGCCGCATGGGCCAGCGGCCCCGCGCCAAGCACGTTGCCCAGCGACCCGAAGCCGATCATCAGCCCCGACAGCGTGGCGAAGCGCGCCGGCGCATGGCGGCGGGCGAAGATGAACATGCCGGCCATCAGCACCGGCGCGCAGCCGACGCCGATCAGCGCCATGGCCGCGATCAGCGCGCCCGCGCTCTGCGCCGAGGCGAACAGCAGCGAGCCCCCCGCCGCGCCGACCAGCATCAGCCAGCCCACGGTGCGCCGCGGGCCGATCCGGTCCAGCGCCACGCCGATCGGAAACTGCGCCAGCGCAAAGGCCATGAACCACGCCCCGGCCGCGTCCGACAGCTGCACCGCGCTCAGGCCCAGATCCGCCGTCAGCCCCGGCGACAGCACCGCCAGAAACGAGCGGAAGAACTGGCTCAGCACATAGGCGGCGAACAGCGCTGCGACGTCCATCTGACAAGGCTCCCTTATGGATCGCCCCGGTTTCGCCCGCGCGCCCCCTTGCGTCAATCGCCGATCCGCGCCACCACATGGAAAACCTGCCAAGGAGCGCCCCCATGACCCGCCCGCCCCTGACCAACATGCAGACCCGCGACGTAGAGGCCCTGCTCCATCCCTACACCAATCCGGCGACGCTGCGCGCCGAGGGGCCGTTCATCGTCTCGCGCGCCGAGGGGCTGCATGTCTTCGACGCCGAGGGCCGGCGCTATCTCGAAGGCATGTCGGGGCTGTGGTGCTGCGGGCTGGGCTTCGGCGACGCCGAGCTGATCGAAACCGCGCGCGAACAGCTGGGCCGCCTGCCCTATTACCACCTCTTCGCCGGGCGCAGCCACGAACCCGCCATCGAGCTGGCCGAGCGCATCAAGGAGCTGGCCCCCGGCGCGGCGCGCGTCTTCTACCAGTCCAGCGGCTCCGAGGCGAACGAGACGCAGATCAAGCTCGTCTGGTATTTCAACAACGCCCGGGGCAAGCCGCAGAAGAAAAAGATCATCAGCCGCGCGAAGGCCTACCACGGGGTGACGATCGTCTCGGCCTCGCTGACCGGCCTGCCCTACAACCATCGCGATTTCGACCTGCCGGTGGACCGCATCTTGCACACCGCGACGCCGCACGCCTGGCGCGGGGCCGAGCCGGGCGAAGACGAACGCGCCTACGCGGCCCGCCTTGCGCGCGAGCTGGACGCGTTGATCGAGCGCGAAGGCCCCGACACCGTCGCCGCCTTCATCGCCGAGCCCGTGATGGGCGCCGGCGGCGTCATCGTCCCGCCCGAGGGCTATTTCGAGGAAATCTCGGCCGTGCTGGCCCGCCACGACGTCCTGCTCATCGCCGACGAGGTGATCTGCGGCTTCGGGCGCACGGGCCAGTGGTTCGGACACCAGACGCTGGGCTTCAAGCCCAACGCCATTTCGATGGCCAAGCAGCTGACCGCGGGCTACGCGCCCCTGTCGGCGGTGGCGATCGACGCCGAAATGGCCGCCGCCGTCGAGGACAACGCCTCGCGCATCGGCGTGTTCGGGCATGGCTTCACCTATGGCGGCCATCCGCTGGGCTGCGCCGTGGGCGCCAAGGCGCTCGAGATCTACCAGCGGCGCGACATCCCCGGCCATGTGCGCAGGATCGCGCCGCTGTTCCAGGCGCGGCTGCGCGCGTTGGCCGATCATCCGCTGGTGGGCGAGGCGCGCGGCCTCGGGCTGCTGGGCGCCCTCGAGCTGGCGCCCGACAAGTCGGGCCGCGCCGCCTTCGAGCCCGCCGGCAAGGTCGGCGCGCGCATGGCGGCCGAGCTGCAGGCGCGCGGCGTGATCCTGCGCGCCATGGGCGACGTGATCGGCTTCTGCCCGCCCATGATCATCGACGAGGACGGCATCGAAGAGCTGTTCGCCCCCATTCCCGACGCGCTCGACGCCACGCTCGCATGGGCGCGCGCCGAGGGGCTGATGCGATGACCGCCGGCGTCATCTACAAGATCCTGCGCGCCGAGGAATGGGCGCGCCTCGAGGCCGAGGGCGCGTTCGAGGGCGCGCCCGTCGATCTGGCCGACGGATACATCCATTTCTCGACCGCCGCCCAGGCGCCCGAGACGGCGCGCAAGCACTTCGCCGGCGCCCAGGGTCTTGTCCTTGCGGCGTGCGATGCGGCGGCGCTGGGCGAGGCCCTCAGATGGGAGCCGGCGCGCGGCGGCGATCTGTTCCCGCATCTCTACGCCCCCTTGCCGCGCGCGGCGGTGATATGGGCGCGGCCCCTGCCCCTCGGGCCGGACGGCGCGCACCGTTTTCCGCCCGAATTCCCCGCCCCCGAGCGCGCCGAAGGCGAGGCCGGCGCGTCATGATGCGCGCCGTCGAGCGCGCCGGGCTGGCGGCGCTGCGCCTGCTCGATCCCGAGACCGCCCATGCGCTGGCGCTGCGCGCGCTGGCGGCGGGGCTTGCGCCCGCGCCGGGGCCGATTTCGTCGCCGCGGCTGGCGGGGCGGGCGATGGGGCTGGAGTTCCCCAATCCCGTCGGCATCGCCGCCGGCTTCGACAAGAACGCCCAGGCGGTGGACGCGGCGTTGAGGCTGGGCGTCGGCTTCGTCGAGATCGGCGCCGTCACGCCGCGGCCCCAGCCCGGCAATCCGCGCCCGCGCCTGTTTCGCCTGCCCCAGGACCGGGCGGCGATCAACCGCTTCGGCTTCAACAATGACGGCATGGAGGCCATAGCCCGCCGGCTCGAGCGCGCGCGCCGCGACGGAGTCGTGGGCGTGAATCTGGGCGCCAACAAGGATTCGCCCGACCGCGCGGCCGATTACGCGGCCGTTCTGCGCCGCTTCGCCGGGCTGGCCGATTTCTTCACCGTGAACGTCTCTTCTCCCAACACCGAGCGTCTGCGCGACCTGCAGGGCGCGGCCGCGCTCGACCGGCTTCTGGCCCTGTGTCAGGAGGCCCGCGACGCCGCCGCTCCCGGCAAGCCGGTTCTGGTCAAGATCGCGCCCGATCTGTCCGGCGACGAGCTGGCCGCCATCGCCCAGGTGGCGATGCGCCGGGGAATCGACGCAATCGTGGCCACCAACACCACCCTTTCGCGCGAGGGGCTGCGCAGCCCGCACGCGGCGCAGGCTGGCGGGCTGTCGGGCGCGCCGCTCTTCGCCCGCTCGACCGAGACGCTGCGCGCGCTGGCGCGGCTGACGCAGGGGCGCGTCACGCTGGTCGGGGTGGGGGGCGTGTTCTCGGGGCGCGACGCCTATGCCAAGATCCGCGCCGGAGCGCGGCTGGTGCAGCTCTACACCGCCCTCGTCTACGAGGGGCCGAGACTTGCGGCGCGCATCGTGCGCGAGCTGGACGAGCTGCTGGTCCGGGACGGCTTTTCGCATGTCGATCAGGCCGTCGGCGCCGACCTCTGAGCCGGTCAGGGCGCCGCACAACGACGCAATCTCGCCCGGCGGCGACGCGGCATTTGCCCTCGAAACCCCGATTCTGGGGCTCAACCGCATGAATTGAAACGAAAAAGCCCGAAAAACCGCCTTCCAAGGCCCGTATTGCATGGCCGGGGGGGCTGTGCTAGCAACCGCACGAATTCGGGGGGAACGTTCGTTTTCCACCCTCTCTGGGCGCATGCTTGTCGCGCCCGCCGGAAAACGCGGAAGGGATCACGTGGCCGATTCAGCTTCTCTTGTATCCGGACTGGCCGGGCGCTACGCGACCGCGCTGTTCGAACTCGCCGAGGAAGCCGACAAGCTTTCCGAAGTGGAAAAGGATCTTGCGGAACTGAAGGCCGCTCTGGCCGACAGCGCCGCGCTGCGCGACCTGGCGACCAGCCCGGTCTACAGCCGCGAGGAACAGGCGGCCGCCATCGCGGCCGTCGCCGAGGCGATGGGCCTGAACGGCCTGACCCGCAACCTGCTGGGCCTGATGGCGGCCAGGCGCCGTCTGTTCGCGCTGGGCGCGGTGTGCGACGCCTTCGCGGCGCTGGCCGCCGACAAGCGGGGCGAGATCTCGGCCGAGGTGCGCGCCGCCGCGCCTCTGACCGACGCGCAGCGCGAGGCCCTGGCCGACACGATCCGCAAGGCGGTCGGCAAGGATGTGAAACTGAATGTCGCCGTCGATGAATCCCTCATCGGCGGTCTCGTCGTGAAGGTGGGCTCTCGCATGATCGACACGTCGATCCGCGCGCGCCTCGCCAATCTCCAGAACGCTATGAAAGAGGTCGGGTGATGGGCATCCAGGCATCTGAGATTTCTGCGATCCTCAAGGAGCAGATCAAGAACTTCGGCCAGGAAGCCGAGGTCGCCGAGGTGGGCCGGGTGCTCTCGGTGGGCGACGGCATCGCGCGCGTCCACGGGCTGGACAACGTGCAGGCCGGCGAAACCGTCGAGTTTCCCGGCGGCATCATGGGCATGGCGCTGAACCTCGAGCAGGACAACGTCGGCATCGTGATCTTCGGCTCGGACCGCGAGATCAAGGAAGGCGACATCGTCAAGCGCACCGGGGCCATCGTGGACGTTCCCGTGGGCAAGGGCCTGCTGGGCCGCGTCGTGGACGCGCTGGGCAACCCGCTTGACGGCAAGGGACCGATCGAGGCCGCCGAGCGCCGCCGCGCCGACGTCAAGGCGCCGGGCATCATTCCCCGCCGCTCGGTGCACGAGCCCATGGCCACCGGCCTCAAGGCGATCGACTCGCTGATCCCGATCGGCCGCGGCCAGCGCGAGCTGATCATCGGCGACCGCCAGACCGGCAAGACCGCCGTCGCGCTCGACGCGATCCTCAACCAGAAGAGCTACAACGAGGCCGCCGGCGACGACGAGTCCAAGAAGCTCTACTGCGTCTACTGCGCCGTCGGGCAGAAGCGCTCGACCGTCGCGCAGCTGGTGAAGAAGCTCGAGGAAACCGGCGCCATCGAGTACTCGATCGTCGTCGCCGCCACCGCCTCGGACCCCGCGCCGATGCAGTTCCTGGCGCCCTACTCGGCCTGCGCCATCGCCGAGTATTTCCGCGACAACGGCATGCACGCGCTGATCATCTACGACGACCTGTCCAAGCAGGCCGTCGCCTACCGCCAGATGTCGCTGCTGCTGCGCCGTCCGCCGGGGCGCGAGGCCTATCCGGGCGACGTGTTCTACCTGCACTCGCGCCTGCTCGAGCGCGCCGCCAAGCTGAACGAGGATTTCGGCTCGGGCTCGCTGACCGCGCTGCCGATCATCGAGACGCAGGCGGGCGACGTGTCGGCCTACATCCCGACCAACGTGATCTCGATCACCGACGGCCAGATCTTCCTAGAGACCGAGCTGTTCTACCAGGGCATCCGCCCGGCCGTGAACGTCGGCCTGTCGGTGTCGCGCGTGGGTTCGGCGGCCCAGACCAAGGCGATGAAGTCGGTCGCGGGCTCGATCAAGCTCGAGCTGGCGCAGTATCGCGAGATGGCGGCCTTCGCGCAGTTCGGCTCGGACCTTGACGCGGCCACGCAGCGCCTGCTGAACCGCGGCGCGCGCCTGACCGAGCTGCTCAAGCAGCCGCAGTATTCGCCGCTGACCAACGCCGAGCAGGTGGTGGTGATCTTCGCCGGCACCAACGGCTTCCTCGACCCGCTGCCGGTCTCGGCGGTCGGCCGCTTCGAGAAGGGCCTGCTGGCGCATTTCCGCACCAAGCATCATGACCTGCTCGACGAGATCCGCGACACCGACCCCAAGATCGCCGGCGACATCGCCGAGCGCATCAAGGCCGCGATCGAGGAATTCGCCAAGGGTTTCGCGTAAGCGCCCGCTGTTGAGGAGGAGTTAGGCAGATGCCGAGCCTCAAGGATCTGAAAATCCGGATCAACAGCGTGAAGTCCACGCGGAAGATCACCAAGGCCATGCAGATGGTCGCGGCGGCCAAGCTCCGCCGCGCCCAGGAGGCGGCCGAGGCCGCGCGCCCCTATGCCGAGCGCATGAACGCCGTTCTGGCGAATCTGGCGCGCGGCGCGAACCCGGACACCGCGCCGCGCCTGCTGCGCGGCACGGGCTCCGATCGCGTGCATCTTCTGATCGTCGCCACCGCCGAGCGCGGCCTGTGCGGCGGCTTCAACTCGTCCATCGTGCGCCTGGCGCGCGAGCGGATCGAGCGGCTCAAGGCCGAGGGCAAGCAGGTCAAGATCCTGACCATCGGCCGCAAGGGGCGCGAGCAGCTCAAGCGCGAATACGCCGACCTGTTCGTGGGGCATGTGGATCTGAGCGGGGTCAAGCGCATCGGCTATGCCAACGCGCACGAGATCGCGCACGACATCCTCGCCCGCTTCGAGGGCGGCGAATTCGACGTCGCCACGCTGTTCTATGCGCGGTTCAAGTCGGTGATCTCGCAGGTCCCGACGGCGCAGCAGCTGATTCCGGCCGTGTTCGAGCAGGACGAGGCCGCCGCGAACGCCCCGGCCGTGGTCTATGACTACGAGCCCGAGGAAGAGGCCATCCTGGCCGACCTTTTGCCGCGCTCGGTGGCGACGCAGATCTTCGCCGGACTGCTCGAGAACGCGGCCTCGGAGCAGGGCGCGCGCATGTCCGCCATGGACAACGCGACCCGCAACGCCGGCGAAATGATCGACAAGCTGACCATCGAATACAACCGCTCGCGTCAGGCTGCGATCACCAAGGAACTGATCGAGATCATCTCGGGCGCCGAGGCGCTCTGACGATACGGAGAGACCGAAAATGGCCAAGACCGGCAAAATCACCCAGGTGATCGGCGCCGTCGTCGACGTGCAGTTCGACGGCGAGCCTCCCGCGATCCTCAACGCGCTCGAGACCGACAACAACGGGCAGCGGCTCGTGCTCGAGGTCGCCCAGCATCTGGGCGAGAACACCGTGCGCGCCATCGCCATGGACGCCACCGAGGGTCTGGTTCGCGGCCAGACCGTGACCGACACGGGCGGCCCGATCACCGTGCCCGTGGGCGACGCCACGCTGGGCCGCATCCTGAACGTGGTCGGCGAGCCGATCGACGAGAAGGGGCCGATCGAGACCGCCGAGCGCCGTCCGATCCACGCCGAAGCCCCCAGCTTCTCCGAGCAGTCGACCGAATCCGAGATCCTCGTCACCGGCATCAAGGTCATCGACCTGCTGGCCCCCTACGCCAAGGGCGGCAAGATCGGCCTGTTCGGCGGCGCGGGCGTCGGCAAGACGGTTCTGATTCAGGAGCTGATCAACAACGTCGCCAAGGTGCACTCGGGCTATTCGGTGTTCGCCGGCGTGGGCGAGCGCACCCGCGAGGGCAACGACCTTTACCACGAGTTCATCGAGTCGGGCGTCATCAACGCCGACAACCTGTCCGAGTCGAAGGTGGCGCTGGTCTTCGGCCAGATGAACGAGCCGCCGGGCGCCCGCGCGCGCGTCGCCCTGACCGGCCTGACGCTGGCCGAGCAGTTCCGCGACCAGTCGGGCACCGACGTTCTGTTCTTCGTCGACAACATCTTCCGCTTCACCCAGGCGGGCTCCGAGGTGTCGGCGCTGCTGGGCCGCATCCCCTCGGCGGTGGGCTACCAGCCGACGCTGGCCACCGACATGGGCGCCCTGCAGGAGCGAATCACCTCGACCAAGCACGGCTCGATCACCTCGGTGCAGGCGATCTACGTGCCCGCGGACGACCTGACCGACCCGGCGCCGGCGACCTCGTTCGCGCACCTTGACGCCACCACGGTTCTGTCGCGCGCGATCTCCGAGCTGGGCATCTACCCGGCCGTGGACCCGCTCGACTCGACCTCGCGCATGCTCGACCCGGCCATCGTCGGCGAAGAGCACTACAACGTCGCCCGCCAGGTGCAGGAGATCCTTCAGCGCTACAAGGCGCTTCAGGACATCATCGCCATCCTCGGCATGGACGAGCTGTCGGAAGAGGACAAGCTGATCGTCGCCCGCGCGCGCAAGATCCAGCGCTTCCTCTCGCAGCCCTTCGACGTGGCCGAGGTGTTCACCGGCTCGCCGGGCGTGCAGGTGCCGCTGGAGAAGACCATCGACAGCTTCAAGCGCGTCTGCGCCGGCGAGTTCGACCACCTGCCCGAGGCCGCCTTCTACATGGTCGGCGACATCGACGAAGTGCAGGAGAAGGCCGCGAGGCTGGCCGCCGCGGCGGCCTGATCCGCGCGCTCTGAAAGGAGGCAGTGATGGCCGACAAGATGCAGTTCGACTTCGTGTCGCCCGAGCGCCGTCTCGTCTCCGCCGAGGTGGACCGCGTGGCGATTCCCGGGATGGAGGGCGACCTGACCGCCCTCCCCAACCACGCGCCCTTGCTGACCACCCTGCGGCCCGGCGTCGTCCGGGCCTATGAGGGCGGTTCGGTGATGGAATATGTGGTGACCGGCGGCTTCGCCGAGATCTCGCCCGCCGGGGCGCAGGTCCTGGCCGAAGAGGCCGTCCCGCGCGAAGAGGTCACGCGCGAGTGGCTCGACGCCGCCATCAAGGACGCCGAAGAGGCCCTTGCCGTGAGCGGCGAGAAGGCGCGCGCGCTGGCCGCGCTCAGGGTCAACGACCTGAAGGCGCTGGGGGGCCAGCTGGGGCTCTGACGCCAGCGCACAAGCCCGAACGGCAAGGCCCCGCGCGAGCGATCGCGCGGGGCCTTTCCTGTCGGCGGCGGCGCTCAGTCGAAGAGCGGCGCGAACTCGGCGAAGATGCGCTCGTAGGTCGGGCGCTTGAAGGGCACGATCGAGGCCAGGAGCTCGTCGCGGGTCATCCACCGCCATTCGCTGAATTCGGGCGTGTGGCGCGTGATGTCGATGTCGTCGTCCGAACCATCGAAGGCGAAGGCGAACCAGCGCTGCTTCTGGCCGCGATACTTGCCGCCCCACAGCTTGCCGACCAGCTCGGGCGGCAGGTCGTAGGGGATCCAGTCCGACGAGCTGGCCAGCAGCCGCGCCTGCTCGGGGGCGATGCCGGTTTCCTCGGCCATCTCGCGATAGGCGGCGGCCAGCAGGTCCTCGCCCGGATCGACGCCGCCCTGGGGCATCTGCCAGGCGCCGGGCGTGTCGATCCGCTGCCCGGCGAAGATCAGCCGGGCAGGGTTCAGGATCATCGTCCCGACGCAGGGACGGTAGGGCAGGGCCGAAACGTCGCTCATCGCCGCGTCAGCGCTTTTCGGCATAGATCGACAGCCCCGTGAGCAGGTCCAGCGCATAGGCCAGCTGCAGATCCTTGTCGCGCAGCTGGGCGGTGGCCTCGTGGCGCTTGCGCTCCTCCTCAAGCTGCTTGCGCTCGTCCTCGGTCAGCGAGTCGTTGTCGAGCCGCCCGCGCAGGTCGGCTTCCGAGCGCCCGCGGCGCGCGGCGTCGTCGGCCGCGGCCAGCTTGCGCTGCTCGATGAGGATGTCGGGTTCGATCCCCAGCGCCTGGATCGAGCGCCCCGAGGGCGTGTAGTAACGCGCCGTCGTCAGGCGGATGGCGCCCTTGCCCGCCAGCGGCATGATGGTCTGCACCGAGCCCTTGCCGAAGCTCTTGGTCCCGATCACCACCGCGCGCCGATGGTCCTGAAGCGCGCCCGCGACGATCTCGGAGGCCGAGGCCGAGCCGCCGTTGATGAGCACCACCATGGGCTTGCCGTCGGTCAGGTCGCCCGGCTCGGCATTGTAGCGCTCGCTGTCCTCGGGGTTGCGTCCGCGGGTCGAGACGATCTCGCCCGCGTCGAGGAAGGCGTCGGACACGGCGATGGCCTGCCCCAGCAGCCCGCCCGGGTTGTTGCGCAGGTCCAGCACATAGCCCTTGACGTTCTCGGCGCCGCCCAGCTCTTCCTTGATCTTGGCGATGCCGGCGACGAGGTTGTCGTAGGTCTGCTCGTTGAAGGCGGTCACGCGCAGCACGCCCACATCGCCCTCGACGCGCGCGCGCACGGCGCGGATCTTGATGACGTCGCGGGTGATGGTGACGTCGAAGGGCTCTTCGGCCCCCTCGCGCGCGATGGTGACGACGATGTCCGATCCCACCGGCCCGCGCATCTTGTCCACCGCCTCGGACAGGGTCAGCCCCAGCACGCTTTCGCCATTGATATGCGTGATGAAGTCGCCGGCCTGGATGCCGGCCGCCGCCGCAGGCGTGTCGTCGATGGGCGAGATGACCTTGACGAAGCCGTTCTCCATGGTCACCTCGATGCCCAGGCCCCCGAACTCGCCCTTGGTCTGGATGCGCATGTCGTCGAAATCGTCGGGCGGCAGGTAGCTCGAATGCGGGTCGAGCGAGGTCAGCATGCCGTTGATCGCGGCCTCGATCAGCTGCTTCTCGTCCACCTCCTCGACATACGAGGCGCGCACGCGCTCGAGGATATCGCCGAAGAGGTCGAGATATTCGTAAGTGACGGCGGCGTCGTTCTCCTGCGCGAGCAGCGGAGCGACGAGCTGCGTCGTCGCGACGACGCCGGCGATGGCGCCGATCGACGCGGCCAGAGCGAGCTTCTTCATGCGGTCAAGACCCTTCACTGAGCGAATGCGAACCACGAGGCCGGATCCACGGGCGCGCCGTCCTCTCGCGTTTCGATATAGAGCGTCGCGGTCGAGATTGCCCCGTCGCCCCCCTTGGCTTCAACGAAAAACTGCCCCTGATCCCCGGTCGCGGCCCCGGTCGCGGCGCCGGTCAGCCCCACCGGCGCGCCGGCGGGCAGGGTGTCGCCCGGCCGTCCTTCGGTTTCGGCCAGCCCGGCCAGGATGAGCAGTCGCCCCGGCTGGGGTTCGAGGATCGCGACGCGGCCGTAGCCCTCCATTTCGCCGGCATAGCGCAGCGTGGCGTCGAAGGGGGCGAGGACCGGCGTCAGCGGCGGCGCGGCCAGCAGAACGCCCTCGAGCCGCGCGCCGTCGGGCCCGGTCTGGCCGAAGCGGCCGGCGACGCGCCCCGGCGCGGGCGGGGGCAGGGCGCCGTAGGCGGGCGCGGGGGGCGGGGCGGCGTCGGGCGGGGCGGCCAGAAGGGCGACGAAGGCGCGCAGATCGCGCGCCGCACGGCGCAGCCGGTCGGCCGAAGGGGCGGGGGCGCCGCCCTCGTCCTCGCGCAGCGCCGCCGCCAGCGCCGCGCGCGCGCGTTGCAGCGCGGCCAGGGTGCGGCGCGCGGCGGCCCGCGTTTCCTCGTGGCGGGCCCGCAGCGCCCTGCGCCGCGCGACGTCGCTGCGCAGCTCGGCGGCCTTGCGGGCAAGCTGCGGCGTCAGCTCGGCCATCAGCATCGCCGCGCGATCGCGCCCCACCGGGCCGAGCGGATGCGCGAACAGCGCCGGCGGCGGCGTCATCTGCATGGCCATGAGCGTGGCGAACAGCCGGTCGGCCTGCGCGCGCTGCGCCTCGGTCCGGCGGGCCAGCCGCGCCTCGTCCGCGTCCAGCGCGCGAAGCCGCGCGCGCGCCGCCGCCAGACCGCTTTCGAGCGCCGCGGCGGCGTCTGCGGCGGCCTTGAGCGCCGCCGCTTCGTCGCGCGCGTTCTCTAGCGCATCGGCCGCATCCTCGATCAGGGCGACGGCCAGCGCCGCCTCGATCTCGGGCGCGGCGGCGACGGGAGCGGGCGCGTGGGCCGGGTCCTCGGCGCGCGCCGCGGGCGGCGACAGGGCCAACCCCACCGCCAGCGCCTGCGCCAGCGCCGCGCGCAGGGCGCGGGTCATGCCTCGGCGGCGGCCGGCGCGGGTTCGAGCAGGCTGCGTCCGGTCATCTCGGCCGGCTGAGGCAGGCCCATCAGCGCCAGAAGCGTCGGCGCCAGGTCGCCCAGCACGCCGCCGTCGCGCAGCGCCGCGCCCTCTGGCCCGCCGACCAGCGCGACCGGGACCGGGTTGAGCGTGTGCGCCGTGTGCGGGCCGCCCGTTTCGGGGTCGATCATCATTTCGCAATTGCCGTGATCGGCGGTGACGATCATCGCGCCCCCCGCTTGCTCGAGCGCGGCGAGGGCGCGGCCAAGCCCCTGGTCCACCGCCTCGCAGGCGGCGATGGCGGCCTCGAGCGCGCCGGTATGCCCGACCATGTCGGGATTGGCGAAATTGACGACGATCAGGTCATGCTCGCGCGCGGCGATCGCTTCGGCCAGCTTCCCGGCCACCTCGTCGGCCGACATGCGCGGCTGCAGGTCGTAGGTCCGCACCTTGGGCGAAGGGGCCATGAAGCGGTCCTCGCCGGGGAAGGGCTCTTCGCGGCCGCCGTTGAGGAAGAAGGTGACGTGCGGGTATTTCTCGGTCTCGGCCATGCGCAGCTGCCGCTTGCCGTGCCGCGCGGCCCACTCGCCCAGCGTGTTGACGATGGGCTCGGGCGGGAACATCGCGGTCATGAAGGCGTTGTGGCGCTCGGAATACTCGACCAGCCCGCACATGGCCGCCAGGCGCGGACGGCCCGAGACGTCGAAGGCGTCGAATTCGGGATCGCCAAGGGCCGAAAGGATCTCGCGCGCACGGTCGGCGCGGAAGTTCATGAACAGCAGCCCGTCGCCGTCCTTCATGCCCGCATAGTCGCCGATGACGGCGGGCGAGACGAACTCGTCCGTTTCGCCCCGCGCATAGGCGGCCTCGATGGCGGCCAGGGGGTCGTCATGGCGTTCGCCCTCGGCCCGGACCATCAGCCGCCACGCCTTTTCGACGCGCTCCCAGCGGTTGTCGCGGTCCATGGCGTAGAAGCGCCCGCACAGCGTGGCGATGCGCGCGTCGCCCGCGCCCTGCAGCGCGCGCGCCAGCTCGGCGATCTGCTCGCGCGCGCTTTGGGGCGGCGTGTCGCGGCCGTCGAGGAAGGCATGGACGCGCACGGGCACGCCCGCCGCCGCGATGACGCGGGCGGCATGGGCGATGTGCCGCTGGTGGGCGTGCACGCCGCCGGGGCTGGCCAGCCCGGCCACATGCGCGGTTCCGCCCGTCTTGCGCAGGCGCGCGATCAAGTCCTGCAGCGCCGGGTTGCGGTCGAAGTCGCCGCTCTCGATGGCGCGGTCGATGCGCGGAAGGTCCATCCAGACGATGCGGCCGGCGCCGATGTTGGTGTGCCCGACCTCCGAATTGCCCATCTGCCCCTCGGGCAGGCCCACCGCCGATCCGCAGGCGCGCAGCGAGGCATGCGGGCATTCGGCCCAGATGCGGTCGAAATTGGGCGTGTCGGCCAGCGCGACGGCGTTGCCTTCGCGCGCCTTGCGCAGGCCCCAGCCGTCAAGGATGCACAGGACGACGGGTTTGGGCGCTGCGGCGGTCATGGGGCTCTCCTTCGAGGGTTGCGCCTTGTGGATGTAGAGCCGCGCGGGCGCGCGCGCAACCGGGCGCGGCGCCGCGGGTCAGGCGCGGTGATAGGGCGCGCCCGCAAGGATGGACGCGGCCCGATACAGCTGCTCGGCCAGCATCACGCGCGCCAGCATGTGCGGCCAGACCATCGGCCCGAAGCTGAGCAGCCGGTCGGCGCGCGCGCGCAAGGCGGGGGCGTGGCCGTCGGCGCCGCCGATGGCGAAGGCCACATGCCCGCGGCCCTGGTCGCGCCACTCGGCCAGCCAGCGCGCGAATTCGGGCGAGGAGGGCGTCTCTCCGCGCTCGTCCAGCGCCACCAGCGCGGCGCCGTCGGGCAGGGCGGCGAGCAGCAGCGCGCTTTCGGCCTCCGCGCCGCCGCCGCGCCGGTCCTCGACCTCGCGCAGCTGCGCCGGGCCCAGCCCGAGACGGCGCCCGGTCTGGTCGAAGCGCTTGAGGTAGTCGGCGACCATCTGGCCCTCGGGACCGCGGCGCAGACGCCCCACGGCGAGGATCGAGATCTTCACCCCGCGCTCAGGCCGACCCGGCCGCGCGCGCCGCCCGCGCCGGAGCCTGCCCGCCCTGCGGCGCGGCGGCCCACATCTTCTCGAGCTGGTAGAACTCGCGCACCTCGGGGCGGAAGACGTGGACGATCACGTCGCCCGCGTCGATCAGCACCCAGTCGCCGGCCTCCTTGCCCTCGACGCGGGCGGACAGGCCGAGCGTCTCCTTCAGGCGCTCGAGCAGCTTTTCCGAGATGGCGGTGACCTGGCGCGACGAGCGGCCGGACGCGATCACCATGTAGTCGGCGATCTGGGTCTTGCCGCGAAGGTCGATGGTGACGATGTCCTCGGCCTTGTCGTCTTCGAGCGAATCGAGCACGGTCCGCAGCAGTTGATCGCTGCTCGCCGCCCCCGCGGGAGCGGGTTCCGAACCGGCCGCTCCCGAGTCAACACGTTCCGACAGAACAGTGTCCTCCTGAATGCGCGCCGTCCTTCGCGCCCCGGCGCCGGGCGCGGACAGTCTAGCGCAAAGGGGTGAGGCGCTCAAGAAAAGCGACCCGCGACGCCGCGCGCAGCCGTCGCGCGCGGCCCGCGCCGGTCAGAGCCGGCCGCGAACGAGCTTCTCGTAATCCGACGCGACGGTCAGCGCAAGGTCGCCGACCTCGAAGCGGTGCTCGCCGATCTGGCCCACGGGCGTGACCTCGGCCGCCGTGCCGGTCAGCCAGCACTGCTCGAAATCGTCCAGCTCTTCGGGGCGGATGTGGCGTTCGACCACCTCGACGCCGCGGCGGCCCAGCAGCTCGATCACCGTCTGCCGGGTGATGCCGTTGAGGAAGCAGTCGGGCGTGGGCGTGTGCACCTTGCCGTCCTTGACGAAGAAGATGTTGGCGCCGGTCGCCTCGGCGACGAAGCCGCGATAGTCCATCATCAGCGCGTCCGAGCAGCCCTTCGCCTCGGCGGCGTGCTTGGACATGGTGCAGATCATGTAAAGCCCGGCCGCCTTGGCGTGGCTGGGGATCGTCTCGGGGCTGGGGCGGCGCCATTTCGAGATGTCGAGCCTGGCGCCGCGGGTCTTGGCGTCGCCGTAATAGGCGCCCCACTCCCAGGTGGCGACGGCCATGTGCACGGGGTTGCGCGCCGAGGCCACCCCCATGTCGGGCCCCGAGCCGCGCCAGACGAAGGCGCGCACATAGGCGTCCTTGAGGCCGTTGGCCTCCATCGCCGCCTTCTTGGCCGCCTCGATGTCCTCCACCGACCAGCGCATGGGAATGTCCAGCGCCTCGGCCGAGGCGATCAGCCGCGCCGAATGCTCGCGCGACTTGAAGATGACGCCGTCATAGGCGCGTTCGCCCTCGAAGACCGACGAGGCGTAGTGCAGCGCGTGCGTCAGCACATGCACCTTCGCTTCGCGCCAGGGGACCAGCTTGCCGTCCAGCCAGATGAAGCCGTCCCGATCGTCATACGCCTCAGCAGCCATGTCGCCGTGTTCCTTCCACATCCTCGCCCGCGCGCGGCGGGGCCTTGCATTGCGGGATATGTCCCGGTTGCGGGAACGGGGGAAATATTGTTTCTCCGCAGCGGGGGAATCGCTAGCATTGCGCCCTTGGAATGTCAACAAGCCTGACTTAAAATGCCGCCCAGCAACCAACGGAGCCGCAGCGCATGACCCAGCCCAGATCCAGGCCCGCGAAGCTGTCCGGCGGCGAGCGGCTGCTGTTCCTGACGGACGATCAGCTGCGCCAGGGCGTCGAGCTGATGTTCTTCGCCTATCGCGACATGGTCGCCGACGCCGACCGCGTGCTGGCCGAGCGCGGCTACGGGCGCGCCCATCATCGCTGCCTGCACTTCATCTGGCGCCGTCCCGGCCTGTCGGTCGCCGAGCTGCTGGACATCCTGTCGGTCACCAAGCAGTCGCTCAACCGCGTCCTGCGGCAGCTGGTGCGCGACGGCCTGGTGGAAAGCCGGGTCGGACAGGCCGACCGGCGTCAGCGGCTTCTGCGCCTGACCCCCAGGGGCGAAGAGCTGGTGCGCGATCTGGCCAACGCCCAGAACGCGCGCATGCGCCGGGTGTTCCTCGAGGCCGGCCCCGAGGCGGTGCACGGCTTCAAGACCGTGCTTGCCGGCATGATCGACGAGGGCCGCCGCGCCGCCGTGCTGGATCTGGTCGAGGACCGCTTTCCCGAAGGAGGGAAGCGATGAGCGGACGGCCCTTCGGCGCGGCCGGCGCCGCCGAATCCGGTACGTCATCCGGTGCGTCATCCGGTGCGTCATCCGATGCGTCGCGCCCCGGCGCGCATCTGCTGGTGGTGGACGATGACGAGCGCATCCGCGCCTTGCTGCGCCGCTACCTTGCGCGGTCGGGCTTCTACGTCACCGGCGCGCGCGATGCGGCGCATGCGCGGCGCCTGCTCGAGGGGCTGGCCTTCGACCTGCTGATCGTGGACGTGATGATGCCGGGCGAGGACGGCCTGTCGCTGGTCGCCTCGCTGCGGCCCCGGATCGCCACGCCGGTGCTGCTGCTGACCGCGCGCGGCGCCGCGCAGGACCGCATTCGCGGGCTCGAGGCCGGCGCCGACGACTATCTGGCCAAGCCCTTCGAGCCGCGCGAGCTGCTCTTGCGCATCCATGCCATCCTGCGCCGCGCCGCGCCGCCCGAGCCCGCGCCCGAGCCGCCGCGCGTGCTGTCGCTGGGCGAGGTGCGCTACGACGTCGGCCGCGGCGAGCTCTGGCGCGGCGAAGAGCGCATCCGCCTGACCGCGACCGAGGGCGCGTTGCTGCGCGTTCTGGCCGCCGCCGCGCACGAGCCGGTGGACCGCGCCACCCTCCTGGCCGAGCTGGACGACGCGCAAGAGCGCGCGGTGGATGTCCAGATCACCCGCCTGCGCCGCAAGATCGAGCCCGACCCCAAGGCGCCGCGCTACATCCAGACGGTGCGCGGCGCGGGCTACATGCTGACCCCCGACTGAACGGAGCGCGTCTTTTCCCCTTTTGCGCGAATCCGATTTGCGGCAACATGCCCGGGCGGAAGGGCGCGCAGAACGTCCTCCGGCGCATCCTCGGGGCCGCGCCGGCCCCGCCGAGCAGGAGGAACGGCTCCATGCCCGCATACGCGCACGATCCCTTCGCCGAAGATCCCCACCCCATCGACCTTGTTCAGGCCCTGGCCGCGGGGCGCAGCTGGCCTTTCGACCGGGTCGCGCCCGACCGCATAGATCTGGCGGTGCAGGGCGCGTGGCGGCTCTATTCCATGGGCCTCGAATGGCGCGCGCGCGAAGGGGCGCTGCGCCTGCTGCTGACCTTCGACCTTGCCGCGCCCCGTCGCCGCGCGGCGCAGCTCGAGCTGGCCCGCGCCGTCAACATGGCCAACGATCATTGCTGGGGCGGCGCCTTCGTCGTCTGGCCCGAGCACGACGTCATGGCCTTTCGCGCCGCGCTGGCGCTGGCCGTCGACGAGCCGCCGGCGCGCGGCCGGCTCGAAGACATGATCGGCGCCGCCGTCGATGCGTGCGAGCGCTTCGTCCCCGCCTTCGAACTGGCGGCGCAAGGGCGCGCCGGGGCCGAGGCGGCGCTGGAAATCGTCATCTCGGACCCTTACGGTCGCGCCTGACGGCGGACCGGCAAGGCGCCGGCGCCCCAGGGGACAGGAGGAGAGGATGACGCAGACCACCGCTGCGGACATCGCCGCGCTGGCCGAGCGCGGCGTGACGATTCTGGGTTGCGGCAAGATGGGCGGCGCCATGCTGCGCGGCTGGCTGGCCGCGGGGCTGCCGCCCGAGGCCGCGACCGTGCTCGACCCCGCGCCCGCCGACTGGCTGCGCGAGCTGGCCGCGCGCGGCCTGCGCCTCAATCCCGAGCGGGTCGAGGATGCGGCCGTGTGCGTGCTGGCCGTCAAGCCGCAGGTCATGGCAAAGGCGGCGCCGCAGGTGGCGCATCTGGCGGGCCGCGGCGCCCTGTTCATGTCGATCGCGGCGGGCACGCCGATCAGCTTCTTCGAATCGCTCTTCGGCGCCGACGCGCCCATCGTCCGCGCCATGCCCAACACGCCGGCCGCGGTGGGGCGCGGGGTGACGGCGCTGATCGGCAACGCCGCCGCGACCGAGGCGCACATGCGGCTGGCCGAGGCGCTGGCCGGCGCGGTCGGCGCCGTGGTGCGCCTTGAAGCCGAGTCGCAGATGGACGCGGTCACGGCCATATCCGGCTCGGGTCCGGCCTATGTCTTTCACATGATCGAGGCCATGGCCGCCGCCGGCCGCGCGCTGGACCTGCCCGACGAGCTGGCGATGACCCTGGCCAGGCAGACCGTCATCGGCGCCGCCGAGCTGGCGCGCCGCTCGGACGCCTCGGCCGAGCAGCTGCGGCGCGACGTCACCAGCCCCGGAGGCACCACCGCCGCCGCGCTCGAGGTGCTGATGGCGCCCGACGGGCTGACGGCGCTGATGACCCGCGCCGCCGCCGCCGCCGCGCGCCGCAGCCGCGAGCTGGCGGGCTGACCGGGACTCGCGGCGGGCGTCTTTTTGTGCGGCGCACAATCAGAGGGCTTGACTTTCATGTTGCGCTGCACAATATTTCCCTCATGAGCAGGAGGCGGAAACACCTGACCTCCTCCCAGACGCCCAGAGGAAAGGGACGCCAGATGTTCGACAAGTTCTACACCTTCGAGCCCGAGAAGTTCGCCGAGCTCTTCAAGACCGCCGACATGACCAAGTTCTTCGAGCAGGCCAAGATGCCCATGTTCGACATGACCGCCGTCATGGACGCGCAGAAGAAGAACATGGATGCGCTGATCGCCGCCAACAAGGCCGTGGCCGCCGGCTACCAGGATCTGTTCAAGAAGCAGGTCGCGATCTTCGAAGAGACCATGGCCGCCGCGCAGGCCCAGCTGTCCGAGCTGAAGATGGACCAGCTGACCCCCGAGGCGTCGGCCAAGCAGGCCGAGCTGGTCAAGACCGCCTTCGAGAAGGCCGTCGCCAACATGACCGAGCTGGCCGAGGCCGCGAAGAAGGCCAACATGGAAGCCTTCGAGATCGTTCAGGCCCGCGTCAAGGAATCGATTGAGGAGATCAAGGAGCTGGCCAAGAACGCCCAGCCCGCCAAGCCGGCCAAGGCCGCCAAGACCGCCTGATCGAGACGGAATCCCGGCGCGCGCCCTCTCCCTCGCGCGCCGAAGGATCGGCCGCCCGCGTCCTCCCCGCGGGCGGCCGATTCGCGTTCGGGCGCGGGCTTGCCCGGCGCGGCGCCGCGCGCTACCGCTGGCGTTCCGCAATTCAGCCGCCGGAGGCCCGATGTCCGATCCATCCGCTTCGCCGACCATCGTCTATGACGACTTCGCCAGGGTCGATGTGCGCGTCGGCCGCGTCGTGCGCGCCGAGCCCTACCCCGAGGCCCGCAAGCCCGCCATCAAGCTGTGGGTGGATTTCGGCCCCGAGATCGGGCTGCGGGCCTCGTCCGCGCAGATCACCGAACGCTACGCCCCCGAATCGCTGATCGGCCGCCAGGTTCTGGGGGTGGTGAACCTGCCGCCGCGCCAGATCGGCAAGTTCCGCTCCGAAGTCCTGATCCTGGGCGTGCCGGACGCCGCGGGGGCGGTGACGCTGGTGGCTCCGGACGCCGAGGTTCCGCCGGGCGCGCGCCTGTTCTGAGGCCGGGCCTCAGCGCGGCAGGCGCAGCGTGGCGCGCAGGCCGCCCAGATCGGCGCTGTCGCCCAGCTCGAGCGCGCCGCCATGCGCGCGCGCCACGTCCAGCGCGATCGACAGCCCGAGCCCCACGCCGCCGCCCGAATCCTGGTTGCGCGCCTCGTCCAGCCGCGAGAAGGCGCGCAGCGCCGCCTCGCGCTGGTCGGGCGCGATGCCGGGGCCGTCATCCTCGACCACGAATTCGACGCTGCGCGGCCCGATCCGAAGGGTCAGCCGCGCGCGCTCGCCATGGCGCGCGGCGTTGTCGAGCAGGTTCTGCACCGCCCGCCGCACCGCGCCGGGGCGCATGACCGGCGGCGCGTCGGGGTCGGCGGCGCCCTCGACGCGCAGCTCCAGCGCGCGGCCCATGCGCGCGGCGTCGGCCGCAAGCTCGTGCGCCATGGCGACGGGATCGGTCGGCTCGGGCTCTTCGCCATGGCCGCCGCTGGCGAAGTCCAGGAGCTCGCCCAGCATGCGCTCCATCTCGTCCACGTCGCGCATCAGCTCGCGCGTCTCTTCGCTGTCCTCGGCCATGGCCAGCGCCAGCTTCATCCGCGTCAGGGGCGTGCGCAGGTCGTGGCTGACGGCCGACAGCATCTTCGAGCGCTGCTCGATCTGGCGTTCGATCCTGCGCCGCATGTCCAGAAAGGCGGCCCCGGCGCGGCGCACCTCTTCCGCGCCGGCGGGGCGGAAGGGCGTCGGACGGCCCTTGCCGAAGCTGTCGGCGGCCTCGGCCAGCTGGCGGATCGGGCGCACCTGGTTGCGCAGGAAAAGCACCGCCACCACCACCAGCGCGCTGGCCGTCACCGCCATCCACACCAGCAGCAGATGGGGATTCGAGGCGATCACCCGCCGGCGCGGAATCACCGCCCGCAGCACGCCGCGCGCGGTCAGGATGCGCACGTCCGCGCTGCGCCGATCCGTCACCAGATCGACCGTCAGCGGCCGCGTCACGCGGCGGCGCAGCGTGTCGGACAGCGCGTCGCCCGACACGTCGTAGAAATGCCGCAGGCTGCGCGAGGGGATCGCGGCCTCGTCCATCAGCTCGAGCCGCATGTTCAGCGGGCGGGCCAGCTCGGCCAGGCGCGCGCGCGCGGTTGCGTCGTCGGGGGCGGACTCGACCGTCTCGACGATGTAGTTGAGCTCGAGCGCCACCGCGTCAGCCATCTGTTCGGTCACGCCGGCGTAGTGGCGCTGGATGAACAGCCCGGTCACGACCAGCTGCAACAGCACGATCGGCAGGACCAGGATCATCAGCGCGCGGCCGAACAGGCTTCGCGGCAGGTATCGCTTGAGCAGGGCTTTCATCATCCGCATTCTGTGCCCCGCCCGCCGCGGCGGCGCAAGGAATCAGGGGCGCGAGGCGCCGAAGGGGATGCGGCGATGGACGATCCGTTCGACAGGGACGCGCGCGCGGCGCATGGCGTGGCCGAGACGCTAGAGCCGGGGCTGCGCCGCGTCACCTGCCCCAATCCGGGCCCGATGACCTTCACCGGCACGCAGACCTACATCCTCGGGCGCGGGGGCGTGGCGGTGGTCGATCCGGGCCCCGAGAACGCGGCGCATCTGGCCGCGATAGAACGCGCGCTCGCGCCGGGCGAGCGCATCGAGGCCATCTTGCTCACGCACACCCATGTGGATCATTCGCCGGGGGCGCGGGCGCTGGCCGCGCGCACCGGAGCGCCGGTGATGGGCTTCGGCCCCCATGGCGCGGGGCTGAGCGCGCGCATGGCCCGGCTCGAGGCCGAGGGCGCGCATCTGGGCGGCGGCGAGGGAGCCGACCGCGCCACCGTTCCCGACCGCCTGCTGGCCGATGGCGAGCGCGTCGAGGGCGACGGCTGGGCCGCGACGGCGCTGCATACGCCGGGCCATCTGTCGAACCATCTGTGCTTCGCGGTCGAGGCCGAGGGCATGGCCCCGGGCGCCGTCCTGTCGGGCGATCACGTCATGGCCTGGGCGACCACCATGGTCTCGCCGCCCGACGGCGACATGCGCGCCTTCATGGCCAGCCTGCGCCGGATGCGCGCGCGCGAGGACCGGATCTACTATCCCGGCCACGGCGCGCCCGTGCGCGATCCGCGCGCGATGATCGACCACCAGATCCGCCACCGCCTGATGCGCGAGGAGCAGATCCTGCGCGCCCTGCCGCCCGAGGGCGCCGACGTCGCCGCCCTGACCGCGCGCATCTACGCCGAGGTCGATCCCGCGCTGCATCCGGCGGCGGCGCGCAACGTCTTCGCCCATCTGATCGGCCTGATCGAGGACGGGCGCGCGCGCCACGAGGGGCCGCTGTCGCCGACGGCGCGGTTCTTCGCAGCCTGAGCCGCCGGGCTCAATCGCAGATCTGACGCAGGGCCACCCAGTCGCCGTCCTCGAGCGCGGGGCGGAAGGGGCTTGCCCCGATCACGTCCGCTGCGCGGGCGCGGGCGGCGCGGGCGCGCGCCTCGGGATCGCGCGACAGGTGGCTGCGCGGCGCCGGGCCCGGGTCGCGCGCCAGCGTCTCGAGCAGCGCCGCCATGGCCGAGGCGGGCAGCCCGGCCTTGGCGAAGGCGTCCAGCGCCGCGGCGTCGGCGCCGGCCTCGGCGCGCGCATCGTGCCGGGCGCGCAGCAGGGCTTGCGCGAGGGCGGGCGCCTCGGCCGGGCCTGGGAGGCCGCCGGTCAGAAGCCGCAGCGATTCGCGCGGGCCGCCGGCGCGCAGCAGCGCGTCCAGCGGCGCGCGCCGCGCGGCGTGGGCCAGCTCGTGCGCGACGGCGGCGGCCAGCTCTTCGGGGGTGCGGGCCGCGTCGATCAGCCCGCGAAGGATCAGCACCCAGCCGCCCGGCAGCGCCGCCGCGTTGCGCGCGGGCCAGTCCACGACCGCGAGACGCGCCGGCGGCGCGGCGTCAAGGGCCGGCGTCAGCCGCCGCGCCAGGCGATCGAGCGCCGCGACGCCGTCGGGGGCCGCGCACAGGCGCGCCTCGGGGCCAAGGGCCGCCGGGGCGGCCTGCGCCAGCGCGCGGCCCAGCGCCGCCGTGCGTTCGACCGGCGCGCGCATGGCCAGCGCGCGCAGCGCCGCGGGCGCCGCCGCCGACAGCGCCCCGGCCAGCGCCAGCGCGGCGGCGATCCACGCCAGGCGCCGCCAGCGCCGACGCGGCGCGCGGGGCGGCCGGCGCAGGTCGGGGCAGACCTCTTCCAGCGCGGCGATCATGTCGCGGTCGGCGATGGTCAGCCGCTCCGGCGCATCGGCGTCTGGCATGAGCGTCAGCGCCTCGGCGTGGCCGGCTTTGGGGTCGGCGGCGGCGGGATCGGCGCGCAGGCTGCCCAGCGCCCAATGGTCGATGGGCTCGTCGGACAGGGTGAAAAGCGTCAGCGAGGCCGCGCCGAACTTGACGATCACCTCTTGCGGCTGGGCGCCGGGCGCCGGGACGTAGCGTCCTTCGGCCTCGAGCAGGGCGTAGCGTTTGAGCGCGGTCGCGCCCGTGATTGCGCGCATCGACTGGCCGTCTCCGATCCTTGAGGCGGCGCGGGCCGCCCTGGCGCCGTGGGGCGCGAGAGCATCGGTTTACTCCGATGCGTCCGCCTTCGCCACCCGCGGCGGCGCCGCGCCCGACATGCGCCAGCGCAGGGCGCGCAGGTCCTCGACGGCGATGACGTCGCTGGCCATGCACAGCCGCGCGTGCCGCGCGCGCAGCCACGCCGCGCTCCACAGCCACAGCGACCACGCCGCGCCCAGCGCGCCGGCCGCGCCCAGCGACGCGGCGGCCAGGACCGGGTTGCGCCAGTAATCCGCCCCCGGCGCGCCAAGCGCCGCATTCGCCGCCAGCGGGATGGCCGCGATCAGCGCCAGCGCCGCCCAGATCAGCGCGCCGGGCCAGAGCGCGCGCAGCGCCGTCGAGGCGAGCGCCGCCCACAGCCCCGAGGCCCGCAGCCCGCAGCGCGCCGCCGCGCCGCCCAGGCGCAGCCCGCCGATCATGGCGCGCAGCTCGGCGGCGCGGTAGGCGAACAGCGCCGCAGCCCCCGCCCCCGCCCAAAGCGCAAGCGCCAGCTCGGCGCCCGGCGCGCGCCATGCCGCGCGGACAAGCTCGGCCACCGGGCCGAGCAGCGGGTGGAGGGCCGGCGGCAGGTCGGGCCCCAGCGCGCCGATGGCCGCCAGCGCCCCGCCGCCCGCCGTCAGCGCCCAGAAGGCCAGCCAGCGCGGCGCGGCGCCCAGCGCCGAGGCCTCGAAGCCGAACCGCTCTTCGCCCCAGTAGGCGCGCCGGAGCATGTGCCGCTCGCGCGCCATGCGCCAGAAGGGCGCCAGCAGCCCGGCCGAGCCGATCACCAGCGGCGCCCATGCCAGCCACAGCGCCGGCAGCGACCAGGCCGAGCCGCGCAGCGCGGCGCCGACCCCGCGCCAGCTGGCCGCGCCCAGCAGCCGGGCGCGTCGCCGCCATGTCGCCAGCTGCGCCAGCGCGCCCAGCGGAAGCGCCGCCAGCAGCGCCGCCGCCGCCGCCCGCAGCCCGGCCGCCTCGGGTGCGCCCAGCGCGGCCAGCGCCGCCGGCGCCGCCAGCCAGGCGCCGAGCGCGATCGCGGCCCCGATCGCCGCCAGCATCGCGCCGTCGCGCAGCGCGGCGCGGCGGGTTGAGGCCATGCGCACGGCCTCGCCGTCGATCAGCGTGCGCGCCCACAACGCCTCGTCGATCGCCGCGCGCAGCCAGGGCAGGCCAAGGCCTAGCGTGAAGCTGGCCAGCAAGGCGCCGCGCAGCGCAAGGCGGTTGAGCGGGCCGTCATCCTCGGCGTCGAAAGCCATGGCGCCGTCGGCGTCGGCCCACGGGGCGCCGGGCGCCTCGGGCCCGGCGGCGCCGTTTTCGGGCTCGGCTTCGTCATACGGGTCGGCTGTGAGGATGGGCTGGTCTTCGTCGACCGGTTGCGCCGCTGCCGCGGCCGATTCGCCCGCTGCGGGGGCGGACCGTTCGGGCATCGGTTCGACGGCTTCGGGCGGTTCGGGCGCCGGGTGGTCGGGCGCCGGGCGGTCGGGCGCCGCGTTGTCGGGCGCCGGGCGGTCCGGCTCGGGCCGGGCGGGCGAGGGCGCGGCGGGTTCGTGCGTCGGCGCGCCCTTGGCCGGATCGGGCAGCGGCGGGCGCCGGCCGGCCGCATCCTTGCTGGCCGTCCGGGCGGGCGACGTTTCCGGCGCCTTTGCCGATGGCGCGGGCGGCGCGGCGGCGTTGCGCGGCGCCTTCTGCGCGGCCTTGGCCGAAGCGGGCGTCGCCCTGGCGCGCGCCGCGTCGGCTTCGGCGCCGGACCTTCCGCCGCCTGCCTTGCGCGGGGAAGCAGCCGAGAGCTCGTCATCGCCATAGAGGCGCTCGGCGTCTTCGCGGATCAGGTCGCCGAACAGGGCGACGATGTCCACATCTTCTTCCTGCTGCTGGCGACGCCTGCGACGCATGGCCGATTCACGCTCCGAACACCGGGCCGGGGGTTCCGGTCACGACGCCACCATAACGCGAAGACGCCCGACCGGAAAAGCCCGCCGGGTCATCCGCCCGAGGCGCCGGCGGGCTTTCGCGGGCGGCGGGCGCGGGCGGGACGCGGCGGCTTGTCCGCGCCTTGGGGCTTGAAGGGCGCCATGCCCGCGCGCGCCAGCGCGTCGGCGCGCTCGTTCTCGGGGTGGCCGGCATGGCCCTTGACCCACTTCCAGGTCACGTCGTGGCGCGCCTGCGCCGCGTCGAGCCGGCGCCAGAGATCCTCGTTCTTGACCGGCTGGCGCGAGGCCGTCTTCCACCCGTTGCGCTTCCAGCCTTTCATCCAGCTGGTGATGCCGCCCTTCACATAGGCGCTGTCGGTGACGACGGTGACCTTGGCCGGACGCCCCAGCGCCTCGAGCGCCTGGATCGCGGCCATCAGCTCCATGCGGTTGTTGGTGGTGGCCGGCTCGCCGCCCGAAAGCTCGCGCTCCTTGACCCGCGCGCCGTCGCGCACGGCCACCAGCAGCGCGCCCCAGCCGCCCGGCCCCGGATTGCCCGAGCACGCGCCGTCGGTGTAGGCGAATATCTCGGTCATGCGCCGGTTTCCTCGCGGCTCTCCTGGCCGGCGGCCGCGTCGCGCAGGATGCGCGGCGGCTTGAAGCTGACGCGCTCGATCGCCGTCTCGACGGTGCGCAGATCCACCTCGTAGCGGTCGCGGAAGGCGTCCACCACCTCGTCCACCAGGATCTCGGGCGCCGAGGCGCCGGCCGTGATGCCCACCGCGCGCGCGCCCTCCAGCGCGCGCCAGTCGATCTCGGCCGCGCGCTGGACCAGCTGCGCATAGCCGCAGCCCGCGCGCCGGGCCACCTCGACCAGGCGGCGCGAGTTGGACGAGTTCGGCGCCCCGATCACAAGCAGCGCGTCCACCAGCGGCGCCACCGCTTTGACCGCCGCCTGGCGGTTGGTGGTGGCGTAGCAGATGTCCTCCTTGTGCGGGCCGACGATGTTCGGGAAGCGCGCGCGCAGGGCGGCGACGATCTCGGCCGTGTCATCGACGCTGAGCGTGGTCTGGGTGATGTAGGCCAGGCGCTCGGGATCGCGGGGCGTCAGGTGCGCGACGTCCTCGACGGTCTCGACCAGCAGAACCTCGCCCTCGGGCAGCTGGCCCATGGTGCCGATGGTCTCGGGGTGGCCCTGATGGCCGATCATGACCATCTGCAGGCCGTTCTGGTGGTGCCGCTCGGCCTCGATGTGCACCTTGGACACGAGCGGGCAGGTGGCGTCCACATACAGCATCCGGCGCCGCTCGGCCTCGGCCGGGACCGATTTCGGCACGCCATGCGCCGAGAACACAACGGGGCGGTCGGCGGGGCACTCGTCCAGCTCCTCGACGAAGACGGCGCCCTTGGCCCGCAGCGCGTCTACGACGTAACGGTTGTGCACGATCTCGTGACGCACATAGACCGGCGCGCCCCATTTTTCGATCGCCATCTCCACGATCCTGATGGCGCGGTCCACGCCGGCGCAAAAGCCGCGCGGGGCGGCCAGGTGAAGGGTGATGGGCGGTCGGCTCATGGCGCAGTCCTTCGTGCGCGCGCATGCGCCCGGCGGGGCGGCGCGTCTGACCCGATGGCATAGGGCGCGGGGGGCGCGATTTCAACCGGCGCCCGCGACGGCGCGGTGGGACGGGGGCGTCGACGGACGGGGGCGAATCGCGCGTAGAATGTGCGCGCGCGCCCGCTACGTTCGGGGACAGGTTCGCGACGGGCGCGCCCCGAATGCGGAAGGGAGGATTCATCGCGCGATGCGTTTCGTGATGCGAGCGGCGATCGGCGCCGCGCTGACGGCGGCGACGCTGGCGCTTCTGGCGCTGGCGGCGCTGCGCGTGGGCGACGCGCTCGAGGCGCGGCGCGAGGGCGGCGCGCGGCCGCAGGCGGCGGCCGAGCGCGCGCGCGTCGCCGCGGTCCTGACCCTGACCCCGACCCGGGTCCGGCCGGTCATCCGCGCCCATGGCCGCGTGCGCAGCGGGCGGACGCTGGAGCTGCGCGCCTCGGCGGCGGGCACGTTGGCCCAGCTGTCGCCCAACTTCGCCGATGGCGGCCATGTGGCGGCGGGCGAGCTGGTGTTCGCGCTGGACCCCGCGCCGCTGCAATCGGCCCTCGAGCGCGCGCGGATCGCCCGCGACGAGGCCAACGCCGCGCTGGCCGAGGCCGAGGACGAGGTGGCGCTGGCCGAAGCCGAGCTGGCCTCGGCGCGCGCGCAGGCCGATCTGCGCGCCGCCGCGCTCGAGCGGCAGCGGTCGTTGCGCGAGCGCGGCGTGGGTTCCGACGCCTCGGTCGAGGCGGCGCAGCTGGCCCTTGCGGCGGCGCGGCAGGCGGCGCTGGGCCGTCAGCAGGCGCTGGCCGCGGCGCGCGCGCGGGTGACGCGCGCGGGCATCGCCCTGGCCCGCGCACGCCTTCAGGTGGCCGACGCCGAACGCGAACTGCGCGAGGCGCGCGTGGCCGCGCCCTTCGACGGCATCCTTGCGAACGCCGCCGCGGCGCAGGGGCGGCGCGTGGCGGCGGGCGAGCGGCTGGCCGAGCTGATCGACCTGTCCGCGCTCGAGGCGGCCTTCGAGGTCTCGTCCGACGAGTTCGCCCGCCTGCTGGGCCCCGACGGCCGGCTGATCGACGCGCCCGTGCGCGTGCTGCTCGAGATGGACGGCCTGCCGCTGAGCGCCCCCGCCGTTCTGGCCCGCGCCGGAGCCGAGGTCGCGGCCGGCGGGGCGGGGCGCATGGTCTATGCGCGGCTCGATCCGTCGGCGGGCGCCTTCCTGCGGCCGGGCGACTTCGTCGCCGTCGAGGTCACCGAGCCCGAGCTGGCCGACGTCGCGGTCATACCCGCCGCGGCGGCGGATGCGGCCGGGCGCATCCTGATCGTCAACGCGCAGGGCCGGCTCGAGGAGCGCGCCGTGCGCATCCTGCGTCGCCAGGGCGATTCGCTGATCGTCGCCGACGCGCCCTTCGGCGCGCGCTACGCCGCCGCGCGGCTGCCCCAGCTTGCGCCCGGGGTCAGGGTGCGCCCCGTGTCGGCCGACGCGGCGACGGGGTCGGGCGCCGGGGCCGGGCCGGGCGCCGAGCCGGGCGCGGACACGCGCGCGGGCAAGGGCGCGGGAGGGGGCGCGGGAGGGGGCGCGGAGACGGGCGACGACACGGTGACGCTCGACCCCGCCCGCCGCGCGCGGCTGATAGCGCGCGTGCGCGCCGCGCCGCTGCCCGAGGACGAGCGCGCGCGCCTTCTCGCTGCGCTGTCGGCCGCGCGCGCGCCCCGCGCGCTGGTCGAGCGCCTCGAATCGCCCGAGGGGGGCTGAGCGATGCAGACGCGCGGCGCGGGCGCCTGGCGCGGCGGGCTTCTGGCCCATTTCGCGCGCCATCCGACGGCGGCCAACCTGCTGCTGGCGCTGATGGTGCTGCTGGGCGCATGGGGCGCCGGCGCGTTGCGCGCGCAGTTCCTGCCCGACGTGGTCATCGAGACGGTGATCGTCTCGGTCGCCTGGGAGGGCGCCGCGCCGCAAGAGATGGACGACGCGGTCGTGGCCCGCATCGAGCCCGCCGTGGCCGCGGTCGAGGGCGTGGCGCGCACGCGCTCCGACGCGCGCGAGGGCGGCGCCTGGATCACGGCCGAGTTCGAGCCCGGATGGAACATGGACCGCGCCGTGCAGGAGGTTCAAGCCGCCGTCGACGCCGTGACCGGCCTGCCCGACGCCGCCGATCCGCCCGAGGTGCGCCGCGGCGTCTGGCGCGACCGCGTGACCGACGTGGTCGTCCACGGCCCCCTGCCGCCCGAGCAGCTGACCCGCATCGCCGACGAGTTCGCGGCCCGCCTGGCCGAGCGCGGCATCTCGCGCGTCGAGGTGCTGGGCGCGCCGGCGCCGACCATCCGCGTCTCGGTCGAGGAGGCGTCGATGATCCGCCACGACCTGACGCTCGAGACCATCGCGCGCACGGTCGGCGCCGCGGTCAGCGCCTCGCCGGCCGGCGAGATGGAGTCGCGCGCCGCGCGCCTGCGCGCCGGGCTCGAGCGCCGCACCCCCGAGGCGCTGGCCGAGCTCGAGCTGCCCGTCTCGGGCCTGGGCGAGGCGCTGCGCCTGCGCGATGTGGCCCGCATCGAGCGCCTGGGCGTCGAAGAGGGCGTCGAGCTGCGCGTGGGCGCGAATCCGGCGGTGGCGCTGCGGGTCGACCGCTCGGCCGCGGGCGACGCGATCCAGATCCAGCGCCAGACCGCCGAGCTGGCCGCGCGCATGAACAAGGGCCTGCCCGAGGGCGTGCGCATCGAGCTGGTGCGCAGCCGCGCCGAGCGGATCGAGCAGCGCCTGGCGATGCTGCTGGACAACGCCGCAACGGGGCTGGCGCTGGTCGTCGCGCTGCTGTTCGTGTTCCTGAGCGCGCGCACCGCCTTCTGGGTGGCGGCGGGAATTCCGGCCTCGATGCTGGCGGCGGTCGGGCTGATGCACGCCTTCGGGCTGACGCTGAACATGGTGTCGCTGTTCGCGCTCATCATCACGCTGGGCATCGTGGTGGACGACGCCATCGTCGTGGGCGAGCACGCCGACCATCTGGCGCGCGCGCGCGGCACGCCGCCGGCGCGCGCCGCGCTTGCCGCCGCGCGACGCATGACGGCGCCGGTCTTCGCCGCCTCGGCCACGACGATCGTCGCCTTCGGCGGGCTGACGCTGGTGGGCGGGCGCTTCGGCGAGCTGATCGCCGACATCCCCTTCACCGTCGCCGCCGTGCTGGCCGCCTCGCTGGCCGAGTGTTTCCTGGTCCTGCCCGCGCACATGACCCATGCGCTGGCGGCCAAGACCCGCGCGCCCTGGTATGACGCTCCCTCGCGCGCCTTCAACCGCGCCTTCCGCGCCTTTCGCGAGCGCGCCTTCCGCCCGGTTCTGGCCGTGGCCATGCGCCTGCGCTACCCGCTGACGGCGGCCGCGGTGCTGCTGCTGGCGCTGTCGGTCGAGCAGATCCTGCGCGGCACGGTTCCGTGGCGTTTCTGGGCCCCGCCCGAGCGCGGCGCGCTGACCGTCAACGTGGTGATGCTGCCCGGCGCCTCGCGCGCCGACACCCGCGCCGCGGTGGACGAGGCGGCGCGCGCCGTCGCCGCCGCCGCCGCGCGCATGAAGGCCGAGCACGGCGTGGATCCCGTCGCCTTCGTCGAAACGCGCGTCGGCGCGCTGGCCGGGCGCGGCGTGCCCGGCGCCGAAACGCGCGACCCCGACGAGCTGGGCGCCGTCTCGGTCGAGCTGATCGACGCCGATCTGCGCCCCTTCTCGTCATTCGACTTCCTCGACGCGGTGCGCCGCGAAAGCCGCCCCCATCCCATGGCCGAGACGGTCAGCTTCCGCAGCATGCGCTCGGGCCCCGAGGCCGGGATCGAGGTGCAGCTGCACGGCGCCGACCCGCGCGCGCTCAAGGCCGCGGCCGAGGCGCTCAAGGCCCGCATGGCCGCGCTGGACGGCGTCGGCGCGATCGAGGACGACATGCCCTACGACAAGACCGAGCTGGTGATCGAGCCGACGCCGCTGGGGCGCGCGCTGGGCTTCACGGCGCAGTCGCTGGGGCGCGAGCTGTTCGCGCGGCTCGAGGGCATCGAGGCCGCCCGCTTCGCCGAAGGCAAGCGCACCGCGCGCATCGTGGTCCGGCAGGCCGAGGCGGAGACCGCCGCCGATTTCCTGACCCGCGCGCGCGTGCGCGCCCCCTCGGGCGCCTGGGCGCCGCTTTCGGCCGTGGCCGAGCTGCGCGAGGGGCAGGGCTTTGCGCGGCTGCGGCGCGAGAACGGGCTGCTGCGGGTCTCGGTCACCGCCGATCTGGACGACCAGGACGCCGCCCGCGCCGCGGCGCTGCGCGCCGAGCTGAGCGAGCGCATCGTGCCCGAAGTGGCCGACGCGCATGGCGTGGCCTACCGGCTGGCCGGGCTGGACGAGGACGAGCAGGCCTTCCTGTCCGACGCGCTCAAGGGGTTTCTGGCCTGCATCGCGGGGATCTGGCTGATCCTGGCCTGGGTGTTCGGCAGCTGGACGCGCCCGCTGGCGGTGCTGGTCGTGATCCCGCTGGGGCTGGTGGGCGCGGTGTGGGGGCACTGGCTGCACGACACGCCGCTGAGCATGTTCTCGGTGGTGGGGCTGATGGGCATGGCGGGCATCATCATCAACGATTCCATCGTGCTGATCGCCGCGATCGACGAGCACGCCCGCCGCCGCGCCCTGTTTCCCGCCGTGATCGACGCGGTGTGCGAGCGCCTTCGCCCGGTCCTGCTGACGACGCTGACCACGGTGCTCGGCCTTGCCCCGCTGCTGTTCGAGCGCAGCCAGCAGGCGCAGTTTCTCAAGCCCGCGGTCATCTCTCTGTGCTATGGGCTTGGCTTCGGGCTGCTTCTCGTGCTTGTGGTCACGCCGGCGCTGGCGCTGATGCAGCAGGATGTGGGGGCGGCGCTGCGGGCGATGCGCCGCATGGCGCGCAGGCCCGCGCGGCTGCGCGCGGCCGCCCGCCGGGGATGACGGCCGCGCGGCCGCGCGGCGATGCGGAGGACGGATGCGGCGCATCTACGCCATGGTGCTGGACATGCTCACCCCGGCCGAGCGCCGGCGCTTCGGGCTGCTCCTGGTCATGATCCTGGCGATGGGGATCATCGAGGCGGCGGGCGTGGCCTCGATCCTGCCCTTCCTGGCCGTCGTCTCGCGCCCAGAGCTGACGCGCGAGAACGCCGTGCTGCGCAGCCTATACGAGCTTGGCGGGTTCGAAAGCGACGAATCCTTCCTGGTCGCGCTGGGCGCGGCGGTGCTGGGCGTGATCCTGTTCAACCTGGCGGTCAAGACCGCCACCTTCTACGCCATGAACCGCTTTGCGCAGATGCGCGCCTACAGCATCGCCTCGCGCCTTCTGACGGGCTATCTGAGCCAGCCCTACGCCTGGTTCCTGAACCGCCATGGCGCGGATCTGGCCAAGAGCGTTCTGGCCGAGGTCGACGTGGTGGTGAACGGCGCCGTCCTGCCCGCGATCAAGGTCATCGCCTATGGCGCCATCGTGCTGTTTCTGGTGGCGCTGATCGTGGCGATCGATCCGTTCGTGGCGCTGACGGCGGCGGCGGCGGTGGGCGGCGCCTATGCGTTGGTCTACCTGGCCGCGCGGCGGCTGCTGGCGCGCATCGGCGCCGAGCGCGTGCGCATGAACCGCGCGCGTTTCCGCGCTGCGCACGAGACGCTTGGCGGCATCAAGGAGATCAAGGTGCTTGGCCTCGAGGCCCCCGCCGCGCGGCGCTTTCGCGCGCCGGCCGAGCGGCTGGCGCGCATCCGCACGCTGGTGGCCGTGATCGGGGAACTGCCGCGCCAGCTGCTCGAGGCGATCCTGTTCGGCGGCATGATGGCGCTGCTCTTGCACATGCTGCTGACGCGCGAAGGCGGCATCGCCCAGATCGTGCCCACGCTGGGCCTCTACGCCTTCGCCGGCGCGCGGCTGTTCCCCGCCATGCAGCAGCTCTATCGCGACCTGACGGCGCTGCGCTTCTCGCTGCCCACGCTCGAGGCCATGCACGCCGATCTGATGGCCACCGCGCCCCGCGGCGCGCCGCCGCCCCTGCCCGAGCCGCCCGAGCGCCCGCTGGGCCTGCGCCGCGCGCTCGAGCTGCGCGGGGTCTCCTACGTCTATCCCGAGGCGGGGCGCCCGGCGCTGCGCGGGCTTGACATGACCGTGCCCGCGCGCACCGCCGTCGGTCTGGTGGGCGGCACCGGCGCGGGCAAGACGACGGCGGTCGACGTGATCCTGGGCCTGCTCGAGCCGCAGGAGGGCGCGCTGATCGTCGACGGCGCGCGGATCGGACCCGAGCAGCTGCGGGCCTGGCGGCGCTCGATCGGCTATGTGCCCCAGCAGATCTACCTTGCCGACGACAGCGTGGCCGCCAACATCGCCTTCGGCGTTCCGCCCGAGCGGATCGACATGGAGGCGGTGCGCCGCGCCGCGCGCATCGCCGAGCTGCACGACTTCGTCGAGCGCGATCTGCCCGAGGGCTACGCCACCAATGTGGGCGAGCGCGGCGTGCGCCTGTCGGGCGGTCAGCGCCAGCGCATCGGGATCGCGCGCGCGCTCTATCACGACCCGGACGTGCTGGTGCTGGACGAGGCGACCTCGGCTCTCGACAACCTGACCGAACGCGCGGTGATGGACGCGGTGCGCAACCTTGGCCGCGCCAAGACCATCATCATGGTCGCCCACCGGCTGAGCACCGTGCGCGGCTGCGATCGCATCTACCTGCTCGAGGGCGGGCGCGTCGCGGCGTCGGGAACCTATGACGAGCTGATCGCGACAAGCCCCGCCTTCCGCGCCCTGGCCCGCGAGGGGGGCTGAGGCGGCGGCGGGGGCATTCGGACAGTTCTTGCTTCAGTTTTTCGGAGGCGCCGGACATATGGCTATTCAGATTCAGCATCATCCCGCCGACTACGACGGCCAGTTCATCCTGTCGACGCACGAGCTGCCCGCCGACCCCTGCGCCGGCGGACCCCATGGCGGAACGCGCGTGCCCATGCCCTCGCTTTTCCTGAGGGTGCACCCGGGCCTGCCCGCCCTGCCCGTCTCGGACTCGGCCGGGCGTCCGTTGGGCGCCTTGTTGGGGCATCCGATCGATCTGGAGGCGGGGCGCCTCCTGCGCGCGGAGCTGCGGCTGAACGCCGCCTGGCCCGATGGAGGCGACCCAGACGCCTTCGTCGACGCGCACATTCTGCGTCTGGGAGGCGGCTTTGCGTTCATCCTGGACGTTCCCGGCGCGCGGCGGCTCTACATGGACGCGGCCGGTTGCGTGCCGGCGGTGCATTGCCCCGAGCGCCGCATCGCCGCCAGCACGGCCCCGCTGGCGCTTGGGCCCGCCGCCCCCGAGTGTTTCGATTCCGAGCTGCACGCTGCGCTCGGGGTTCTGCATGAGGGCTGGTTTCCCGCCGGCTTGACGGCGCATCGCGGGGCCCAGCGCATTCTGGGCGGCCGCGTTCTGGACCTCGATGCGTGGCGGCTGCGCCGGGTCTGGCCCAAGGGTCCGATCGCGCCTGCGCCGCGCCCCGAAGATGCGGTGGCCCGCATCGCACGCAACGTGCGCGTCAGCGTCGACGCCGCGCGCCGAGCGGGGCCGACGGTGCTTTGCCTCACCGCCGGCGGAGAAACGCGCTTCATGCTCGCCGCCTGCCGCGAGATCGCGCAGGAGCTGGAATTCGTCACGATCGGCGCGCCGGGCGGCGAGATCGACCGCCTCATGTCGCGCCGGATCGCCGCGCGCCATGGCCTGAGCCATCGGTTTGCGCCCTACCGAGCGGCTTCGGCGGCCGAATCGGCCGATTGGCACGCGCGCGTGGGCCATTGCGTGGGCGGGGGCAACATGCACGGCTTTCCGACCGTCAGGGCGTTGTCGGAGTTCGCCTTCATGATCGGCGGCGCAGCCGGCGAGGTTGGCCGCGGCTTCTTCTGGCGCCCGGGCGACACGGCGAAGCTGCGGATCGACGCCGATGCGCTCACGCCCCGTCTCGGCCTGCCCGCGCATCCGCGCCTGCGGGCGGCGGTGGCAAGCTGGCTCGAGGGCGTGCCGGCGGGGATGGATGCGCTGCAGCTGCTGGACCTTGCCTATCTCGAGCTTCGCGTCAGCGCGTGGGGCATGGCGCAAAGAACGGCCGGCATGGGCTTGGCCCGCATCCACCCCATGGCCGCCCGCGATAGTCTCGAGGCGATGATGTCGCTGCCGGCCGAGTGGCGCGCCGAGGGGCGCATGATCCGCGAAGGGATCCGAATGCTCTGGCCCGAACTTCTGGAATTTCCGTTCAACCGCTACGGAGACTGGCGCGATCTGGCCCGCCCGGCAGTGCGCGCGCTGCGCGATCCGCGGCTGGTGGTCAAGAAGCTGCGCAAACGTTTCGGCTGAGCGACGTCGCCGCGCCGGCGTATCCGACGGCGCCCTGGCCGTCGCGGCGCCGGCGAGGCGGTTGCCCTCGGCGGCCCAATGGGCGTCGTTCGGTCGGCAGGCGTCGCGAACGCCCGCCCGCGCGGCCGCCGACAGCGGGCCGAGAAGGTCGATATGGGCCGGGCCGAGCGCCTTGCGCGCAAGGGCGAAAAGGTCGATCGCCCTGGGCGGCGGCGCATGAACCGTGCACTTGTCGGGCGCCGTCGCAAGGCGCGCCAGCTCGCCCCCCGGATCAGGTTGCGCGGGCCGCACAGCGCCTCGCGCCGGGCGCCTGGCGACGTGGCAGGCCGAAAAGAGGATCCGCCCGCTCTCGGGGCGGGCGAACAGGTCGCGCCGCGTCAGCGGTAGCTAGAGAACCTTGCCTTCCAGTCCCGCCGCCCGCGCGCGACCGATCCGACGATCTCGCGCTGCGGCGGCGCGTCGCGAAAGGCGGCCGAGCGCGGATTGGCCCGCGCGCGCCTGAAATCGGCGATGCGCACGAGAACGGCGCCAAGCCCGGCGCGCTGGGCCAGGCGGTCGATCCAGGTGGAGCTTTGGCGCGGGATCGTGAAAGAGTGGCCGAAGACCACGATCGGCGCCCGGACCTGCCCGCAGATCAGCTCCTTCAGCGTCGCGGTCCGGCATTGCCGCGAGGCGAAGACGTGCGACTCGGCCCGCCGGCCGCATTCCCGCTCGGATCAGCCCGAAATTCGCGTCAGATCGCCCACGGGCGGTCCCGGCCTTGCGGCCAGAAGGACGAAGCCGGGTCGCCGGCGCCGCCCCGAAGGTCCGGCGCGACGGGCGGGTGCGCGCGTGGAACGGAGCGCGCGACAGGAAGATCCGGTTCGTGTTCCGCGCGGCCCAGAGGATCGCGGCCGACAGCGCGATGATCGGCGCGCCCTTCAACGCCCAGCGTCCCGGCGAGATCTGCGCCTCATGGCCAGCCGACCTATGCAGCGTCTGGGCCCTCGCGCCTGGCGGCGCCGCGTGGTCGGCCGCCGGGACGGGCGCGTCCGGTCCCGCCATCGCGGCGACCATGGCGCGCGGCGTGGTTCGCGGCAAGCTGCGCAAAGAACGACACGAGCACGGCGTAGTCGCTCGGCCGGCGGCGCCTGCGCCTTCCGCGCCAGACGTCGACCAGACAGGCGCTCTGCCGGAAGGTTGAGAATGAAATCCCGAGGAAAGCGCCGGGCTCGCCAAGCGTCGATGCGCGACGCAATCGAACCGCGGGGGGCGCGCGGGCATGACAGAGCGCTGAGCCGAAGAGGGCGTCGGCGCGGCTTTCAGGCCCCGGGCGCTTCGGAGCGCTCGGCCCGCCGCCATGGCGCGGCCGCGCGGGGCAGGTTGCGCGGCAGGAACTCGTCCGGCATGGCGTGAGGCTGCCGCGCGATCATCGCGCCAAGGGCCTCGGCCGCCGCATGGGCGATGGCGACGCCGATCTTGAACCCGCCGGTGGCGGCGAACAGCCCCTGGGCGCCGGGGACCGGGCCGACCAGCGGCGCGCGCGAGGCGGCGCGGGGGCGCGCCGCGGCCCAGCGGCGGATGACGGGCGCGCCCTCCAGCGCCGGGCACAGGGCGCGGGCGCGCCCGATCACGGCCTCGAGCGCGGCGTCGGTGCGCCGATCCGCGCGCCTGCGCGTCGCGGTCGAGCCGACGGCGACGCCCCGCGCATGCGGCACGATCCACAGCCCGCGCGCCTGGATGGCGAAGGCCTCGGGCGGCGGGCGCATCGCCAGAAGGGCCGCCTGGCCGTGCTCGGGCTCGCCAGCGCCGGGCAGCCACGGCGCCAGCAGCGCGAAGCTGCGCCATCCGGCGGCGACCACCACGGCGCGCGCGCGCACGCGCCGCGCGCCGATCTGCGCCCATCCGGGCCCGACGCGCCGCGCTCGAAGCCCCGGCAAGATCCGCCCGCCTTCCTGCGCGACCGCGACGCTCAGCGCCGCGCACAGGGCGGCGGGATCGATGCGGGCGGTCAGGTCGTCGCGTTGCAGGCCCCAGGGCGCGGCGAGCGGCCATGCCTCGGGGGCGCGCTCTTCGATCCACATGCGCGCGCCCGGCCAGCGCCGGGCGGCGGCGGCGATGCGGGCCTCGGCCTGGGCGCGCTGGGCCGCGTCGGCGAGCGGCACGGCGCGTCCGATGCGGCGATAGCCGGTCGCAAGGCCCGTGCGGGCCTCGAGCGCGGCGATGCGTTCGGGCAGCGACACCAGCGCGCGCAGCTGGAAATCGGCCTTCGCGCTCCAGCGTTCGGGGGCATGGGGGGCAAGCGCGCCCACCGGCCCGCCCGAGGCGCCCGCGCCGGGCGCGCGCTCGTCGATCACGGTGACGCTCATGCCGCGCTCGAGGCAGGCCAGCGCCGTCCACAGGCCGAAGGCGCCCGCCCCGATCACAAGCACGTCGCTTGCCTGCATGCCGCGCCTCCGCCTACATTCCGGCCCGATGAGCGGGCACACAAGCACCCACCGCGCCCCGGCGCAAGACGATCTGGAATGGCGCGGCGACACGCCGACGTCGCGGCGCTTCGCCGATCCGTATTACTCGCCGCTCGACGGCCTGGCCGAGGCGCGCCACGTGTTTCTGGAGGGCGCGGACCTGACCGCGCGCATGGCGGCGGCGCCGGGCGGGCTGCATGTGGCCGAGCTGGGCTTCGGCGTGGGGTTGAACCTGTTGGCCGCATGGCGGCTGCACCTGCGGGCGGGCAAGGGGACGCTGCGCTTCACCTCGTTCGAGGCGCATCCCCTCCCGGCCGAGGTCATGGCCCGCGCGCACGCCCGCTGGCCCGAACTGGCCGATCTGTCGCGCGCGCTTTGCGCCGCCTGGCGGCCCGAGGGCGAAGCGGTTCGCGCCGCGCTGCCGGGCCTGGCGCTCGAGGTGCGGCTGGGCGATGCGCGGGCGCTGGTTCCGCGGGCCGGGTTCGAGGCCGATGTCTGGTTCCTCGACGGCTTCGCCCCGGCGCGCAATCCGCAGATGTGGGAGCCGGCCCTGATGCGGGCGGTTTTCGAGGCCTGCCGGCCGGGGGGCGCGGCGGTCACCTATTCGGCGGCCGGGGCCGTGCGGCGGGCGCTGGCGGCGGCCGGCTTCGAGGTGCGCAAGCGCCCCGGCTTCGCGCGCAAGCGCGAGATGCTGGTCGCCCTCAAGCCGCCCGCCGGCGCGCCGCAGCGATGACGGACGACGCCATCGCCCGGCTTGAGGCGCGTATCGCCGCCTGCGAGCTGTGCGCGCAGCGCTTCGCGGCGACCGCCACGGCCCATGAGCCGCGGCCGGTGACGCGCATGTCGGCGACGGCCCGCATCCTGATCGCCGGGCAGGCGCCGGGCGCGCGGGTGCATGCCTCGGGCCTGCCCTTCGACGATCGCTCGGGCGATCGGCTGCGCGACTGGATGGGCGTGGACCGCGCCGCCTTCTACGACCGCGCGCGCATCGCCATCCTGCCCATGGCGTTCTGCTTTCCCGGCTACGACGCGCGCGGCGCCGATCTGCCGCCGCCGCCGATCTGCGCGCGCACCTGGCGGCGCGAGGCGCTGGCGCTGATGCCGCAGATCGAATTGACGCTGCTGGTCGGCGGGCACGCGCAGGCCTGGGCGCTGGGCGCGCGCAACGTCACGCGCACGGTGGCCGAATGGCGGCGCCACGCGCCCGCCGTCCTGCCCCTGCCGCATCCTTCATGGCGCAACACCGCGTGGCTGCGCGCCAATCCGTGGTTCGAGGCCGAGGTCGTGCCCTGGCTGCGCGCGCGCGTCGCGCAGCTGCTGCGCTGAGGCGCTTGCACGCGGGCGCGGCGCGGCCCTATGACTTGGCGGCCCGCGCCGCGGCGCGCCGGGCCGTTCCGCCCTGGCCATTCGCAAGGAGCCGCCATGACCGATCCCCGGCCGACCGCGCTTGACGCGGCCTTCGCGCGCGCGGGGGGCGACCAGTCCGCCGGCGCCGTGTTCGATGCGCTGTTCAACTCGGAAATGCTGCTGATGCTGACCGAAGAGCCGCAGGGCGACTCGATCAGCCCGGTGTTGCTGGCGCTCGAGGCCGGCCCGACCGCGCTGGCCTTCGATCGGGTCGAAAGGCTGGCCGCCTTCGTCGATCGGCCCGCGCCCTATGCGGCGATGCCCGGAAGGGCGCTGGTCTCGCTGCTGGCGGCGCGCGCCGAAAGCGGCGCGCCGGTGAACCTTGCCGTCAATCCGGGCGTTGCGCCGTCCGAGCTGTTCTACGATGCCGAGGCGCTGCGCTGGGCGGCCGGGATCCTGGCCCAGGCGCCCGCCCGCGCCCAGGCGCAGAGGCTGACGGCGGTCGAGCCGCCGCGCGCCGCGCCGCGGGCGCTGCTCGAGGCGCTGGACGCCAAGCTGGCCGCGCTGTCGCCCGTTCTGGCCGAGGCGTGGCTTGTCGGCGTGCGCGAAGAGGGCGCGCCCGACGCCGCGCGCCTTGCGGTGGTGGCGCGGCTGCGCGCGCCGGGGGCCGAGGGGCCGGCCGCTCAGGCCATCGCCGAGACGGGGCTGCTGGCCGATCCGGGCGCGCCGCCGCTGGACGTCGCCTTCGCCGAAGAGGGCGATGCGCTCTTGTCGCGCGCGCGCGCCGCGGGGCTGGGCTTCGCCATCGCGCCGCCGCCCGAGCCGCGGCGCCCCGCCGCCCCCGGCGCCGACCCCGACCGCCCGCCGCGCTTGCGCTGAGGCTTGCGGCGCGGCTTCGCGTTTCGGATCATCCGTTGCGCGCGCGCAACGCGCCGCCGCCTTGCGCGGGGCGTCGGCGCGCACCCGTTGCCAAGGCGCGACGGGCCGGTTTGTGTTTGCGCCAAGGCATTTGAGGGAGCGGGATTTGTTTTCGGCGGGCGAGGCATGACCAACGGGCGCGAAGCCGGGGGCGAGGCCGCTTTCGCCCGGCGCCTCGGACCGGGCCGCGCGCATCTGCGCATTCTTGGCACCACGGATCTGCACGCGCATCTGGCGCCCTACGACTATTTCGCCGATCGCCCGGCGCCTCATCTGGGGCTGAGCCGCGCGGCGGCGCTGATCCGCAGTCTGCGCGCCCAGGCGCCCAACGCGCTGCTGTTCGACAACGGCGACTTCCTGCAGGGCAATCCGCTGGCCGATCTGGCGGCGCGCGAGCAGGCGCGCGACCCCGGCGCGACGCATCCGGTCATCGCGGCGATGAACGCCCTGGGCTACGATGCCGCGACGCTGGGCAACCACGAATTCGACTACGGGCTCGACACGCTGGCGGCGGCGCTGCGCCAGGCGCGCTTTCCGGTCGTTCTGGCGAATCTGGCGCGCAGGCGCGGCGCCGATCCGACGCGGGACGAGGGCTTCGTGCCGCCCTACGTCATCCTCGAACGCACGCTGCGCGACGGCGCCGGCGCCGCGGCGCCGATCCGCATCGGGGTGATCGGCTTCTGCCCGCCGCAGACGCTGCAATGGGACCACGGGCGCCTGGCCGGCCTGGTCGAGGCGCGCGGCATCGCCCAGAGCGCCCGCGCGCTGGTCCCGCTCATGAAGGCGCACGGCGCCGATCTGGTCGTGGCGCTGTGCCATGCGGGCATCGTGCCCATCGCCGCGCGCCCGGACGAGGAGGAAGGCGCGCAGGATCTGGCGTTGATCGAGGGGGTGGACGTCATCCTGGCCGGGCATCAGCACCTGACCTTTCCCGGCGCGCATCCCGCCGCCCCCGGCGTGGACCCGGCGCGCGGAACGGTTCACGGCAAGCCCGCGGCCATGGCCGGCTTCGGCGGCGCCCATGTGGCCGCGATCGACCTTCTGCTCGGGCGCGGCCGCGGCGGCTGGCGGGTGATGGCGCATGAGGTGCGTCTGGCCCGGACCGCCGCGCTGCCCGCCGAGGCCGCCGACCCCGCCGTTCAGGCCGCCGCCGACGCGGCCCACGCGCGCGCGCTGGCGCTTATCCGCCAGCCGGTCGGGCGGCTGCGCGCGCCGATCAGCACCTTCTTCGCGATGGCGGCGGACGACCCGTCGCTGCGGCTGGTCAACCGCGCCCAGAGCTGGCGCGTGGCGCAGGCCCTGCGCGGCACGCCGCTCGCGCGGCTGCCGCTTGTGTCGGCGGCCGCCCCTTTTCGCTGCGGCGGACGCGGAGGGCCCGACAACTATGCCTGCGCGCCCGCCGGCGCGATCACCATGCGCCATGTGGCCGAGCTTCATCCCTATCCCAACGAGCTGCGGGCGCTGCTCATCGACGGCGCGACGCTCAAGGAATGGCTCGAGCGCGCGGCCGCGGCCTTCAACCGCATCCTGCCCGGGCGCGAGGATCAGCCGCTGCTGGCGCCCGACTTTCCCAGCTTCAACTTCGACGTCGTCGATGGCGTGACCTACCGCATCGACCTGACGGCGCCGGCCCGCTACGACCTGTCGGGGCGGCTGATCGACCCCGGCGCCGAGCGGATCGTCGATCTGCGCCTTGGCGGCAGGCCGCTGGACCCCTGCGCCCGCCTGGTGCTGGCCACGAACAGCTATCGCGCGGGCGGCGGCGGCGCCTTTCCGGGCGTGCGCCCCGAGGCGATCGTGTTCGAGACCGCCGAGACCAACCGCGACGCCCTGCTGGCCTATCTGCGCGCGCATCCCGACATCGCGCCGCCGCGCGCGCCGGGCTGGAGTTTCGCGCCGGCGCCGGGCGCCTCGGCGCTGTTTCCCTCAAGCCCCCGCGCCGTCGCGCATCTGGACCAGCCCCACGCCGCCGGAATCGCGCCCGTCGGTCCCGGCCCCGGCGGCTTCATGCTCTACCGCCTGCGGCTGGACCCCGGCGCAAGGGAATAAGGCGGGCTTATCAAACGGTGGACTTCGCCGCGCCGCCCGCTAGGCTGGCGCGCAAGGCGGCCGCGCGGGCCGCGCAACCGGGTTCAGGGTGAGGAAACATGACGAAATTCGGCGTCTCGCAACCCGTCCGACGGGTCGAGGATCAGCGCTTTCTGACCGGCCACGGCCGCTACGTGGACGACATCGCCCCCGCCTCGGCGGCGCATGCGGCGTTCGTGCGCTCGCCGCACGCGCATGCGCGAATCCTTTCGGTGGACGTGTCCGAGGCACAGGCGGCGCCGGGCGTGCGGCTGGTGCTGACCGGCGCGGACATGGACGCGCACATGGACCATGACATCGACAGCGCCGTGGTGGTCAACCGCGACGGCACGCCCGGCGCCAAGCCGCGCCGCACCGTTCTGGCGGTGGACAGGGTGCGCTTCGTGGGCGACGCGGTGGCGATGGTCGTCGCCGACACGCCGGCCCAGGCGCGCGCTGCGGCCGAGCTGATCGCCGTCGAATACGAAGAGCTGCCCGCCGCCTTCGACACCGCCCGCGCCATGGAGCAGCCCGAGGTGCACCCCGACGTCGCGCCGCGCAACCTGGCCTTCGACTGGGCCTTCGGCGACGAGCAGGCCGCCGAGGACGCCTTCGCCCGCGCCGCCCATGTCGTCGAGCTGCCGCTGGTCAACAACCGCGTCATCGCCTGTCCGATCGAGCCGCGCGGCGCCTTCGCCGAGTGGGACCCCGAGGCCGAGCGGCTGCATCTTTGCTTCAACGGTCAGGGCGTCTGGGGCCTGAAGGAGCAGCTCGCCCGCCGCCTGCGCCTTGACCCGGGGCAGGTGCGCGTCACCAACCCCGACGTGGGCGGGGGCTTCGGCATGAAGGCCTTCCCGCATCCCGAGCATTTCGCCCTTGCGGTCGCGGCGCGGCTGCTGGGCGGCGCGGTGCGCTGGATGGCCGACCGCTCCGAGGCCATGATGGCCGACGTCCAGGGCCGCGACCACGTCACGCATGCCAGGGCCGCCTTCGACGAGAACCTGCGCCTGACGGCGCTGCGCGTGGACTGCGTGGCGAACATGGGCGCCTACAACTCGGCCTTCGCGCAGAACATCCCCTCGACGCTGGCGAAATACGTGCTGCCCGGCGTTTACGACTTCCAGACCGCCTTCTTCTCGGTCAAGGGCGTCTACACCAACACCACCCCCGTCGACGCCTATCGCGGCGCCGGCCGTCCTGAGGCGATCTACGTCATCGAGCGGCTCATGGAATGGTCCGCCCGCCGTCTGGGCGTCGATCCGGCCGAGCTGCGCCGGCGCAACTTCATCCCGCGCGAGGCCTTCCCCTACCGCACCCTGGCGGGCGAGCTTTACGACGTCGGCGATTTCGAGCGCGTGCTGGACCGCGCCATGCGAGAATCCGACTGGAACGGTTTCGAGGCCCGCCGCGCCGAGGCCGCCGCGCGCGGCATGCTGCGCGGCCGGGGCATGTGCTACTACATCGAGTCGATTCTGGGCGCGCCCAACGAGACCGCGCGGATCGAGTTCGCCGAGGATGGCGGCGTGAACCTCTATGTCGGCACCCAGTCGAACGGCCAGGGGCACGAGACCGTCTACGCACAGATCCTGTCCCAGCGCGCGGGGCTGCCCTTCGACCGCATCCGCGTCATCCAGGGCGACAGCGACCTGATCGCCAAGGGCGGCGGCACGGGCGGCTCGCGCTCGGTCACCACGCAGGGCACGGCCATCAACGCCGCCGCGGACGAGATGATCGAGAAGTTCCGCCCCCTGGCCGAGGAAGAGCTCGAGGCCGCCGCCGCCGACATCGTGTTCGAAGAGGGGGCCTTCCGCGTGGCTGGCACCGATCGGGCGGTCGAGATGATCGAGCTGGCCCGCATCGCGCGCGAAAAGGGCCGCGCCGACCTTCTGACGACCGAGCGCGAGGCGACGCTGCCGGGCCGCTCTTTCCCGAACGGCTGCCATGTGTGCGAGGTCGAGGTGGACCCCGACACCGGCGCGGCGCGCGTCGTGCGCTATGTCGTGGTCGACGATCTGGGCGTGCTGATGAACCCGCTTCTGGCCGAGGGGCAGGTCCATGGCGGCGTCGTCCAGGGCCTTGGCCAGGCGCTGAGCGAGCGCGTCGTGCATGACGAGAACGGCCAGCTTCTGACCGCCAGCTTCATGGACTACGCCCTGCCGCGCGCCGAGGACGTGCCGATGATCGAGTTCCACTCCGAGCCCACGCCCTCGACCGCCAATCCCCTTGGCATGAAGGGCTGCGGCGAGGCCGGCACCGTCGGCGCCCTGGCCGCCGCGGCCAATGCGGTGCTTGACGCGCTGGCGCCCGCGGGGGTGACGCATGTGGACATGCCCATGACGCCGCACCGGATCTGGACCTGGCTGCAGGAGGCCCGCGCGCGCCGCGCCTGACGGCGCGCCCCTGGCGACATGCGCCCGCGCGTCGGCCCGCGCATGGCCCTTCCGGCGGCGCCGCCTCGGCCCGCCGGCCGGCGGCGGCGGCGAATGGGCGGCGGCGAACGGGCGGCGGCGAACGGGCGGGGGCGAACGGGCGGGCCGGGGCCGGCCGGCGCGGCGCCGCCCATCCCCGGCCCGCGCCAGGGGCCGCATGGACCGGCGGCCCGCGTCGGTGTAGGACAGGGCCATGCTCGGACCGATCAAAAAGCTGCTGCGCCGCAGGGCCGCCTCGCCCGTTTTCGATGCGCCGATCGAGATCGACCGCCCCACCTACGCCATCGGCGACATCCATGGCCGGCACGATCTGCTGATCGCGCTGCTCGAGCGGATCGCCGACGACGCCGCGCGGCATGGCTTCGAGGACGCGCGGCTGGTGTTTCTGGGCGACTACGTCGATCGGGGCGAGGAGTCGGCGCAGGTTCTGGCCACGCTGGGCGCGCTGGCGCGCGACGGCGGCGATTCGGTGGCGCTGCTGCGCGGCAATCACGAACAGATGCTGCTCGACTTCATCGCCGATCCGGCGGCCGGCGGGCCGCGCTGGCTGTCGAACGGCGGTCTTCAGACGTTGATGAGCTATGGCGTGGGCGGGCTTGGCCCGGCCTCGGACCCGCAGGCGCTGACCGACGCCGCCGCGCGCCTGGCGCAGGCGATGGGCCCCGATCTGGACCTTCTGCGCCTGACGCCCGACAGCGCCCTGTTCGGGCGCGTGCTGTTCGCCCATGCCGGCGCGGACCCCGCCCTGCCGCCCGAACGGCAAGAGGCGCGCGCCCTGTTGTGGGGCGCGCCCGGCTTTCGCCGCACGCCGCGCGCCGACGGGCTGTGGGTGGCGCACGGCCATTGGGTGGTGGACGAGCCTTCGGCCGAGCAGGGGCGCATAGCCCTCGACACCGGCGCGTGGTTCTCGGGCCGCCTGACCGCCGCGCGCATCGCGCAGGGCGAGGTGGCGTTCCTGCAGACCTGAGGCCCGACCCGCCGGCCGGTCCGGGCGAGGGGTCGGGGGCCGGTCCCGCGGCCGATGCGGGGGCGCTCAGCCGCGGCCGGGCAGCTCGGTCGCGCCGCCATGGCGGGCCGACCATTCGAGCGGCGCGTGCAGGAAGGCCTCGACCTGATCCAGCGTCGCGGCGTCGAACGCCCCGCCCGCGCGCGCGGCGGCCAGAACGTCCCACCAGGTGGCCAGATGGTGCAGCCGCAATCCGTTGCGGGCCAGCACCTCGTGAGTGTCCTTGAAGATGTCGTAGTAGAACACGACCAGCGTATGGGCGCATTCGGCGCCGGCGTTGCGGATGGCCTGGGCGAATTTCAGCTTCGAGCCCCCATCCGTGGTCAGATCCTCGACCAGCAGCACGCGCTGTCCCTCGCGGATGTCGCCCTCGATCTGCGCGTCGCGGCCAAAGCCCTTGGGCTTCTTGCGCACGTATTGCATCGGCAGGCCCATGCGCTCGGCGATCCAGGCGGCGAAGGGAATGCCCGCCGTCTCGCCGCCCGCCACGGCGTCGAAGCGCTCGAAACCCGCCTCGCGCATCAGCGTCGAGACGGCGAAATCCATCAGCGCGCCGCGAATGCGCGGGTAGGAGATCAGCTTGCGGCAGTCGATGTAGACCGGGCTGGCCAGGCCCGAGGTGAAGCGGAAGGGCTCGTCGGCGCGGAAATGCACGGCCTCGATCTCGAGCAGCATCTTCGCGGCCAGCTCGGCCATCAGCGCCTTGTCGGGGAAGGTGGCGGCGGTCATGGTCATGTCCTTTCGTCGTCTGCCTGCGCGGCGACGTGCCAGTGCACGGGAAAGCCGGGGTCGAACACGGTCACCTCTTCGTCGCCGGCGCGGATCCTGGCGGGAAAGCGCGCGGGCTCGTCGCGCCGCTCGAGCGTGATCCGCCCGTCATTGGGGGCGAGCCTGTAAAAGGCCGGGCCGTTGAGCGAGACGAAGGCCTCGAGGCGGTCGAGCGCGCCTTCGTCCTCGAACACCTGCGCCAGGATCTGCAAGGCGTTGGGCGCGGTGAAGCAGCCGGCGCAGCCGCAGGCCGATTCCTTGGCCGAGTCGGGGTGCGGGGCGCTGTCGGTGCCCAGAAAGAACATGCGCTCGCCCGAGGTCGCGGCCTCGCGCAGCGCAAGGCGGTGGGTTTCGCGCTTGGCCACGGGCAGGCAGTAGTAGTGGGGCCGGATGCCGCCCGCCAGGATGTGGTTGCGGTTGATGACCAGGTGATGGACCGTGATCGTTGCGGCAAGGTCGGGGCCGCCCTGGCGCGCATAGGCGACGCCCTCGCGGGTGGTGACGTGCTCCATGACCACGCGCAGGCCCGGCGTCGCGCGGCGCAGCGGGTCGAGAACGCGGTCGATGAAGACGGCCTCGCGGTCGAAGATGTCGATGTCGGGGTCGGTCACCTCGCCATGCACGCACAGCGGCAGGCCGATCTGCGCCATGCGCTCGAGCGTCGGGCGCACCTTGTCGAAGTCGCGCACGCCCGAGGCCGAGTTCGTCGTCGCCCCGGCGGGATAGAGCTTGACCGCATGGACAAGCCCCGAGGCGGCCGCGGCGGCGACGTCGTCGGGGTCGGTCTCTTCGGTCAGGTAAAGCGTCATGAGCGGCGCGAAGCGCGCCCCTTCGGGCAGCGCGTCGAGGATGCGCGCGCGATAGGCGGCGGCCTGCGCGCCGGTCGCCACCGGCGGCACGAGGTTGGGCATGACGATGGCGCGCGCGAAATGCGCCGCCGAATGGGGCGCGACGGCCCGCAGCATCGCGCCGTCGCGCAGATGCAGGTGCCAGTCGTCGGGGCGGCGGATGGTCAGGCGCAAGGGATCGGGCATGGCGGCGGCTCCGGCGCTGGGACGGGTCGCCGCCTTCACTATCCGCTGGCGCGCCGCGGGGAAAGGCCGCCGTCGCCGCGGGGGGTCATTCCTCGGTCCCGCCGTCGCGCTCGGCGCGCCGGCGCGCCTCGCGGCGGGCGTCGAGGCGGGCGCGGTCGGTCATGATCTCGATGGCGCGGGTGCGGGCGAAGGCATGCGCGGCGCCCTGGCGCACGGCCTCGGCCTCGGCCTCGCGGCGGCGGGCCTCTTCGCGCAGGCGGGCCTCTTCGCGCTCGGCCCATTCGCGCCAGACGGCGGCGCGGGCCTGGGCGGCCAGGTCGGCCTCGGCCAGCTCGGCTTCTTCGCGCGCGCGCTCGGCGGCGACGCGCGCGGCCTCGGCCTCGGCGCGCTCGGCTTCGGCGCGGGCAGCGCGCAGGCGGGCGGCTTCGGCCTCGTAGACGCGCTCGGCCAGGTCGGCCAGCAGGCGCAGCTTGCGCAGATCGACGCTCATGCGCCGCCCCATCCCTGCTGGCGGGCGCGCGCGCGCATGGCCTCGGCGAAGCGGATTGCGGCGGCGACGGGGGCGTAGTGCTCGGGGGCGATCTCCTGCCCGATCTCGACCGTGGCGTGCAGCGCGCGGGCGGTGGGCGGGTCCGAGTGGATGGGAACGCCGGCCTCGACGGCCTTCTCGCGGATCATCAGCGCGACCTCGTCCACGCCCTTGGCCACGCATTCGGGCGCCGAGCCGGGCTTGCGCGACCATTTGAGCGCGACCGCGTAATGGGTCGGGTTCACGATCACCACGTCGGCCTTGGGCACCTCGAGCATCATGCGGTTGGTCGCGATGTCCTGCGCGCGGCGGCGGCGCTCGGACTTCACATGCGGGTCGCCCTCCGATTCCTTGTGCTCTTCCTTCAGCTCCTGAAAGCTCATGCGCAGCTTGCGCGCGTGGTTGAAGCGCTGCCAGACCACGTCGATGGCGGCGATGAAGACGGCGACGGCGGCGATGGCGCCCAGCAGGCCGACGCCGATGCGCATCAGCGCGGCGGGAACCGCGGCGGGAGCGGCGCGCGCAAGGCCGATCATCTCGTCGAGGCGGGCGCTCAGGAACAACCCCAGCACGGCCGAGACCGCGCACAGCTTGACCAGCGTCTTGGCGAACTCGGCCAGGCCCGTCAGGCCGAACTTGTTCTTCGCGTTCGAGATGATCGAGATGCGCGAGAGCTTCGGCGCCAGCTTGTCGGGCGCGAAGACGAAGGCCTGCTGCGCGACATACGAGGCCAGAACCAGCGCGAACGGGATCAGCAGCAGCGGCGCCAGGCCCGCCGCGGCGCGGCCGATCAGTGCCGCCGACAGCCCCGCGCCGCCCGGGCCGAGGATGCGGCCCTCGAGCCCGTCGGCGCGGTCCAGAAACGCGGCCAGCGCCGAGCCGGTCGTCTGCACGCTGACGGCGCCGAAGGCCGTGATGGCGGCCAGTAGGCCAAGATAGCCCGCCGCCGCGCCCATGTCGGTCGATTTGGGAACGTCGCCCTTGCGCCGCGCCTCTTCCAGCTTGCGCGGCGTCGGCTCGTGCGACTTCTCTGCGCCTTCGTCCTGCGCGCCGCTCATGGCAGGGCTCCGAACGGCGCGGCCAGCGTGGCGTCAAGCCGGCCCAGCCACAGGCGCAGGATCAGCGGCGCCGCAAGGGCCAGCAGCGCCAGCGCGCCGGCGGTGATGGCGGGGGCGCCGACGAAGGCGACCATCAGCTGCGGCATGGCCCGGTTGATGGCGCCAAGCGCGACGTTGTAGGCGAAGGCCGCCACCAGGAACGGCGCAGACAGCGAAAAGGCGAAGGCGAAGGCGTCGGCCGCGCGGCTCACCCCCCATTGCGCCAGGTCCTCGGCGCCCAGCGCCGCGCCGTAGGGCGCGACCTGATAGCTGAGCACGAGCGCCCGCGCCGCCTTCACATGCAGCCCCAGCGACATGGCCAGCGCAACGGCCGCGACGACCAGGATCGCGCCCATGGCCGGCATGGGGTCGGGCGTGGCGCCGGCGCCGAAGATCTGCGAGACCGACGTCGCCTGCGCCGCGATCGAGCCGGCCAGCTGCAGCGCCATCACGATCAGCCGCGCCGCGACGCCCAGAACCAGGCCGGCCAGCGCCTCGGACAACAGCGCGCGCGCCAGGCCCACGGCGCCTTCCTGCTGGGCGGCCAGCGCCTGGGGCGCCACGGCCGGCCAGACGACCAGCGTGAAGGCCACCGCCGCCGCCAGCTTGATGCGCATGGGCAGCGTGCGCTCGCCGAAGCCGGGCAGCAGCGCCACCGCCGCGCCCACGCGCGCGAACACGCCCGCCAGCGCGTAGATCGCCCCTTCGGACAGGCCCGCCAGCCCCGACAGCGCCGCGAAGAAGTCGGTCTCGTTCATCGCGCCGCCCGCTCAGGCCGTGCCGAGGAAGGCGGGCTTCACGTTGGGGCCGACCTCCTCGAAGCTGAGCACGGGGTTGCGGATGCCCTTGGCGGCCAGCACCACGCGCAGGAAGCGCCGCCGCCGGGCCGAGGTGATGATGGCCGGATAGCGCCCCTCGGACGCCGCGCGCGAGACCTTCTCGGCCACCGAGCGCGCAAGCCGGTTGATGTCCGAGGGCGGCAGCGCCACGTCCACGATGCCGTCGCCGACCTCGACCTCGTGCTTCTTGAACAGCGCCTCCCATTCGGGCCCCAGCTGGATCAGGGGCAGCGCGCCGTCGGGCTCCTGAAGCTCGGCCACCAGCTGAAAGCCCAGGCGGCGGCGCACATGCTCGGCGATCGCCTCGGTCGAGCTCATCGAGCCGCGGGCCTCGGAGATGGCCTCGAGGATCAGCGGCAGGTTGCGGATCGACACCCGCTCTTCCAGCAGCAGCCGCAGGACCGATTGCAGCAGATCCACGGGAACCTTGTCGGGAATGAACTCGTCCAGGATCTTGCGATTCGCCTGGGCGCGGGCGGGGTCCGAGACCGAGCCGAACTCCTCGAGCAGCTTGCGCAGCGCGCGGCGCGAGAAGAGCAGGGCGAAGTTCTCCTTGATCGTCTCGAGCAGATGCGTGGCCACGACCTCGGTCGGCGTGACGACGGGCAGCCCGCGCAGCGCGGCCTCCTCCTGCCGATCCTCGGGGATCCAGCGGGCCGGAGCGCCGTAGACCGGCTCGGACGTGTCCTCGCCCGCCGGCAGCTCGACCGACCCGTCGCCCTTGAGCGCCAGCGCCATGCCCACGCGCAGCTGTCCGCGCGCGCTCTCGACCCCCTGGATGCGGATCACATAGACCCCGTCGGGCAGCGACAGGTTGTCGGTCAGGCGGATCTCGGGGATGACCACGCCATAAACCGAGGCGATGTGGTTGCGCATGTTGTGGATGCGCGCGCCAAGGCCGGTCGCCTCGTCCATCACCACGGGCACCAGGTCGGCGGCGAACTCCAGATGGATCTCGTCCAGGTCCAGCACGTCGCCCACCGTCTTGCGGGCGGGCGCCTCTTCGATGACGTCGGCGGCCTCGGTCTTGCTGGCGCGTTCGGCCTGCGCGCGATGGGCCGCCCACGCCGCCGCCCCGAGCAGCGCCGAGCCCAGAACGAAGGGGACGAAGGGCAGGCCCGGGACCAGCGCGAACATGGCCATGAGCGCCGACACCGTGCCCAGCGCCGCCGGAAATCCGCCCAGCTGGCTGAGCAGCGCCTTGTCGGTCGAGCCCATCATGCCGCCCTTGGACAGCAGCAGCGCGGTGGCGATCGAGATGATGACCGCGGGGATCTGCGTCACCAGCCCGTCGCCGACGGTCAGGATGGCGTAGGTCTCGAACGCCTTGCCCAGCGGCATTCCATGCGCCAGCACGCCGATCGCCAACCCCATGAGCAGGTTGAGCAGCGTGATCAGCAGGCCCGCCACCGCGTCGCCCTTGACGAATTTCGACGCGCCGTCGAGCGAGCCGAAGAAGGTCGTCTCTTCCTGCTCGAGGCGCCGGCGCTCGCGCGCCTCGGCGTGCGAGATGGCGCCCGCGGCCATGTCGCTGTCGATGGCCAGCTGCTTGCCCGGCATGCCGTCCAGCGCAAAGCGCGCGCCGACCTCGGCCATGCGGCCCGCGCCCTTGGTGATGACGATGAAGTTCACGATCAGCAGCACGCCGAACACCACCAGCCCCAGATAGACCGAGCCGCCCATCACGAACATGGCGAAGCCCTCGATCACGTCGCCGGCGGCGTTCGTGCCCGTGTGCCCCTGGCCGATGATGAGCTTGGTCGAGCTGACGTTGAGCGACAGGCGCAGCATCAGCGAGGCCAGCAGGATCGTGGGGAAGGACGAGAAGTCCAGCGGCCGCTGGATGAACAGCGTGTTGGTGAAGATCAGGATCGCCAGCCCGAAGCTGGCCGCCAGGCCCAGATCCAGCACCCATGAGGGCATGGGCAGGATCATCATGACGATCACCGCCATCAGCGCCAGGGCGAGCAGGATGGTGGGGTGGTAAAGCTGCGCGGCCGAGAAGTTCAGGCCCAGCGTCGGCCGCGGCGTCTTGATGATGCGGTCCATCGGGGCTCCTCAGTCGAAAAGGGGGCGCGCGGGGCGCAGCAATCCGCCGCCGCGCAGGGCGCGCGCGGCAAGGCTGGGGCCGCCGAGCGGCGAGACCGGCATCAGGCTGGCCAGCCTGACCGGCGGCCGCGGCGCCGCCGAGGGCGCGGCGTCGGGCGCGCCGCCCTCGAGCGGGCCGAGCGCGGCCAGGGCGGCGTTGAAGGCCCGGCGATAGCGTTCGGCGTGCTTGGGCGTGCGCGAGTGATACCAGCCGGCCGCGGTCTCCCACGAGCCCGATTCGTCGTGCAGCGTCCTGATGAACTGCGCCGCGTAGCGGGCGTTGGCGGTCGGGTCGAACATGGCCTCGAGCGACTCGAACGCCTCGCCGTGCCAGCGCCGGTTGATCTGGAAGCAGCCCACGTCATAGCTGCGCGCGCCCTCGGCGTGGCGGGCGCGCACATAGGCCAGCGCCGCCTCGCGATCGGGGAACCAGCGGCCCTCGCCCTCCATGTTCACGGTCCAGGGCCAGGGACGGCGGCGCCCGTTCAGCGTGCGGCCGGTTTCGATCAAGGTCAGCGCGCGCATCACGCGCAGCGGAACGCCGAATTCGCGCGCGGCCTGCGCGGCGGCGCTTTCGCACAGCGCGGCGGGGTCGGCCGCGGGCGCCGGCGCGCCGGCGAAGCCGCCCAGCGCCGCCGCCGCGAAGGCGCGCGCCGCGCCCAGCATCGCCGCCGCCGCCAGGAACAGGGCGCGGGCGGCCATGCTCATTGCCCTCCGATCAGGGGAATCAGCCGGTCGCGCCAGAACGAGACGAAGGTCTCGGTCATCCATCCCATGGCGATCCAGTAGGTGATGAGGATGGCGCCCAGCTTCGGAACGAAGGTCAACGTCATCTCCTGCACCGAGGTCAGCGCCTGGAACAGGCCGATCGCCAGCCCCGTGATCAGCGCCACGCTCAGGATCGGAAGGGTGGCCAGAAAGGCGGCCCAGATCCCCTCGCGCAGCACGTCCATGATGACCGGCGCGTCCATGGCCGGTCAGACCGGCATCCGCAGGATTTCCTGATAGGCCTCGACGACCTTGTCGCGCATGGTCACCGCGGTCTGGATCGCCAGCTCGGACGAGGCCAGCGCGGCGACGACCGAATGCGCGTCCGCCCGTCCGGCCAGCCCGGCCTTGGCGGTCTCCTCGCCCTGGCGCAAGGTCTCGACGAACGAGGCGGCGGCCTTGGCGAAATCGTTCGCGCCGCCGCGCTCGGCGCGCAGGCCCGAGCGCTCTTCGCCCGGCTGCACGGCCGAGTGGATGTCGGCGTAAAGGCGCGATGCGAGACTGGAGTTGAGTTCCATGACGGTCTCCTTTCTGGAGGGAAGGGGGCGTTACTGGCGCAGCAGTCCCAGAAGGGACGAGGTCATCTGCCGCGCCTGGTCGAACATCTTGAGGTTGGCCTCGTAGCTGCGCTGGGCCTCGCGGGCGTTGGCGACCTCGGTGATCACGTCCACGGTCGAGCCCTCGTAATATCCATCGGCGTCGGCCAGCGGGTTGGCGGGGTCGTAGATCTTGCGCGGCTCGGCGGGGTCCAGATTGACGCGGCCGGCGCGCACGCCGCCGTCCTCGGTCGCCTCGAAGGGAATCAGCTTGCGCCGGTAGCCGGGCGTGTCGGCGTTGGCGATGTTCTCGGTGGTGATGCGCAGGCGCGAGCCCTGCGCGGCCATGCCGCTGGCGGCCACGGCCATGGATTTGAGCAGGTCGGTCATGGTCTCGTCATCTCCTGGCTAGGGCGATCAGCGCGCGCGGCCCAGCGCGGTGCGCAGCACGTCGAGCGACTTGCGCCAGACGCCCAGCGCAAGGTCGTGCTCGAGCCGCAGTTCGGCGGCGCGAATCATCTGATCCTCGAGGGAAACGTCGTTGCCGTTGGGCGAGGCCGCGCCGATCGCCGAGTCGCGGCGCGCGCGAAGGTCGGCGGGGTCGTCGCGCTCGACATAGCCGACATGGCCCGGCCGCGTGGCGCGCGGCGCGAAGGCGTCCTGGTCGTCCATCGCCGCGCGGGCGGCGTAGGTTTCGGAAAACGGCTTGAGATCCAGCGCCTTGTAGCCCGGCGTGTCGGCGTTCGCGATGTTGCGCGAGATCACGGTCTGCCTGGCGGCGGCGTGCCCGGCAAGCTTTTGCGCAAGGTCCAGAACCTTCAGTCCGGTCGGCATCGGGGCTTCTCCCTCGATCAGTTTCGAAAGCGAGAGTTAACCCTTGTTGGTTGATAACTCGTAACCGGCCGCCGAAGAGCGGCGCGAACCGCCGGAGAAGCCGATGACAGATCTGAGCAGCCTCGAGGCCGAGCTGGCCGCCATCGAACCCGTCCGCCGCGGGGGAACCGTGCGCCGCGTGGACACCGGCGCGCTGACGCTGCGCGGCCTCGCGCCGCGCGCGCGCCTTGGCGATCAGGTGGCGGTGACGCCCTCGCAGGTGGCGCGCGGCGCCGCACGGGACGAGATTCGCGGCGAGATCGTCGCGCTCGACGAAGGCGTGGCGACGGCCATGACCTATGGACCCACCGATGGAATCGGGCTGGGCGATCCGGTGTGGCTGGTGCGCGAAAGCGGTCTGCGGCCCTGCGACGAGTGGATCGGCCGCGTGGTGGACGCCTTCGGCAAGCCGCTCGACGGACGGCCCTTGCCCGTCGGCCCGCGCCCGGCGCCGCTGCGCCGCTCGCCGCCGCCGGCCACGCGCCGCCGCCGCCTGGGCGGGCGGCTGGCCACGGGGCTGTCGGCGCTGGACACGGTCCTGCCCCTGGCGCGCGGGCAGCGCGTGGGCGTGTTCGCCGGCTCGGGCGTGGGCAAGTCGACCCTGCTGGCCGACCTGGCGCGCGGCGTCGAGGCGGATGTGGTCGTGCTGGCCCTGATCGGCGAGCGCGGGCGCGAGGTGCGCGAGTTCATCGAGGGCGTGCTGGGCGAAGAGGGCATGCGCCGTTCGGTCGTCATCGCCGCCACCTCGGATCAGTCGCCCCTGGTCAAGCGCCGCGCGGCCTGGGCGGCCATGACGGTGGCCGAGCATTTCCGCGACGAGGGCAAGCATGTGCTGCTGCTGCTCGATTCGGTGACCCGATTCGCCGAGGCGCATCGCGAGGTCGCCCTGACTGCCGGCGAACCGCCCAGCCTGCGGGCCTATCCGCCCTCGACCGCCAACCTGATCGCCGGCCTTGCCGAGCGCGCCGGCCCCGGCCCCGAAGAGACGGGCGGCGACATCACCGCGGTGTTCACCGTTCTTGTGGCCGGCTCGGACATGGAGGAGCCGATCGCCGACATCACCCGCGGCATTCTGGACGGCCATCTGGTCCTGGACCGCGCGATCGCCGAGCGCGGGCGCTTTCCGGCCATCGACCTGCGGCGCTCGGTCTCGCGCTCGCTTCCGGGGGTGGCGGATGCGGACGAGAACGCGCTCATCGCCCAGGCGCGGCGCATGGTCGGGGTGTATGAAGAGGCCGCGCCCATGATCCAGGCGGGGCTTTACCGCGCGGGCGCGGATCCGCGCATCGACGCCGCCATAGCGGTCTATCCGGCGATCGACGAGTTCCTGGCCAGCCGCTCGCCGCAGGGCCCGGCCGAGGCCTTCGCGCGGCTGGCGCGGGCGCTGCACCCCGATTCGCCGGCCGATGACGGCCCCGAGGACCGCCGCGCGCCGCGGCGCGAAAACCCGGCGCCGGGCGGCTGAGGCCGCCCGCATGCGCTGGCCGCGAAAGCTGCGATGTTCGGAAAGGGCCGACTGGAGCGGGCGATGAGATTCGAACTCACGACCCCAACCTTGGCAAGGTTGTGCTCTACCCCTGAGCTACGCCCGCGATCTTCGTCGGATCGGCCAGTCGAATGTTGGAGCGGGCGATGAGATTCGAACTCACGACCCCAACCTTGGCAAGGTTGTGCTCTACCCCTGAGCTACGCCCGCATCCTGTGAGGCGGGGTTATAAGGATTCGCGGCGCTGGCGCAAGGGGCAAAATGCGCCCGGCGGCGCTGGATCGGCGCGCCCGCATGGGGTAGTGACGGGCCGGTCGACTTGACATGCAATGATCCGAGGTCCGCGATGCCCGCTCAAGCGCTTCTGCCAGGCTACCTTGCCGAACGTTTCGCCTCGTGGAAGGCGCTTCGCTTCGAGCCCGACCGCGCCTGGTATGCGCGCCTGGCCGAGGGCGGCCAGCATCCGCGCGCCATGCTGCTGAGCTGCTGCGACAGCCGGGTCGACGCCGTGGGCATGTTCGGCGCCGAGCCGGGCGACCTGTTCGTGGTGCGCAACGTGGCCAACCTGGTGCCGCCCTACCGGCCCGATCATCAGCACCACGGCACCTCGGCGGCGATCGAGTATGCGGTGACGGTGCTCAAGGTGGCGCATGTGGTCGTGATGGGGCATTCTCACTGCGGCGGCGTGGCGGCGTGTCACGACATGTGCGCGGGGCTCGCGCCCGAGCTGGACAAGCCCGGCAGCTTCGTCGGCCGCTGGATGGACATCCTGCGGCCGGCCTACGAGGCGGTCGCCGATCGCCTGCCCGAGGACCGGGAGGAGCGCCTGCGCGCCTTCGAGCGTCACGCGGTGCTCGCCTCGGTGCGCAATCTGGCGCAGTTCCCCTTCGTCGCCGACGCGGTCGCGCGCGGGGTGCTGACCCTTCACGGCGCCTGGATCGACATCGGCGCGGGCGAGCTGCACGGGCTGGATCTGAACAGCGAAACCTGGCGCCCGGTCGTCTGACCGCGGCGCGCGGCAAGAGGCGCCCTGACATGATCGAACAGCTTCCGCCCCCGGCCCCGCACGTATTGGCGCTGCGCTTTGCGGGCCGCATCGAGGCTCGCGACGTGGATGCGGCCGCCGAGATGCTGCGCGATCTGCTCGAGCGCGAAGAGCGGGTTTCGATGTTCTTCGAGATCGACCGCTACGAGGGCGTCTCGGCCGAGGCCCTGGCCCATGACCTGCGCGCGGGAATCGCGCTGCTGCCCGAGATCGGGCGCATCATGCGAATCGCGCTCGTCACCGATGTGGGCTGGATCGCGGCGGCTGCGCGGCTAGAGGATCGCATCCTGCCGCACGTGCATCTGCGCGTCTTCTCGCCCGCCGAGCGCGCCGAGGCGCTGGAATGGGTCGCGGTCCCGAGCGAGCCGCCGCGCCTTGCGCACGAGCCGACGGGCCCCGGGCTGCATCTGATCGAAACCGCCGATCCGAAGGTGGTGGCGTTCGAGATCGACGGCCGCCTGACCTTGGCCGACATCGATCATGTCGCCCCGATCCTGCAGGCCGCCTGGCAGGCCCATGACCGCATCCGTCTTCTGGGGCGCGTGCGCGACTGGCGCGGCTTCGACGCCGAGGTGCTGTTTTCGGCGCGCACGGCGGCGATGAAGCTGGGCGCGCTGCGTCATGTCGAACGCTACGCCTTGGTCGGCGGGCCTTCGTGGCTTGCGCGCTGGATCGAGCTGGCCGCGCCCTTCGCGCCCATGGAGCTGCGCTGGTTCCCCGCCGAGCGCGAGGACGAAGCCTGGGCATGGGTCGGAACCCGTCCCGCCTGACGCCAGCCGGAAAGGAGCGTTCATGCAGCCCGGCGCGCGGCACAAGCTCGAGAACCTGCTGCAGTCGGCTTTGCTGCTGGCCGCGATGGGTGCGTTGTCCTGGTTCAGCATCGAGGCCATCGCCGGGCCCGAGACGGCGCTGTGGGCGATGCTGGGCGTCATGGGCGGGCTGGCGCTGGCGCCGGGCGCGCCCATGCGGCTGCTGCTGCGCGCCTACGGCGCCCGCCCGCTGACCCGGCGCGAGGCGCCCGATCTGGTGGCGCTGGTCGAAGAGCTTGCCCGCCGCGCCGAGCTGCCTTCGGCGCCGAAGCTGTTCCGCATTCCCAGCGCCCTTCCCAATGCCTTTGCCATGGGACGGCCCGAGGACAGCGTGGTGTGCGTGACGGACGGCCTGCTGCGTCTTCTGACCCCGCGCGAGCTGGCCGCGGTTCTGGCGCATGAGGTCAGCCACGTGGCCCATCGCGATCTGTGGATCATGGGCCTGGCCGATTCGATGAGCCGCGCGGTGGCGCTGGTCGCGCAGCTTGGGCAGATCATGATCCTGCTCAACCTGCCGCTGCTGCTGACCGGCGCGGCCACGATCCCCTGGCGCGCGCCGCTGGTGATGATCTTCGCCCCCGTCGCGGTGTCGCTGCTGCAGCTGGCGCTGTCGCGCACGCGCGAATTCGACGCCGATCTGGGCGCCGCGCGGCTGACGGGCGATCCGCTGGCGCTGGCCTCGGCGCTCGAGAAGCTCGAGCGCGGGGTGGGCCGCATGTGGGAGGACATGTTCCTTGGCGGGCGCCGCGTGCCCGAGCCCTCGCTCTTGCGCACGCATCCGCCGACCGAGGAGCGCATCGCGCGCCTGCGCGAGGTCGCCCGGGAGATGCGCGCCTCGGCGCTGGATCTGCCGGCCGGCCTCGTCCCGCCGCCCCTTGCGCCGCCGCCCCCGCCGCCGCGCCGGCGCTGGACGGGTCTTTACTACTGAGCGCGCCCGCCTTCGCGCGGCAACGCCAGGTAGTTGAAGGCAAGGAACGGATAGCGGCGCATCGCGACGAAGGCCGACGCGTCGATCGCCTCGCGCCCATGGGCGTGGTGGAACACGGGCTTGACGTCGTAGCCCAGCTCCTGCGTCAGAAGCGCGTGCAGCGTCACGTATTTCTCGCCGGGCACGTCGGCGTCGTCATGGGGGCCGGCCTCGAACAGAACCACCGGCCGGTTCCGGGTCAGCAGCCGGCGCGCGCCGCGCACCGCTTCCAGCTCGAAGCCCTCGACGTCGATCTTGATGAAGTCGATCCGCATGTCGGGCGGCACGACATCGTCCAGCCGCACGCGCGGCACGCGGATGCGCCGCTCGCGCCCCGCGCTTGCGCGGCTGCCAAGCGAGCTGAAGCCTGGCTTGGTGAGGTTCTCGAAGAATTCCGCCTCGCCCGGCTCGTCCGAAACCGCCTCGGCCCGCACCTCGACATGCGGAAGGCGGCGGCGCAGCCAGGCGCTCTTGGTCGGGCTGGCCTCGAAGGCGATCACGCGGCCCTCGGGCGCGCGCCGCGCCAGCTCGCGCGTGATCGAGCCGATATGCGCGCCGACGTCGATGCAGTTCGAGTCGCGGCGCACGAAATCGTCGAGGCACCGGGTCATGAGCCGCTTTTCGCTCACCAACAGCCCCAGCTCGGGATGGGCGGCCAGCCTCGGCAGTTCCGCCAGCGCGCGCAGCCGTTCCAGAAGCGGGGCGGCGGCGGACGTCGCCAGCCAGTGTCGCGCCTTCAAGGGGATCACATGCGCCTCCTGCTCGTGGGCGGACCAGTGTGCGCCCTGATTGCGCCCAAGGCCAGCGCCGGTTTGGCATGATTCCTTAACTTCGCCGCGTTTGACTGAGCGCACACGGAACGATCGGTGAACGTCATGGCGCGCGAAGATTCTCCGCCTGCGCAACGGCAGGCCCCCTTGGTCGACGAGTATCGGCGGCTCTCCACGACGACGCTGCGCGACCGCGACGAGAAAGCGGTCGACGACGCCCTTGCGCCCGTCGAAGGCGCCCCCGATGAGCGGCTCGAGACGATTCAGCTTCTGCACCCCGAGGAGCCGGAGCCGGCGGCGCCGCGCTTCCGCCCCGAAGATGGCGGTCCGGCGACGCTCGACGCGCCCTCGACGCCGCAGCCGGCGCCGGCGCAGGAGCCTGTCGAGGCCTTCGTCCAGGCCGAACCGCCGGCGGCGCCCGCCGCCGAGGCGGCCGATCCCGGCGCGTCCGCGCGTCCGCGGCCCCTTCGCGCGTCCGACCCGCGGCCCGACGCCCCCGATCGGCCCGACGATCCGCCGCCGCTCGACGCCCCGGCGGCGGCCGAGGCGCCGCGCGCCGCCGCGTCCCATGTTCCGCCCCCGGACGCGCCGTCGCCGCCCACCGGCCCGGATGCGCCGACCGAGCCCGTGACGCCCGAGGCCCCGGACCAGCCCGACGATCCCGACGCGCCCGAGACCCCGGACGAGCCCGAGGATCACGAGCCGCCGCAGGATCCCGAGCCGCCCGAGCAGGTTGTCGCGCCGCTGCCGGATCTGGCCGCCGCGCCCGCGCTTGACGACCTTCCGCCGCTGCCGGATTTCGCCTTCGCGCCCCTGTCCTTCGCGTTCGAGCCGCCCGCGCCGGCCGATCCGGGCGAGCCCGTTCCGGTCGTCGCCCCGCCCGCCTATGCCCGGATCTCGCTCGCCGCGCCCGGCGGCGGGGTCGAGGCGCCGGCCGACGCGCCCGCCTGGACCGCACCCGCGCCGCTCGACATTCCGGCCGCGATCACGGGCGATTTCCCCGGCGCCGCGCGCCTGAGCGCCGATCTCGAGGCGCCGCGGCCCCCGTCCGCGCCCGTCGCGCCCGCCGAGCCCGATCTTCTGGAGGCGCCGGCCGCGCCCGAGCTTGCGCCCCTGCGCCCGACGCTGCAGGCGACCGGCGGCCTCGTCGTCTACGACGCGTCGGGAGAAGTTCTGAATCCTCCCGAGGAAACCGAGCCCTGGCGCTATCTCGACCCCTTCGGTTCGGAGGCCGTAAGACTGTCTCCCGAGCTGGTCAACGGCGCGGCGCGGATCAACTCGCTGACGCTCGAGAACGACTCGCCCGTCAGCGTCACCTTCATCGGAGAGGGCGCTGGCTACCGCAACACGCTCGGCTGGTACAAGATCGAGCCCGACGGAACGATCGGCGAGGTCAAGATCCTCTGGGCCAACGCCTCGGGGGCGAGCGAGAACGAGGTTCTGGCCGCCTGGCGCGAGGCCGGCGCGACGGATGAAGAGCTGAGCGCCATCGCCCGCGCCTATGGGCGCATCAACTCGGGCGGCGAGCTGGTCCCCGGCCAGTCGACGGTCGCGCTCGAAGGGCTTGAGGCCGGCGATTCGTTCGGCTTCTTCCTCATCCCGAACGGGTATGGCGACAGAAATCTGCGCGCGGCGCTGACCAGCGACGCCCATTTCGAATTCCGCGCCCTCGACGGCGGTCCCGCCGTCATCGAGCCCGGCATGACCGCCGCGCCGAAGCTGCACTACGCCTATGCGGACCCGGCCGGGTCGGTGCGCAGCGGCGTCGTTTCGCAGGACATCCACCACACCGCCGCTTATGGCGACACGCTCGGGCTGAACGACTCGGGCCAGCAGCAGGTCATCGCCGGCGTCGTAGGCGACGATCCGGGCGGCCTGGCCGACTGGGGCGTCGAACCGGGACAGCTCCTCATCGGGTTCGAGGACATCTCGCGCCCGCGCGGCGACGACGATTTCAACGACCTCGTCTTCCGTCTCGACGTCGAGCCCGCCTTCATCGAGAAGCTCGAAATCCAGACCGCCATGCCCGACGTCACCATCGGGCACGGCGATCCCACCGCCCTCATCGACGCGGCCTCGGTGACTTTCGAGGGCCTCGAAGGCGCGGCCTTCGCCTTTCCGGGCTGGGACGGCGAAAGCGCCGAGGGCGAGATATCGGCCGACGGCCAAACGCTGCGCTACCATGTCGAGGAGGACCCCGCCTCCGGGACCGCGCGCCTGCGCCTCGAGGCGCCCGAGGGCGCGCCGGCAGCGGCGTTCGAGGCGGTGCTGGACAACATTTCGTTCGTCAGCCGCGATCCGAACGATCAACGCCTGCCCGAGGGCGAGATCGCGATGACGATTCAGGTCGAATCGGGCGTCGCGGTCAGCGACATCGTCAGAACCGCGGTGCGCGTAGCCCATGATCCGGATCGGCCGCCGGTGGCCCCGTCGGCCGAGGTGATCGCGACCGGTCCGAGCAACGACGAGATCGCGGCCGCGAACGCGCAGCTTCTGGCCGATTGGCAGGAGCAGGTTGCGGCGGTCGAGGTCGCCAACGCCGAGATGACCGCGGCCTATCAAGAGGCGCTCGGGCGCTACGAGGCCGCCCTCGAGGCGTATTCCGCCCTGGTCGAGGCGCAGGAGGCGGCCGCCGACGCCGTGGCCGAGGCGCAGGCCCTTGTCGCGCGAGTCGAGGCTTCGGCCGACGCCGTCGACGCGGCGGGGCAGGCCGCCCGCGCCGCGACGGACGAGGCCGAGGTGGCGCGCGAGCAGCTCGCCTCCATCGCCCAGGCGCGCGAGGAAGCGGCGCAGCTTGCCGAAGACGCGCAAGGAGCGCTTGCCGACGCGACCGCGGCGGCGCAGGAGGCGGCGTCGGCCATCAACGCTCTGGCCGAACGGGTCGCGGCGACCCGGGCCGAAGCGGCCGCCGCCGTGCAGGCCTATGACGAGGCCCGCCTGAAGGTCGAATCGATCGAGGGCCGCCTGGACCAGGCCCACGACGCCGCGGTCCAGGCGCACGCCGTCGCCGACGCGGCGCGAGAGGCGGTGATCCGGCTGACCGAGCAGGCGCGCGCGTCCTTTGCGTCGCTCGAGACGGCCAACGCGGCGCGCGACGCGGCCGGCCAGGCTGCGGCCGACGCGCACCAGGCGCTGAGCGAGCGGCTCGAGGCCGCCGAGGCGGCGCGGGACGCGGCGCAGCAGGCCGCGCAGCGGGTCGAGGATGTGCGCGCCGAGGCCGAGGCGGCGCATGAGGCTTGGCTCGAGGCGCCGGACGACCCCGCCCTGGCCCTGGCCGTTCGCTCGGCCATCGCCGCCCATGCCGAAGCCCTCGAAGCCGCCGAAGCCGCCGCCGAGGTCTATCGACAGAGCCTAGATCAGGTCGCTGATGCGCGCGCCGAATATGAAAGGGCGGCGCAAGGGCTTGCGCAGGCCGACCAGGCGGTTGCCGAGGCCGAGGCGGTTCACGCGCAGGATGAGGAGCTCTTGTCGCAAGCCTCCGCCGAATTCGGCCAGGCGCTGGACGCCGCCGCCTTGGCCGATGACGCGCAGGCGCAGATCCAGTCCGAGCTTGACGAAGCGATCGCCGAGGCCGATGGCGCTCTTCAGACCGCGCAGGAACTGGCGGCTCAGCTCGATTCCGGCGCCGAAGCGCTTGAAGCGGCGCGCGCCATCTACGCCGACGCGCTTGCACCGCAGGTCGAGGCCGCCCAATCCGCCTTCGACGCCGCCGTCGATGAGCTGGCCCGGATCGACGCCGAGGCCGGGGACATGCTTGCGAGTCTGGAGGAGAAGCTTGAGGCGGCCGCCGAGGCCTCGGACGCATACGCCGATGCAGCCGCCGCGCATGCGACGATCCTTGACGAGGCGCAGTCCGCTCTCTCGGCCGCCGATCAGGCGATCGACGATCTGGCGCCCCTGCAGGAGGCGTGGGAGCAAGCGCTTGACGGCTATGAGGAGGCGCTGAGCGCCCATGATCTGGACCAGGTCGAAGCCGGCGCGGATTCCCTTGCTCAGTCGCTTGAGGCAACCGCGGATTCGGCGGACGGGCTCGAGGCGACGCTGTCCGCGGCCGATAACGAGTTGTTCGCCTTCGCGGCCGATGATGCTTCCGACGCTCAGGTCGATTCCGGGCCCATCGACATGGGATCAGACCCGGTCGAAGGCCTCGAGGCCTGGGTTTCGCCCGACGATCCCCAGGATCATGGCTCGTCGTCGGGGCTGATCTGAATACTGGCCGCCGCCAGCCATTGCCGAGGAGCGCAGGCGATGACCGTCGCTATTCCGAAGAGCGAAGTTCCGGGACTGGGTTCTCCGGGGGTCCTCCTCGCTTCGGCGGCGGCAAATCTGCTGTCGATGGCGATGCCGCTCGCCATCATGCAGATCTACGATCGCATCATACCCAACCGGGCGGTGGAGACTTTCGCGGCGCTGATGATCGGCGCGGGCGCGGCCGTTCTGCTCGAGGCCGCCCTGACGCGCGCGCGCGATTGCGCGCTGACCTGGCGCGCGGCCCGTTTCGAGCATGCGGCGTCGGTCGGACTGGCTCGGCGCCTCCTCAAGGCTGACCCCAAGGCGTTGGCCGGCATCGCGCCCGGCGTTCACACCGAACGTTTTTCCTCCGTCGCCAGGATTCGCGACGCCGAGTCGGGGCGCGCCCTCATCGCGTTGGCCGACGCGCCCTTCGTCGGATTGTTCCTGGCCATGGTCTATCTGATCGGCGGGGCCGTCGTGCTTGCGCCGGCGGCGGTCGTCGCCATAGCCATCGTGGGCGCCCTGATGGCGAACTTGCGCCTTGCGGCCAGGATGGACGCCGCCGATCGCCTGAGCCAGATGCAGGCCAATTTCGCGTCCGAGACGCTGGGCCGGTTCGCCGCCGTCAAGGCGCAGTCGCTCGAGGCGCCCATGCGGCGCCGGTATGAACGGCTGATGCGCGTTCGCGCGGCGCTCGAGCGTGCGGTAGATTCGACCGTCAACAGATCGGCGGCGTTATCCAGCGCCCTTGCCCCGGCCGCCATGGTGTCCGTGGCCGCCGCCGGAAGCGTGATGGTCATGGATGGGCGTCTGACCATCGGCGAACTGGCCGCCTGCATGCTTCTGTCCAACCGCGCGTTGCCGCCCGTGCAAAGGATCGTCGCGCAGTGGAGCGCGCTGGTTCGCGCGCGGGTCAGTCGCGAGGCCGTTCGGGAAGGCCTGTCATTGCCGCCGGCCGGCCTCCCGCGCCCCATTGCGCCGGCGGCTTTCCAGGGCGGGCTGCTGCTGCAACGCGTGGCGCTCGAGAACTGCAATTCGCCCGAACCCGTCCTCGAGGGGATCGACCTCCGGATCGAACCGGGCGAGCGGATCGCCATTCAAGGAGAAAGCGGCGCAGGCAAGACGCTGCTTCTGCAAGTCATGTGCGGCTACCTTGCGCCGGATCGCGGCCGCGTGCTTCTGGACGGGCGCACCGACATGCGGCGCGTCGATGAGGAATGGCTTCGCGCCAGGATCGCCTATGTCCCCGAGCGGGCGGCGCTCTTTTCAGGCTCCCTTGCGCAGAACCTGACCATGTTCGACGCCTGCGCCATGCCTGACGAGACGCGCGCCGAGCTTTGGCGGCGGATCGAGGCGGTTTCGGCCGAGCTTGGACTGCTCGATCTGGCCGGACGACTGCCCAACGGTTTCCATACGCGGCTCGGGCCGGGGTCCGGGCATTCCCTCCCGCAGGGCTTCATTCAGAGGATCGCCATCGCGCGGGCGTTCTTGCGACAGCCCAGGGCGATCCTGTTCGACGCCGCGAACGCAAGCCTCGACGCGCATGGAGATGTGTTGGTGCGCGAAGCCCTGGCCCGCTTCGAAGGAACGCTCGTGATCGTGTCGCAGCGGCCAAGCCTGGTCCGCATCTGCGACCGTCGTTTCCGCCTGAGCAAGGGAAAGCTGATCGAGGAGGCGGACTGCCATGAACTTGCGCGTTGACCGATCGGCGCAGGCGAAGTCCGTCGAAGCGGACGTTCTGGGCTCGGATCTGCGCATCGCCACAAGCGAAGCCGTCCGCCAGGCGCTGACCAGGATCGGCGCCGTCGGCGGGCTCGCGCCGTGCATCGGGCCTTTGCTCGAGGCGCTCGAATGGAACGGCGATCCGCGTCATGTGGTCGAGGCCGCGCCCTATCTCGAACCCGAGCTGGGCGTCGAGGATCTCAAGACCATGATGGCCGCCCTGGGCTTTCACATGCGGCTCGAGGCGCCGCGCGGCGCGTCGCGACGCGTCGCCTCGGCTCTGGCCGTTCCCGCCCTTCTGATCCCCGCCTCCGGCCCGCCTCTCGTGATCCTCGACGCGGATGAAGAAGGCGCGACGGTCTTCAACGCGGCGTCCGGCCGAACCGCGCGCATTCCGGCGCGTCTCCCGAGGGGCGAGATCTGGACGTTCGAGCGCCTCGAGGCGGAAGCCGACGAGGGCAGGCCGGCCGAAAGCGGCTCATGGATGGCGCGCGCCGCGGCGCACGCGGCGCCGATCTATGTGCGCGCGATGGCCATGACCGGAGTCGGGTTCGTCTTCGCCTTGGCGCCCGCGCTCTTCATCATGACGCTCTATGATCGGATCATTCCCGCGCACGGGCGCGACATGTTGCCCGCATTGGCCGCCGGGGCGTTGGGGGCCGTCGCGGGCGACGCCCTGCTGAGGGCGCTTCGGGGCAGGTTGATGGCCGACCAGGGCCAACGGCTGTTCCATGGGATCGGGACGGAACTGTTCGCCAGGCTGGTCCAGGCGCCGCCCGACATCGGCGCGCGCATGTCGGTCGCCGCACGTCTGCAAAAGCTTCGTCTGGCTTCGACGCTCAAGGACGCGCTGACCGGCCCGGGCGTCAACGCGTTGCTCGAGGTGCCGTTCGCCGCGGCCCTCGTCGTCGCGCTGTCGTTCCTGGCCGGATCCATGGCGATTCCGGTGATATGCGCCGCGCTGCTTTATGGAGGGCTGATCGCGGCGTTCTCCGGTGCGGGCGCCGCTCGCGCCGCCGAGGCCGCGCGCCAGGCCTTCGCGCGGCAAGAGTTCATTCACGAGATGGTCGACAACCTGAATGCGATCCGCCTCTCGGGGGGCGGCGACGTATGGATCGAACGATTCAGAAGGCTGTCGAACGACGCTGCGCTGGCCGGTTTCGCCGCGCGGCGCGCCAATGCGACGGCCGCGGCGGCGGGAAAGGCGGTCATGGCCATGGCCGGAATCGGCGCGATCACGGCGGGGGCGGTTCATGTCATGGATGGCGCGATGACGGCCGGCGTGCTGATCGCGGCCATGACGCTTGTGTGGCGCGCGCTGTCGTCGATGCAGGCCCTCTACCAGTTCGCCCTGAATGCGCGGCAGATCGCATCGTCCTGGCGCAGCGTGGACCAGGCCATGCTTACGCCTCTCGAAAGCGCCGGGGCCGAAATGATGAACGCCTTGCCGCCCGTTCGCCTCGGCCGGATCGAGCTGAACCGCGTGTCGTTCCGTCATTCGCCGCGCGCCGAACCGGCGCTGCTGGGCGTTTCGCTCGACATCGCGCCGGGCGAGATCGTCGCGGTGACCGGTCCGAACGGCGCGGGCAAGTCGACGTTCCTGCGGGTGATTCTGGGTCTGGACCAACCTCAGGCCGGCGGCGTGTTCATCGACGGGATGGACATCCGGCAGCTGCCGCCGATCGGACTTCGGCAGTCGATCGGCTATGCGCCGCAGTCCTTCGAGTTGTTCCATGGAACGCTGCTGCAGAATCTGCGGCTGTCCATGCCGACGGCCGGGATGGACGAGATCATCCGCGCAGCCCGGGCGTCCGGTCTCGACAAGCTGGTGTCGCAGCTTCCCGGCGGGTTCGAGCATCGCGTCGGAGACCATCGCACGCAGCGCCTGTCGGCCGGCTTCGTCAACGCCTTCGCCCTGGCGGCCGCATACCTGCGCAAGCCGCGCATCCTGCTGCTGGACGAGGTCGTCGACGGGCTCGACGACCATTGCAGCGCGCGTTTTCTGGAGCATCTGGAGCGGCTTCGCGGGCGCGTGACGGTCGTGATGGTCACGCAACGGCCATCGACGATGCGGCGCGCGGATCGGATCGTGATGCTCGATGGCGGCGCCGTCGCGCGCGTGCTCAAGCCGTCGGAGCTGTGACGTAGGGGGATCGCCATGCACCATTCAACCGTCGGACTTGGCCATGCGCCCCGTGCAGGCGTGAAGGCGCATCGCGGCGCCCAGCGCAAGCTCGAGCTTGAAGAGCGCCGCTCTCCGGGGGCGTTGGGGCGCGTGGCGTTGCTGCTGAGCGCCGCCATCGTCGCGTTCCTGATCTGGGCGGCCTACGCCCGGATGCCCGAGTTGGCGCGCGCCGAAGGCGAGGTCGCGCCGCTCGAGCCGATCCACCGGGTCCAGCACCTCGAAGGGGGCGTGCTTGCGGATCTGCGCGTGAAGGAAGGGCAGCGGGTGCGCAAGGGCGATGTGCTTGCGGTGATGGACGCCGACGCGGCGCGCGCCGAAATGGCTCAGCTCGAGGCGCGGCTGCTGTCGCTCGACCTTGCGCTCGAGCGGATCGCCGCGCATCTCGAGGGGCGCGCGCCGGATTTCAAGGGCATTGCGCAAAGGCATCCCGAAGGGGCCGACGCGGCCGCCGCTCAGCTCGCCCTCTTCGAGGGTGAGCGCGAGGCGCTGGCCAGGCGCCTTGCCATTCTGGACGAACAGGCGGCTGCCGGGCGCAGTCAGCTCGAGGCCGTGACGCGCCAGCAGGCGGCGGTCGCCGTTCGTCTGGGCCTTCTGGACGAGGAACTGGCCATGCGCGAAGAGCTGTTGCAGATGGGGCACGGCAGCCGCGCGCAGATCATCGAGGCCAGCGTTCGGCGAAATGTCGCGCAAAGCGAGGGGCACAGGCTTGAGGGCGAGCGCGAGCGCTTGTCGGGCGCGCTCGAGGAAACCGAGCGCCGGCGGGCCGAGTTGCTGGCCGCCGAGCGGGCCGCCTGGCTCGACCGCCGGGTTCAGACGCTGCGCGAGCGCGCCGAGGTGCGCGCCGCGCTCGACCTTGCGCGCAGCCGCGTCGAACAGGCCGTGATCCGCGCCCCGTCCGATGGCGTGGTCAGGGCCGTGTCGGTCCAGACGGTCGGCGGCGTCCTGGCCCCGGGGGCGGAGCTGGCGCAGATCGCCCCGCCGCCCGAGGGCCTGCGCATCGTGGCCCGCATCGCGCCGCGCGACATCGGGGCGGTGAAGGTCGGAGAGGAGGCCCTGATCCGTCTTCCCGCCTTCGACTACGCCAAGCCGGCCAAGATCGAGGGGCGCGTGACGCAGATCCTGCCGCAGCCCTTCGAGGATCCGCGCAAGGGGACCTACTTCAAGGCGTTCGTCGAGGTTCCGAACTGGGGCGCGCTGACCGATCTGGGGCTGGAGCCGGCGCCGGGCATGGCGGCGGGGGTCGACATCGTGACCGGCAGCAAGCCGCTGCTCGAATACCTGTTCAAGCCCCTGCGATATCTGCCCGACAGGCTCTTTTCGGAACGGTGACGGCGCGCGCCCGATTGCGCGCCGCCGCCCCGGCGGGTAGGGAGGGCGGGATCCGAACGCAAGGAGCCCGCAATGAGCGAACGCAAGCGCGCCCTCATCACCGGAGTCACGGGCCAGGACGGCGCGTATCTGGCCGAGCTGCTCTTGGAAAAGGGCTACGAGGTGCACGGCGTCAAGCGCCGCGCCTCGTCCTTCAACACGCAACGGATCGACCATCTGTATCAGGACCCGCATGAGCCCGACCTGCGCTTTCGTCTGCACTACGGCGACATGACCGATGCGACGAACCTGATCCGCATCGTGCAGGAGGTGCGTCCGCACGAGATCTACAATCTGGCCGCGCAGTCGCATGTGCAGGTCAGCTTCGACACGCCCGAATACACCGCCAATGCCGACGCGCTGGGCGCGCTTCGTCTGCTCGAGGCGATCAGGATCCTGGGGCTCGAGCGAGAGACGCGGTTCTATCAGGCGTCGACTTCCGAGCTTTATGGTCAGGTTGCGCAAACGCCCCAGTCCGAGAGCACGCCCTTCCGCCCCCGCAGCCCCTACGCCGCGGCCAAGCTTTACGCCTACTGGATCACGGTCAATTACCGCGAGGCCTACGGCCTGCATGCCTCGAACGGCATTCTCTTCAACCATGAAAGCCCGATCCGCGGCGAGACCTTCGTCACGCGCAAGATCACCCGCGCGGCGGCGGCGATCAGCCTGGGGCTGCAGCAGAAGCTGTGGCTCGGCAATCTGGACGCCCGGCGCGACTGGGGCCATGCGCGCGATTATGTCGAGGGCATGTGGCGCATGCTGCAGCAGGACGCGCCCGACGACTACGTTCTGGCGACCGGCCAGACGCACACGGTCCGCAGCTTTTGCGAGAAGGCGTTCGCCCAGGTCGGCATCCAGCTGTCCTGGCGCGGCTCCGGGGTCGAGGAGAAAGGCGTCGATCAGCACGGCGCGGTGCGGGTCGAGGTCGATCCGCGCTATTTCCGGCCGACCGAGGTGGATCTTCTGATCGGCGACGCCTCGAAGGCGCGCAGCGTTCTGGGCTGGGCGCCTCGCCGCACGCTGGACGAGCTGATCGCCGAGATGGTCGCTCATGACCTGCGGGTCGTGCGCGATGAGGCCGCGCGGCGCAACCGCGAGGGCTGAGAGGGATCAGGCGCCGGCGGCCTCGAGCAAGAGCCGTTCCATGCGCGCGCTCATCAGGCGCGAGTCGAACCGCGCGGCAACCTCGCGCGCGGCTTCCCCCATCTTGCGGCGCAAGGCTTCGTCGCGCGCCAGGATCAGCATGGCCTCGGCCTGCGCGGCCACGTCGCCGGGCGCGAACAGAAAGCCGTTGCGGCCGTGCTCGAGCTGATCGGGAATGCCGCCCAGCCGCGAGGCGACCAGCGGCAGCCCGGCGGCTCCCGCCTCGGTCAGGCTGACCCCGAAACCCTCGATGCTTCCGCCCGCCGGGGTCGAGTGCTGCACGAAGACATGCGCGCCGGCCAACAGGCGCGCCACCTCTTCCGCGCTGCGGCGGCCGGTGAGGCGCACCGCGGCGCGGGCGGGGCTGGCGGCCAGCGCGGCCTCGAGCCGGGCGCGCAGCGGCCCGTCGCCGACGCAGATCCATTCGCTGTCCGGCGCGGCGGCGTGCACGATCTCGAAGGCGCGCAGGGTTTCCATGACGCCCTTTTCCGCCGACAGCCTTCCGACCGAAATGAACCGCGCGCCTTGACCGGGGGCGCGCAGCGGCGCAGGCGCGGCCGAGAACAGCGCCACCGGCGCGCCGCAGGGGATGACCGCGCAGGGGGGCGGCGCGACCCCGGCCTCCCTGGCCATCGCGTGCAGAAGGTCGACCTGAAAGCGCCCCACGGCGACGGCCCGCGCGCACTGGCGCAGGGCCTGCCCGACGGCGCGCCGATAGGCCTTGCGGCGGGCCAGCGCCGAGACGTCGCGGCCATGGACCATGAGGACCATGGGCGGCGCCTCCGGCCAGTCGCGCAACGCGGCGGCAAGCGGTATGGCGTTCCATGCGAAGTGGCAAAGGATGACGCGCGGCCGGACCTGGGCGATGGCGTCGCGGATGGCGCGGGCCGCGTCGCGCGTGGGCGCAAGCGCGCGTGGGTCGCCCAGCCGCCCCGCCGCCCGGCGCAGCAGGCTGCGCGGCGGGGCGAAGGGCGCGTCGATCAGCCGGGCGGGGATGTCCTGCCCCCAGGCCGGCGCCGCGTTCCGCCGCCATGCGATCAGGGTCGCGGCAAGACCCGGCATCTCTCGTATCTGGCGCGCGATCCAGATTTCGGAGGGAATGCCGATCTCGGTCGTCACGACCGCGGCGGGCAGGGGGGCGGCGCCGGCGCGCGCGCTCATCCCTCAGCTCCCGGGGCCGCGGCCGAGCGCGCGCCGCACCGTCTTCCGGGCGACCATTGCGGCCAGCAGCGGCGGGTTCCGCGGGTCCTGCCGCAGCCAGCGCCAGTGGCGATCCCACGCGCCCTTGCGCAAGGTGTTCCAGCCATATTTCGCGTTCAGCTCCAGCGCCTTGGCGACGCGCAGCTCGAGCATCGCGCAGGCCTCGTCCAGGGGCAGATCGCCCAGCGGCCGCCCGGCCCTGCGCAGGGCCTCGATATGGCGGCGCGTGGCGCTGGCGATGGCGCGATAGTTGACCGGCGTCACGCTGCCCGGCGAGTATTCGCCCGTGACGCCGCCGATGCGGGTCGAGAAGGCGTAAAGCGCCTCGTGCAGCACGCCAAAGCGCACGCCGGCGGCCAACGCGCCCAGATACCCGAAGAAGTCGGCGCCGTGGCGTTCGTCGGCGGGATAGGTCATGCGGCCTGACGCGGCCAGGGCGCGACGGTAGATCGGCTTGAGCAGGCCATAGTCGAGGGGCGCGTCCGGGTCCACGGAGCGTTCGAGAAAGCGGCGGGGGGTGAGCAGCTCGAGCGCGCCGTCGGCCGGCAGCTGCCGCGGCGCGGGCTTGCCGGCCTTCAGGTCGTGGAAAAGCGGCAGGTCGGACAGCGCGTCGAACCCGTTCGCCTCGGCCATGCCGATCAGCCGCGCCAGGCGGCCGGGCAGAAAGGCGTCGTCGGCGTCCAGCAGCGCGATCCAGCGGCCGCGCGCGGCCGCGGCCCCGGCGTTGCGCGCCGGGGCGCAGCCAAGGTTGCGCGCGTGGCGCAGAACCCGCACCCGGGGGTCGCCGGCGGCCAGCGCCTGGGCGACGTCATGCGTCTCGTCGCTCGAGGCGTCGTCGATGATGATGAGCTCGACCGCGACGCCCTCTTGCGACAGGGCCGAGCGCGCGGCGCGCTCGAGAAAGGGCGCGACATTGTAGGCGGGCAGGATGACGCTCGCATCCGGGGCGTCGGTCTGGTGTGCCGGGTCGTCGGCGGCTCGGGGCACGGCGCCCTCCTGATCGTTGCGCGCGAAATCCTGCGCGGCCAGTTGTCCACAAGGCGGCGAGCGGATCAACCCGGGCTTCGGCCGCGCTGGCGGGCCAGCGCCCGCGCGGCGCGCCGGGCCAGCCGCCGCGCCGCGACCAGCGCCAGAAGCGGGGGGTTGCGCCAATCCTGCCGCAGCCAGCGCCAGTGCCGCCTCCATGCGCCCTTGCGCAGGGTGGTCCAGCCGTAGCGGGCGTTGAGCTCGGCGCATTTACGCAGGCGCTGGCGCAGCAGGGCCTCGGCCTCGGGCGCGGGCAGGCCGGGGATGTCGGCGCCCCTGGCGCGGATCTCGTCGATGATCCGCCGGGTCGAGGCGGCGACGCTGCGATAGTTCACATCCGTGACCGATCCGGGCGAGAACGCGCCGCTCAGCCCGCCGATCCGCGTTGAGAAGACATAGCCCCGCTCGTGCAGCACGCCCATGCGCGCGCCCGCGCAAAGGGCGTTCCACACGGCCAGGAAGTCTTCGCCATGGCGCGTGTTCTCGGCGAAGCGGAATGTTCCCTCGCGCGCCAGGCGCGCGCGCGTCAGCGGCTGCAGCAGCCCGTAGTCGATCGGCGCGTCGGGGCGCACGGACGCCTCGAGAAAGGCGCGCGCGTCCACATGCTCGAGCCGGCCGTCGGCGGGAATCTGCGTTGGGGCGGGCCTGTCGGCCGCCAGGTCGTAGAGCAGCGGCAGGTCGGCGATCATGTCCAGCCCGGCCTCGTCGCCCACCGCGGTCAGGCGCGCAAGGCGGCCCGGGGCGAAGGCGTCGTCCGCGTCCAGAAGCGCGATCCATTCGCCGCGGGCCGCCGCCATGCCCCGGTTGCGGCTGGCGCCGGGGCCAAGGTTGGCCTCGTTGCGCAAAAGGCGCACGCGCGAATCGCGGCGGGCCAGGGCGCCGGCGATCTCGGCCGTCTCATCGCCCGAGGCGTCGTCGATCACGATCACCTCGACGCTTGCGCCCTGGTCTTCGAGCGCCGAGCGCACCGCCCGCTCGAGGTATCGCGCGGCGTTGTAGGCCGGCACGATGACCGAAACGCGCGGCGTGCGGGGGGGCGCGGCGCTCATGCGCGGCTTTCGGCGCCTGCGGGCGCGCCGTAGCGGCGGCGGTAATAGGCCTTGTAGGCGGGCTCGAAGGCATAGCGCGCCCAATCGCGCAGCGGCCTTGACGAGCGCAGCCGCATGGCGGTCAGCGCGGCGCGCGGCGCCATGGCCGCCCGCCCGAGGGCGCCGGCCTCGGCCAGGTCCACGCGCAGGCTGCAGCGCAGGATCTCGGCCCGGCAGGCGGCTTCGACCTCATCCTTGCCCGGATAATCGAGGTCGGCGAAGCGCTCGAGGATGTGACGGCAGTTCTGCGCGCGCCAGCGGTCGAGGCGCAGGGGCGTTCCATACAGAAGCTCGCGCGGGTCGGGCGCGCCGCGTTTCCATGACAAACCGCCCGCGCGCCAACGCACGAGTTCGCGATCGACGTGAACGATTCGCCCAAGCAGCGCGGCGCGGAACGGCAGGATGGTGTCCTCGACTCCCAGCCCGGGCCCGAGGGGGCCGAAGCGTTCGTATATCGCGCGATCCCACGCGGCGGTCGCGCCCAGCACGCGCAGGCGCTCGCAAACGATGTTGCGCGGCGTCGGCTCCGAGATCAGCAGCGGTTCAGGCCGCCGGACGCCCAGTCTCCGCCCCTCGGCATCGACCACCGCCGCGGATGAATGCAGCAGCATCGCCGTTCCCTGCGAAGCATGCCAGGCGTCGATCAGCGTCTGGGCCCGGTCCGGCTCGGATATGTCGTCTCCGGCCGCCAGGATGATCAGCCTGCCGCGCGCCAGTTCCATGATGCGGTCGACATGGCCCGTCACCCCCAGATTTCGCGGGTTGCGGTTGAGCCTGACCTGGTGCGGGCCGCGATAGGCCTGCGCGATGCGGCGCATGGTTTCGAAGGTGCCGTCGTCCGAAGCGTCGTCCGAGAGGATGATCTCGAGCGGCCGCTCGGTGCGCTGACCAAGCAGCGCCGCCACGGCCTCGGCGACGGTGTGTTCCTGGCGAAAGGCCATCAGGAACAGCGTTGCTTCGGGGCCGGCGGTCATGATGGCGGCAACTCCTATGTTGGGGCGATCGGCCAGCCGATCCGCACGAAAAGGCGGTGGACCCTGCCGCCCAGCCTGCCCTGCGGGCCGATCCGGCGCCCGATTGTCCGCATGCCGGCCACGGTCGCGACGCAGGCCGCGGACAACCCGGCGATCGCGCCGGCCGACGGGCTCAGATGCGCCGCCGCCAAGGTCCCGGCGCCCAGCGCGCCGTTCAGGAGCAACAGTCTGACCGCGTCCGGCTCCCATGAGAAGCCATGAATCCGTCCGACCTGCCAGCGCGTGAAGACGACATGGACCAGCTGCGCCGCCGGAAAGGCGATTCCCGCCCCGGCAAGGCCGAAAAGGGCGATCACGCCCAGCATGATCGCCAGGAAGGACCCATTGAAGACGAGGTGAGTCGCGAAGAACAGTCGCCCGCGTTTTCGCGCGACCATGATGAAGCCCAGCGGCCAGGCGGTCAGCAGCAGCAGGTTGCCCAGCGCCTGCCATTGAAGGATCTCGATCGCGGGGGCGAAGCGCGGCGAATAGAGCAGGCTGACAAGCCACGGCGCCAGACCGATCACCCCCATGACCACCGGACCGGCAAGGCTGAGGGCCAGCGCCGTCTGATCGTTCGCCAGGCGGATCGAAGCGGGCTTGTCCTTGATGATGCTTGAAAGCTTCGGGAAGTAGTCCGCCCCCATCGCCGAGATCAGAAAAGCCACCTGATGCTGCGTCAGCGCCCAGGCGGCCTGGAACATGCCGGCGCCCTCGATGCCGAAAGAGCGGGTGAGGAGCGTGCGAATCGCCAGCAGCGTCGCCGTCGCCAGAAGCGCGCCGCCCATGAACGCCGCGCCAAGGCGCAGGAAGCGATTCCAGTGCCCCCAAAGCTGGAGCGCGCCGTCGATCGCGGCGGGCGCGGGCGCGCGGCGGGCGTAAAGAAAAGCCGCAAGCGCCGTCGCCGCCGGCGCCGCCAGCGGCAGGGCGACCAGCCCGCTTGCGCCCCAGATCCAGATTGCGCCCAGGCCCATGGCCGTGCCCGCCGTGCTGCCGAAGATCGCGACGCGCACCACGTCGCCGATCCGTTGCATTGCGCGCAGCAACGCGGTCTGCGCAGCGGTCAGAACCGCGGCGAGAACGCCGAGCCCAAGCAGCCCGGTCTCGAACGCATGAGAATCGTTCCCGAAGATCAGCTGGGACAGTTCCCCGCGGAACAGCCATATGAGGGCCATGCCCGCGGCGCCTTGGACGAGGCTGGCGATCGCCAGAGCCCGGCGCAGCCGCGCCATCCGGCGCGCATCGTCCCGGGCGGCGGCCAGCTCGCGCATGCCGCTCTGTCCGATGCCGACCCCGGCCAGTTCGGCGCCGGTCTCGACGATGTTCGCGTAGATGCCCAGCGTGCCCACGCCCGAGGGGCCAAGCATGACCGCGACGATCTTTACGCGGATCAGGCCCATCAGGATGTTGAATCCCTTGGCCCCGCCTATGAGGCCGATCGACCTCAGAAGCCCCGTCGCGGACATCCGTCAGACCCCGGCCTCGCGCCCGCCGCGGTCGCAGGCGCGCCGCGCGAAGTCCCCGGGCCGGCGCATCGTTGCTGATCTGGCTGAGTCGGGCACGGACGATCCTCGAATGGGCGGCGCGGGGGCGGCCGAGTCCGGGCCGCGCGCCGAGAACACGTCTTCCCATATCCGCCGGGCGCGCCATGTGCAAATGTCGCGCATCGCGTGGGCGGTTCAGGTCTTGCCGCCCGGTTTGCGCCCCTTCGCGCGCGGGTCTATCCTGCGCGCGCCGCCGCCTGGAGACTGCGCGCCATGAAGACGTTCATCCGCCTTGCGCTTGCGGGCGCCGTTCTGCTGCCGCTGGCGCTGGGCCTTGCGCTGATCGAGCGCGAGCCGCTCGTGGCCATGCCGCTGCGCGCCACGCCCGAGGGGGCCAAGGCCGTCAAGCGGCTGTTCCATCGCGTGCGCGCCGTCACCGTCGAGCCGGTCGCCGAGCCGACGGTCGAGGCGAGCGTGGCGGATCTTGAGCACGTCATGGCGTTCGGCGCGCGGGTCTATCCGGGCCTGCGCGGCGCAGCCGAGCGGGTGGCGCAGGGAATCCGCCTGCGGCTGTCGGCGCCGGTTCCCTTTGCGCCCGGTCTGGGCTGGATCAACGCCGAGGCCGTGATTCCCGCCTTCGACCAGGGCCCGCGCCTGGCCGCCGCCCGGCTTGGCCGGCTGGACCTGCCGCCCGAGCTGGCGCTGGGCGCCGCGCGGCTGGGCGCGAACCTGATCCTGGGCGAGCGCTTCGGCGACCGCCTTCTGGCGGCCGTGCCGCGGCTCGAGCTGACGCCCGAAGGGGGGCGCGCGACCCTGGCCATGAGCGACGCCGACCGCAAGCGCCTGTTCCGCCGCCTGGCCGGCACGTTGCGCGGGGGCGATCTGCCCTCGCCGCAGGCCGTCGCCGCCCATCTGCGCGCCTTGCAGGAGGCCGAGGCGCAGGGCGTTCTGGCGGGCCGGGGCTCGTTGACGCCCTATCTGCGCTTCATCGTCGAACAGGCCATGCGCCGAGCCCGCCCGGGCGAAGAGCGTCAGGAGCTGGCCGCCGCCATCTTCGCGCTGAACGCGGCCTGCGGCTCGCAGCCCTTCTCGGTGCTGATCGCCAAGATGTCGGGCAAGGACGCGCCGCCCCCGCCGCGCACGGCCGTTTGCCGCAAGGTCACCCTGGCCGGACAGGACGACAAGAAGCGGCACTTCGTGACCTCGGCCGCGATCGAGGTCGCCAGCACCATGCGCATCTCGCTGACCATGGGCGAATACAAGGAGCTGATGGACAGCATCGACCGCTGGGGGTTCGAGTTCGCCGACATCGCGGCGAACGTCTCGGGGCTGCGCTTCGTCGAGGCCTTCATGAACGCCGACCCGGCAAGATGGCCCGAGCTTCTGGCGCGCGTGAAGGACGAGGATTCGGTGCTGATCCGCTTCGACGATCTGCCGGGCAAGCTGTCGCGCGACGAGTTCGTGGCCCGCTTCGTCAACGCCGACAGCCCCGCCTATCGCGAGGTCATGCGCCGCATCGAGGCGCGCGCCGCCGCCTTGCCGGTGGCGCGGCCGTTGCCCGCGCCCGAGGGGTGAGGGCGCGGGCGGCGCCACGCGCGCGCCCGCCTTGGGGAAGGGCGGGCGCGCATTGCCGACCGGCCGCCGCTCCGCAGAACGCTGCGCGCGGAGGCGGCCGTGGAACGCAAGCATCGGGGGACGCGACGCATTCGGGCTGGGGAAGCGCCCGAGGCCTGCAACCTGGCGCGGGGCGAAGGCCAGGTCTTAACCATTTCAAGGCGATTGCATGGCGGCCGCGCTCGCCGAATGGGAATGTTCCCGCATGGCGAAGGGGCGCGTCGGGGCGCCCCTCAGGCGCCCCGCGCGGCGCCCGCGGCCGTTTCGGCCAGGAAGGCGCGGTAGGCGTCGGCCACGCCCTGGCGCAGGGGGCGGGCGTTGTTCCAGCCCAGAGCCCGAAGACGCGAACAGTCGGTCAGCTTGCGCGGCGTGCCGTCGGGGCGCGAGGCGTCGAAGACCGGCTGCGCCGTGCAGCCCACGGCCTCGGCGACGATCTGCGCCAGCTCGCGAATCGAGACCTCCTCGCCCGAGCCGACGTTGATCGGCAGCGGATCGGACCAGCGCCGCAGCAGGAACACCAGCGCATCGGCCAGGTCGTCGACGTGCAGGAACTCGCGCAGCGGCGCGCCGGTGCCCCACAGGGTCACGGTGCGCGCGCCGCTCTGGCGGGCCTCGTGGAACTTGCGGATCAGGGCCGGCAGCACATGCGAGCCCTCGGGGTCGTAATTGTCGCCCGGGCCGTAAAGATTGGTCGGCTGGGCCGAGATGAAGTCGGCCCCGTATTGCGCGCGATAGGCCTGGCACATCTTGATGCCGGCGATCTTGGCCACGGCGTAGGCCTCGTTGGTGTGCTCGAGCGGGCCGGCAAGCAGGCTTTCCTCGCGGATCGGCTGCGGCGCCTCGCGCGGGTAGATGCAGGTCGAGCCAAGGAACAGCAGCTTTTCGACCCCGCTTTCCCACGCGCTGTGGATGACGTTGGTCTGGATGGCCAGGTTGTCGCGGATGAACTCGGCCGGGCGCGTGGCGTTGGCCATGATCCCGCCAACCCGCGCCGCGGCCAGCACCACCACGTCGGGGCGGTTGGCGAAGAACCAGTCGCGCACGGCGCGCTGATCGGTCAGGTCCAGCGCCTCGCGCCCGGCGGTCAGCACCTCGACCGGCTCGGCCGCCAGGCGCCGGGTCACGGCCGCGCCGACCATGCCGCGATGCCCCGCGACGAAAACGCGCTTGCCGTCAAGCTGGTAGGGAATGGCCATGCCGCGCTCCTTCATGCCGCGCCCGCGACGCTTTCCTTGCGGGCCGGGGCCTGTATAACCGCTTGTCGGGCGCGCGCGAATGCATGGATGCGACGAAATCGGGGGGAAGCATGGCGCAGGACACGCCGGGGCGAGAGCCGCGCATCGCGGTGATCGTGCCACATCTCAACCAACCCGACCATCTCGAGCGCAGCCTGAGCGCGCTCGACGCCCAGAGCTTCGACCGCGCCGAGGTCGAGGTGGTGGTGGTGGACAACGGCTCGCGCGCGCTGCCGCGCGAGGTGGTGGCGCGCCATCCGGGCGTGCGCCTGATCGAAGAGCCCGAGCCCGGCCCCGGCCCCGCGCGCAATGCCGGCGTGGCGGCCACGCGCGCGCCGCTGCTGGCCTTCGTGGACGCCGATTGCGTGGCCGATCCGCGATGGCTCGAGGTCATCGCCGACGCCTTCCGCGACCCGCAGGCCGAGGCCATCGGGGGCGATGTGCGCATCCTGATGCGCGACCCCGCCCGCCCCGGTCCGATCGAGGCCTACGAGGCGATCTTCGCCTTCCGCCAGCGCGAATACATCCGCAAGATGGGCTTTTCGGGCACCGGCAATCTGGCCATGCGCCGCGAGGTCTTCGCCCGTGTCGGCCCCTTTGCGGGCATCGGCGCGGCCGAGGATGCCGAGTGGGGCCGGCGCGCGCGCGCCAGGGGCGTGGTCACGCGCTACGAGCCGCGCATGATCGTCCATCACCCCGCCCGCGAATCGCTGCGCGAGCTGCAGCTCAAATGGGACCGGCACATCAGCCACCAGTTCGCCGAGGCCGCGGCCCAGGGGCGGCGCGGGCTGGCGAAATGGGCGCTCAAGACGGCGGCGATGGCCCTGTCGCCGGCGGCCGAGATCCCGCGCATCCTGGCCTCGGACCGCGTGCCCGACATGCGCGCGCGCCTTCTGGCCTTTGGGGTTCTGACGCGGATTCGCGCCTATCGCGCGCGCCGGATGCTCGAGGCGCTGCTGGGCGGGGCGGCGCGCGGCGCAAGCGGGCGCTGGAACCGCGACTAGGGCGCGGCGCGGCGCGCGATATCGTTAACGCATTGAAAAACAGTCTTAACGCGGGGCTGCGCGGGTTGATCGGCGCGGCCATGCGTCCTTTAATGGTCGGTGAACGTGGGGCGGCGCGGAGGGGCGCCGCGGCAAAGGGGGGCGAGCGATGCGGCTGGCGGATGGCATGCGGGGCGTTGGCGGCGCCGGGCGGCGCGCGTGCGCCGCGGCGGCCGCCGTCCTGCTGCTGGCCGCTTCGGCGGAGCCGGGGCGCTCGGCGGCCATCTTCTCTCCCACCGACGCCGCGCTGCGCGGCGCAAGTACGATCGACTTCGACTCGCTCGAGGCCGGGCGCAAGCGCCGCTACGTCTTCGAGGACGAAGGCGTGGTCTTTCGCGCCAAGAAGGGGCGCCTGGCGATATCGCCGGCCACCTTCGGCGGAGTCTATGGCGGCTCGGGCATGGAGCTGTCGACCCTGTTCGTCGGCCCGCCCTACCGCTTCAACATCCGTTTCCGCCGGCCCGTCGATGCCTTCGCCATGAGCTGGGGCGCCGCCAATCCCGACTGGATCGTCAAGGCGCGCGATGCGACGGGCAAGGTGATCGCCAAGACGATCTTCGCCGGCGCGGACGGGCCGCATGCGGGGCTGGTGTCGTATTACGGGCTGGCGGCCGAGGGCATCGCATCGGTCTCGCTGCGCAGCCTCGGGGGGCAGGACTGGGTGAAGATCGACGACTTCAGCTTCGCGCGCCGGCAATACGCCCCCGAAGGCGCAACCGAATCAGCCGTTTCCGCGCCAAGCGCGGTTCCCCTTCCCGGCGCGCTGCCGCTGCTCATCGGCGCGCTTGGCGGGCTGGCCTTGCGGCGTCGGCGCTGACGCGTCGGCGCCGCGGGCCGGACGGGTCCGCGCCGGACAGAAGGTCCGGCCGGACTTGACGCTTCCAGACCTTCAATCGCCGCGCCGAATGCGCCGCCAGGCGGCGTCGACGGGCAGCACCTCGGCCCCCGAGGTCAGCGCCGCGTCCAGCGTCGCCGCCAGAAGGTCGGGGGTTGCGTCGTATGGCCCCGGGGCGGCCGAGACGCCATGCGTGAAGAAGATCAGCCACCCCTTGCGCCGCCGGTTCTCCTCGATCAGGCGCAGCGGGCGCGCGGGGTCGTTGCAGGCGTAAAGCTCGTTCGCCCGCAGCCAGTGGGTCGAGGCCAACCCGGCATTGATCCCCGGCACGCAGGAACGGGCCGTGGGGGCAAGGCGGCTCACGATCCATTCGACCCGCGTGTCGCCCGCGCCGAAGGGATAGGCGAAATGGCGCGTGGCGCCGGGGGGCAGCGCCTCCTGATTGCGGCGCAGCTGCTCGACGATCCTGGCCGAGGGCAGGTCGCGCAGATTGGGATGGGTGAAGGTGTGGTTGGCCACCTCGTGCCCGCGCGCGATCGCTTCGACCAACATCGGCGGCGTGGCCAGTTTCGGGCGCGCGCCCGACGCCATCAGCCCGGCGCAGGCGTAGAAGGTCGCCCGCGCGCCGCGGCTTTCCAGCACGGGCGCGCCGGCCTCGAACGCCGAGCGCGGGAAGTCGTCGAAGCAGAAGGTGACGATCGGCCGCGCCGGCGCGGCGCGAAAGCGCTTCTTGAACGCCGCGCGGTAGAGAATCGTCTTCAAATCGAGGCGCGCCTTCATTTGCGCCGCACTTCGTCGAATCCGGCGCGCGGCGCCTGGTTTCTTGCCGCAACGCTTGCATGATTGCCGGAACCGGCTAAGATTTTCCGAGGGGTTTTGACGGCGCGGCGCCGGATCAGCGTTTCGCCGCCCGCCAGACCGTCGGCGACCGGGCGCCGGGTGGGGCGCCGCCTGGTCGCGCAAAGCGCCGCCAGGTGGCCGCGCGCCGAGTATGCTTCCGTTTTCAAATCGGTTTGCTCGCCTTTTGCGAGAAGTTTCATTCAAGCAGTTTTCCGGCGCGTTTGGCCGGGGTCAATGGGGAAGCTGAAAATGTTTGCACAAGCGCTTGTTCGCGGCGGCGATTCCCGCCAGCTAGGCGGGATTGCCGCCATTGCGCGCGCGCATCGCGCGGGTCTGCGTCATGACGGCCGCTGAGGGCGCCGGGGGGCGCGTCGACCTCGACCAGGTTTCGGACACCGACATCGCGATCGTCGGCATGGCGCTGCATGTGCCGGGGGCGCGCGATCCGTCCGCCTTCTGGCGCAACCTGCGCGAGGGGGTCGAGTCGATTCGCCGCCTGAGCGAGGACGAGCTTCTGGCCGCCGGCGAGTCGCCCGACCGCATCCGCCATCCCAATTACGTGCCCGCCGCCGCGCCGCTCGAGGGGTTCGACGAATTCGACGCCGAGTTCTTCGGCTTCAGCCCCAAGGAGGCGGCGATCCTGGATCCCCAGCACCGCCAGTTCCTGGAAACGGCGTGGGAGGCGCTCGAGAACGCCGGCCATCCGCCCGAGCGATTCCCCGGCCCGATCGGCGTCTTCGCCGGCTGCGGCATGGGCAGCTATTTCTACTTCAACATCTGCTCGAACCCCGATCTGGTCGATCAGGTCGGCATGTTCCTGCTGCGCCACACCGGCAACGACAAGGATTTCCTTGCGACGCGGGTCAGCCACATCTTCGACCTCAAGGGGCCGAGCGTGAACATCCAGACGGCGTGCTCGACCTCGCTCGCCGCGACCCACTACGCCTGCCAGGCGCTTCTGGGCGGCGAGTGCGACATGGCGCTGGCCGGGGGCGCCACCATCGAGCTGCCCCATGCGCGCGGCTACCTGTTCCAGGAGGGCGAGATCCTTTCGCCCGACGGCCACTGCCACGCCTTCGACCACCGCGCCCAGGGCACGGTGTTCGGCTCGGGCGCGGCGGTGGTGGCGCTGCGCCGGCTCAAGGACGCGCTGGCCGACGGCGACCATGTCTGGGCGGTGATCAAGGGCACGGCGGTCAACAACGACGGCGCCGCCAAGGCCGGCTACCTGGCGCCCAGCGTGGACGGGCAGGCGGCGGCCATCGCCGAGGCCCACGCCGTCGCGGGCGTGGGCCCCGACACGATCGGCTATGTCGAGTGCCACGGCACCGGCACCTACCTGGGCGATCCGATCGAGGTCGCGGCGCTGACCGACGCCTTCCGCCGCGGGACCGACAAGACCGGCTTTTGCCGCATCGGCTCGGTCAAGACCAATATCGGCCATCTGGACACCGCCGCGGGGGCGGCGAGCCTGATCAAGACGGCGCTGGCGCTGCACGAGGGCGAGATCCCGCCCAGCCTGGGCTACGAGGCCCCCAACCCGGCCATTGATTTCGAGACCAGCCCCTTCCGCGTCGCCGGCGCGCTGACGCCCTGGCCGCGCGGGGCCGCGCCGCGCCGGGCGGGGGTGAACTCGCTGGGCGTGGGCGGCACCAACGTCCACGCGGTGCTCGAAGAGGCGCCCGCGCAGCCGCCGTCCGAGCCTTCGGACTGGCCGTTCCAGCCGATCGTCCTGTCGGCGCGCTCGCGCAAGGCGCTGGACGAGGCCTCGGCGGCGCTGGCCGCGCATCTGCGCGCCCATCCCGAGCAGGACCTGGCCGACGTCGCCTTCACGCTCAAGGAAGGCCGCCGCGCCTTCGAGAAGCGCCGCGTCCTGGTCGCGGCCGACCGCGAAGAGGCCGCGCGCCTGCTCGAGGAACGGCCCCCGCGCCGCGTCTTCGATCACGAGGCGCTGGCCGAGCCCGAGGTCGTCTTCATGTTCCCCGGCGGGGGGGCGCAATACGTCAACATGGCCCGCGACCTCTACGAGACCGAGCCGGTCTTCGCCGACTGGATGGACAAGGGGCTCGAGATCCTGGCGCCGCTGACCGACCATGACCCGCGCGCGCTGTGGCTGCCCGAGCCGGGCGCCGAGGCCGAGGCGGCCGAGCGGCTGCGCCGGCCCTCGGCGCAGCTGCCGCTGATCATGATCGTGGAATACGCGCTGGCGCAGCTGTGGATGTCCTGGGGGGTGCGGCCGGCGGCGCTGGTCGGGCACTCGATGGGCGAGAACGCGGCCGCCTGCCTTGCGGGCGTGATGTCCTTCGAGGACTGCATCCGCCTCGTTCATCTGCGCGGGCGCCTGTTCGACGAGGCCCCCGCCGGCGGCATGCTGAGCGTGCCCATCTCGGCCCAAAGGCTGGCGCCGCTGCTGGGCGAGGAGCTGGACGTCGCCAGCGTCAACGCGCCCGAGCTGACCGTGGCCTCGGGCCCGCAGGCGGCGCTCGACGCGTTGCAGGCGCGCCTGGCCGAGCTCGACATCGAGGCGCAGCGCATTCCCATCGACATCGCGGCCCATTCGCGCATGCTCGACCCGCCTCTGGCGCGCTTCGGCGACTTCCTGCGCGGCCTGTCGCTGTCGCCGCCGCGCATTCCGATCGTGTCGAACCGCACCGGCAAGGTGCTGACCGACGCCGAGGCGACCGACCCCGACCACTGGGTGCGGCACCTGCGCGGCACGGTGCGCTTCGCCGATTGCATCGGCGCCCTGGCCGAGCGCCCGGGGCGCGTGTTTCTCGAGGTCGGGCCGGGCAAGGCGCTGGGCGCGATGGCGCGCATGCATGGCGCGGTTCCCGCGCAGCAGGTCATCGACACGCTGCGCCACCCCGACGAGGCCATCTCGGACGACGCCTATTTCCTGGGCGCGGTGGCGCGGCTGTGGGCGCTGGGCGTCGAGGCAGACTGGACCCAGATCTGGGGCGAGGCGCGCCGCCGCCGCGTGCCGCTGCCCACCTATCCGTTCCAGCGCGCGCGTTATTTCATCGAACCGGGCGTCGGCGCGCATCGCGGCGGCGCCGAGCGGCCCGCGCGCATCGACGACATCGCCCGCTGGGGGGCGCGTCCCGTCTGGCGGCCGAAATTCGCCGACTGCCCCGTGGATCTCGAGGAAGAAGGCGCGCTCGAAGCCGCGCTGGCCGAGGGCGCGGCCCCGCGCAGCTGGCTGTTCTTCATGGACGAGGCCGGCCTGGCCGCCCGCGCCGCCGCGCGGCTGCGCGCCGCCGGCGCCGAGGTGATCGAGGTGCGCGCCGGCGACGCCTTCGCCCGCACGGGCGAGGACGCCTACGTCATCGCGCCAGAGCGCGGGCGCGAGGATTACGACCTGCTCGTGCGCGATCTGGTCGAGCGCGGCCGCGCGCCCCAGCGCATCGCGCATTTCTGGCTGACCACGGCGAAGGAAAGCTTCCGCCCCGGTTCGAGCTTCTTCCACCGCAATCAGGAGCAGGGCTTCTACGCGCTGACCTTCCTGGGGCAGGCCATCGCGGCCGAAGGGCTGCCCGCGCCGCTGCACATGACGGTGGTGACCTCGGGCGCGGCGCGCGTGAAGGACGAGCCCCTGCCCCATCCCGAGAAGGCCGCCGTCGCCGGCCCGGCGCGCGTCATCCCGCGTGAGCTGCCCGGCGTGACCTGCGCCACGCTCGACGTGGCCTTGCCCGGCGCGGGGGCGCGGGCGGGCGGGCCGCTGGCCATGCTGCGCGACCCCTTCGCCGGGCGCCGCGCCGCCGAGGCCGAGATGGACCTTCTGGCCGAGCGCGTGCTCGAGGACCTGCTGGCCGCGCCCGCCTGCGCCGCCGCCGCCCTGCGCGGCGAGCGTCGCTTCGAGCTGGAATGGCGGCCCATGCCCCTGCCCGAGGCGCCGCGGACGCCGATCTTGCCCGAGGGGGGCGTGTGCCTGATCACCGGCGGCTTCGGCGGCGTCGGGTTGACGGTGGCCGAGCGGCTGGCGCGCGAAAGCCGTGCGCGGCTGGTGCTGGTGTCGCGCACGCCGCCGCCCCCGCGCGAGGAGTGGGCGGCGCTGGCGGGCGCGCTAGCGCCGGACGATCCGCGGCTGCGGCGCATCCGCGCGGTCGAGCGGCTCGAGGCGCTGGGCGCGCAGGTCATGCCGGCCGCGGCCGATGTGTGCGACCTCGAGCAGATGCGCGCCGTGCTGGCCGAGGCCGAGCGCCGTTTCGGCCCCGTCCAGGCCGTGATCCATGCCGCGGGCGCGGTGCGCGACGCGCCGCTGATGACCAAGACGCCCTCGGCCATCGAGGATGTGTTCGCCCCGAAGATCCACGGACTTCAGGTGCTTCAGACGCTGTTCTTCGACGAGGCGCGCAAGGGCGCGCGGGCGCCGCTCGACTGGATGGCGCTGTTCTCGTCCAGCTCGACCATCATCGCGCCGGCCGGGCAGGTCGATTACGTCGCGGCCAACGAATACCTCAACGCCTGGGCGCAGGCGCATGCGGGCGGCCCGACGCGCGTCGTGGCGATCGACTGGGGCGTGTGGGCCGAGGTCGGCATGGCGGCCGAGGCCATGGCCGCCCGCGAGGCGGGCGACGCCGCGCCCAGGGAACCGGTCGCGGGCGCGCCGCTTCTGGACGTCGCCGCCCATGACGAGTCCGGCGCGCGGCTGTTCGAGGCCGAATGGCGCCCCGAGGACCGCTGGGCGCTGGACGAGCACCGCACCGCCGCCGGCGACGCCCTGCTGCCCGGCACGGGCTATCTCGAGCTGGCGGCCGAGGCGCTGGCGGCGCACGGCCAGGGCGGCCCCTTCGTCCTGCGCGACCTGTGGTTCCTGCGCCCGCTGCACGCGCCCGACGGCGCGGCGCCGGGCGGCGGCCTCAAGGTGCGCGTGCGCCTGCGCCGCACGGATGAAGGCTATGCCTTCGACGTGCTCGGCGCCTGCTCGGTCGAGGGCCGCCCCGCCTTCCAGCTTCACGCCCAGGGGCGCATCGCGCTCGGCGCGCCGGCCCCGGCCGCGCCGCTGGACCTCGCCGCCGTCGAGGCGCGCTGCGACGCCGCGCGGCGGGCCGATCCGGCGGGGCTCGTCTCGCCGCAGGAGGCGCATCTGCGCTTCGGCCCGCGCTGGCGCGTGCTGCGCGCCCTGGCGCTGGGCCGGGGCGAGGGGCTGGCGCGCCTGGCCCTGCCCGAGGCGGCGCGGGCCGATCTCGACGCCGGCTGGCTGCTGCACCCGGCGCTGATGGATCTGGCCACCGGCTGGGCCATGGAGCTGATCCCGGGCTACGCGCCCACGCATCTGTGGGCGCCGATCTCGTATGAAGAGGTGCGCGTGCACGCCCCGCTCGAGGCCGAGGTGGCGAGCCATGTGCGCCTGGTCGAGGCCGACGCCGACGGCGCGCGCTTCGACGTGCTTGTGGCCGATCCGGCCGGGCGCGTTCTGGTCGAGGCGAAGGGCTTCGCCATCAAGCGGCTCGAGAACGCCGACTTCGCCCGCCCGCGCCCGCCCTCGGCGCGCGAGGTCGAGTTCGACCGGCCCTCGGCCGCGGCGCGCGCGCGCTCGCCGGCCGAAGAGGCGCTGGCGTACGCGCTGTCGCAGGGCATCCGTCCCGAGGAAGGCGCCGAGGCCTTCGTCCGCGCCATGGCGGCGGGGCGCGCGCAGCTGGCGGTCTCGTCCATGGATCTGGGCGCGCTGGCCGCGCAGGCCGCCGCCGCCGCGCCCGCCGAGGAAGACGCCGCGCGCAAGTTCGCCCGCCCCGAGCTCGAGGGCGGCTACGTCGCGCCGCGCACGGATCTCGAGCGCAGCCTGGCCGGCTTCTGGGAGGATCTTCTGGGCGTGGACAGGGTCGGGGTCGAGGACAGCTTCTTCGATCTGGGCGGGCACTCGCTGATCGCGGTGCGCCTTTTCGCCCGCATCAAGAAAAGCTGGGGCGTCGATTTTCCCATCTCGACCCTGTTCGAGGCGCCCAGCGTGGCCGCCCTGGCGGCGCTGATCGCCGAGCGGCTGGGCGTGGACCCGGCCGCGGGCGACGACGCCGCGCTTGCGGCCGAGGCCCCGCGCCCCGCCGCGCGGCCCGCGCGCCGCTTCACCCATCTTGTGCCCATGCACGAGCGCGACGGCGGCGCCGGGGCGCCGATGTTCCTGGTGGCGGGCATGTTCGGCAACGTGATGAACCTGCGCCACCTGGCCCAGCTGGTCGGCGCCGAGCGGCCCTTCTACGGCCTTCAGGCGCGCGGCCTTTACGGCGACCAGCCCCCGCACGAGACCTTCGAGGAGGCCGCGCGCGACTGCATCGCCGAGATGCGCCAGGTTCACCCGGGCGGGCCGTGGCTGCTGGGCGGCTTCTCGGGCGGCGGCATCACCGCCTACGAGATCGCGCGCCAGCTGCGCGAGGCGGGCGAAGAGGTGGCGCTGCTGGCGCTGCTCGACACGCCCCTGCCCATGCGCGAGCCCCTTTCCGCGCGCGACCGCGCGCTGCTCAAATGGGGGCAGATCCGCCAGGGCGGGCCGGCCTATCTGGCCCGCTGGGCGCGCGAGCGCATCGCCTGGGAGGCGGGCAAGCTGCGCGCGCGCATGGACGAGCCCGCCTCGGACGAGCCCGTGCGCCGCTTCCATGACGAGGCCATCGAGGCGGCCTTCCTCGCCGCGCTGCCGCGCTATCGGATGCATCCGTGGGACGGGCCGCTGACGCTGTTCCGCCCGCCGCTGCGCAAGGTGCACAAGGTGTCGGGCGGGCGCTGGGTGGATGACGAGCGCGCCTATGTGCTCGAAGACAACGGCTGGACCCGTTGGGCGCCCGCGACCGAGGTGGTCGAGGTGCCGGGCGATCACGACTCGATGGTGCTCGAGCCCAATGTGCGGGTGCTGGCGGCGCGGCTGCGCGCGCGCATCCTGGCCGCCGAGGCGGCGGCGGGCCGCGCGGGCGCGCCGCGCGCCGCGGCGGCGGAGTAGCGCCATGACCGATCCGACGGTTCTGACGATCGTGCTCAACTGGCGCACCGCGCCGATGACGCTGCGCGCGGCGCGCGCGGCGCTGGCGGCGATGGAGGGCATCCCCGGCGCGCTGACGGTGGTCGACAACGACAGCGGCGACGGCTCGTTCGAGATGCTCAGCGCCGCGCTGGCCGACGCCCCGCGCGCGCGGGTCATCCGCGCGCCCTCGAACGGCGGCTTCGGGGCGGGCAACAATTTCGGCATCCGCGCCGGGCTGCCCGACGGGCGGGCGCCCGACTACGTCTACATCCTCAACTCCGACGCCTTCCCGGCCCCGGACGCGATCCGCCGGCTGCGCGACCATCTCGAGGCGCACCCGCGGACCGCCTTCGCCGGCAGCTACATCCACGGCCCCGAGGGCGAGCCGCACACGACGCTGTTCCGCTTTCCCACCATCGCGGGCGAGCTGGAAGGCGCGGCGCGCTTCGGCCCGCTGAGCCGCCTTCTGCGCGGCGCGGCGGTGCCGCTGCCGATCCCCGATCGCTCGCGCCCGGTCGACTGGGTCGCCGGCGCCAGCCTGATGATGCGCCGCGCGGCGCTGGATCGGATCGGGCTCTTCGACGAGGCGTTCTTTCTCTACTACGAGGAAACCGACCTGTGCCTGCGGGCGCGCCGCGCCGGCTGGTCGGTGGACTATGTGCGCGAGAGCGAGGTCATGCATATCGGCTCGGTCTCGACCGGGCTCAAGACCGCGCGGCGCATGCCCGCCTACTGGTTCGATTCGCGCATGCGCTACTTCGTCAAGAATCACGGCCGCGCCTATGCCGCGGCGGCCACGGGCGCACGCGCGCTGGGCTGCGCGATCCGGCGCGCGCGCGTCGCCGTGCAGGGCGCGGACACCGGCGATCCGCCGCATTTCCTGAAGGACCTGCTCCGGCACGCGGCCGCGTCCGTCGCCGGGGCGGCATGGCCGGGGCGCGCGCCCGTGCGGGGCGCGGCCGCGCCCGGCAAGGGCTGAACGCGATCGGGGCGGGGCCGGCGCCGCCCGCATTGGGGGATTTTTCGATGACTGCCTTTTCAACCGTTCTGGTCGGCGACGAGTCGCTGCTCATCCAGTGCGCCGAGCGCCTTCGCGCGCGCGGCCACGCCATCGCCGCCGTCGTGACCGACGATGCGGGCGTGCGCGGGTGGGCGCAGGAGGCCGGGCTGCGCGTTGCGCCGCGCGGACCCGAGCTTGCGCAGGCGCTTGCGCCCCTTGGCTTCGACTGGCTCTTGTCCATCGCCAATCTGCGCGTGCTGCCGGACGAGGTGCTGTCGCTGGCGCGCAAGGGGGCGGTGAATTTCCATGACGGCCCGCTGCCCCGGCGCGCGGGGCTGAATGCGCCGCTCTGGGCGCTGCTCGAGGGCGACTCGAGCCACGGCGTGACCTGGCACCTGATCGAGGGCGGCGTGGACGAGGGCGACATCCTGGCCGAGCGCGCCTTCGAGCTTGCGCCCGACGAAACCGCGCTCACGCTCAACGCGCGCTGCTACGCCGCCGCGCTCGACAGCTTCGAGGACCTGCTGGCGCAGCTCGAAAGCGGCGTTCCGGCGCGCAAGCCGCAGGATCTGTCGCAGCGCCGCGTCCACCGGCGCGCCGACCGGCCCGAGGCCGCCGCGCGGCTCGATTTCCGCCGCCCGGCGGCCGAGCTGGCGGCGCTGGGGCGCGCGCTTGACCACGGAACCTATTTCAACCCGCTCGCCAAGCCGAAATTCGTCGACGCCCATGGCCGGCTGCTTCTGGCCGGCCGCATCGAGGCGCTGCCCGACGAGGACGCCGCGCCGGGCGCCGAGGCCGGCGCGGTGCTCGAGGTCGCGCCCGATGCGCTGATCGTGGCCGTCGGGTCGGGGCGCGTGCGCCTTTCCGCGCTGACCGACGCGCTGGGCGCCCGGGTCGCGGCCGAGGATGCGGCGCGGGTCGGGGCGGTTCTGCCCTCGCTCGACGCCGAGGCGGCGCACGCCTTGACCCGGCGCGTCGAAGAGGCCGCCCCCGCCGAGGCGCGTTGGCGCGCGCGGCTTGCGGCCATGGTCCCGGCGGCCGTGCCGCTGGCCGCGCCGCGCGATCCCTCGGCGCCGGCGGCCGGGCGCGCGCCGCGCCGGCGCCGGCTGGATCTGCCCGCGGGGCTCGACGCCGACGCGCTGGCCGCCATCGCCGCCGCCGGCGCGGCGCGCGGCGGCGCGGGCGAGGCCTTCGACCTGGCGCTGCGCGAGGCCGCCCATGCCGAGGCCGAGGCGGCGACCGCCGGCGTGCTGAACGGCTGGGTTCCGGTCCGCTTCGAGGCCGATCCGTGCGGCGACGGCGCGACGCCCTTCGCCGAGGCGCGCGCGGCCTTCGCCCGCCGCCTGGCCGAGGCTCGGCGCGACGGGACCTTCGCGCGCGACCTGGTCGCCCGCGACCCGGCGATCGCCGGCCTGCCGGTCCCCGACCTTGCGCTGCTGGGCCCGGGCGCGCCGCCGCTGGCCGAGGCCGCGGCGCAGCTGGTCCTCGACCCGGCCGCGCCCGAGCTGCTGACCGATCCCGCCCGGTTGGGCGAGGCCGAGGCCGAGCTGCTGGCCCGCCGGATCGAGACCCTCGCCGCCGCGCTGGCCGCGCCCGAGGCCGAGGCGGCCCCGACCGCGCGCCTGCCCGTCCTGCCCGAGGAAGAGCGCGCGCGCCTGCTGCGCGAGTGGAACGCCACCGAGGCGCCCTTCGAGGACCGCCCGATCCATCAGCTGATCTCGGCGCAGGCGGCCCGCGCGCCGGACGCGCCCGCCATCGCCTTCGAGGACCGGACGCTGACCTACGCCGAGCTCGAGGCCGAGGCCGAGCGCGTCGCACACGCGCTGCGCGCGATGGGGGTGGGGCCGGGCGTGCTGGTCGGGCTGTGCGCGCCGCGCGGGCCCGAGCTGGTGGCCGGGGCGCTGGGCATCCTCAAGGCCGGCGGCGCCTATGTGCCGCTCGACCCGTCCTACCCGGCCGAGCGGCTGGCGCTTTATGTCGAGGACAGCGGCGCGCCGGTGATCGTCGCCCATTCAGCGACGCTGGACGCGCTGCCGCCCCATGAGGGGCGGACGCTGGTCATCGACCGCGATCTGCGCCCGGCCGAGGCCCCGGCGACGCCCCCAGAGGGCGGCGCCGGCCCCGAGGAACTGGCCTACGTCATCTACACCTCGGGCTCGACCGGGCGGCCCAAGGGGGTGATGGTCACGCATCGCAACGTGGCGAACTTCTTCGCCGGCATGGATGCGCGCATCCCGCACGACCCGCCGGGAACCTGGCTGGCGGTCACCTCGCTGAGCTTCGACATCTCGGTGCTGGAGCTGTTCTGGACGCTGGCGCGCGGCTTCAAGGTGGTGATCGCCGGCGACGACGACCGCGGGCTGGTCTCGAACGGGCCGCTGGCGGTCTCGGACCGGCGCATCGATTTCAGCCTGTTCTACTGGGGCAACGACGACGGGCCGGGGCCGAAGAAGTATCAGCTGCTGCTCGAGGGCGCGAAATTCGCCGACGCGCACGGCTTCTGCGCCGTCTGGACGCCCGAGCGCCATTTCCACGCCTTCGGCGGCCCCTATCCGAACCCGGCGGTGACCGGCGCGGCGGTGGCGGCGGTGACGCGGAACCTGAGCGTGCGCGCGGGCAGCTGCGTCGCGCCGCTGCACCACACGGCGCGCATCGCCGAGGAATGGGCGGTGATCGACAACCTCACCGACGGGCGCGCGGCGCTGGCCATCGCCTCGGGCTGGCAGCCGGACGATTTCGTCCTGCGCCCCGAGAACACGCCGCCCGCGAACAAGCCGGCCATGTTCCGCGCCATCGAAGAGCTGCGCCGCCTGTGGCGCGGCGAGGCGGTCGAGTATCCGCGCAAGGACGGCTCGATGCACGCGGTCGTCACCCAGCCGCGCCCGGTCTCGGCCGAGCTGCCGATCTGGGTGACCACCGCCGGCAATCCCGAGACCTGGCGCGAGGCCGGCGCCATCGGGGCCAACGTGCTGACCCATCTTCTGGGCCAGTCGATCGACGAGGTCGCCGACAAGATCCGCATCTACCGCGACGCGCTGCGCGAGGCCGGGCACGACCCCGACTCGCGCACCGTGACGCTGATGCTGCACACCTACATCGCCGAGGACCGCGAGAAGGCCCGCGAAATCGCGCGCGAGCCGATGAAGGACTACCTGCGCGCCGCCGCGGGCCTGATCAAGCAATACGCCTGGGCGTTTCCGGCCTTCAAGCGGCCCAAGGGGGTCGAGAACCCGTTCCAGATCGACCTTGGCGCGCTGAGCGCCGAGGAGCTGGAGGGCATCCTCGACTTCGCCTTCAAGCGCTATTTCGAGGATTCGGGCCTGTTCGGCACGATCGAGGACGCGCTGGCCCGCGTCGAGCAGGTCAAGCGCATCGGCGTGGACGAGATCGCCTGCCTGATCGACTACGGCATCGCGCCCGAGCTGGTGCTCGAGGGGCTCAGGCCGCTGGCCGAGGTGCTGGCGCGGGCCAACCGGGCGTCCGAGATCCCGGCGGACGACTTCTCGATCGCCGCGCAGATCCTGCGCCACGGGGTGACGCATCTGCAATGCACTCCGTCCATGGCGCGGATGATCGTCATGAACGACGAGGCGCGCCTTGCGCTGTCGCGCGTCAGGCATCTGATGATCGGCGGCGAGGCGCTGCCGGGCGCGCTGGCCGGACAGCTTGCGCAGGCCGGGGCGGGCGCGGTGCAGAACATGTATGGCCCGACCGAGACGACCATCTGGTCGGCGACCGGCCCGGCCGACCCGTCCGAAGCGGTGGTCAACATCGGAACCCCGATCGCCAACACCCGGCTTTACGTTCTGGACGCGCAGGGCGAACCCGCCCCGATCGGCGCGCCGGGCGAGCTGTGGATCGGCGGGGCGGGCGTGACGCGCGGCTATCTGGGGCGGCAGGACCTGACCGACGCCGCCTTCCGCCCCGACCCCTTCGCCGGGGACGGCTCGCGCATGTATCGCACCGGGGACCTGGCGCGGCGGCGCATGGACGGGCGCATCGACTTCCTCGGCCGCGCCGACCACCAGGTCAAGATCCGCGGCCACCGCATCGAGCTGGGCGAGATCGAGGCCGCCGCCGCCGCCTTCCCTGGCGTGCGCGCCGCCGCCGCGCTGGCGCGCGAGGACGCGCCGGGCGACGTGCGCCTGGCGCTTTACGTCGTCGGCTCGGCGCCCGAGGCGGCGCTGCGCGCCCACCTGGCCGCCGCCCTGCCCGCGCACATGCTGCCGGCGCATGTGATCTTCATGGACGCGCTGCCGCTGACCCCGAACCGCAAGGTCGACCGCAAGGCCCTGCCGGCGCCGGGCGCGGCGGCGGCGGCGGGCGGGGCGCCGCGCCGCGCCGAGGGCCCCGCGCCCGAGGGCGACGCGGCCCGGCGCATCGCCGCCATCTGGTCGCGGGTGCTGGGGGTGGACAAGGTGAGCGCCTCGGACAATTTCTTCGAGCTGGGCGGCCACTCGCTTCTGGCGGTGCAGGCGCATCGCGAGATCAGGGCCGAGCTGGGCGCCGAGCGGCTGTCGATCACGGACATCTTCCGCTTTCCGGTGCTTTCGGCCCTGGCCGCGCATCTCGAGGGCGCCGGCGCCGCGCCGGCCGCCGACCCGGCCGAGGACGACGCCCGCGCGCAGGCCCGCGCCGAGGCCATGGCCCGCCGCCGCGCCATGCGCGCGCGCCGCGGCGCGCCGGCCGCCTGAGCCGGCGAAGGGCGCGGGAATTTGCCCGCTGCGCGGCGGTGGGGTATCACCATGGCCGGACGATCCATGACCGGCCGAGGGGAAGCGATGATCGAGGGCGCGCGGGGTGCGGGCGGATCCGGCGGCGCGGCGGAGGCCGCCGGCTGATGCCTTACGCGCTGCATGAAGGCCGCGTGATCTTCTTCGCGCATGTGCCAAAGGCCGGCGGATCCAGCGTCGAAGACCACATGGCCGCGCGTTTCGGCCCGCTCGGGCTGCTCGATCGCGGCTGGATGCAGGGCTGGATCGACGGGCGCTGGCGCGACGGAGGGCTGGCGGTCTCGCCGCAGCACCTGGCCGCGGCGGATCTGCGCGGGCTGCTGCCGCGCACGCCCGACGCGGCGTTCGCGGTGGTGCGCGACCCCGTGGCCCGCATCGTCAGCGAGTATCGGTTTCAGGCCCGCGCCAGCCGGCCCCTGTCGCGCCCGCGCCTGGCGCGGCTGGGCTTCGACGTGTGGCTGCGCGCGACGCTGGCGGCGGCGCGGCGCGATCCGCGGGTGTTCGACAACCACATCCGCCCGCAGTCCGACATCGTGCCCGAGGGCGCGCGGGTGTTCCGTCTGGAAGATGGCCTGGACGCGGTCGCCGAGTGGCTGGACCAGGTCGCCGGCCCGCCGCCGCAGGGCCAGACGCCCGGCGGCCGCATCGGCCATGCGCTGCGCTCGACCGGGGCGCCGATCCGGCCCGGCCGGGCCGAGCTTGCGCTCATCGCCCGGTTCTATGCGCGCGACTATGCGCGCTTCGGCTATCCGCCGCCGGATCTTGACGCCGCGCCGGCGCGCACGCAGGGCGGGCTTGCGCCGCGTCCGGGATGGAGGGCGCGCCTGTGGCGCGGGGCGGGGGCGGCCGCGCGCCCCGTCGCGCCGTTGCTGGGGCCGGGGGTGGCGGCGGCCTGGCGGCGCGGGCGCATTTGACCGGCGCCGGGCGCCGAACGGCTTTTCCGTGCGGCGCCGGCGCGCTATCGTGGCCGGGCCGGCGCCGGCGGGTCGATTTCCAAGGGTGTTCTTTCATGCCGAATGCGTTCCGCGCCCAGCGCGCGCCAGGCTCGTCGCCGAGCCGCGCGCCATGAACGCGCCGCATCCCGCGGGCGATGCGGATCGTCCGCTCGTCACCCTTTTCGTCTTCGCCTACCGCCAGCAGGACACGGTGCGCGAAGCCATCGAGGCCGCCTTCGCCCAGACCTACGGCCCGCTCGAGATCCTGCTGTCGGACGACGCTTCGCCGGACGGAACCTTCGAGGTCATGCGCCGCATGGCCGAAAGCTATCGCGGGCCGCACCGGGTCACGCTCAACCGCAATGCGCGCAATCTGGGCATCGTCGCGCATCTGGACCGCATCGCCGAGATCGCGGCGGGCGAGCTGCTGGTGCAGAACGGCGGCGACGACATTTCCGAACCCGACCGCGTGGCGGCGTTGATCGAGGCCTGGCGGGCCAGCGGACCCACGCCCGAAAGCCGCGCCGCGCTGGTCCATTCCGAGGCGCTGCGCATCGACGCCGCGGGGCGGCCCCTGGGCGTGCGCCGGCCGAGTCCGGTGGTCGATTCGCGCGTGTCGCCCGAGGCTTTCCTGCGCGGCAACATGTATGTGATCGGCGCGACGCAGATGTGGGCCCGGCGCCTGCACCGGCGCTTCGGCCCGCTGTCGCCGACCGCGCTGGTCGAGGACCGGGCGCTGCCCTTCCGGGCGCTGCTGGACGCCGGAGCGGCCTTCGTCGATCGCCCCCTGCTGCGCTATCGCGCCGGGGGCGTCTCGGAAACCGAGGATGGCGGCGACCCGGCGGCCGCGCGCGTCAGGCGTTTGTTATACCGGCGCTGGTATGTCTCGTGCTACCGGACCTATGCGCGCGATCTGGACGCAGCGGGCGGGGCCGAGCTTGACCCTTTGCGCGCGATCTGCGCACAGGAGCTGCGGCTGCACGAGCTGCGCCTTGCGGCGGCCGAGCGGACGGGGCTTGCGCGGCTGGCGCTGATCCCCGAGGCTCTGCGCCTTGCCGTTCGCCGTCGGGAGCCGGAAATCGCGGCCGATCTGGCGCGCGCGATGGCCGGCGCCTGGCGCGCGGGCGCGGCCGAAGGACGAGAGAGGATTCGATGAAGCAGCAAGCGGCGAGCGCGGCGGCGCGCATGGCCCAGGCGGACCGGCTTCCGCGCCTGGCCATCGCCTTTGTCGTCTGCCTGGCGATTCCCCTGGTCTTCTACATCGGTCCTCTGCGGATGACGCCCTATCGCGTCGTGCTGGTCGCGTCCTTCGCGCCGCTGGTGGGGTTGTGGCTTGCGGGTCGGCTCGACGGGATCAAGCCGCCGGATCTGATGGCGGCCTTCTATGCGCTGTGGGCGGGGCTGTCGCTGGTGGTCAACCATGGCCTCGAGAAGGTCGAGCTGGCCGGCATCACCGCGATCGAGATCCTGGGCGCCTACCTGCTGGCGCGCGCCTCGATCCGGGGGCCGAACGGGTTTCGGGCCTTCGTGCGCACCCTGCTTTGGGTCACCTTGGCGCTGATCCCCTTCGCTTTCGTCGAGGCGGTGTTCTACAGGCGGCTGTTTCAGGAGGTGCTGGGCGGGTTGGCGCTTCCGATCTCGAGCTTCGAAACCCGGTGGGGCATGCTGCGCGCCGCCGCATCGTTCGAGCACCCGATCCTGTTCGGGGTGTTCGCGGCGTCGGGTCTGGCGATGTCCTATTACGCGCTGCGCGGCGACGGCCGCCGCTGGCCCATGGCGGCGCTGGTGGCGGGCGCGGGGGCGTTCTTCTCGCTGTCGCTCGGCGCCTATGTCGCCTTGGCCGCGCAGCTGGGCCTGATCGTCTACGACCGCCTCACCGAGGGGCGGAAGGGCCGTTGGCGCAACCTGATCATCGTGATCGGCGCGGTTTACGCGTTCTTGCTGGTCGCATCGAACCGCGGGCCGATCCTGATCTTCATCCAGACCTTCGCGTTCAACTCCTTTTCTTCCGCCGTCCGACTCCAGACCTGGAACTACGGCACCGACGTGGTGCTGAACAACCCGATCTTCGGCATCGGGCTGGACGACAACTGGCCGCGGCCGCACTGGCTGACGCATAGCGTGGACAATTTCTGGCTGCTCAATGCGATGCGCTACGGTCTGCCCGCCGCCATCGCCATCGCGGGCATGGTGTTGTGGACGCTTCTTCGCCTCGGGGCGCGTCCGATCGCCGATCCGCAGGTCGACGCCTGCCGCAAGGGGCTGTTGATGTCGCTTGTGGCGATGTGCGTGGCAGCGGCGACGGTGCATTATTGGGGCACGATCTTCGTCTATTTCATGTTCCTTCTGGGCGCCGGCTCATGGCTGTTGGAGTGGGAGGAGTCCGCCGCTCCGGCGACCTCAGCCGCGCGCGGACCGGCCTCGGCGCTGCGTCGGCGCGCGCCGGACGAGGCGCCCGCGCCCCAGCCCGGCCCCAAGCCCGCCCGCAGGCCCGTCGCATCGCCGGCGCCGCCGCGCGGTTTGCCTCTGGGCACCGGACCGCGCCGGGGCTGAGGGGCGGGGCTCAGTCGCCGCTCTCGAGCGCGCCCAGATCGCCGCCCGAGGCCGGGCGGGGCGCGCCGTTGAGGTCGCGAGGCGGCTGAAACGCCGGATCGGCGGCGCGATGGGCGGGGCCGTCGGGCCGCGGGCGATAGTCGCCGGCGGACCGGTCGCGAATGACCAGCCCCGGATAGCGAATCCGCAGGTTGCGGCGCGACAGCGTCCAGTCGGGCAGGCTGAACTTCATGGCCATGTTGTTCGCGGCCACGTTCCCGCCGAAGCGGGCGCCGTTCTTGTGCGCCCGGAACATGATCCAGGGCCGCGCCTGCGGGCCCGGGCGGCGGTTGAGGACGGTGTTGTTCACGACGCGGACGTTCTTGCCGCCCATGACCGTGATGCCGTGGTATTGATCGACGACGATGAGGTTGTTCTCGATCGTCAAGTTCTCGTAAACGCCGTCGAAAAGGCCGATGCCCTGAAGGCTGCAGGCCAGCCTGGCCGAACCGGGGCGGTCCCATTCGAAGATGCGGTTGGCCGAAAGCGTCACATCCCGCACCACCCCGCTGCCGGCGCGGCGGTTCTTTCCCACCGACCAGGACTGGATCCCGTCATCGTGATTGCCCGACCCCGTCGCGACGCAGTTGTGCACGAGATTGCCGTGCACCCGGCTGCCATCGCCCAGAACGCGGATGCCGTCGGCGCCGAAAAGGTCGATCTCGTTGTTTTCGACGACGGCGCGCGGGCCGGTGGCCTGGATGCCGAAATTGACCCCGGTCAGCCGATTGCCGCGCGCCGCGCCGTCGGGACCGTCCAGGCGGATGCCGTCGCGGGCGTTGCGCCGCCAATCGACGCCGCGGGTCCAGCGCGCGATTTCGGCGTCGGGGGCCGAGCGCATCTCGAGCTGCTCGAGCGCGACGCGCCGGGCCGTCCGGTGCGCGAGGACAAGCGGTCCGCGGCGCTTGGCGCGGGCGGGGCGCGGAAGGGGAAGGGGCGTGCCGTCATCGGCGCGCGCGATGGGCGCCGGCGCGGGCTCCGGCGGCCGGGGCCTGGGCATGACGAGCAGGTTGCTCAGGGTCAGCCCCTCGGCCTGGTGGATGACGACCTTGCCGAGCCATGCCGCGCCCCGGCCCGGATCGGGCAGGGCGGCGGCGGCCCTGGGGTCGCCCTCGCCTTCGATGACGACGTCTCGGATGATTCGTCCTGACGCCTTGGTCTTCGCATCGCGCGGGCCGGCCGCGCGGATCGTGGGCGCGCCGTAGAATCCGGGCGCCAGCGACAGCCGGTCGCCGTCCTGCAGGCGGCCCGACAGAAAGGCGGCGCGGATGCTGGCGAAGGGGCGCGCGGGCGATCCGTCTCCGCCCTGCGCCGCGCTGGCGGCGACGTGGAACGTGGCCGCCTGCGCCGCGCCGCAGATCAGCGTCGCGACAAGGGCCAGCCCCAAGGCGGCGCGCGGGCTCATCGGCGCGCCCCGCGCATCCGCGCGGCCGCCGCCAAGCCAAGCGCCTTCCACGCGCGCGGATGGGCGGGCCTCTGGCGCATGGCCCGCCACGCCCAGCGAAGCGCCGCGGCCGCGTCGCCCGTGCGCCGATGGCCGCCGGCCAGGATCACGAGCCGTTCGAACAGCGCATCGGGCAGGGCGGCGAAGGCGTCGGCGTTCTTTTCCAGGATGCGCTCCAGCGCCGCGACCCGATTGCGCGGCACGCGGGTGAGGCTGTTCGGCGAAAAGCGCTGGAGGACCAGGGGTTCGGGTTCGAAGGCGATGGGGCCGAGGTGCGAGAATCGGATGAACAGGTCCCAGTCGAGCAGGGCATCCAGGGTTTCGTCGAAGCCGCCGGCCTTTTCGACCGCATCGCGGCGGCCGACGAAGGTCTGGGTCGAGATGAGGCTGCCCGCGCGCAGGAGCGACTCGGTCAGGTCGCCCTCGAGCGCGGCGCGGCGCCTCGGGCGCGGCCAGTATTCGAGCTTCGACGGATCGTGACGGTCGGCCTCGGGCAGTCCGAGAATGATCATGCCGCAATAGGCGCCGATGGGCTCCTGCCCCGTCCGCGCGCGAAACCGGGCCATTGCGGCGAACTGGCGCTCGAGCTTTTCGGGCAGCCATTCGTCGTCGCTGTCCTGAAAGGCGACCCAACGGGCGTGCGCGGCGCGCAGGCCGGTGTTGCGCGCCGCCGCGCAGCCGCGGTTGCGCTCGTGCCGCAGGACGCGCAGCCGCGGATCGCCCAGCGCCTCGACCGCGGCCGCCGAGCCGTCGGTCGAGGCGTCGTCCACCACGATCACTTCGGTTGGGGGCAGGGTCTGGCGCAGAACGCTCCGCACGGCCCTCGGAGCCAGTTCGGCCCGGTCGTGCATCGGAATTATGACGGCTACGTCGGCGTCCATGTTGCGTCGGCGTCCATTTTTCGATTCGGCCTGCTCTGCGTGCATCGGCCGATCCGTTCGCCATCGGGCGCTCGACCGGTCACCCCTTGTTAGTGTAGCAGCATTTGCACGACATGTTGCGCGCGGATTTGGAGGATTGCATGGCGAAGGGCGGCCGGCTGGGCCTTGGGTATTTCACGATCAAGCGCGTGCGAAAGGTGCTGGTCCGCCTGCGGCTGTTGGCGCTGCGGCGCATTTGGGGGATGGACATCGACCCGACGGTCGAGCTGTCGATGTCGGCCAGCTTCGACCGCGTCTATCCGCGCGGCATCCATGTCGGGCCGTTCACCTATCTGGCGTTCGAGTCGAAGATCCTCACCCACGACATGACCCGCGGCCTGTATCTGGACACGCGCATCGGGGCCAACTGCTTCATCGGCGGGCGCAGCCTGATTCTGCCCGGGATCACCATAGGCGACGGCTGCATCGTCGCCGCGGGCGCGGTGGTCACGCGCGACGTGCCGCCGGGGTGCATCGTGGCCGGCAATCCGGCGCGCGTCGTTCGCGAGGGGATCGAGGTCGTCCGCTACGGCCGCCTCGCTCATGCCGACGAGAACGAACGCCGCATCCTGGCCGCCTGGGCCGAGGACGAGGCGAACCGGGCATGAGCGGGCAAGGCGCCGGCGCGGCGCCCGTTCTGGGCGTCGCCATCGTCACCTACAATGCCGAAAAGGTGATCCTCGACTGCCTCGAAAGCCTGCTGGCCGCCCCGGACCAGCCCATGCGGATCGTGCTGTGCGACAACGCCTCGACCGACGGCACGGTGGATGCGATTCGCGACTGGGCGGCGGGCCGGCGGGCCTGGCGGCCCTCGGATCTGCCGGGCCTGCCGCCGGCGCCCGCGCCCAAGCCGGTGCGCCTGGTCGAGTTCGACGCCCCGCCCGCCGCCGGCGCATTGCCCCTGGCCGGCCAGGGCGCGGACGAGCCGGGCATCGCCCTCATCCACTCGGGACTGAACCGGGGCTTTGCGGGCGGCGTCAACCTGGCGCTCGAGGCGCTGCGCGCGGCGCCCGACGTCGCGCTGTTCTGGGTGCTCAACCCCGACGCCATCGCGCCGCCCGGCGCGCCCGGGGCGCTGATGCGCGCGGCGCGCGAGGGCGGGCCGGGCATCGGGCTTTGGGGCGGGCGCATCCTCTATGCCGATGCGCGCGGCTCGATCAACGCCGACGGGGGCGGTTGGCTCAACCTCTGGACCGGGGTGACGGGGGGCGTCAACTTCATGCGCCCGCATGCCGACGCGCCGCCGCCCGATCCGGCCGGGTTCGACTTCGTGTCCGGCGCCAGCATGGCCGTCACGCGCGCCTTCCTCGAGACCGTCGGTCCGATGCGCGAGGACTATTTCCTGTATTACGAGGAGGTGGACTGGGCCCTGCGGCGCGGCGATCTGGCCATCGGCTACGCGCCTGGCGCCACGATCTACCACCATGTCGGCGCGTCGATCGGCTCGCCGACCCATCGGCGCGGAGGTTCGCCCTTCTCGCTCTACTTCCTGTTCCGCAACCGCCGGCGGCTGGTGAGGCGCTTCAACCCGGCGGCCCTGCCGGTCGCCTGGACCTATTCGATGGCCAAGGTCGCGCAGCTGGCGCTGCGCGGCGATCTGGCGGCGGCTTCGGCGGCCTTTCGCGGGTTCAACGGCCTGCCCCCGCCCCGCGCGGTGCGCGAGCGCATCGCTCCCGAGGCGCGGCCGCTGGCCTTTGGCGGCGAATGAAGGCCCGCGCCGCCGCCCTGACGCTGGCCGCGCTTGCGGCGCTGGGCGCCGGGGCGTGGCTTGACGGCTACGGCGCGCGGGCGCTGCTGCGCGCCGAGCGCATGTTGCAGGTCCCGCCGGCGCCGCTTGACGTTCCGCCGGATCGGCCGGCGCGGATCGTGCTGCTGGGCACGAGCCTGACCGCGGGCGGCGAGCTGTGGCTGCGCCGGGTGCGCGCGCGGCTCGAGGCATGCCGCCCGGGCGGCGTCGCCCTGACGCGGGTCGCCAGGCCGGGTGCGGCCGGCGCCTGGGGGCAGGCCCGCCTGGCGGAGATCCTTGCCGATCCGCCGGACCTGATCGCCATGGAGTTCACCATCAACGACTCGGCCCTGCATCGCGGCGAGCCGCTCGCGCGCGCCGCCGCGCGCCACGAGGCGATGCTGGCGCAGGCGGCGCGGGCGGGCGTGCCGGTTCTGCTCATGACCATGAGCCCGGCCTGGGGGCTGCGCGCATGGCCGCGCCCGGGGCAGGTCGCCTATCGCGATGCCTACAGGGCGCTGGCCGCGCAGGGGCGCGCGGCGCTGCTCGACACCATCGCGCTGTGGCGCGCCTTGCCCGAGCCGCGCCGCCGGGACATGGTTCCGGATGGCTTGCACCCGACCGATGAGGCCATGGCCGAGATCTTCGCGCCCGCTCTGGCCGACGCGTTGGAAGGGGCGCTGTGCGCCGGCTGATCCCGTGCGCCATGGGCCGTCGCATCCGAGGTCTTCCCGGTCTATGCTCGGCGCGTCGGGCGTTCCAAAGCGCATCTCGGCGGCGGCGGCCGGCCCGGGCCGGCGCCGTCCCGGACCGTCTTGCGGCGGCGTTGCTCGCCGGGCGATGGGGGCAAGACCCGCCCCGGCGCCCCTTTGCAAAGCCGAGGCGGCGCCGTGGCGCGGGCCGGCCGCGTTGTTGGGGAGAGATGGCGGCGATGACGCGCAGCTTTCGGCTCTTGCTTGCGCGCGCGCATCAGGCGCGCGCGGGGGGGGCTCCGACCCCGAGCGCAGCGGCTTGGCCGGGCGGGCGCGCCCTCGCGCGGCTTCTGGCCGCGAAGCGGCGGGCGACGGCGGGCGCGGCGGCTTGCCAGGGGATTCGCGCCGCGACGGGCGTCGGGCCGGAGGCGCGCCGCGTGGAAATCCGTTGGCGCGTTCGCAAATCCGCCGATGCATTTCGCGCGGGGGCGGCCGCGCCTCGGCCCCGCCCGCCCGGGGCGGGCGCGCCCGACGCAGGACGCGCGCCCACCCGCCCGCGCCCGGCGACAGGGCGCGAGGGCGCTGCGTCGCGCCCTTCGGGTTTCGGCCGATGAGCCCGGAAGCCGTCCAGGCGCTGGCGCGCGGCTTGTTCCCGGCGGGTGTGGCGGTGGCGGCGGCCGATCCGCGCGCGCCCGCGTCGGGCCTGTTTGGAGAAGAGGCGGCCGCCGTGGCCCGCGCCGTCGAGCCGCGTCGGCGCGAGTTCGCCGCCGGCCGCCGCGCGGCGCGGGCGGCGCTGGCGTCGCTCGGGATCGCGCCGGCCGCGATCCCGATGGGGGCGGACCGCGCGCCGGTCTGGCCGGCTGGGGCGGTCGGCTCGATCTCGCACACCGCGCCGCGGCCGGGCGCGACGGGACCCGCGGCCTGCGCGGCGGCGGCGGCGCGGGCGGACGCCTTCGGCGCGCTTGGCCTGGACGTCGAGGGGGCCGCACCGCTGGCGCCGGCGCTGCGCGCGCAGATCCTGGTTCCCGCCGAGGCGGAGGCGCTCGAAGCCCGCCCCGAGGCCGAGCGCGGCCGGCTGGCCAAGCTGATCTTCTGCGCCAAGGAATGCGCCTACAAGGCGCAATACCCGTTGACCGGGGCGCTGTTCGGCTTCGAGGGGATGCGGATCGACTGGAGCTTCGCCCCGGACGGGCGCATGGGGCGCTTCGCGGCGGTCTTCCTGCGCCCGGCCGGGGCCTTTGCGCCCGGCGACCGGCTCGAGGGCCGCTTCGCCTTCGCCGGCGGGCTGGTCGCGGCGGGGATCGCGCTGCGCCAGGCGCCGGTCAGCCGGCGCTGAAAGCGGCCCGCGCCCGCCCCGTCATTGCGCGGCCGAGCGTCTCGGCGGCAGGCCGGCGCGGATCAGCTCGCTGCGGTGGCGGAACACCGAGACGTCGTCGAACGGCGCCCCGTCGCGCGCCGCGCGCGCGAACAGCTCGGCCAGCGCGGGGCGGTCGGCGGCCAGCTGCGCCAGGATCTCGGTCAGGGCGGCGGCGTCGTTCAGCGGCGCCAGGCGCCCGCCCCCATGGTCCGCGATCAGGTCGCGGGCGAAGGCGCCGTCATAGCCGACGATGGGCGTGCCCGAGATCAGCGCCTCGATCAGGCAGCGCGGCGATTCGGGGGTCTTGTGACAAAACAGGAAGACATGGGCCGCGCGCAGGGCCTCGAGCACCGCGCCGCGGTCGGCGGCGAAGCCGGGCGTCGAGACCCGCTCGTCCAGCCCGGCGGCGGCGATCTCGCGGCGCATGGCCGCGCGCTCGGTCCCGTCGCCAAGCCAAGTTGCGCGGAAATCGACGCCGCGCGCGGCCAGCCCCGCCAGCGCGGCGACCCAGTCGAGCGGCCCTTTCATCGGGTCGGCGCGGCCGACATAGACGATGCGCAGCGGCCCCTCGGCGGCGGCGGCGGTCTTGGCGGCCAGCGCCTCGGGGGCGATATGGTCGGCGGCGGCGATGTGGATGTCGTGCACGACTTCGGGGCGGCGGCAGAAGGGGGCGTAGGTCGCGTAGGTCTCGCGGCCATGGAACAGGCCCAGATCGGCGCGCCGGATCAGCGCCCGCTCGAGCGCCGCCATCGGCCGGTGGGTGAGCCGGGCGCGCAGGCGCGCGCGCCACGGGCCCGCGCCGGCCGAGCGGCGCACGACCTCGGATTCGACCCGGTCGGTCCACACCGCGTAGGGCCGGCCCATGCGCCGCGCCTCGACGCAGGCGACCGAGCCCCAGTCGCCGAACAGCCCGCCGATCGAGAAGGACAGGTAGTCGGCCTCGTCGATCAGCGCGCGGATGCGCCGGCGCGCGGCCGGCAGGGCGCGCAGGAAGCGGTCGGGCCGCCAGGCGACGGGCATCGGCTCGATGCGGATGCGCTCCAGCGAGGGGCCGACCTCGGTCAGCGGCACCCAGTCGGGCGGCGGCGGCCCCTCGGCCAGCGGCATCATCGAGATCACGCGGGCGAAATTCTCGGCCCACAGGCGCAGGCCGTTGCAGGCCTGCCCCTCGAGCGTCAGCGCGCCGTCGGGCCGTCCGCCGGCGCGGTGAAGCGGAACGGGCGCGTAGATCAGAAGCGTATCGCCCGCCTTGGCGCGGGCGCCCTGGAAATCATCGCTCATCGCGCCCCCCAACAGCGCGCCGCCGCAAAAATCGCGGCTCGGGCGCGAAGGATGATAGCACGGCGCGCGGTCCGGCGCAGGAAAATGCCGCGCCGGGCGCGCGCGATTCGGGTTAGGATGCGGCATGAGCAGGGGCGCTTGGTTCATTTTGGCGCGGCGGCCGCTCCGCCGCGCATGGGCGCTGGCGGCGCTGGCGCTGTCGGCCTGCGGGCTGACCGCGCGCTGCGCGCCGCAGGGGCTGGATGACGCGTCCATGCGCGCGCTCTACGCGCAGCCCGCTTCCGCGCCCGACCGGCCGCTGCGCGTGTTTCACCTCGGTCACAGCCTGGTCGGGCGCGACATGCCCGAAATGCTGCGCCAGCTGGCCGACGCGGCCATGGGTCCGGGGCACGACCACGCCAGCCAGCTGGGATGGGGAACCAGCCTGCGCGAGCATTGGGAGCCGGACCTGCCCATCAACGGCTTCGAGACCGAGAACGCCCATCCCCGCTTCCGCCCCGCGGCCGAGGCGTTGGCGGGCGGGGGCTACGACGCCGTCGTTCTGACCGAGATGGTCGAGATCCGCGACGCCATCCGCTGGCATGACAGCTGGGACTATCTGCGGCGCTGGGCGGCCCTGGCGTGGCAGGGCAACCCCGACGCGCGCGTGTGCCTCTACGAGACCTGGCCCGCCCGCGACAGGGACGAGGCGGCCTGGCTGGCCCGGCTGGACGCCGACCCGGACGAGTTCTGGCGCGGGCGGATCCTGCGCCCGGCTCTTGCCGCCTTGCGCGATCAGGGCATCGAGCGGCCCATCTGCGTGATCCCGGCGGGCTCGGCGCTGGCGATTCTCGATCGGCTCTTGCGCGACGAGGGGCCGGCCGACGGCCTGCGCCGCGCGGGCGATCTGTTTTCCGACGACATCCATCTGAATGACCAGGGAAATTACATGATGGCGCTGATCCATTTCGCGGTGCTTTACGGGCGCGACCCGCGCGGCCTGCCGCGCGCGCTGCGCAAGGCCGACGGCGCGCCCGCGCATGCCCCGGGCCCGGCGGCGGCCGCCCTGATGCAGCGGGCCGCGTGGCTGGCGGTCCTCGGCGATCCGCTCACGGGCCTGCGCCCCGAGGCGGCGCGATGAGCGCGCGCCCCCTTGCCGCGCGCCCCCTTGCCTCGCGCCTCGTCGGCGCGGTCCTGGCGCTGGCGCTGGGCGCCGCCGCGCAGGCCGCCGAGCCGGCGCGGCTGAGCGTGATGTTCGTCGGCCACAGCCTGGTGGCCAGGACGCTGCCCGACATGCTGGCCGACGCGCTGCGCGCCTTCGGGCTGCGCGCGCGCGTCGATGCGCAGATCACCAACGGCGCCCCGCTTTCCTGGAACTGGGAGCGCGCCGCCGAGGCCGAGGGCGCGAACGCCCGCGCCCTGCTGCCCGCCGGCGGCCACGAAGTGCTGGTCCTGACCGAGGCCCAGCCCCTGCGCGCCCATCTGCGCTGGTCGGACACGGCGCGCAACATCGCCCGCTTCGCCGCGCTGGCGCGCCAGGGGCGGGCGCATGCGCGCGTCTATCTCTACGAGACCTGGCCCTGCCTAGGATCGGGCGCGCCCGAAGGCTGCGCCTACGACGATCACGACGACCAGCCCTGGCGCGCGCGGGTGGCGGCCGAGCTGCCGCTCTGGCGCAAGGCGGCCGCGGATGCCGGCCGTCTGGGGGCCGGGCAGGTGCTGCTGATCCCGGCCGGGCAGGCCATGGCCCGCGTCGAGGATGCCGCCCGCCGCGGCGCCGCCGCCGGGCTGGACGGCGCGCGGGCGCTGTTCGCCGACGACATTCACCCCAACGCGCTTGGCTTTTACCTTGTGGCGATGACCCACTTCGCCGCCATCGTCGGACGCGATCCGTCGGGCCTGCCCGCGACGCTGCGCGACCGCTACGGCAAGCCCTTTCCCGCGCCGCCCCCCGGGATCGCCGCCTTTTTGCAGCGCACGGCATGGGAGGCGGTCTGCGCCGAGCCGCTTTCGGGCGTGCGCTGCTGAGCGCCCTTCGCCATTCCCGCGCCAACCCGATTTCATGGAGAAGCCGATTTGAAGGACGACGCCCACGCCGCCGACAAGGCCGACGCCCCGCCGCGCCCGGATGCCGCCGCCGATCCCGCCGCCGATCCCGCCGCCGCGCGCGGGCTTCGGGTGGCTTACCTCGTCAACCAGTATCCCAAGGTCAGCCACACCTTCATCCGCCGCGAGATCCAGGCGCTCGAGCGCCTCGGCGTGCGGGTCGACCGCTATGCCCTGCGCGGGTGGGACAACCCGACGCCCGACCCCTCGGACGCCGAGGAATGCGCGCGCACGCGCCACCTGCTGCGCCGCGGCCCGGCGCCGCTGGCGGCCGCGGCGCTGCGCGTGGCGCTGCGCCGGCCGCGCCGCTTCGCGCGGGCCTTGGGCGCGGCGCTGGCCATGGGGCGGCGCGGGATGCGGCCCTTGCCCTATCACCTGGCCTATCTTGCGCATGCCTGCCGGCTGCTCGAGCTGCTGCGCGACGCGCCCGTGGCCCATCTGCACGCCCATTTCGGCACCAACGCCGCCGAGGTCGCGCTGCTTCTGCGGCTTCTGGGCGGGCCCCGCTACAGCTTCACCGTCCACGGCTCGGACGAGTTCGACCACGCCGACGGGCTGGCGCTCGACCGCAAGATCGCCGGCGCGGCATTCGTCGCCGCCATCAGCGCCTACACCCGCGCGCAGCTCATGCGCCGCGCCGCGCCCGAGCATTGGCCGCGCATCCAGGTGGTGCGCTGCGGCCTCGAGGACGCCTTCTTCGCCGACGATCCCGCTCCCTTTCCCGAGCGGCCGCACCTGTTGTGCATCGGACGTTTCTGCGTCGAGAAGGGGCAGCCGATCCTGCTCGACGCCTTCGCCGCCGTCGCGCGGGCGCATCCCGATGCGCGGCTGATCCTGGCGGGCGACGGCGAGATGCGCCCGCTGATCGAGCGGCGCATCGCCGAGCTGGGCCTGAACGCGCGCGCGACCATCACGGGCTGGATCTCGAGCGATCAGGTGCGCGACCTGATCCGCGCCTCCACCGCGGTGGTGCAGCCGAGCCTGATGGAGGGGCTGCCCGTCGTTCTGATGGAGGCGATGGCGCAGCGGCGGCCGGTGATCTCGACCTGGATCGCGGGCATTCCCGAGCTGGTCGTCGATGGCGAGAACGGCTGGCTTGTTCCTGCCGGCGATGCCGAGGCCGCCGCCCGCGCCATCGACGCCTGTCTGTCCGCCCCGCCCGAGCGGCTGGCGCGCATGGCCGAGGCCGGCTTCGCCCGGGTGCGCGCCCGACACGCGATCGACGCCGAGGCCGCCCGCCTGGCCGAGCTGTTCGCGCAATCGACATGAGCGACGGCCTCGGCCCCAGGCGCGGCGGGGCGGCGCGCGCGCTGGTCCGGCGGGCGGGAATCGCGGCGCTGGCGCGCGGTCCCCTGCCGGCGCTGGCGCGCCGCCGCGCGGCGCGCCGGGGCGCGGCGGCGGTGCTGTGCTGGCATGCCATCGGCCCCGACGGCGCCGGGCCCGAAGCCTGGACGGTCAGCCGCCTGGGCGACCTGCGCGCCCAGTTCGCCGAGCTGGCCCGCCGCTGGGAAGTGGTCCCGCTGGACGAGGCGCTGGCGCTGCTCGACGCGCCGCCCCGTCGCCTTCCCGGTCCGCCTCCGCGCCCGCTTGCGGCGCTGACCTTCGACGACGGAGACGCCAGCCTGCATGCCTTTCTGCCGGCGCTGCTGGACGATCTGGGGCTGTGCGCGACGATCTTCGTGGCCACCGCGCAGATCGAGACGGGGCGCCCCTTCTGGTTCGACCGGGTGATGAACGCGCTGCTTGCGCCGGCGCCTTTCACGCTGGATCTGCGGGCGCAGGGGCTGGGCCTGCGCCGCTTCGATGCGCCGCCCGGCGCGGGCCGCTGGCCGGCGATCTCGGCCTTGCTCGAGGCGCTCAAGGCCCTGCCGCCGGATCGGCGCGAGGAAGCCGCCGCATCCGTCGTCGCGCTTGCGCCGCCCGCGCCCCCCGGCCCGCGGCTCGGCCCGATGAGCCTTGCGCAGCTGCGCGAGCTGGCGGCGCATCCGCGCATCGCCATCGGCGCCCACAGCCACGGGCACGAGCTGATGGACCGCATCGCCCCCGAGGCCGCGCGCGCGTCGATCGCGCGCTCGCGCGCGTTGCTGGCGCAATGGACCGGGCGCGCGCCGGCGCATTTCGCCTGGCCGAACGGCAACTGGTCCGACGAGGTCGGGCGCATCGCGGCGCAGGAGGGCTTCGCCTCGGCCGCCGCGCTGGGGCCGGCGGAGGGCCGCTTCCTGCTCGAGCGCGGCGCGCGGCGGCACGCCTATCCGCGCATCGCCGTCGGCCGGTATGACTCGCTCGACCGCTTTCGCCTGCGCCTGGCCGGATTGTAGGCGCGCGGCCGCCGCCATTGAGTTCCGGCGCCATCGGCGGTAAGATGATGCGTCAAGTCCGCCCGCCCGGATTGTCGGGGCCGGCCTCATTTCATGCCTTCTGGCCGCCGTTTTCAGGCCGCGTCCCCTCGCAACGCTTGTTTCGATCGCTTGCCCCTGCGCGGGCGCGCGCAGTCGTTCCAAGCCAGGGAAAGCAAGATGATGCTTCGATTTCATAAGCTGATTTTCGCCGCCGCCGTCGGGCTTGCGGCGCTGTCCGGCGGGGCGCGCGCCGCGACGGTGGACCTGGACTTCCGCCTGCCTGCCGGCTCGTCCGAGCTGGGGCGCGCGGACAGCGTCTCGTTCGCTCAGGGCTCTCTGGCGCTGACCGTCACCGCAGGGGTGCAGGCCTTCGGCCGGATCTGGCCATGGGCCCAGGTGACGCGCGCGAGGTCCGGGCTCGGGGTGCGAAATGCGTTCATGGACGGCGGCCAGATCGACGGGCGCATCGGCCGCGATCTGTTGATCTTCTCGTTCGATCGGGCGGTGCGCATCGAGGGCGTGGGCTTCGCGCGCGTCGATTCGGACGACGACGCGGCGCTGTTCGTCGAGGGCGGGACCGGCGCGCTCGAGCGCGCGGCGGTGTTCGATCTGCCCTCGGGCGGCTGGCTGAGCACGCTTACGCTCGATCCCGCCTGGTTCGGCGACCTGTTCGGCATCGGCGCCGCGGGCTGGAACGACGATTTCCGCATCTCGGGCCTGCGGGTCAGCTTCGAGGACGGCATCTCGGCCACGCCCGGCCCCGGTCCCTTCGGCCTGATCCTGGCGGCGCTCGGCGCGCTGGCGCTGGCGCTGCGCGGACGCGGCGCGCGCGCCTGAGCGGGGCGCCGTGAGCGCGCTTGCGCAGGCCGGCCCCGCGCGCGCCGGCGCCGTCGCCCGGCCCGGCTGGGGCGCGGCGCTGCCCGCCGCCGCGCTGGCGGCGTCGGCGGCCGCCCTGTTCGCGCCGGGGTTGGGCGCGTTGGCGCGGGCCTGGTCGCAGGTCGAATACGGGCATGGCCCGGTCATCCTGATCCTTTCGGGGCTGATCTTCCTGAAGATCCTGCGGCGCACGCCCGCCGCGCCGGCCGAGGGCGGGCGCTGGCAGGGGCTGGCGCTGATCGCGCTGGCGGCGCTGATCGCGCTGGGCGGGCGGCTGGCCGGGCTGCCCGAGGTCGTGGCCTATGCGCTGCCGCCCTGGGTCGGCGGGGTTCTGCTGACCGGCTTCGGCCGGCGAGCGGGGCGGCGCTTCTGGCCCGTGGCGGCGCATTTGGTTCTGATGCTGCCCTTGCCGGGCCTGCTCTACTGGCAGGTCTCTTCGGGGCTCCAGCTTCTGTCCTCGAACATCGGGGTGGCGCTGATCCGCGCCGCCGGCGCGCCGGCGCTCCTTGACGGAAACGTCATCGACCTTGGGGTGCACAAGCTGTTCGTGGCCGAAGCGTGCTCGGGGCTGCGCTATCTGTTTCCGATCATGAGCTTCGCCTTCGTCCTGGCGGTGCTTTATCGCGGCCCGTCGGCGCACAAGGCGCTGCTGATGCTGGCCGCCGCGCCCCTTGCGGTGGCGGCCAACGCGCTGCGCGTCGCGCTGGTCGGCGTGCTGACCAGCCGCCATGGCGCGGCGGCGGCGCAGGGGGTCGATCACCTGCTCGAGGGCTGGGCGCTGTTCGCGCTGACCGTGGCCGCTCTGCTGGCGCTGACGGCGCTGCTGGCGCGGCTTGGGGGCGCGCGCTCGCTGCGGGCGGCGATGGATGTGGATCTGACGGGCGCCGGGGCGCGGCTGCGCCAGGTCGCGGCGGCGCGCGCAAGCGGGCCGATGCTGGCGGCGCTGGCCTTGACGGCAGGCGCCGCCGCCGGCTGGGCGCTGGCGCCCGAGCGCCCGAGCCGCAGCCCCGACCTGGCGCCCCTGGCCGCCTTTCCCGAGCGCCTGGGCGCTTGGCGTCTGGCCTTCGCCCGCCCGGCCGGCCAGGATCTGCGCGCCGCGCTGGGCGCCGACGAGATGCTGTGGCGCGTCTACGCCCCGGGCGCCGGCCGCGCCGACCAGGCGGTGGACCTGTTGATCGTGCGGCACGAGGATCAGAGCCGCGGCGGGCTGCACTCGCCGCGCATCTGCATGCCGGGCGGCGGGTGGGAGGTCGAGACCATGGCGCCGCGCGATCTTGGCCCCGCCCTGGGCGGGGCGGCGGGGCTGACCGTCACGCGGGCGGTGGTGCGCCGCGGGCTTGACCGGCGGCTGGTCTATTTCTGGTTCGAGCAGCCGGGCCGGCGCACGCCCTCGGATCTGGCGGCCAAGCTGGGAATCCTGCGCGACGGGCTGATGCTGGGGCGCACGGACGGAGCGCTTGTGCGTCTTGTGACCGATGCGGGGCGCGGCGCGGACGCGCTGGCGCGCGCCGATGCCCGCATGGCGCGCTTTCTGGGCGCGATGGGGCCGACCCTGGCGCCCTTCTCGCCGGCGGGCGCGCCATGAGCGCGCCGGCCGCCGATGTGGGCGTGGTCGCCATCGGCCGCAACGAGGGCGAACGCCTGCGCGCCTGCCTGCGCGCGGCCCGGCGCGACGCGGCGCATGTGGTCTATGTGGACAGCGGCTCGACCGACGGCAGCGTGGCGGCCGCGCGCGCCCTGGGCGCCGAGACGGTGGCGCTGGACATGAGCATTCCCTTCACCGCCGCGCGCGCGCGCAATGCGGGGCTGGCGCATTTGCGCCGGATCGCGCCGCGGCTGCCGCTGGTGCAGTTCGTGGACGGCGATTGCGAGCTGCGCGAGGGTTGGATCGCCGCCGCCCGCGCCTTTCTTGCCCGGCGGCCCGAGGTGGCCGCCGTGTGCGGGCGCCGGCGCGAGCGCCGGCCCGACGCCTCGATCTACAACGCCGCCTGCGACGCCGAGTGGGACACCCCCGTGGGCGAGGCGCTGGCCTGCGGCGGCGACGCCCTCATGCGCATCGAGGCGATCGAACAGGTCGGCGGGTGGCGCGACTCGCTCATCGCCGGCGAAGAGCCCGAGCTGTGCGTGCGTCTGCGCGCCGCCGGCTGGCGGATCTGGCGGCTCGACGCCGAGATGACGTGGCACGACGCCGACATGCGCCGCTTCGGCCAGTGGTGGCGGCGCTCGGTGCGGGCGGGCCACGCCTTTGCCGAGGGCGCGGCGCTGCACGGCGCGCCGCCCGAGCGCCACTGGGTGGCCGAGACCCGCCGGGCGCTGCTGTGGGGCGCGGCGCTGCCCGCCGCGGCGCTGGCGGGCGCGGCGCTGGTTCATCCGGCGGCGCTGGGGTTGCTGGCCGCCTGGCCGGCGCAGACGGCGCGCCTGGCGCTGCGCGCGCGCGGCGCGCCGCGCGCATGGCCGCTGGCGGCGTTGACGGTGCTGGGCAAGGCGGCCGAGGTGCAGGGCGCGCTGCGCTTCATGGCCGGGCGGGCCCTGCGGCGCCCGTCGCGCCTGATCGAGTATCGGCGTCCGGCGCGGGGGGCGGGTTCACCCGACGCCTGACAAGGCGCCCAGCGCCTCGCGCGCGTGCCAGAGCGCGCCCGCGCCCAGCGCCATGCCGCCCAGCGCGAAGACGGCGTCGTGCAGCGGGTCCCAGGCGCCATGCTTGCGCGCCAGCAGGGCGATCAGCGGATGCGAAGCGGCGAAGGCCAGTCCCTGCCCGATCAGCGCGCCCAGCAGCCCGCCATGCGTGGCGCCGAGCAGGATGAACGCCGTCTGAAAGGTCGCGCGCGCGGCGAACAGCCAGAAGTAGCTGCGCGAATCGCCCGCCGCCAGCGCCGACTGGTCATAGGTCATGCCCAGCGCCTGCACCATTTGCGCCAGCGCCGCCGCCGTCACGATGGCGCCGGCGGCGTGGTAGCGCGCATCATACAGAAGATCGACCAGCGCCGGTCCCGCGAAGGCCATGAGCGCGATCAGCGCCATGGCCGCCCCGCTCAGCGCGAAGCGCAGCCGGCGCAGCCGCGCGAAATTGCGCGGATCGGCCGCGGGCGGGCTGTCGCGATAGACGGGGATCATGATGCGGCTGACCACCGCGCCGGCCAGCATCATCGGCGCCGAGGCCAGGAAATAGCCGATGTTGTAGATGCCCAGCATGTCCAGCGTCAGGAAACGGCCAAGGATCGCCCGATCGCCCTGCGCGACGACGAAGCCGAGCGCCGAGCTGAGAAAGATCCACTTGCCGAAGCCGATCAGCTCGCGCGCGGCCGCGCTCTCCCAGCGCAGGCGGTTGCGCGGGCCCGGCAGCATCAGATGCGAGAGCGCCAGCTTGGCCGCCGCCGCGACCAGCGCGCCCAGCACCAGCGCCCAGACCGAGCGCGTCGCCAGCGCCAGCGCGATCATCGCGGCGGCGCCCGCAAGCTGCGCGCCCAGATCCGCCGCCATCACCCGCCCCAGCGTCAGCCGCCGTTGCGCAAGCTCGATCCGCGTCGGGTTGAACCCCGCGATCAGCAGCGTCAGCCCCGCCGCCGGCAGCAGCTGCGCCAGCATCGGCGCGTCGTAGAAGCGCGCCGCCGGCCCCGCCGCCGCCCACGAGGCCAGCCACAACAGCGCCCCGCGCATGATCTGCATGGTCCACGCGGTGTCCAGGAAGGCGGGGTCCTCGCCGCGGCGGCTTTGCATGATCGAGGGGCCGATGCCCACATCCGAGAACATGGCCAGCCCGGTCAGGAACACCGAAACCAGCGCCATCAGGCCGAACGCCTCGGGAAACAGCAGCCGCGCCAGCACCAGGTTCGACGCCAGGCGCAGCGCCTGACCGCCGCCGAAGCCCAGCGCCGTCCACCCCGCCCCGCGCGCCGCGCGCGCCAGCAGCCCGCCGCCCCCAAGGCGACGCAGCAGGCCGGCCAGACCGGCGGGGGCGGGCGGCGCGGTCATTCCGCCGCGCTCGGCGTCACGTCCAGCCAGCCGCACAGCTCGGCGTAGAACAGCGGGTCGCGCTCGGGCGGCTGGGCCATGGCGCGCCGCGCCTCAAGGGTGCGCAGATTGGCGCGCACCGATCTGCGCAGCGCCAGACCCCATGGCGAAACCTTGGTCACGGGGGTCCACAGCGGCAGGCGGGCGCGCCACTTGCGGCGGACGTGATGGTAGGCGGCGGCGAAGTCGGGGCCCAGATTGGGGTGGAAGCCGTCATTGTGGATGGCGGGCAGCGCGGCGGCGTAGCAGCGCAGCCCGCGGGCGGCGGCCTCCTGCACGATGTCCGTGCCATACATGTGAAAGCCGGGCAGGCTCTCGTCAAAGCGCAGACCGCAGCCGCGGCGCATGACCATCAGCATCTCGTCATAGCTTTGCACCGGCTCGGGTTCGGGCGGCGGTCGGCCGACGATGGCGCCGATCGAGCTGGACCAGACCGGGCCGCGCCCCATCACGTCCATGGCGACGCCGTAGCAGCCCAGCATGGCCCAGTCCGGGTCGCGCGCGGCCGTCTGCGCCGCGCGCAGCCGCAGCAGCGCGTCCCAGCCCTGGGGCAGGAACACGTCCTGATGGGCGAAGATGACCAGATCGACCTCCGCCATGGCGGGCGCGTCCATGCCGCGATTGTAGGCGACGGCGGCGCTTGGCGCGCCCTCGACGATTTCGACGGGGACGTCGCCGGCCGCCAGCATGGGCGAGCGCATCAGGTTGCGCTCGAGCGTCGCGCGGTCGTTGCAGGCCGTCACCACCCCGAGGCGGGGGGCCTTCGCGGCCGCGGCGTCGAGGGGCTCGCGGGCGGGGCGTTCGTTCATGTCGGTCTCCTTGCGCGTTCGGCCTCGAGACGCCCGGCCAGGGCCCCGGCGATCATCCAGGTCAGCGGCGTGAGCGATGCGTTCGGGATCAGATCGACCAGGTTCGCCGCCAGGATCAGCCCCAGCGCCGCCGTGGCGGGCGCGACCGGCGCGCGCCTGCGCGCGGCCAGGATCAGCGGCAGCGTCAGCAGGCCGAACTCGGCCAGATAGCCCAGCCAGCCGAAGGCGCCGATGACGATGATCCAGCGCCCGTCGGCGATGGTCAGATCCCGCCCCGTCGCCGGGTCGTATTCGTGGCTGCGGCCATATCCGCCCCAACCCAGGAAGGGGCGCAGATTGGCCCGGGCAAGCAGGACGTCCTCGTTGCCAAGGCGAAAGCCGAGCGATTGCGCGCGCTCTTCGTCCACCGCGGCGGCCAGCTCGAGCGCGGTTTGCGTCGGCGCCAGATCCGCCCCCCGCAGCATCGGATAGAGCAGCACCGCCCCGCCCCCCAGCGCGGCGGCCAGCACCTGCCAGCGCAAGGGCGCAAAGCGCACCAGCGGCGCGAAGGCCAGCGCATAGAAGGTGGCCGACAGGGTCTTGCAAAGGACGAGGACGCCCAGAAGCCAGGCCGTGGCCGCCGCCCGCGCCGCGCGGCGGCCCTGCGGCGCCAGGCGCCACAGCGCCGCCGCGGCGATGACCGCCATGGCCATGAACATGGCCAGCCAAAGCCCATGCGGCAGGAACACGACGGGGCGGAAGCCGCCATAGCGCATCTGCTGGTCGAAGGCGTGCGGGAAGAAGCCGTAGATCCAGCTGTGCAGCTGCGGGCTCATGCGGATCTCGAACAGCGCGGGCAGCGTGTAGGCCAGGCCCGCCGCCGCCAGCGCCGTCAGCAGGTCGCGATGCGCGTCCTCGTCGGCCAGCATGCGCCGCGCCAGCAGATAGGGCATGAGCAGCACCGCGTTCGTCAGCGCCGACGAGGCCGCATCGTAAAGGTTCAGCCCCGGCATGAACCGCACCCCCGTGATGACGGGGTCGGGATTGGACAGCGCCGTGGCGAATGGCCCGGCAAGATAGATCGCCGCCAGCGCGCCCATGGGCCCGCGCAGCACGCCCAGGCCGCCGCGCGCGCGCAGATGCGGCCAGCACAGCGCCAGCGCCGCGGCGGCGGGGATGAAGGTCTTGTCCAGCGCGGGCAGAAGCGGCAGGTCCACGCCCGTGCGCTCGGGCAGCAGAAGATAGCCGGCGAGCAAGGTCCAGATCAGCGCCCGCCGCGGCGCCATGCGCCGGAACATCGCCAGCGCCACGACGGGCCATGCGAACAGCGCCAGATATGCCAGGGCGTTGGGCATGGCTCAGCCCCCGCGCCGTTCGCGGGGGGTGGGCGGCGCGCCAAGGGGGCTTCGCGCGCTCACGCCCCGCCGTAGCCATAGTCGTAGCGCTTGCGCGGCAGCGACTCGCATTTGTTCAGCGCAACGCCAAGAAGGTTGCCCGCCGCCTCGATCCGCGTGGCGCAGTCCTCGACGTCCTGAACGCGCGATTCGTTCTCGGCCGCGATCAGCAGCGCGCAATCGGCCCGGCCCAGAAAGCCCGCCGCATCGTCGGCGGCCAGCATGGGCGGCAGGTCGTAGATGACCAGATCGGGGTCGAGCGTGCGCGCCATGCGCTCGAGCGACGCGCGCGTGCGCTCGTCCTGCAGCAGCTCGGCCGAGTCGCGCACCGGCCCGTGCGCCAGCGCGAAGGCAAGCCCCTCGGCAAGGCGCAGCATGGCCGCTTCGGGGGCGACGTCGCCCTGCAGCATCCGCTCGACCGGCGCCGGAGCGCGCACGCCCAGGATCTGCGCCATGCTGGGGCGGCGCAGGTCCAGCTCGACCACCGCCACGCGCGCGCCCGACTGGCGGGCCATGCTGAAGGCCAGGTTCAGGCAGGTCAGCGTCTTGCCGCAGGCCGGGGTGGGCGAGGTCACCGCCACCGAGCGCCAGCCGCGCTGGCGCATCGTCTGCAGCAGGCTTGTGCGCAGCATGTCGAAGGGCACATGCGCGGGGTCGGCCTTGGCATGGGTGACGACGCGGGCCGCGCGCAGCCGCGCGGCGTCGGGCGCGCGCAGGGGCAGGGCGCGCCAGGCGGCTTCCGCCTCGGCCGTGCGCGTGCGGCGCACGGGTTCGGGCGCGGCCGAGTCGATCTGCTTGAACAGGTTCATGACGCCCCCTTGCGCGCGCGTTCGCCTTGCATTGCGCATCTCATGGTCCCCCTTCGCGCACCCCCGCGCAAGCGCGTCATCCCAAACGCCTGCGCACCAGCTCGATCCAGCCCTCGAGCCCCGAGCGTTCGAGCGCCTTGCGCGCCAGAAGCTCGAGCGGCATCACATGCGCGTCGATCGCCCACAGCGCCGCCGCGCCGCCGCCGAAGACCGCCGCCGCGGCCAGGAGCCGCACGGCCCAGACGCGCCGGCGCTCGTTGGTCGTGGTCACATAGGGCAGCACGGCGACGGGCCGGCGGCCGATGCGCTCGAGGTCGTCGGAGCGGCGCACCACGCCGCTGAGCAGTTCGAGCAGCACGATCAGCCCCAGCCCCGCCGCCAGCCCCGCCGCCACCGAGGCGACGGCCATCTTCAGCCGGTTCGGCCGGATGGGCCACTCGGGCACGACGGGGGGCTCGATCACCTCCATGCGCTCGCCCTGCTGCTGGAACTCCAGCTGCTCGCCGGCCTGGGCCTCGGCCAGCTTGGCGCGCGCGTCGCGGTAGCGGCTTTCGGTCTCTTCATACTGGCGGCGCAGGGCGTTGAGCGCGATCTCGACGTTCGGCGTGGCCAGGATGGTGCGTTCGAGCGCGGCGCGCTGGGCCTCGAGCTCGGTCAGCCGGTTCCCGATATGCGCGATCTGGGCGTCGATGAAGGCCAGGCGGCGGCGGGCCTCGACCGCGGCGGGCGGAGGCGGCGCCGCGTCGGTTCCGGCCGGGGCCTGGGCGCGGGCCGCGCGCTCGGCGGCGACGGCGGCCTCGAAGGCCTGCACGCGCGAGCGCAGGCTGCGGATCTCGGGGTGTTGCGAGGACAGCACCGCGCTGCGCTCCATCAGCGCGCGGCGCGCCGCTTCGAGCCCGCGCTCGAGCGCCGATTGGGCGGGGCTCTCGACGCTGTCGAGAATGAAGGTCAGCGACGAGCGTTCCTGCTCCAGCTCAAGGCGGCGCAGCTCGAGCCCCGCGGCGCGCTCCTGCAAGAGGTCGAGCTGGTCGCGGCGGTAGTCGAGGCTGTCGGGCAGACTGTCTTCGTGCTCGCGCATGAAGGCGATGATGGCGGCCTCCTGGCGGGCCAGCTCGTCGGCCAGGCGCTGGGCCTCCTGCGCGAAGAAGGCCGAGGTCGTCTCGGCCCGGTCGCGGCGCAGGCGGGTGTTCTGCGCCAGGATGCGCGTGACCAGGTCGTTGACGACCGCGGCGGCGGTTTCGGCCTCGGCCGCGGTGAAGGCGACGGTGAACGCGGTGGCGCCGGCCGCGCCCGGATTCCAGCCCGGATTGTTCCCGAGCGGCGCCTGCTCGAGCACGATGGCGCGGCGCATGGCCTCGACCTTGCGGGTCGGCGAGATGTCGGCCCCTTCGGGGAACAGACGGTGGCGCTCGGCCAGTTCCAGCATGGTCTCGCGCGTCAGCAGACGCTGTCGGATGAGCGCGATGCGCTCGCCGGCGGGCGAGCTGACGGTCGAACGCACCAGATCGGGAGATATCCTCTGCGTCTCGACCAGGATCAGCGCGCGCGATTCGTAGACCGGCGGCAGGACATAGGCGACCCCCACGCCCACCAGCGCGACCGCGACCCAGACCGCGAACAGCGTCCAGAAGCGGCGCCGCGCAACGGCCAGCCAATAGGTCAGGTCGCCGATCAGGCCGGGGCCCGGGGCCGGGGCGGCGTCGATCTGGGTCATGACGGCCTCGATCCGTGCGGCGCGCGGCCGGCCCGGCGCGGCTGCGGTTCCCGGCGGCCGGCGCGGAGTCGGGCCGTGCTGCGGGCGTCGGCTGGTGGCGGGGCGAGCATGCGTCGCCGGCGGGAATTCATGTCTGGCCTTCCAATCAGGGCGCGCAAGGCGGCCCGGAGCGCAGGTGAAACGGCGGCTGACGCAAGCGCCGGGCACGCGGCGCCGGATCGCGGAACTGGGCGGAGAAACGCCGCCATGGCGCCGAAGCGAATCTGATAGAATCAAAAAACACGTCGAAAACGGAAATATTATTGCAAGGATCGTTCATGAAGGCCCCGCCTGTCAATGCGCGCAACCAAGAAAAGCGCGCGATCCCCTTGCAATGGGACATTTTTGTGACTGCCGCGAATGCCCATGGAGGAAGGTGCGCGCTGTCTGCTAGATGCTCCGGCGCTGGACAGTATCCAGTGGCCAAGAATGGTAAAAAGTGGCAAAAGCAGGCGACGGAGCGCGTAAAGCAGGCAAGAAATCTGAATAGTCGCTTGGGAAAATTCCCAAACCGCAACGCAGTTATTGACCGATGACTGGTTCGCGGCTATGCAGGTTGCTGTTTCGCGTGTTCATCGCTCTAGCGTACATGAAGGGTGTGCTGATGCCTTCTACAGAGCTTCTCGCCCAGACCGCGTCCGCGGTCGGCAACTCCAATCCCGCCATCGCCATCAACCTCTCGCCGCTCAACGACTGGTCGGTCGAGATGCCGTTCCTGGACCTGATGAAGAATGCTCGCCCGTTCTGGGCGAACCAGTCGGGCCAGTGGTCGAGCATGTCGCACGAGCAGCTCGAATCGTCCGGCTATCTGGACGAGAACGGCTGGCCCACCGCGATCCCGGCGGGGATGGAGGGGATCAACGCCTTCTGGGACTGGAGCCAGCCCGAGGCGGCCGCGACCCGCGCGGGAACCTATGTCATCACCTACAAGGGCGAGGGGCAGATCACCGTGCCCTTCGGCGGCACGATCGTCAGCTCCGAGCCCGGGCGGATCGTGTTCGAGAACCCCAATGGCGGCCCGTTCATGCTGCGAATCGTCAGCACCGATCCGAACGGGACCGGCGAATATCTCCGCGACATCTCGGTGGTGAAAGCCGAGCATGAAGAGCTGCACGAGGCCGGCGCCATCTTCAACCCCGAGTTCCTCGAGGTCGTGTCGGACTTCCGCCAGTTCCGCTTCATGGACTGGATGGAGACCAACAACTCGGTCGTCGCCGACTGGTCCGAGCGGACCACGTTCGAAGACGCCCACTGGACCGGCGAGCAGGGCCCGCCCGTCGAGGTGATGGTGCGCCTTGCGAACGAGGCCGGCGTCGATCCGTGGTTCAACATCCCCCATCAGGCCAGCGACGAGTATGTGCGCCAGTTCGCCACCTATGTGCGCAACAATCTGGACCCGGCGCTGAAGGCCACCATCGAGTATTCGAACGAGACCTGGAACGCCGCCTTCCAGCAGTATCACTGGCTCGACTCGCGCAGCCAGGCCGAGTGGGGCCGGAGCGCGCCCTTCGACTACTACGTCAAGCGCGCCACCGAGGTGGCGAAGATCTTCGACGAGGTCTTCGGGCAGCAGGCCGACGATCGCCTGGTGCAGACGCTGGGCGCGCATAACGGCAACACCTGGCTGACGGGCTATCTGCTCGACGCGCCGATCTGGCGGCAGGCCGATCCGTCCGGCTACGTCGCGCCCGCCCAGACCTTCGACGCGGTGGCCGTGACGACCTATTTCGGCGGCGCGACCAGCACCGACGCGGCCCTGACGCAGGATCTGCTGAACGCCATCAACGATCCGAACGTCAACGCCTTCGACTATCTGGCGCAGAAGCTGCTGGACCCGGATTATCCGCTGTCGATTCCCTTCTTCGAGGGTCTGCTGCGCGAGCACAAGGCCATCGCCGAGGCGGCCGGCCTGCGTCTGACCGCCTATGAGGGCGGGCAGCATGTGCACCATCTCTTCGCCACCGACGGCGCCGGCGAACAGCTGACCGACTTCATGATCGAGTTCGTGCGCAGCCCGCAGATGGCGCAGCTCTACGAAGCGTCGATCGAGTCGTGGAAGACGATCGGCGACGGCGCCTACATGCAGTTCGGCGACGTGCAGACGCCGAACAAGTGGGGTTCGTGGGGCTTCCTCTCGAGCCTCGATGATTCGACGCCGCGCGGCGACGTGATCTACGCCGCCAACGCCGAAACGCCCTGGTGGGAGGATCGCGGCGGCGTCCACTTCCAGAACGGCGTGATCCGCGAGGGCGGCGCGGGCGACGACGCGCTGACCGGCACCGTGCAGGAGGACTACCTGATCGGCGGCGCGGGGAACGACGTGCTCGTCGGCGGCGCCGGCGATGACGGGCTCAACGGCGGCGAAGGGACCGACACGGCGGTCTTCTCGGGCGCCGCATCCGATTACGTCGTGCATCTCGAGGATGGGGGCGTGCGGCTCGTCGGCCCCGACGGGTCCGACTTCTTGCGCGACGTGGAGTTCGTGGAGTTCGAGAATGGAGGCGTTGTTTCCATGGCCGACCTGACCGACGGCGCCGTGCCGGCGCCGACCGATCCCGCTCCGGCGCCGGTCGATCCGACGCCGACCGACCCGACGCCGACCGACCCGACGCCGACCGACCCGACGCCGACGGATCCGACGCCGACCGACCCGACGCCGACCGACCCGACGCCGACGGATCCGACGCCGACCGACCCCACGCCGACCGATCCGACCCCCGCGCCCGGCGGCCAGTCCCTGTCCGACGACGTTCTGATGATCGGCCACAGCCTGATCGGCACGACGCTGCCGCTGATGCTGCGCGACCTGGTCGACGACGCGCCCTCGGGCGGGCGGATCGACGCGCAGGTCATCAACGGCGCGCCGCTGAGCTGGCAGTGGGACCACTCGTCCGAGGCGCAGGGCGTGGACGGGCGCGCGGCGCTCGCCACCGGCGCCTATGAAGCCGTCGTGCTGACCGAGGCGGTGCCGCTGCAGAACCACCTGACCTGGTCCGACACCTACGGCTACGCCAAGCGCTTCTACGACCTCGCCGTCGGCGCCAATCCCGAGGCGCGGGTCTACATGTACGAGACCTGGCACGACATCCGCAGCGGAACGGGCGTGGACGTGCCCTATGACGAGGGCGATTCCGTGCCGTGGCGCGAGCGCCTTGCGCAGGACCTGCCCAAGTGGCAGGGGATCGTGGATCACGTGAACGCCAACCGCGCCCCCGGCCAGCCCGAGATGCAGCTGATCCCGGCCGGGCAGGCCATGGCGCGGATGCATGACACCATCGCCGCGGGGCAGGTTCCGGGGCTGAACGACATCTCGGACCTGTTCGCCGACACGATCCATCTGAACGACCTTGGCAACTATTTCATGGCCATGGTGCATTACGCGGCGATCTACGGGCGCGATCCGGGCGATCTGCCCGAGGCGCTGCATGGCGACTGGGGCCAGGCCTTCGGCGCGCCCTCGGCGGCGCTGGCGGACGTGATGCAGGACATCGCGTGGCAGACCGTGTCCGAGACCCTTGCGCTCGATCCCGCCGATCCCGCCGATCCCGCGCCGATCGATCCGACGCCGACCGACCCCGCGCCGAGCGATCCCGCGCCGAGCGACCCGGCGCCCAGCGATCCGACGCCCAGCGATCCGACGCCCAGCGATCCGACGCCGACCGATCCTGCGCCGACCGATCCGGAACCGGCCGATCCGCCGGCCGTGGACCCGGCCGATCCGAGCGCCGAAGCGGCGATTCTCGACATCAGCATTCCCGGCGCCTTCGTCTCCGACGCGGCCGCGGTGCGGGTGAACGGCGTGGACGGCATCCAGGTCAACGCCGTCAACGTCTGGTCCACGCTGGGACGCGAGCTGAACCTGGCTTCCGATGCCAGCGCCCGCGCCTATGTCCTGCATGCGAATGGGGCCCAGGCCACCTTCGACGGCGTGACGGTGGACGCCGGCTACTTCAGCCTCGAGGAAAACGTCGCCGCGCCGGGCGGCGCGCCGCTGGCTGACACCGCGCTGGACGCGGCGCTGGCCTTCGGCGGCGTCGTGGTCAATGCGGGGCGCATCGTGGGCACGGCGGGCGCGGACGACTTCCGCGGCCGTGACGGCGACGACGTGTTCGACGGCGCCGACGGCGACGACGTTCTGGTCGGCGGCGCAGGCGACGACGTGCTGATCGGCGGCAAGGGCGCCGACTGGATCAGCGGCGGCGAGGGCGAAGACGTGGCCGTGTTCTCGGGCCAGGCGCGCGACTACGCGGCCGTGACCGAGGGGGGCGGGGTGCGCGTCACCGGCGCCGACGGCTCGGACTTCCTGAGCGAGGTCGAGTTCGTGCAGTTCTCTGACGGCGTGCGCATCTCGATCGAGGACCTGCTGGCCGGCAACCTGCCCGATGGCGGCGGCGCGCAGCCGGATGCCGGCTCGGGCGACGGCTCGGGAGACGGGTCGGCGCCCACGGGCGGCTCCGGCTCGAGCGGCGGCTCCGACGGCGGATCGGGCGCGCCGACCGTTCCCGAGGCCGTGGTCGATCTGAGCGTCCCCGGGCAGATCGTCGAGGGCGCCGCGAAGGTGAACATCTCGGGGACCACGGGCGGCGTGAAGGTGCAGATGGTCGGCGGCGGCTCGAAGCTCGGGCAGGAGCTGGGCCTGTCGATGGACAACACCCACACCACCTACACGGTCTGGCAGATCGGCTACACGCGCGAGGTCAACGGCGTGGACGTCAAGGCCAGCTACTGGAGCGCGCACGCGAACCTGTCCATGAAGGGCGGCTTCCAGCTGGCCGACACGGCGCTCGAGGCGTCGCAGATGTTCTCGAGCCTGCTGGTCGATGTGGGCGAGATCCGCGGCACCGCCTATGGCGACACCTTCAGCGGTTCGCATGGCGGCGACGTCATCGACGGCGCCGGCGGGCGCGACCGGATCGACGGACGCCGCGGCGACGACATCCTGTTCGGCAACAACGGCCGCGACATCCTGACCGGCGGCGAGGGGGCGGACGTGTTCGTCTTCGAGGCCGGCGACGGAAAGGACAAGATCACGGACTTCTCGCACGAGGACATCCTGGATCTGACCGCCTACGGCTTCGCGGATCGGGCCGAAGCCCTGTCGTCCTTCGTCCTTCAGGCGGACGGCGATCTGGTTCTGACCCCGACGCTGACCGACAGCATCGAGCTCGTCGGCCTGCGCGAGGCGGACCTGGCCTGGATCAACGTTCTGGTCTGATCGACCATCTCCGTTCAGGATATTGATGAAAAACGGAAAGGCGGCGGTTCCCCGGAACTGCCGCCTTTTCAATCGCCCGCGATGATGTATAGTTATCTTCAGTCATTTTCATTGGCGTAGCCGCTTTTTTGTTCGCGGCTCCTGTGCATGGCATCCCGGCAGGTCGGCGTCGTCGGCTTTCTCCGCGCGGAGAAAGGCGCCTCCGGCCTTGGGCGTAAGTCCGATCGCGCCCCAGACACGCCGATCCCGGCTCGACCGCGCTCTTTCGACGGCGCGTGCGAGGTCGCGCCCGCACACATTTCCGCGTCCCCGGTTCGTTCGCAGCCAGGTCTTCACCTCCATTTCCGAGGGGACAAATGACGCATGTGATTTCATTCGACGTCGGGTCCGCGCAAAGGCGCATCGGCGTCAACGTGGCCACTTCCCGGCAGCTTTTCGCCGAGATCGACGGCCGCCTGAACGACGGCCAGGGCTTTGCGCTGGCGACGCTCAATCTCGATCACCTGGCCAAGCTGCGCTGCTCGCGCGCATTTCGCGCCGCCTACGCCGCGCAGGACATCGTCGTCGCCGACGGCAATCCGGTGGTGTGGCTCTCTCGCCTGGCCGGGCGGGGGGTCGAGCTGATGCCCGGCTCCGAGCTCATCGAGCCCATCTGCGCGCTGGCGGCCGCGCGCGGCGCCCGGGTGGCGATGTTCGGCGCGACCGAATCGACGTTGAGCGCGGCGGCGCGCCGGCTTGAACGCGCCAATCCCGGCCTGCGGGTGGCGCATCTCGAAGCGCCGGCCTTCGGCTTCGATCCCGAAGGGCCCGAGGCCGACGCAGCCATCGCGCGAATCGCGGCCTCGGGGGCGCGCATCTGCTTCGTCGCCCTTGGCGCGCCGAAGCAGGAGATCCTCGCCGCCCGCGCGCGGCTGGGGGCGCCGGCCTGCGGGTTCGTGTCGATCGGGGCGGGGCTGGATTTCATCGCCGGCGCGCAGCTGCGCGCGCCAAGGGCGATGCGGGCGCTGGCGCTCGAGTGGCTTTGGCGCCTTGCGCTGCAGCCGCGCAGGCTCGGGCGGCGCTATCTGGACTGCGCGATGCTGCTGCCGCGGCTGACGCTGGACGCCCTGCGCAACCGCGCCGCCGAGGGAGGTCCGCATGCCTTCAGGCACTGAAGCGAGAGTTCCCGCCGTCATCATTCCGGCCTGCAACGAAGAGGCCTGGATCGGCCCCTGCCTTGACTCGCTCCTGGCGCAGCGGGGCGCGCCGCCCTGCGTCGTCGTCGTGGCCGCCAATGGCTGCAATGACGCGACCGCGCAGCGCGCCCGCGATCGGATGCAGTCGTTTCAGGCGAAGGGCTGGCGCCTGCTGGTGCTGGAGCTGCCCGAGGGCGGCAAGCCGAACGCCCTGAACCAGGCCGAGGCCGCGGCGGCGGCGCTTGGGGCGGACGGCGCGCGGATCTATCTGGACGCGGACGTGACCTGCGCGCCCGACCTCATGGCCAAGCTGTGCGCGGCCCTGGCCACGCCCGAGCCCCGCTACGCCACGGGGCGCATCCAGGTCGCGCCGGCGCGCAGCTGGGTCACGCGCCGCTACGCGCAGCTCTGGACACGCCTGCCCTTCGTGCGTTCGGGAGCGGTGGGGGCGGGGCTGTTCGCGGTCAATCCCGCCGGGCGGCGGCGTTGGCTGGCCTTCCCGCCGGTGATCTCGGACGACACCTTCGTGCGCGTGCTGTTCGCGCGGCACGAGCGCGTCGAGGTGGACGCGCCCTATCTTTGGCCGATGGTCGAGGGCTTCGGCGCGCTGGTGCGCGTGCGCCGGCGGCAGGATGCGGGCGTCGCGCAGATCCATGCCGGGCTGCCGGACGCCGCGCGCAACGAGGGCAAGAGCCCTCTTGGCCTCGGCGGCGCGTTGCGGCTGTTCGCGCAGGCGCCGACGGCTTTTTGCGTCTACGCGGCGGTCAGCGCGGCGGTGCGTCTGTCGGCGCTGGCGCAGCCGGGCGCCGGAGACTGGGCGCGCGGCCGTTGAGCGCCTTGCGCGCCGCTTGCGCCCGCGGGCGCGGGTCAGAAGATGAAGTCGCTCGCGCTCAGGGCGTCGGCGCGCATGCCGGCCAGAAGCACGCTGTCTTCGCCCCAGGCGATCAGCGCGCCTTCGGCATGGTCGAGGATCGTCAGCTCGGACGCCGCCCCGACGCCCGCGTTCGAGAAATCGAGGCGGTCCTGGCCCTGGACGAAATCCGCAACGCGGTCGCGCCCCCAATCGGCGGCGAAGACGAACACATCCGCCCCGGCGCCGCCGGCAAGGATGTCGTCGCCGCGTCCGCCGGCGATCGCGTCGTCGCCCGCCTGGCCCGAGAGCGAGTCCCGCCCGCGCCCGCCGCGCAGAACGTCGTCGCCGTCGCCAGCGAACAGAACGTCGCCGCCCGCGCGGCCGCGCAGCGCGTCGTGTCCCGCCCCGCCGTCAAGCGAGTCGGCGCCGCGTCCGCCGGCAAGGCGATCATCGCCGCCAAGGCCGGCGAGCGCGTCGTTTCCGGCGCGGCCGCGCAGGATGTCGGCGCCGTCGTCGCCCACAAGCCGGTCGTCGCCCGCGGCGCCGATGCGGATCAGGCCCGAGCGGGCCTCGGCCGGATCGCCGGGCGCGGGATCGTTCGGGACGGGATCTGCCGGTTCCGGATCGGTCGGCGCCGGATCGCTGGGCGTCGGATCGCTGGGCGCCGGGTCCGTCGGCGTCGGGTCGGTCGGCGTCGGATCGATCGGCGCGGGATCGGCGGGATCGAGCGCAAGGGTCTCGGACACGGTCTGCCACGCGATGTCCTGCATCACGTCCGCCAGCGCCGCCGAGGGCGCGTCGAAGGCCTGGCCCCAGTCGCCATGCAGCGCCTCGGGCAGATCGCCCGGATCGCGCCCGTAGATCGCCGCGTAATGCACCATGGCCATGAAATAGTTGCCAAGGTCGTTCAGATGGATCGTGTCGGCGAACAGGTCCGAGATGTCGTTCAGCCCCGGAACCTGCCCCGCGGCGATGGCGTCATGCATCCGCGCCATGGCCTGCCCGGCCGGGATCAGCTGCATCTCGGGCTGACCGGGGGCGCGGTTGGCGTTCACGTATTCCACGATCCCCTGCCACTTGGGCAGGTCCTGCGCAAGGCGCTCGCGCCAAGGCACGGAATCGCCCTCGTCATAGGGCACGTCCACGCCCGTTCCGCTGCGGATGTCGTGCCAGGTCTCGTACATGTAGACCCGCGCCTCGGGATTGGCGCCGACGGCGAGGTCATAGAAGCGCTTGGCGTAGCCGTAGGTGTCGGACCAGGTCAGGTGGTTCTGCAGCGGCACCGCCTCGGTCAGCACGACGGCTTCGTAGGCGCCGGTGGCGAGCGCCGCGCGCCCGTCCACGCCCTGCGCCTCGGACGAGTGGTCCCACTGCCAGCTCAGCGGCGCGCCGTTGATGATCTGCGCGTCGATCCGCCCGCCCGAGGGCGCGTCATCCACCAGGTCGCGCAGCATCAGCGGCAGCGTCGTGCCGATCAGGCTGTGGCCGATCATCAGAACGTCGTCGGACAGGCGAAGGGCGGGCATGGGCGGGCTCCAGCAATGGGGGGCGGCTCGGCGGCCGTCGCCGCGGACGTTATCAGAGCGCCGTTGCAGCCCCAATTGGCGGTATCGCCCAAGAAATCGCCCCCCGCGGCGCGAAAATGGGGAGAAGCGGCATGACGACGCTGATCACCGGAGGCGCGGGCTACATCGGCAGCCACATGGCGCTGGCGCTGCTGGATCGGGGCGAGCGGACCGTGATCCTGGACAACCTGTCCACGGGCGTGCGGGCGCTGATCCCGGCGCGGGCCGCCTTCATCGAGGGCGATGTCGGCGACGCGGATCTGCTGCGTTGGCTGATCCGCCGCTACGGCATCGACGAGGTCGTGCACTTCGCGGGCTCGACGGTCGTGCCCGAATCGGTCGCGCAGCCGCTGGCCTATTACCGCAACAACGCCGCCGCCGCGCTGACGCTGCTGAGCGTGATGGAGGAATGCGGCGTCGAGCGGCTGGTCTTTTCATCGACGGCGGCCGTCTATGCGCCCAGCGACCGGCCCGTGGACGAGGACGCGCCCCTTGGCCCCGTCACGCCCTATGGCGCGTCCAAGCTGATGGTCGAGCGCATGATCCGCGACGCCGCCGCGGCCGGCATCCTGCGCGCGGGCGTGCTGCGCTATTTCAACGTCGCGGGCGCCGATGCGGCCGGGCGCGCGGGGCAGTCGACGCCGCGCGCGACGCATCTGATCAAGGCGGCATGCGAGGCCGCATGCGGCCGGCGCGCGGCCCTGACCATCCATGGCGACGACTGGCCCACCCCGGACGGCACCGGCGTGCGCGACTACATCCATGTGCAGGACCTGATCGAGATCCACGCCCTGATGCTGCGCCGCCTGCGCGAGGGGGGCGCGACGGCGGTTCTCAACTGCGGCTACGGAAAGGGCGCGTCCGTGCGCGAGGTCATCGGCGCGGTCGAGCGCGCGGCCGGCCGGCGCGTGCCGGTGCGGATCGGCCCGCGCCGGCCGGGCGACCTGGCGCAGGTCGTCGCGCGCGCCGATCGGGTGCGCGCGACGCTTGGCTGGCGGCCGCGAAACGACGACCTGGACAGGATCGTGGGCAGCGCGCTGGCGTGGGAGGCGCGGGCAGGCCCCGCGCCCGCCCCGGTCAGCCCTTCTTGAGCACGCGGCGGCCCAGAAGCTCGGCGATCTGCACCGCGTTGAGCGCCGCGCCCTTGCGCAGGTTGTCCGAAACGCACCACAGGTTCAGGCCGTTGTCGATGGTCGGATCCTGCCGGATGCGGCTGACGAAGGTGGCGTAGTCGCCCACGCAGTCGACCGGCGTGACGTAGCCGCCGGGCTCGCGCTTGTCCACGACCAGGACGCCGGGCGCCTCGCGCAGGATCTCGCGCGCCTCCTCCTCGTCCAGATGGTCCTCGAACTCGATGTTCACGGCCTCGGAATGGCCGACGAACACCGGCACGCGCACGCAGGTCGCGGTCAGCTTGATGGACGGGTCGAGGATCTTTTTCGTCTCGACCGTCATCTTCCACTCTTCCTTCGTCTGCCCGTCCTCCATGAACACGTCGATGTGCGGGATGACGTTGAAGGCGATCTGCTTGGGATAGACCTTGGGCGCGACCTCCTGGCCGGGCACGTAGATGCCCTTGGTCTGGTTCCACAGCTCGTCCATCGCCTCCTTGCCCGAGCCCGACACCGACTGGTAGGTCGAGACCACCACCCGCTTGATGCGCGCGCGGTCGTGCAGCGGCTTGAGCGCGACCACCAGCTGCGCGGTCGAGCAGTTGGGGTTGGCGATGATGTTCTTCTTCGCGTAGCCCTCGATCGCGTCGGGGTTCACCTCGGGCACGATCAGCGGCACGTCCGGGTCGTAGCGGTAGAGCGACGAGTTGTCGATCACCACGCAGCCGGCGGCCGCGGCGCGCGGGGCGTATTTCTTCGTCGCCTCCGAGCCGATGGCGAACAGGGCGATGTCCCAGCCGGCGAAGTCGAAAGCGTCGATGTCGCGGACGGTCACGGTCTTGTCGCCGAAGCTGCATTCGACGCCGGTCGATTTGCGCGAGGCGAGCGCGGCGATCTCGTCGACGGGGAACTCGCGCTCGGCGAGGATGTTCAGCATTTCGCGGCCCACATTGCCCGTGGCGCCTGCGACGACGACCCTGTAACCCATCTCCTTGGGACTCCTGAAAATGACGTTTCGCCGCCCGGCCCCGCGGCGCAGGGCGGACGACGGCGCGGTTTACCGCTTTCGACGCCGGATTGGAACCGCAAACGCGCCGGGCGCCGGGGTCAGAGACCCTCGACGATGGTCAGCGTGGCTTCTCCGGCGTTCTCGCGATGCTTGCGCGCGGCCTGGTATTCGGGCGAGCCGTAGCAGTCCAGCGCCTGCTGATAGCTGGCGAAGCGGATCACGACGTGACGCTCGCGCCCCTGGGCGCCTTCGAGCTCGGCATGGCGGCCGCCGCGGGCCAGGAACTCGGCGCCGTATTTCTCGAAGGCCGCGCGCGCGCCCTCGACATAGCGCGCATAGCTTTCGGGATCGGTGACGTGGACATGGGCGATCCAGTAGCCCGGTTTCTGCGACATGCGGCTCCTCCCTTGCGAATTCCCGGATGCGAGTTGTCAGAACAGCGAGCCCTGCCCGCCATCGGGCGCGGCGGCGCGGCGCGGGGCCGGGCGGGGCTGGGGCGCGTCGCCCTCGATGCGGGCGGGGCGCGCGCCGTCGTGCAGCTCGATCGCCACGCGCATGCCCGCGCGCAGCGCCGCCGCCGAGGTGACGGGCGCGCCGTCTTCGTCGCGGATCACGGCGAAGCCGCGCGCCAGCGTGCCCTTGTAGGAATAGCTTTCGAGCAGCCGCGCGGCCTTGTCCAGCCGGTCGCGCGGCCTTTGCGTCAGCGCGTCCGCCGCGCGGTCGAGCCGCCGCGACAGGTCGGCCAGCATCCGCCTCTCGCGCGCCAGGCGCGGGCTCAGCCGCTCGGGACGCGCGCGCGCCGACAGCTCGTCCAGCCGCCGCGCGGCGTCGCGCAGAAGGCGCCGCATGGCGGGGGCGCGCCGCCCGTCAAGAGCCTGCAGCGCGCGCCGGCGCTCGCGCGCGGCGCCGGCCAGCAGGGCCGGGCCGAAGCGCGCCGCCGCGCCGCGCGCCATCTCGCCGCGCTTGGCATGGGCGAAGGCGATGAGCGCGCGCGGCAGGCGCGCGGCCAGCATGTCGAGCCGCTGCGCGCGCTCGGCCATGAGCTGCTCGGGCCGGGGCAGCGCGCGCGCCAGGTCGCGCAGGCGCCGGGCGCTTTCCTCGAGCCGGCGGTTCATGGCGCGCAGGCGCCGCTCCTCCAGCCCGGCCAGGGCGGCCAGCAGTTCGGCGCGCACGGGCACGGCCATTTCCGCCGCGGCCGTCGGGGTCGGCGCGCGCCGGTCTGCGGCGAAGTCGATCAGCGTCGTGTCGGTCTCGTGCCCGACGGCCGAAATCAGCGGGATGCGGCTTTCGGCGGCCGCGCGGGCGACGATCTCTTCGTTGAAGCCCCAAAGATCCTCGATCGAGCCGCCGCCGCGCGCCACGATCAGCACGTCGGGGCGGGGAACGGGCCCGTCGGGAGGCAGGGCGTTGAAGCCGCGGATGGCGTGGGCGACCTGCTCGGCGCAGCCCTGGCCCTGGACCGCGACGGGCCACAGCAGCACGCGGCGCGGGAAGCGGTCGCGCAGGCGATGCAGGATGTCGCGGATCACCGCCCCCGAAGGCGAGGTGATCACGCCGATCACCTCGGGCAGATAGGGCAGGGGCTTCTTGCGCGCGGCGTCGAACAGGCCCTCGGCGGCCAGCGCCTTCTTCAGCCGCTCGAGCTTGGCCAGCAGCGCGCCCTCGCCGGCATAGGCCATGTCCTCGACCACCAGCTGATAGCGCGAGGCCCCCGGAAAGGTGGTCAGGCGGCCGGTGACCACCACCTCGTCCCCCTCCTGCGGCTGGATCGACAGGCGCGCCGCGACCCCGCGCCAGATCACGGTCGCGAGGACCGCGGATTCGTCCTTCAGGTCCAGATAGACATGACCCGAGCGCGGGCGCGACACGCGCCCCACCTCGCCGCGCACGCGCACATGGCCAAAGCCGCTTTCGATGGTCTTCTTGACCGCGGCGGACAGCTCGGAAACCGAGAGCTCGGGCAGATTCGCGCGCGCGGTCGGGGCTTCGAACAGGTCTGACATGGCGCGCAGACTAGCGCCGCCCGACGCGCCCGGCCAGCGCGAAAGCGCGCCTCAGACGCCGGCGCCCGAGGGCGCGCAGGACAGCGGGCGCGACGAGGCGCCGACGACCCGCAGAATGGCCGCGTCGTCGCCCTCCAGCGTGGCCAGAAGGCCCTGTTCGTCGCGCGCAAAGCGCCAGCACAGCTCGCGATCGGGCGCATCGGCATAGGTGAAGCACGCCGCCTGGCCGCGCGCCCGCCAGGCGCCGCGAACGCAGCGGCCGGCCGCATCCTGCCAGATGACCCGCCCGCCCGGCAGATATTGCTCGGCTCCCACGATGCGCGCGGGATCCTCCGCCGCGGCGAAGCGCAGCGTGCGGCCTTCGGCGAATGCGCGGAACTCGTCGGGCGAGGTCGCGCGCGGCTGCGCCGCCGCGGCCGCGGCGAGGCACAGGCTCAGAACTGTTGCGGCGCGAGACCTCATGGCGGCTCCCAGGCTGACGGCGCATTGTAGCGCGCCGCGCGGCGGCGGAAAGCCCGGCCTTGCCAGCGCCGCGCGCGGGCCTTAGCTGTGCCGCGGACGGGGCAGGAGCGCGCCATGACCACCCAACGACCCGACTGGATCGACCGATGGGCCCGCCGCGGGCCGTGGCTTGTCTTGGCCTATGTCGCGACGCTCGCGGCGCTGCGGCTGTGGCTGTCGCCCCATCTGGAGGTCGACGAGGCGCATTTCGTCGGGCAGACCGACCTTCGGCTGGCTTACGGCAACTCGCACCCGCCGCTCTACAACTGGTTGATGCACGTTGCGCTGGCGCTGACGGGCGGGGCTTGGGCGCCGGCCGCGGCGGCGGTCAAGTTTCCGCTGCTCGCCGCCTTTCACCTGCTGACATGGGACGCGGCGCGCAGGCTTGGCGGCTCGCGCGCGGCCCTGGGCGCGCTGGCCGCCTCCGCCTTCCTGCCGCAGATCGTGTGGATGTCGGCCTTGACGCTGACCCATTCGGTGCTGGTCCTGGCCTCGGCCGCGGCGGTCGTGCATGCGGGCGCGCTTCTGGCCCTGAGCCCGCCAGAGCGCCGACATCCGCGCCTTTGGCTCTGGTTCGGCGCCGCCATGGCCCTTGGCGCAATGTCCAAATACAGTTTCGCGCTGTTCCTGGGGCCTTACCTGGCGGCGCTGTGGATGGGGCGCGAGACGCGAGGGATCATCGCCGATCGCCGCGTCGCGATCAGCGCCGCGCTCTTTGCGTTTCTGGCGGGGCCGTCCCTGATCGCGGCTTCGCTTCAGATGCGCCAGACCACGGCGCGCATGTCCAAGCTGTTCTCGACCGAGGGCGCGACCAGCGGTCTCGATCTTCCCGGGATCGGGCTGGACGGGTTCCTGTCCCTGCTGCAGGCGGGCGCGGCATGGGCGGGGCCCGCCCTGATCGTGTGGTGGCTGGCGCGGCGGGGCGCCGCGCCCGCGCCCGCATTTCCCGATCGGCGCGCGGACGCCTATGTGCAGGCGCTGGGCCGGACCATGCTTGCGTCCCTGGCCGTCTTCGCGGCGATCGTTCTTGCGGGCGACATGCACCGGGTGCGCGAGCGCTACCTCACGCCCGCGCTCGCCGCGTTGCCGGTGTGGCTGGCGGCGGCGCGGCCCCTTGAAGCGCCTCGGCTGCGCGCCCTGGCGTGCCTGGCGGCGTTCGCCTACGTCATGGCGCTTGTCGGCGTCGCGGGCGTGACGACGTTCTCCGCGCACCGTCTGGCATATCCATACGACGCCCTCGCGGCGCAGATCGCCGGGCGCGCCGACGTCGAGGGCGCGGTCATCGTCGGCGCGCGCCATGTCGACGGCGCCAACCTTGCGCTCGCCCTGCAACGCCGAGGGTTGGACGTTCGGGCCGCCGAGGCGCCGTGGCCGGGCCAGCCCGAGCCCGCCGGGCGCCAGGTGCTGGTGTGGGAGGGGCGCGGCCCGCGGCCGGCGTCGCTGCGCGATCGCAGGGCCGCCGAAGGCCCGCCTTTCGTCGTCTCGGCCCCGCTCGCCAACCGATCGGGCGCGGTCGCGGCGTTTTCGGTCGAGATCGTTCCCCCAGCCGGCCACGTCAGGTGAGCGGCCCCAGATGCGCCTCCATGGCCTCGCGCATGTCGGCGACGCTGAAAGGCTTGGCCACGAAATGGTCGACCACGCCCTCGACCGCCTGATCCCGGTAGGCGTCCGACGTGGCCAGAAAGACCGGTATGCGGTTGAACACCGGATGCGCCTTGATCTTCTGCGCCAGCTCGACGCCGCTCAGACCCGGCATGTTCAGGTCCGAGATGACGATGTCGAACATCTTCGAGCCCATCATCTGAAGCGCCGCATCGCCTGACGCCGCCAACGAAACGTCGATGACGCCAAGCTTTTTCAGGCACTGGCGCGCAAGCCCGCGCATCGTTTGCTGGTCGTCGACGACAAGAACCTTGAGCGTCTTGGCGGCAGGCATGTGTTTCTCCTACTTCGCGGCTTGAGAAATGAGAGGAAGCGTGACGACGGAAACGATCTTCTGCGCTATCTCATCCAGGTCGATCTCCTCATCCACCGCGCCCAGCTCGGCCGCGGCGCGCGGCATGCCGTAAACCACGCAGCTGTCGCGGCTTTGCCCGATGCAGTAGGCCCCCGCGTCCCGCATGGCCTTCAGGCCCGCCGCGCCGTCGCGCCCCATTCCCGTCATCAGCACGCCCAGCGCGTCGCTGCCTGCACTTTGCGCGACAGAGTTGAATAGAACGTCAACGGAGGGACGGTGCCCGCTGACCGGCGGCCCATCGGAAAGCCGAACCCTGTAGTGCGGGGCGCGGCCGGACACGGTCAGATGTCGGTCGCTCGGCGCAAGGCGAATCATGCCCGGCGCAAGGACCTCGCCCTCTTCCGCAGGCGCGACGTCGCGCGAAAGCTGGTGCGCCAGACGATGGGCGAGGCGTTCCAGGTAGCCCGGCGGCATGTGCTGCGTGATCACGATCGGCGGCATGTCGGCGGGCAGTTGCGCCAGCACCGAAGAGATGGCCCCCACGCCGCCCGTCGATGCGCCGATGGCGATGAGACGTCGCCCATGCGCCGACGCCGTCGGGCGAATCGCGCTAGGCGTCGAGGGCGCGGGCCGGAACCCGGGGAGCCGGGCATGGCGAGCGCCCCGGACCTTGTCGCGCAGCGCGCTCGCAAAGCCCTCCATGTCGCTGCGTCGGGCAGGTTTCGCGACGACGTCCAGCGCCCCGGCCTGGAGCGCCTGAATCGTGGCGCTCGCCCCGCTGACGGTATGCGACGACACGATGATCACGGGCATCGGCCGCGATCGCATCAGGCGTTCGAGAAAGGTGATGCCGTTCATGCCCGGAAGCTCGACGTCCAGCGTTATGACGTCCGGAGAAAGCTTGGGGATGAGCGCTCGGGCTTCTTCCGCGTCGCATGCCGCGCCGACGACGTCGATGTCGCCGTCCGCTGCGAGCATTCGCTTCAGAAGCGCGCGCATGAGGGCGCTGTCGTCCACGATCAGGACGCGCGGCCGGGGGGAGATCGACCGGGCGCTCATTCGAACAGCTCGATTCCGCCGGCGCGTCGGGCGCTGACGCGCTCTTCGATCGCACGCCGCGCGACGGCGCTTTCGTCCATCGCCGCCGATCGCGCCAGACGTTGAACAAGAACGCGTCCGGTCGAAGGGAAGAAGAACACGCGGCGCGGCCGCTCGCCGCCAAGATCTTCGGCCAGAACGGGAATCCCCTCGGTGCTCAGATATGCCTTGACGAAACGGCCGTTGCGATCCCCGACCGTGTCGTCCTTGCCCGAGTCGACGACGCGGGCGCCGCCGAAGATCTTCGCCTCGAGCCGATCCTTCCTTCCGCCGCGGCGCAGGATCTCGTTGATCAGAAGCTCCATGGCGAAGACGCCGTAGCGCGCCGAGCGCAGATCGCCCGCCGCCTCGGATGCGGGAAGGATGAAGTGATTCAGTCCGCCGATGCCGGCGTCGCGATCGCGGATGCAGGCGGCGACGCAGGATCCGAGCAGGGTCGAGATGGCGGCGTCGCCATCGATGACATGATAGTTTCCGGGCAGGACGCTGACGACCTTGGCGTTGAGTCTTGGGTCGAAATGCGCCGCCTGGTCGGTGAGAGCCATCGCTTTCATGCGCGCCTCCGGTAGATGGTTCGGCCGACCGGCTCGAGCATGGGATGATCGGACATCAAGGCTTCCGAGTGTCCCAGATAGAGAAAGCCGCCGGGAGCCAGCTTGTGCGCGAAGCGGTCGACAAGCCGCGCTTTGTCTTCCGCGTCGAAGTAGATCAGAACATTGCGGCAGAAGATCGCGTCGAAAGCGCCCTGCATGGGCCACTGCGCGAAAAGATTAAGCTGCCGGAAACGTATGGCGTTGCGGGCAGGGCCGATGATCTCGACCTCGCCCGGGCCGACGCTGCGCATGCATTTCGAGCGCAGAGCCGGGGGCGCCTCCTCGACCTGGTCGGCGGCATAGATCGCGCGCTTCGCGCGGCCCAGAACGCGCGTGTCGATGTCCGTGGCCAGGATCTTCACGTCGAGACCGGCCTCCAGCGCCGGGAGCATCGTCATGGCGATGGAGTAGGCCTCGGCCCCGTTCGAGCATCCCGCCGACCAAAGGCGCACCCTGGGCGGGCGTTTCCTTAGGACATTCTGCAGAAGCTCCGAGGCCAGATGCTCGAAATGGTGCCTTTCGCGGAAGAACGACGTCAGGTTCGTCGTCAGCGCGTTGACGAATTCGGTGCGCTCATCGACGCCGTCCGGCCCGGAGACAAGGTCGAGATACTCCTTGAAGTTGTCGAGTCCGAGGGCTTTGAGGCGCCGCGCCAGTCGCGACTGCACCAGGCTGATCTTGTGCGGCGCCAGGACGATGCCCGCGAGCTGGCGCAGAAGCGCGGCCGCCCGCCGGAAGTCCTCTTCGGAGATCCTTGCGTCATGAGCGCATGTGCGCTCGCGGCGTTGCGCATGCAGCGCCGTCATGCTCAGAACTCCGACCAGTCTTCGTCGTCGACGACCGCAAGGTCCGCCGCCGCCGCCCCGCCTGCGCCGGGCGTCGCCTTGGCCGCGGGCGCGGCCGCGATGCGCTCGGGCTTGGCAGGTTTGGGCGAGCGCGTGCCGCCAGGCTGGGCGACGGTCTGGAAGAAGCTCACCAGGTCAAGCAGCCATTCGGTTTCGTTCTGCAGCGCGCGGGCCGATTTCGCGCTTTCCTCGGCCATGGCGGCGTTCTTCTGCGTCATCTCGTCGATATGCGCGACCGCGCTCGAGATTTCCTGGACGCCGGTGGATTGCTCTTCGCTCGCGGTGGAGATGTCATCGATCGTTTCCGCGACGCGCGCGATGGACGCGACGATTTCGCTCAGCGCTGCGCCGGTTTGCTTGACCAGCGAGACGCCCTCGTCGACATGGGTCGAGCTGTCATGGATCAGAGCAGTAATGTCCTTGGCCGCCTTGCTGGATCGCTGGGCCAGGGTTCGGACCTCGGCCGCGACCACGGCGAAGCCCTTGCCCGCTTCGCCGGCGCGGGCGGCCTCGACCGCGGCGTTGAGCGCAAGCAGGTTGGTCTGGAAGGCGATCGCCTCGATGACGCTGATGATGTCCGAAATCTTGGCCGAGCTGCTTTCGATGCGCGACATGGCGTCGACCGCGCGCTCCATGATCTGCTTGCCGCTCTCGGCCCTTTCCGCCGCGCCGCGCGCCAGTTCGGTCGCCTGTCGGGCGTTGTCCGCATTGGCCTTCACGTTGGCGGTCATTTCTTCCATCGTGGCGGCGGTTTCCTCGAGCGACGCCGCCTGCGATTCGGTTCTGCTCGACAGAGCCGCCGCGTCTTCGGCGATCTTGCGCATGCCTTCGCCCATTCCGGTGGCGCTGCGCATGATGTTCTGCACGGTTTCGGCGAACTTTTCGTTCATCCGGTTCACGGCGGCTGCCAGCTCGAGGAACGCGCCCTGGCCGGTTTCGGGCATGCGCTCGACCAGGCGGCCCGAGGCGTTCGCCTTCAGCACGCGCTCGAGGTCCGTGAAGAATGCCTGCGTGGTTTCGCAGATGCGGTTGATGCCGACGGCCGCATCCTTCATGTAACCATCGGCCTTCGCCAGATTGACCCGCCGCGAGAAGTCGCCGCGCGACACGGCGTCGATGACCGTCGCGACCTGCCGTTCCATGGCCTCGACGTCGGTCAGATCCTTCCAGTCGAGCGAATAGCCGAGCGGAACCCCGTTGCGGTCCTTGACGGGGGTGACGGCGAAGGCCAGCGATCGTTCGCCGAGACGGAATTTTCCCTTGAAGGATCCTTCGAGGGCGCTCAGCCGCTTGCGAATGGCGACGGCGTCGCGATGGAAGATGTCGATGTTGCGGCCGACGATCGAGCGCGCCTCGAAGTCGGGAATGCGCTTTTTCAGCTCGTCTTCGCATTTCTCCAGCATCGAGATGAACGACTGGTTGGCGAAGATGATGTTGAAGTCCGCGTCGGCGATGGTCACCAGCGAATCGCTGGCGTCAATGGCGGAGACGAGGCGCTGGGTTTCCTGGGATTTCTCGTGGATCACGTGAAGCGACCGAGCAAGGTCGCCAAGCTCGTCGGAGCGCTGGAGCCCCGGGGGCACGACGTCCTCGCCTTCCGCAAGGCGCGAGACCGCCGCCGCGATGCCCCTGATCGGACGGGAAAATCCGCGCGCGCCCAGCCAGCCAAGCAGGGCGACCAAGACCAGCGCCGGCGCCATCGCCATGGTCATGTCGATGATGTTCTGTCGGGTTGCCGCCAGAGCCTTGTCCAAAGGTTGCGTCGTCTGCACGAACCAGCTCAGCCCGCGATGACTTGCCGCGGCGATGGCGACGGCCGCGCTGCTTCCGTCGGACATGCTGACGATCCTGGCCGGAATCTCCCCCGAGCGGGCCTCTTCGAGCATCTGCGCGAGCGCTTCTTCGGGAACGGTGGGCTTGCCCGAGGGAGCGCGGGTCAGATACTCGCCGTCGGCGTTGCGCAGGATGACCTGAACGCCGGTCAGAACGTCGGACTGCGCCTTGACGAGCGAATTCAGATTCTCCTTCGAAAGACGCAGCACGATGGCGCCGCCGAAGCTGTTCTTCGGACCATTGACCGAGATCGCGGCGAAGCCGGCCTCGCGCGGGCCGGCAGGGTAGGCGCCGTATTCCGAGAAGCGGATTTCGCCGCCGCGTCCCGAGCCGCCGAGATCGTTCAGCAGGCTTGCAAGCGGCGACGAAGCGTATTCGGGCGCGGAAAGGCTGGCGCCCAGATCCTTGCGCGCTCCGGTCGAGAAGAAGATGCGCCCCTCCTTGGATACGAAGAGGAGATCCTGATACCCGCCAGAGTCGGCGAAGGACTTGAGCGTGTCGATGAACCGACCATATGCGATGGCGTAGGGGGAAATTCCGTCCATCCCCTGGCCCTTCGCCGCGGCGCGCAGCGCCTCGGGCCCGCCGGGCTGCTGCAGGTGGGCCGAGTAAAGCTCCTGGAAAGCCGATCCGCCGAACGGGCTCGAGGCAAGGAAAGCCAGATCCTTGTCCACGGCCGCGGCCTCGCGCTTGATCTGCGTGCGGCTGCGCTTGGCCGTGGCGACGATGTTCTCCTTCAGCTCCTGCTCGGCATTGCGTTTGGTCGAGACCACGGCGACCGCGCCGACCAGAAGGCTGCACAGCAATGCCGCGCCGGCCGTCGCGGCGGTCATCTTGGTCGTAACGTTCAGGCGGCCCAGGCGCGGGAGTCTTGCGATCATGTCCTTGCCTCTTTCACGTGCCCAGATCAGGCGGCGTTCTCGCTGTTCGCCGCGAACAGGCCTTCGAGATCCAGCAGCGAGACGAGCCCCGCTTCGGTGTTCACAAGCCCGGAGATGGCCTTCTCGTCGGCGCCGCCGACGCCGGCGGGGACGGGGCGGACGTCGTCGGGGCTTACGGTGATGATGTCGGAGACCGCGTCGACAAGAATTCCGATGGTCTGCTGGCCGATCCATACGATCACGACCACATGCGTATCGGTCGCTTCGGTCAGCGGGCCGCCGAAACGCGCGCGCAGGTCATGCACGGGCACGATGGTGCCGCGCAGGTTGAGCACGCCGCGCGTGTAGGCAGGCTGGTTGGGCAGCATCGTCGCGGGCGTCCATTGCTTGATTTCGCGGACGCTGACGATGTCGACGCCATAGGTGCGGTCGCCGACCATGAAGGTCACATATTGCTTCTGCCCGCTGCGCGGGGCGTCCGCTTCGGGCGCAGCGGCGCTGTCGGTCCTGGTCAATGCACCGTCTCCTGTTGCATGGTTCTGCGGGGAAGGCCCAGGCTTGCCAGCGAGGGCACGTCGAGGATCAGAGCGACCCTGCCATCGCCAAGTATCGTGGCGCCGGAAACGCCGTCGATGCGTTTGAAGTTCGTCTCGAGGCTCTTGAGGACCACGTGACGCTGGCCGATCAGCTCGTCGACGAGCAGCGCCACATGTCCGTCCGTTTCGGTGTCGGCGACGACGGCCATCGTCTCGGGCGCGTCCGCCGGAGGCAGGCCAAGCGTCTTGCGCAGCGAGATCAGCCGCAGATACGCGCCTCGCACGCCGATCATGCGCGAGCCGTCATGCATCTCGCGAACGTCGCAGTCCTCGAGCCTGACCGCCTCGATCACGCTCGAAAGCGGCAGCACGAAGCGTTCGGAGCCCACGCGGATGGTCATGCCGTCGAGCACGGCCAGGGTGAGCGGCAGCGTGATCGTGAATTCGGTTCCCTTGCCCGGCTCGCTGCGCACGGTGCAGCGTCCGCCGAGTGACTGGATCTTCTTTTTCACCACGTCCATGCCGACGCCGCGGCCGGACACCGACGACACCTTCTCGGACGTCGAGAAGCCGGGGTGGAAGATCAAGGCGTCGATTTCCTCGGGGGTCAGGGATTCGCCCGGACCGACCAGACCGCGCTCCATCGCCTTGGCGAGAACGCGGTCCCGGTCGATCCCGCGGCCGTCATCGGTGATCTGGATGATCACTCGTTCGCCCCGGTGTTCGGCCGAAAGGTGAATGACCCCTTCCTCGGGCTTGCCGGCGGCGCGTCGTTCTTCTGCGCTTTCAAGCCCATGATCCATCGAGTTGCGCAGCATGTGCGTGAGGGGCTCGGTAAGCTCCTCGATGACCGTTGTGTCGACCTCGGTGTTCTCGCCCGAGATGACCAGCCGCGCCCTCTTGCCCAAGGTTTCCGACAGGTCGCGGACGATGCGCGGCATCCGGCTGAAAACGCTTTTCACCGGCTGCGCCCGGATCGTCATCACGCTTTCCTGAAGCTCGCGCGTCTGACGATTGAGAGCCTCGAGCGAGTGGCCGGCCTCCAGCGTCATGGCGCCGTCGATTTCGGCCAGCTTCTGAGCCAGGACGGCCTGCGTGATGACGATCTCGCCGACGAGATTGACGAGCTTGTCCACCCGCGCCAGGTCCACCCGCAAGGAGCGCGCGACGCCGCCGCCGCTCTTCTTTGCGGAGGCGGCGGGTTGCGGCGTCGGTTGCTTCCTGGCGGCGGGCTCGGTCGGCGCCGGCGGGTCGGTCGGCGTCTCGCCGTCCAGACGCTCGATGCTGGCCGCATCGGCGCAGACATCGAAGAACGCGTCGATTTCGGCGTCGGGGCGGTCGGTGTCGAAAGTCAGCGTCCAGACGAACGGGCAGGCTTCGAAGCTCAGATCGCTCAGGGGGGGCGCCTCGCCTTCGACCTCTGCGGACATCAGTCCGAGCTCTCGAGCGGCGCGGAAGATCCGCAACGGATCGTGCCCTCGGGCGAAGAAATCAGGGCCGGGGGCGAAGCGGATGCGGATCTCGCGCGAGGCGGCCTCGCCCATCTGGGACGCGGATTCGGCCGCCGGCTCGGGTTCCGGCTGCGGCTTCGGCGCGGCCTCGGCGCCGAGCTGCGCGGCGACCTCTTCCAGTTCCGCCTTGACGCGCGGCACGATCGCCTCCGGTTCGCCGCCGCCCTGGCTGGCGAGCTCGACGAGATGGGCCATCGCGTCTCCGGCGCGGACCAGGATCATGGCGAGGTCCGGCGTGGCTTCCAGCCGCCCCGAGCGGATCCCGTCCATCACGGTCTCGAAGATATGGGCGAAGCCGATCAGGTCGGTGAAGCCGAAGGCGGCGGCCCCTCCCTTGACCGAATGAACCGCCCGGAACGCGGCGTTGATCGTCTCGGGATCCTCGTCGCCGTCGGCGATGCGGTCGAGCTGCTCCTGAAGATCGCCGAGCAGATCCGCGCATTCGGCGAAGAACAGGGCTTCGTAGTCCTCGTCTTCTTCCATGGGCGGCTCCTATCGTTCAGGCGAGGCGCGCGACCAGAGAAAGGATCTCATCGGGATCGAACGGTTTGGCGATCCAGCCCGTCGCCTTGACCTGGCGCGCGCGATCCTTGAGCTCCTGCGCCGTTTCGGTCGTCAGCAGCAGCATGGGCAGGCCGCGTCCCTCGGGCTCTCGGCGGGCGGCCTCGATGAAGTCGAGGCCGTTCATGCGGGGCATGTTGAGGTCGGTGATCACGATGTCCGGCTTGTGGGCGCGCAGCTGCTCGAGCGCCTCGACGCCGTCCGAGGCTTCGATCACGTCGTGCCCGCCGCTGCGCAGGCAGTCCACGAGCATGTTGCGCAGGGCGCGGGTGTCATCGACGGCGAGAACGAGGCTCATTGGCGAAACTCCAGCTTCATCAGGTCCTGAAAGAACCCCAGGTCGGAAAATGCATCGACGAAGGCGGGGCTGGGCTGAGCGACCGCGGTGGTCAGCCCGGCCTTCTCCCGCTCGCGAATCGCGGCGACGAGGACGACGACGCTGGAAGCGGCGATCTCCTCGACGGCGCTGGCGTCGATCGCCAGCTCGGGGTCCGCGGCGCGCGGGCGCAGCTGCGCCAGAAGCTCCTCGGCTTCGGGCAGGCGGGATTTCGGGGGCAGCCGGAGCGGCTCCGGCATCGACGTTTCCTGGCTCATTGCATCGGTCCGCTGACTTCGATCAGTTCGCGCAGCCTTGACTGCAGGACGGGGTCGGGCGGGACGGTCAGCTTCACGGCCTTTCGTCCGTCGGCGGCCCCGAGCCGACCGCGCGCCAGCTGCTTGCCGTCGCTTTCGAAGGCGAGCTCGACATCCTCGCGGCATTTCTCGTCCAAGGGGATGACGACGCCCGGGGCGAGATCCTCGATCTGGCCGACCGTCAGCCGCAGGCGCTTGAGCACGCTGCGCACGCGCACCGGCGCCTGGGCGGCCGCCCGCGCCATGTGCTCGGACCACAGGTCGGCCTTGTCGGGCTCTTCAAGCGCGGCTTCGGGTTGGGCGGACGCCTTGTAGGCGTCGAGGACGGAAAGGGGCAGGACCAGATCGAATTCGCCGCTGCGGGCCGCTTCTCCGATGTCGAGGCTGAGCCGCAGACGCAGAACGTCCGAATGCTCGGGCGCGATTCGCACCATGGTGACGTGCTGCTCGAAATGGCTGAAGGACATCTTGCCCTTCACGCCGGCGCCCAGGTGGAGCTCCAGCGCCGACTCGAAGGCCTCGATCATCGCGACGACGAAGTCCTCGCAGAGCGCCGAATCGATGGCGGTGATCGAGCGCGCTGTGGGAATCGGCGCATCTTCCGGGTCGCCGCCCATGCGCAGATCCACGACGTGGTAGACGAGGTCGCCCGAAAGGTTGACCAGCGCCGAATTCTTCGAGCCGCGCACCGGCAGGATGCCGATCATCGCGGGCACGGCGATTTCCTCGAGCACCTGCTGCATCTTGAGGATTTCGGCCTCCAGAAGGATGCCGCCGACGATGGTGCGCAGCAGGTGGCGCATTCTTTCGTCCAGAAGCTTGGCGAAGTTTTCGCCGATGATCTCGACGCCCTTGACGGGCGCGCGGCCGACGCGGCGGCCGCCAAGCTTCTTTCGGAGCACGCTCTCGGTCTGGGTCATGAATCGCCGTTCTCCAACTGATCGGCGGCCATGTTCCATTGCGGAGCTTGCGAAGTGCTTAACGCGGAAATTTTAGCGTTTGCAAAAGGTTAATGGCGTGGAAGGGGAACAGCTCGGTAACGAATGGGGGGCAGATTGGCGCTCGGGTGAGTGAAATTGCATGGGGAGCATCGCCATGGCCAAACCGGGCGATCAGGGCGTCACGATCATCAAGCGCAAGAAGGCCGGCGGGGGCGACGGGCACCACGGGGGCGCTTGGAAGGTGGCGTATGCGGACTTCGTGACCGCGATGATGGCGTTCTTTCTGCTGATGTGGCTGCTGAACGCGACCACCGAGGACCAGCGCAAGGGGCTGGCCGAATATTTCGACCCGAAGGTGCCCATCGCCAGGATCTCGGGCGGCGGCGCGGGCGTGTTCGCCGGCGACAGCGTGTTCTCTGAGGACGCGCAGGCCAAGAGCGGCACCGGCGCCACCGACCGTCGCCCGTCCGAGGAGAACGCCGCCATGGGCCGCAGCGGGGCCGAGACCCAGCCCGAGCAGAGCGACAAGACCGGCTACGGCATGGCCGAGATGGAAAACCTGTTCATGGGCATGAGCGGGGAAAGCGACGTCGAGGATCCCGATCTGCGCCATGTCCGCACTCAGGTGACGGATGAGGGGCTGATCATCGAGCTGTTCGACGTCGAGGGGCAGCCCCTCTTCGCCGCGGGCTCGGCCGAGCCCTCGCCCAGGATGCGCGCCTTGCTCGAGATGGTCGGGCATGTGGCTTCGAAGGTCGTCAACGACGTCGCCATCGAGGGTCACACCGACGCGACGCCGTTCACTGGCGGCGGCTACGGAAACTGGGAGCTGTCCTCGGATCGCGCCCATGCCGCGCGCAAGATCCTGGTCGACGCCGGCGTCGCGCCCGAACGGATCGCGCGCGTCACCGGCAAGGCCGACCGCGAGCCCGCGGTGAAGGACGATCCCTTCAGCCCGCGCAACCGGCGCATCGTCATCAAGATCCTGCGCAGCGATCTCAAGCGCTGACGTCCCGCCGCGCCCCGCGCCTTCGCCGGCGCGGGGCGCTTTTCGTCGTGGAAAAGAAACGAATGTTCATTTATAAGCCGTGTCAGGGAGGATTGGCATGGCGCGGCGAATCGGCTCGAGCGGAGCGCAGACGGCGGACAGCCTGGCGAAGGCCGCGCTGCGGCTGTTCGCGCGCCATGGCTACGCCGCGGTGTCGATGAGGATGATCGCGCGCGAGGTCGGCGTCCAGCCCGGCGCGCTCTACAACCATGTCGGCTCGAAGCAGGATCTGTTGCGCGACCTGATGATCGGTCACATGACCGAGGCGATGAAGGCCTTTCGCGCGCAGCCCCTTCCCGAAGATCCGGCCGCCGCGCTCGAAGCCTTCACGCGCTTTCACGTCCGCTTTCACATCGACCGCGCCGACGCGGTGTTCATCTCCTACATGGAGCTGCGCAGCCTCGAGCCCGAGAACTTCCGCGCCGTCGAGCGCCTGCGCCAGGAATACGAGGGAATCCTGCGCGGCATTCTCGAGCGCGGCGCGCGGGCCGGGGTCATGCATGCGCCCGATCCGCCGGTCGCCGCGCGGGCGATCATCTCGATGCTGACCGGCGTCACCCACTGGTTCCGCGAAGGCGGGCGCCTGACCGCTCGCCAGATCGAGGACATCTACACCGACATGGTGGCGCGCAGCGTCAGCGCGCGCCCGGCCGCAGACGGGGCGTCCGCGCCCGACGACACGCCCAAAGACACGGAGAGAACCGCATGTTCCACGCAAGCATGAACTTCGCCCTCGGCGAAGAGATCGAGGCGATCCGCCAGGCAACCCACCGCTGGGCGCAGGAGCGCGTCGCGCCGATCGCGCACGAGATCGACCGCAGCAACGAATTTCCGGCGCATCTGTGGAAGGAGATGGGCGATCTGGGCCTGCTCGGCATCACGGTCGAGGAGGAATACGGCGGCCTCGGTCTGGGCTATCTGGCCCATGCCGTGGCGGTCGAGGAGGTGGCCCGCGCCTCGGCCTCGGTGGCGTTGAGCTACGGCGCGCATTCGAACCTTTGCGTCAACCAGATCCGCCTCAACGGCACGCCCGAGCAGAAGCGCAAGTATCTGCCCAAGCTGATCTCGGGCGAGCATGTGGGCGCGCTGGCCATGTCCGAGGCGGGCGCGGGCTCGGACGTGGTGTCGATGAAGCTGCGGGCCGAAAAGCGCAACGACCGCTACGTGCTCAACGGCTCGAAATACTGGATCACCAACGGCCCCGACGCCGACACGCTGGTCGTCTACGCCAAGACCGACCCCGAGGCCGGGCCGCGCGGCATCACCGCCTTCATCATCGAGCGCGGCATGAAGGGCTTCTCGACCTCGCCCCATTTCGACAAGCTGGGGATGCGCGGCTCGAACACCGGAGAGCTGATCTTCGAGGATTGCGAGGTGCCCTTCGAAAACGTCCTCGGGCGCGAGAACGAGGGCGTCAAGGTGCTCATGTCCGGCCTCGATTATGAGCGCGTCGTACTGTCGGGCATCGGGGTCGGGCTGCTCAACGCCATGCTCGACCACGTCATGCCCTACATGCACGAGCGCAAGCAGTTCGGCCGCCCGATCGGCGAATTCCAGCTGATGCAGGCCAAGATCGCCGACATGTACACCGCCATGAACACCGCGCGCGCCTATCTTTACGCCGTCGCCGCCAGCTGCGACCGCGGCGAGGTCACGCGCCAGGACGCGGCGGCCTGCGTGCTCTACTGTTCCGAGGCCGCGATGCAGCAGGCGGTGCAGGCGGTGCAGGCCTTCGGCGGCGCCGGCTATCTGAACGACAGCCCCGTCAGCCGCATCTTCCGCGACGCCAAGCTGATGGAGATCGGCGCCGGCACGTCGGAAATCCGCCGCATGCTGTGCGGGCGCGAGCTGATGAAGGTCACCGCGCCGTAAGGCGGGGCCGTCCGGCGGGCGCGGGCCCAAGATCGCCCCGCCCCGCCGCCATGCGCAAACCGGGCCGCGCCCGGCCCCGAGCAGGAGAACGAGGCGCTCATGACCGTTCTGAAATCGAACTTCGCCGCCGGTTCCGAGCAGGCGCGCGCCAACCGCGCCGCGCATCTGGAGGCGCTCGAGCAGATCCGCGCCGCGGCCGAGGCCGCGCGCGCCGGCGGCGGTCCCGAGGCGCTGGCGCGCCATGTGGCGCGCGGCAAGCTGCCCCCGCGCGAGCGGGTCGAGGCGCTGCTCGATCCCGGCGCGCCGTTCCTCGAGATCGGCGCCCTGGCCGCGCACGGGATGTATGACGGCGCGGCGCCCGGCGCGGGCGTCATCGCCGGCGTCGGCCGCGTCGAGGGGCGCGAGGTCATGGTCGTGTGCAACGACGCCACGGTCAAGGGCGGCACCTACTTCCCCATGACCGTCAAGAAGCACCTGCGCGCGCAGGAGATCGCCGAGCAATGCGGCCTGCCCTGCATCTACCTGGTGGACAGCGGCGGCGCCAACCTGCCCCAGCAGGACGAGGTGTTCCCCGACCGCGACCATTTCGGGCGCATCTTCTTCAACCAGGCGAACATGTCGGCCAAGGGAATCCCGCAGATCGCGGTGGTCATGGGCTCGTGCACCGCGGGCGGCGCCTATGTGCCGGCGATGTCGGACGTGACGATCATCGTCAAGGAGCAGGGCACGATCTTTCTGGCCGGTCCGCCGCTGGTCAAGGCCGCCACCGGCGAGGTGGTCACCGCCGAGGAGCTGGGCGGCGGCGACGTGCACACGCGCCTGTCCGGCGTCGCCGACTACCTGGCCGAGGACGACCGCCACGCCCTGGCGCTGGCCCGGCAGGCGGTGCGCAACCTCAACCGCCCCAAGCCCGCCACGGTCGAGCTGCGCGCCGCCGAGCCGCCGGCCTACGACCCGGACGAGATCCTGGGCGTCGTGCCCGCCGACCTCAAGACTCCCTACGACATCCGCGAGGTGATCGCGCGCGTGGTCGACGGCTCGCGGCTGGACGAGTTCAAGGCCCGCTTCGGCACGACCATCGTGTGCGGCTTCGCCCATGTCGAGGGCATGCCCTGCGGCATCATCGCGAACAACGGCATCCTCTACTCGGAAAGCGCCGCCAAGGCCGCCCATTTCGTCGAGCTGTGCTCGCAGCGCAAGATCCCGCTGATCTTCCTGCAGAACATCACCGGCTTCATGGTCGGGCGAAAATACGAGGCCGAAGGCATCGCCCGCCACGGCGCCAAGATGGTCACCGCCGTGGCGACGACGCAGGTTCCCAAGATCACGATGCTGGTCGGCGGCAGCTTCGGCGCGGGCAATTACGGCATGTGCGGGCGCGCCTACTCGCCGCGCTTCCTGTGGAGCTGGCCGAACTCGCGCATCTCGGTCATGGGCGGCGAGCAGGCGGCCGGCGTGCTGGCCACGGTCCGGCGCGACGGCATCGAGCGCAAGGGCGGAACCTGGTCGCCCGAAGAGGAAGAGGCCTTCAAGCGTCCGATCATCGAGCAGTTCGAGCGCCAGGGCCACCCGCTCTACGCCTCGGCGCGGCTGTGGGACGACGGCGTGGTGGACCCGCGCCGGACGCGCAAGGTGCTGGCGCTGTCGCTGTCCGCGGCGCTGAACGCGCCCATTCCCGAGACGCGCTTCGGCGTGTTCCGCATGTGATGGCGGGCGCGGCGCGCGATCGCGGGGGCCGGCCGCCGCCTTGCGCGCCGCGCCGGGGCGCGCCCCCGGCGGTTTCGGCGCGCCGGCGCGGCCGACATGACCGGCAGGCGCGCCAGCCCGCGCATCGAGCGGCGCGCGGGGCGCGCAGCGCCCGCAACACGACAAGGACGAAAGGACGCCGACCATGTTCCGCAAGATCCTGATCGCCAACCGGGGCGAGATCGCCGTGCGCATCGCCCGCACCGCCCGCCGCATGGGCGTCAAGACCGTGGCCGTCCATTCGGACGTCGACGCGAACGCGCCGCATGTCGCCGCCTGCGACGAGGCCGCGCTCATCGGCCCGGCGCCGGCCGCCGAAAGCTACCTGCGCGGCGACCGCATCATCGCGGCCGCGCTGGCCGCGGGGGCCGAGGCCATCCACCCCGGCTACGGCTTCCTGTCCGAGAACCCCGACTTCGTCGAGGCGGTCGAGGCCGCCGGCCTGACCTTCATCGGCCCGCCCGCCGCGGCGATCCGCGCCATGGGGCTCAAGGACGCGGCCAAGGCCGCGATGGAAAAGGCCGGCGTGCCCGTCGTGCCCGGCTATCACGGCGCCGAGCAGGACCCCGCCTTCCTCAAGGCCCGCGCCGACGAGATCGGCTACCCCGTGCTCATCAAGGCGCGCGCGGGCGGCGGCGGCAAGGGCATGCGCAAGGTCGACCGGCCCGAGGATTTCCTGCCCGCGCTCGAAGCCGCGCAGGGCGAGGGACGCGCCAGCTTCGGCGACGGCGCCTGCCTGATCGAGAAGTGGATCGTCGCGCCGCGGCATGTCGAGATCCAGGTCTTCGGCGACTCGCATGGCGGCGCGGTGCACCTGTTCGAGCGCGACTGCTCGCTTCAGCGCCGCCATCAGAAGGTGATCGAAGAGGCCCCCGCCCCCGGCATGACCGAAGAGATGCGCCGCGCCATGGGCGACGCGGCGGTGCGCGCGGCCCGGGCCATCGGTTATGCGGGCGCCGGCACGGTCGAGTTCATCGTCGACGCGTCCGAAGGCCTGCGCCCCGACCGCTTCTATTTCATGGAAATGAACACCCGCCTTCAGGTCGAGCACCCCGTCACCGAGGCCGTCGCCGGGCTTGACCTGGTCGAATGGCAGCTGCGCGTGGCGGCGGGCGAGCCCCTGCCCCTGCGGCAGGAGGATCTGCGCATCGACGGCTGGGCCTTCGAGGCGCGCCTCTATGCCGAGGACCCGGCCCGCGGCTTCATGCCCGCCACCGGCCGCCTGCGCCGCCTGCGCCTGCCCGAGGATCGCGCGCGCATCGACGCCGGCGTGCGCGAGGGCGACGAGATCACCCCCCATTACGACCCGATGATCGCCAAGGTGATCGTCCATGGCCGCGACCGCGAAGAGGCGCGCCTGCGCCTGATCGACGCGCTCGAGGCGGCCGAGATCGCCGGCTCGACCACCAACCTGGCCTTCCTGGCGCGGCTGGCCGCCGATCCCGATTTCGCCGCCGGGCGCGTGGACACGGGATTGATCGATCGCAAGCTTGCGCAGCTGTCCGCGCCGCCCGAGATGCGCCCCGAGACGCCCGCCCTCGCGGCCATCGCCGCGCTCGGGCTGCACGAGGCCGCGCCCGCGCCGGCCTTCGACGATCGTTCGGGCTGGCGCTTGTGGGGCGCCGAAACGCGCGAGGTCGCGCTGATCGGCCCCGACGGCGCCGCCCGCGCCGTGCGCCTTCAGGCGCTGGCGCCGGACCGCTTTGCCGCCGAAGGGCGCGAGATCGCGCTCTCGCGCCATGACGGGCGGCTGCGCGCGTCGGTCGACGGCGGTCCCGCCCGGCCCGTGACCCTGATGCGCTGGAGCGACGCGCAGGGCGTCGTCGCGGCGGTCATCGACGGCCCCGCGACCACGCAATGGCGCCTGCCCGACCCGCTCGAGTCCGCGGACGACGTCGCCGCGGGCGGCGACGCGGCGGCCGCGCCCATGCCCGGCCTGGTCAAGGCGGTGTTCGTCGCCCCCGGCGACGCGGTCAAGGCGGGCGACGCGCTGATCGTCATGGAGGCGATGAAGATGGAGCATCGCCTGACCGCGCCGCGCGACGGCGTGGTGGCGAGCGTGGCCTGCGCGCCCGGCGCGCAGGTGGCCGAGGGCGCCGTGCTTCTGACGCTGGAGCCCGAGGAATGAGCGCCGCGCCCCGCATCCGCATCTTCGAGATGGGCCCGCGCGACGGGCTCCAGAACGAAAGCCGCCTGATCCCGACGGCCGACAAGATCCGGCTGATCGACATGCTGTCCGACTGCGGCTTCGACAAGATCGAGGCGACCAGCTTCGTCTCGCCGCGCTGGGTGCCGCAGATGGCCGACGCCGCCCAGGTGATGGCCGGCATCCGCCGCAAGCCGGGGGTGCGCTACGCGGTCCTGACGCCCAATCTCAAGGGCTACGAGGCCGCCCGCGCCGCCCGCGCCGACGAGGTGGCCGTGTTCGCCTCGGCCTCCGAGGGCTTCAGCCGCAAGAACATCAACTGCTCGATCGAGGAAAGCCTCGAGCGCTTCCGCCCCGTGCTCGAGGCGGCCGCCGCCGACGGCGTGCCCGTGCGCGGCTATGTCAGCTGCGTCGTCGCCTGTCCCTATGACGGCCCGACCCCGCCCGAGCAGGTCGCCCGCGTCGCCGCCGCGCTGATCGACATGGGCTGCTACGAGGTCAGCCTGGGCGACACCATCGGCGCGGGCGCGCCCGAAACCGTCGCGCCGATGCTCGACGCCGTGCTGGCCCGCGTGCCGGCCGGGCGCCTGGCCGGCCACTTCCACGACACGGGGGGCCGCGCGCTCGAGAACGTCGCGCTGAGCGTCGAGAAGGGCCTGCGCACCTTCGACGCCTCGGTCGGCGGGCTTGGCGGGTGTCCCTACGCCCCCGGCGCCAGGGGCAACGTCGCCACCGAAGAGGTGGCGCGCCTTCTGGCCCGGATGGGCTGGGAGACCGGCCTCGACCTGTCGCGTCTCGACGCCGCCGCCGCCTTCGCCCGCAGCCTGAGGAGCTCCGCCGATGCCTGAGACCATCGCCATCGACGTCGACGCCCGCGGCGTCGCCACGCTGACCCTTTCGCGCCCGGACAAGCACAACGCCCTGTCCGCCGCCATGATCGCCGAGCTGACCGAGGCCGCCGCCGCGCTGGGCGCCGACCCGGCCGTGCGCGCGGTGGTGCTGACGGGGGCGGGCGAAAGCTTTTGCGCCGGGGGCGATCTGGCCTGGATGCGCCAGCAATTCGCCGCCACGCGCCAGCAGCGCATCGCCGAGGCGATGCGGCTTGCGCGCATGCTCAAGGCGCTCAACGAACTGCCCAAGCCCCTGATCGGCCGCGTCAACGGGCAGGCCTTCGGCGGCGGCATCGGCATGATGGCGGTGTGCGACGTGTGCGTGGCGGCGCGCGGCGCGCGCTTCGGGCTGACCGAGGCGCGGCTGGGGCTGATCCCGGCCACCATCTCGCCCTATGTGATCGCCCGCATGACCGAGGGCATGGCCCGCCGGGTGTTCATGTCGGCCCGCCTGTTCGACGCCGACGAGGCGCGCGAGCTGGGCCTGGTCGCGCGCGTCGTCGAGCCGGACGAGCTTGACGACGCCGTCGCGCGCGAGGTGAAGCCCTATCTCTCGGCCGCGCCGGGGGCCGTGGCGCGCTGCAAGGCGCTGGCGCGGGCGCTGGGGCCGACGATCGACGACGCGGTGATCGCCATGACGGCCGAGCGCCTGGCCGACGCCTGGGAGGATCCCGAGGCGCATGAGGGCGTCTCGGCCTTCTTCGAAAGGCGCCCTCCGCGCTGGGCGGCCAAGGGCGGTCAGGGGTCCTGATGCGCCGCCCGTCAGGTCTGCGCAAGGCGGCCGGGCGCGGCGCGCGAAGCGAGGGCGCATGAGGGACCGGCGCGAAGCCGAGGCCGCGGCGCGGGACCTTGCGGCGATGCTGCGCGTCTGGGACGATGAGGCCGCCGGCCGCAGCCTCGCCCCCGCGCGCCTGTCGGGAACCCTGGCGCCGATGCTGGCGATGGCCGAGCGAAACCGCGTCGGCTGGGCCGCGTGCCGCGGCGTGGCGCTGGCGGTCCCGGCCATGGCGCCGCTGCTGGCTCCGGCGCAGGCGGCGCGCGAGGCGCATGCGCGGCTGGTCTTCGCGCAGCTGGCCGAGGCGGGCGCGGCGCTGGCGCGCGCGGGGGTGCGGGCGACGGCGCTCAAGGGCGCGGCGTTCCTGGCCGCCGGCGGCGCCCCGGCGCCGTGGCGCGAGATGGTCGATCTGGATCTGCTCGTGGCGCCGCGCGACCTTGCCGCCGCGGTCCGGGCGCTGCGGGCCGCAGGCTGGCGCGCCGACGAGGCCGCCTTCGTTTCGGGCGGCGACTACCATTTTCCGGCGATGTTCCCCGAATCGGGGCTGGGCGCGACCATCGAGCTGCATGTGCGCCTTGGCTGGGATGCGGGCGCGCTGCTCGACCCGGCCGCGGTGGCGGCGCGGGCCTCCGCCTCGGCGCTCGAGGGGCTGGCCACGCCCGCGCCCGAGGATCGGCTGGCGCATCTGGTGCGTCACGCGATGATCGCCGATCGGGGCCTTGCGCGCGGGGCGCTGCCGCTGCGCGGCGCGCTGGACTGGCGGCGGCTGAACGGCGCGGCGCATGCCCAGGCGCTGGCGACGCGGTTCGAGGCGGCGGGACAGGGCGCCTCGCTTCGCGCCTGGCAGGCGGCGATGGCGCTGATCTGGGACGAGCCCGCGCCCCCGGACCGCGCCGCCCGCGCATGGGCGCGCCGCGCGCTCGATTCCCTGGCCGACCCCGAGGCCGCCGCCCGCCGCGCCGCCCGCGACGCCATGGGCGCGCCGCTGCGCGCGCTGGCTTCGCCCGAGCGCCGCGCGCATCTGCTGCGCGCGCTGACCAACCCGGCGCGCGTCGCCCGCTTCGTGCGCGGCCTGCGCCGGCGTCCCGAGGATTGACCCCGAGGGCCGACCCCGGGGACTGACCCTGGGACCGACCCCGAGGCCTGGCGCCAGGGACCGCCGGCGAGGATTGCCGGCGCCGGGCCGCGGCGCCGCCGGCTTGCCCAGCGCCCCCGTCGCCCCCAGAGCGCCCGCCTGGCCGCCGGCCGAATCGCGCTGCGCCCCGCCCCCGAGCATCTCGACGCGGCGCCGCGCGGCGATGCCAGGCCGCTGCGCGCGCGGGGCGGCGCGGGGGCGGGGTCTGGCCGGCCGGCGCGACGTGCAGGCGCGCCCAGGCTCCGGCCTCGCGCGAAGGACAGGCGTTCGCGATGCAAGGGAGCGGGCCGCCGCAGCGCGGCGTCCGGTCGTGGCGCGGGAGGCGCGCCCGGCGCCCGGCGCGCGGGCCAGGACGCCGCTGCGCCGCGGCGCGATGGCGCGCAAGGCCTGCTGCCGGCGCCTTCAGAGGCGGCCGTGGGCGAAGTCCCAATAAAGCTCGCGCGCGCGGCGGGTCACAGGGCCGACGGGATACTCGCGGTCGTCGAAGCGCGTGACGGGCATGACCTTGTGCGCGTTGCCGGTCGAGAAGACCTCGTCGGCGGCGCGCACGTCCTCGACCGTCAGCACCGTCTCGCGCACCTCGATGCCGTCGTCTCGCAGCAGGCCGATCACGCGCTGGCGGGTGATGCCGTTGAGGAAGGTTCCGTTGGGAATCGGCGTCATCGCCACCCCGTCGCGCACGATGAAGACGTTGGAGGTGGCCAGCTCGGCCACGTTGTCGAGCGCGTCCAGCGCCAGCGCGTTGTCGAAGCCGCGCGCGCGCGCCTCGCGCACCATGCGCGCGTTGTTGGGGTAAAGGCAGGCGGCCTTGGCGTCGGTGGTCGCCATGGACGGCAGGGGGCGCCGATAGCGCGTGAGCGTGATCGAGAACCCCTTGAACGGCGCCATGGGCAGCTCTTCGAGGCACAGGCAGAACGCCGCGCTGTCGGGATCGGGGGCGATCAGCGCCGCGCCGCCGTCGCGCGCCCAGCACATGGGGCGGATGTAGACGGCCGCGCCGGGCGAGAAGCGGCTCAGCCCCTCGCGGCACAGCTGCGCGATGCGCTCGTCGCTCAGGGGCGGGTTCAGGCCCATCGCCCGGGCCGAGGCGTTGAGCCGCGCGCAGTGCAGCTCGAGATCCGGGGCCACGCCCTCGAAGGCGCGCGCGCCGTCGAACACGCAGCTGCCCAGCCAAAGCCCGTGATCGGCCGCGCTCGCCACCATGGGCGCGCCGCGCGTCCAGGCGCCGTCGAACCAGGTCCATGTCTCGCCGCCGGCCATGGTCATCGTCTTCTCCTCTCCCGCAAGCGCCGCCACTGTGTCGCGCCGGCCGGGCGGTTGCAAGCCGCCGGGCGCCGGCGCGGCGCGGCCCGCATTGCATTTGGCGCCGCGCGACACTAATACCCCGGAACGAGACCGCGCGAGGAACGGCGTCCATGAACTGGATCACGAACTACGTCCGCCCGAAGATCAACTCGCTGTTTTCGCGGCGCGAGGTGCCGGACAATCTCTGGCGCAAGTGCGACGCGTGCGGAACCATGCTGTTCCATCGCGAGCTGTCCGACGCGCTGAACGTGTGCCCCAACTGCCAGCACCACATGCCCATCAGCCCGCGCGAGCGCTTCAAGGCGCTGTTCGACGGCGGGCTGTTCGTCGAGGTGCCGGTTCCCGACCCCATCCCCGACCCGCTGGGCTTCAAGGACGAGAAGCGCTACGCCGAGCGTCTGCGCGACGCCCGCCGCAAGACCGGCGAGCACGAGGCCATGCTGGTCGCCGAGGGCGAGATCGGCGGCCTGCGCGCCGTCTGCGCCGGGCAGGACTTCAGCTTCATGGGCGGCTCGATGGGCATGGCCGTGGGCAACGCGATGATTGCGGCGGCCGAGCGCGCGGTCGAGCGCAAGGCGCCCCTGGTCGTGTTCTCGGCCGCCGGCGGCGCGCGCATGCAGGAGGGCATCCTGAGCCTGATGCAGATGCCCCGCACCACCGTGGCCGTGCAGATGGTCAAGGAAGCGGGCCTGCCCTACGTGGTCGTGCTGACCCATCCGACCACCGGCGGCGTCACCGCCAGCTACGCCATGCTGGGCGACGTGCAGATCGCCGAGCCGGGGGCGCTGATCTGCTTCGCCGGCCCCCGCGTGATCGAGCAGACCATCCGCGAGAAGCTGCCCGAGGGCTTCCAGCGCGCCGAGTATCTGCTCGAGCACGGGATGCTGGACCGCGTCACCCATCGTCACCAGCTGCGCGACGAGCTCGCGCAGATCCTGCGGCTGCTGACCAAGGCGCCGCCGCGCAGCCATGGCGACCTTCCCGCCCCGGGGGACGAGCAGGGCGCGCCCGCCGAAGGGGACGAGGCTTGAGCGAGGCTCCGGCGCCCGCGGCGCGGGCGGGCAGCGACGCGGCGCTGGAGCGGCTGATGGCGCTCCACCCGAAGATCATCGACCTGACGCTCGAGCGGGTCGAGCGTCTGCTGGCGCGCCTCGGCCATCCCGAGCGCGACCTGCCGCCGGCGATCCATGTGGCCGGCACGAACGGCAAGGGCTCGACGCTGGCCATGATCCGCGCCGGGCTGGAAAGCGCGGGGCGCAGCTGCCATGTCTACACCTCGCCGCATCTGGCGCGGTTTCACGAGCGCATCCGCGTCGCCGGGCGGCTGATCTCCGAGCCCGAGCTGCTGGCGCTGCTGGAAGAGTGCGAGCGCGTGAACGCCGGCGCGCCCATCACCTTTTTCGAGATCACCACCTGCGCCGCCTTTCTGGCCTTCGCGCGCAGCCCGGCCGACTACGCGCTGATCGAGGTCGGGCTGGGCGGGCGGCTGGACGCAACCAACGTCATCGCGCGCCCGGCGCTGACGGCGATCACGCCGATCTCGTTCGATCATCAGCAATATCTGGGCGAGACGCTGGCGCAGATCGCCGCCGAGAAGGCCGGCATCCTCAAGCCAGGCGTCCCATGCGTGCTGGCCCCCCAGCCCGACCAGGCCCGCGCCGTCGTCGAGGAGCGGGCCGCGCGGCTGGGCGCGCCGCTGCTGATCGGCGGGCAGGACTGGGACAGCCGCGAAGAGGCCGGGCGCCTGGTCTATCAGGATGCGGACGGGCTGCTGGACCTGCCGCTGCCGGCGCTGGCGGGCGCGCATCAGATCGTCAACGCCGGCGCCGCGGTCGCGGCGCTGCGCGCGCTGGGCATGGACGAGGCCGCCTGCGCCGGCGCCATGACCGGCGCGCGCTGGCCCGCGCGCATGCAGCGCCTTGACCCGGCCGATCTGCCCGGCGCGCCGCCCGAGGCCGAGATCTGGCTGGACGGCGGGCACAACCCGGCGGCGGGGCAGGCGCTGGCCGCGCTTCTGGCACGCATGCACGCGCGCCGTTCCGCTGCGCTTCACCTTGTCTGCGGCATGCTGGACACCAAGGATCCCGAAGGGTTCCTGCGCCATTTCGCGCCGCTGGCGCCCATGGTGCATGCGGTGAGCATTCCCGACGCCCCGGCGACGCTGCCGGCCGAGCGCACGGCGGCCGCGGCGCGGGCCGTCGGGCTGAGGGCCGAGGCCGCCGGCGACCTTGGCTCGGCGCTGGCCGCGGCGGCGCGGGCGGGCGATCCGGCGCCGCGGGTCGTCATCTGCGGCTCGCTCTATCTGGCGGGCGCGGTGCTGCGGACGATGCCGCCGCTGGATTGACGCGGAAGCGCGAGCGCGGCCGGCGCGAGGGGCGCTTGCGGTTGAGCGCGCGGCGCATTTGCGATAACGGCGGTGGGGACTGCCGTTGGGGGAAGTCGGACACCAGGAAAGGCGATCGAGTGCTCAAGCCCGTCGAACCGCGCGAAGCGGCCATCATCGGCTATGCGTGCCGCCTGCCGGGCGCGCGCAACCCCGAGGAATTCTGGTCGGTGCTCATGCAGGGGCGGTGCACGGTCTCGCAAGTGCAGTCCGACCGCTGGATCCGCGAGCGCTTCGCCCATCCCGACGTGCCGCGCGCGGGGCGGGCCTACACCTTCGCCGCCGGCCAGCTGGACGCCCCCTTCGACTTCGACGCCGGGTTCTTCGGCATCTCGCCGCGCGAGGCCGAGCAGATGGACCCCCAGCAGCGCCTGCTGCTCGAGGTGACGTGGGAGGCGCTCGAGAAGGCGGGGCTGCGGCCCTCGGCGATGCGCAAGGACCGGACGGGGGTGTTCGTGGGCGCCTCGGCCTCGGACTACTCGAATCACCTCAATTTCGACCCCACCGCCGCCGGCGCCCAGTTCATGACCGGCAACACGCTGTCGCTGATCTCGAACCGGCTGTCCTATGTGCTGGACCTGCACGGCCCCAGCTTCACGGTCGATACGGCGTGCTCGTCCGGGCTCTACGCGCTGCACGCTGCGGTCGAGGCCATCGCCGCGGGGCGCGTCGAGACGGCGATCGTCGGCGCGGTGAACATGCTGCTCTCGCCCTTCCCGTTCATCGGCTTCTCGCAGGCGACGATGCTGTCGCCCTCGGGGCTGTGCCGCGCCTTCGACGCGCGCGGCGACGGCTATGTGCGCTCGGAAGGGGCGGTGACCTTCGTGCTCAAGGACCTGGCCGCCGCCATCGCCGACCAGGACCGCATCCTTGGCGTCGTCAGCGGCGCCGAGGTCAACTCGGACGGGCGCACCACGGGCGTCTCCATGCCCAGCGCCGAGCTTCAGGCCGAGCTGCTGCGCGCCAGCTATGCACGCCTCGGGATCGATCCCGAGCGGCTGGCCTTCGTCGAGGCCCATGGCACCGGCACGCGCGTGGGCGATCCGGTCGAGGCGATGGCGCTGGGGCGGGTGCTGGGCGCGCGCCGCGCCGCGCCGCTGCCGGTGGGGTCGGCCAAGACCAATGTCGGCCATCTCGAGCCGGCCTCGGGCCTGGTCGGGCTGCTCAAGGCGCAGCTCGCGCTCGAACATGGGGTGCTGCCGCGCTCGCTGCATTTCGAAACGCCCAACCCCGACATCGACTTCGCGGGGCTGAACCTGCGCGTCGCGGCCGAAGAGGTTCCGCTGCCCGAATCGGGCGCGCCGCTTTACGCCGGCGTCAACTCGTTCGGCTTCGGCGGCGCGAATGCGCATGCCGTGCTGCGCCAGCCCTCCGAGGCCGAGCGCCGCCGCCCGCCCGCCCAGCCCGAGCCGGCGCCGCTGATCATCTCGGCGCGTTCCGAGGAAAGCCTTCGCGCCCTGGCCGGCGCGTGGCGCGACCGCCTTCGGGGCGCTTCGGCGGACGAGGCCGCGCGCCTGGCCAACGCCGCCGCCTACCGGCGCGAGCGCCTGTCCCACCGCCTGATCGTCGTGCCCTCGGCGCCCGAGGCGCAGGCCGCCGCGCTCGACGCCTATCTGGCCGGAGGCGAGAGCGCCGACCTGGCCGTGGGCCGCGCCATGGCCGGCCAGACGCGCACCGCCTTCGTCTATTCGGGCAACGGGGCGCAGTTCGTGGGCATGGGACGCGCCGCCTACGCGGCCGATCCGGTGTTCCGCGCGCGTTTCGACGAGGTGTCGGCGATTTTCGAGCGCCTGTCGGAGGTCAGCCTGACGCAGGCCCTGCACGACCAGGACCTGGAGCGGCGGCTGCGCGCGACCTCGCTGGCCCAGCCGCTGCTCTTCGCCATCCAGGTCGGCGTGACCGAAAGCCTGGCCGAGAAGGGGCTGACGCCCGACGCGGTGATCGGCCATTCGGTGGGCGAGGTGGCCGCCGCCTGGGCGGCCGGCGCGTTCGATCTGCCCGACGCGGTGCGCCTGATCCATGTCCGCTCGCATGGGCAGGAGCCCTTGCGCGGTCTCGGCGGCATGGCGGCGGCCCTGGCCCCGGCCGACAAGGTCGAGCAGCTTCTGGCGCAGGAGGGGCTCGAGGAGGTGTGCCTGGCGGCCGAGAACTCGCCGCGCTCGGTCACGGTTTCGGGGCCCGAGGCGGCGCTCGACGCCTTTGCGCGCGCCGCGCGCAAGCGGCGCATCGCCGTGCGGCGGCTGGATCTGGAATATCCGTTCCACTCGCCGCTGGCCGACCGCATCGTCGCGCCGCTGGCCGCCGAGCTGGCCTGGGCGCGGCCCGACGAATGCCGCGCGCGCTTCGTCTCGGCCACCTGGGGGCGGCCCGCCGACGGGCAGGAGCTGGGCCCGGCCTACTGGATCGAGAACATCCGCCAGCCGGTGCGCTTTCGCGCCGGCGTCGAGGCGCTGATCGAGGATGGCTGCGGCGTCTTCGTCGAGATCGGCCCGCGCCCGGTGCTGCTGAACTATCTGCGCGACGTGGCCGAGGCCAAGGCGCGCCCCGCCGCCGCGCTGCCCTCGCTCGAGGAGCGCGACGAGGCGCCCGACCTTCGCCGCGTCGCGGCCCGCGCCGCGACGCAGGGCGCGCGCCTGGCCGAGCGGCGCTTCTTCGGCCCCGACCGCAAGGCGGCCGAGGATCTGCCCGCCTATCCGTGGCGCCGGCAGACCTTCCGCCTGGCGCTGGACGACGAAGCGATCCGCATGCTCGAGCCGGGGCGGCAGAACCCGCTTCTGGGCTTCGCCGCGCGCCAGCATGGGCGCGACTGGCGCGCTGCGATCGACGCGCGCTGCCCGGCCTGGCTGGGCGATCACCGGGTGGGCGGCTCGGTGGTGGCGCCCGGCGCGGCCTTCGCCGACATGGCGCTGTCGGCCGGGCGCGCGGCGCTGGCCGAGGGACCGATCGAGCTGGTCGATCTGGACATCCTGCGCGCGCTCGCGCTCGACGACGAGGCCGGGCGCGAGACGCGCGTGCGCCTCGAGGGCGAACGCGCCGTCGTCTCGATCGAAAGCCGCGCGCGTCTGGCGGGCGAGGATTTCGCCCTGCATGCCCGCGGGCGCGTGCGCCGCGCCTTCCGCGCGCCGCCGCCGCCGCGCCCGGCGCCCGAGGCTCCGGCGACCATGGACCGCGCGGCGCTTTACGAGCGCGCGCGGCGCATCGGCATCGAGTTCGGCCCCAGCTTTCGCCGCGCCGCGGCGGTCATGCGCCTTGACGCGCAGCGCGCCTATTCGCGCCTGGACGCCGAGGGGCTGGATCTTGAGGCGCACACGATCCATCCGATCCTGCTTGACGCCGCCTTCCATGGCCTGCTGGCCATGGTCCCGGAGGCCGCGCGCGCGGGCGGGCCGGCGCGCGCCTTCCTGCCGATCCGCATCGGCCGCCTGACGCTGTTCGGCCCCGCCGACGGCATTCGCGGCGCGTGGATCGAGATCCTGCGCGCCGGCCCGCGCGAGATCGTGGCCCGCTTCACGCTTGTCGGCCATGACGGCGCCCCGCTGGCCGAGGCCGACCAGGTGCGCTTCAAGGCGGTCGAGATGACCCGCTCGGCCGACCCGCGCGCGCTGGTCTATCGCAACGCGCTCGAGCGGCTGGCCCCGCCCGAGGGCCGCGCGGCCGCGCCGCTCGATCCAGTCGCCGAAAGCGCCCGCGCCCTGGCCGCCGAGACCCCGCCCGAGCCGGGCGCCGGCGCGCTGCTGATCGACACGCTGGCGCGCCGCGCCGCGTTCGACGCGGCGGCCGCGCTTGCGCGCGAGGGGGTGATCGACCCGGCGGCCATGCAGGCCGAGGGGCGCCTGGCCGAAAACGCGCGCCCCCTTCTGTGGCGGATCCTGACCGCGCTCGAGGATGACGGGGCGCTCGTGCGCCTGCCCGAAGGCGCTTTCCGCCTGGCCGAGGCGCCCTATCCCTCGGCCGAGCAGCTGACCGAGGCCCTGCTGGCCGAGGCGCCGCGGCGGATCAACGAGCTGATGCGCATCATCGACGCGGCCGAGCGCCTGCCCCGCGCGCTGGCCGAAGGGCTTGGGGCGGGCGACGAGCCGCGCACCGCCGCGCAGCTGCGCATGCGCGCCGCCGGCCCGGCGGGCGAGGCGCGCTGGGCCGCGCTCGAGCGGCTGCTCGACGCGCAGCTGCGCATGCGCGCCGCCGGCCCGGCGGGCGAGGCGCGCTGGGCCGCGCTCGAGCGGCTGCTCGACGCGCTGCTGGCCGACGCGCCCGCGCCGGCCGCGCGGCGGATCTGCGTGCTGGTGCTGGGCGCCGCGCCCGCCGCGCTGGTCGACCGGCTGGCCGAGGCGGCCGAGGCCGGGCGCCTGGCCCGCGCCGTGATCGCCGACCCCGACCCGCGGCGCGCGCGCGCGCTGGCCATGGCCGATCCGGGGCGGGCGGGGCTGCGCTTCGCCGCCCTCGACGAGCTGCCCGACGCGCCCGATTTCGACCTTGTCCTGTGCGCCGACGCGCTCGCGCGCATGGATGCCGACGCCCTGGCCGCCCTGCGCCGGCGCCTTGCCCCGGGCGCGCTCGTCGCCGCGGTCGAGGAGGCCCCCGGCCTTGCCCTGGACCTGACCGAAGGCCTGGCCGCGCCCTGGTGGCGCGACACGCTCGACCCGCAGGCGCCGCTTGGCCTTCAGAAGGACGGCGCCGAATGGGCCGCCGATCTGGCCCGCGCCGGCTTCGAGGGCGCCGCCGCGGCCGCCCTGGACAGCGCCGAGACGCAGGCCGCCCTGCTCACCGCCCGCGCCCCGGCGCAGGCCGCGGCGGGGGCCGAACGGCCCGGCGGCCAGGCGCCCGCCGAACCCGCGCAGGGAGACGCGGCCGCCGCGCAGGACGGCGCGGCCGAGCCCGGCCTGCCGCCGGGCCTGCTTGTCGTCGCCCCCGAGGGCCGCGAGGCCGCCGCGCGGGCGCTGGCCGACGCGCTGGGCGCGCATGGGATCGCGGCGCGCGCCTCGGCGCTGGCCGATCTTGGGGCCGCGCCCGAGGGCGCCGAGCTGCTGTTCCTTCCGGCCGAGGCCCCCGATCGGGCCGACGAGACCGACGAGGCCGCCACCCGCATCATGGCGCTGCGCCGCGCGCTGACCGAGGCGCGGGCGCCGTCGCGGGTGTGGGTCGTCACCCGAGGCGCCGTCGCCGCCGGCGCCGGGCGGAGCCTGCGCCCGCTGGACGCGGCGATGTGGGGGCTGACCCGGGTCGCGGCGAACGAGTTCCCCGCTCTCGACCTGCGCCTTGCCGATTTCGACCCCGAGCTGGACGACGACGCCTTCCTCGCCGCCCTGGCCGCCGAGCTGCGCGCCCCCGCCGAGGATCGCGAGACGGTGCACGACCGGCTTGGCCGCTCGGGCGTGCGCGTGCAGCGCGCCCCCGACCTGCCCGACCGCGCGCGCGCCGCCGCGGCCGGGGGCGCGGCGATCCGCCGGCTCGAGATCGCCCGCCAGGGCGACATCGACACGCTCGAGTGGCGCGTCGCGCCGCGGCCCGATCCCGCCCCCGACCAGATCGAGATCGAGATCCTGGCCGCCGGCCTCAACTTCCGCGACGTGATGTGGGCCCAGGGCCTGCTGCCCGAAGAGGCGCTCGAGGACGGCTTCGCCGGGCCGACGCTGGGCATGGAGTGCTCGGGCGTGGTCACGCGCGTGGGCGCGGCCTGCACGCGCTTCAAGCCGGGCGACCAGGTGATCGCCTTCGCCTCTTCCTGCTTCGCCAGCCATGCCTGCGTGCGCGAGGACGCCGCCGCGCCCCTGCCCGAGGGCGTCGAGCCTCTGGCCGCCGCGACCATCCCCGCCGCATTCCTGACCGCCTGGTATGGGCTGGTGCAGCTGGCGAACCTGTCGCGCGGCGAAACGGCGTTGATCCATGGCGGCGCCGGCGGGGTGGGGCTGGCGGCGATCCAGATCGCCGCGGCGCGCGGGGCGCGGGTGATCGCCACGGCGGGCACGCCGGCGCGGCGGGCGCTGTTGCGCCGCCTGGGCGCCTGGCGCGTGTTCGACAGCCGCTCGCTCGACTTCGCCGCCCAGGTCCTGGCGGCGACCGAGGGGCAGGGGGTCGACGTGGCGCTCAACTCGCTGTCGGGCGAGGCGCTCGAGCGCACGCTCGAATGCCTGCGCCCCTTCGGGCGCTTCATCGAGCTGGGCAAGCGCGACTTCTACGCCGACTCGCAGATCGGGCTCAGACCCTTCCGCCGCAACCTGACCTATTTCGGGGTGGACGCGGATCAGCTGCTGGTTCATCGGCCCGAGCTGGCGCGGCGCATGTTCGAGGCGCTGGGCGGGCTGTTCGCGCGCGGCGACCTGGCGCCGCTTCCGCATGCGGCGTTCGATCCCTCGGACGTCGCCGACGCCTTCCGCCTGATGCAGAAGTCGGGCCATGTGGGCAAGATCCTGATCCGCGCGCCCAAGGCCCCCGCGCCGGCCGCGCGCGCCGCGGCGCCCGCGCTGCGTCCCGATGGCGCCTGGCTGGTCATCGGCGGACTGGGCGGCTTCGGCGCCGAAACCGCCGCCTGGCTGGTCGAGCGCGGGGCGCGGCGGGTGTGGCTGACCTCGCGCGGGGGGCGGCCGACCGAGGGCGCGCGCGCCGCCATCCGCCGCATGGAGGCCGCCGGCGCCGCGGTCGAGATCCGCGCCGTGGACGCCGCCGACCAGGACGCCATGCGCGCCCTCATCGCCGAGATCGAGGGCGGCCCGGCCCCGCTGCGCGGCGTCATCCACGCGGCCATGGTGCTGGAGGACGGCCTGCTGGCCAATCAGGAGGCCGAGCGCGTGCGCCGCGTGCTGCGTCCCAAGATCGCCGGCGCGCGCAACGCCGATCTGCTGACGCGCGGGCTCGAGCTTGACATGTTCGTGGTCTTTTCGTCGGCGACGACGCTGATCGGCAATCCGGGGCAGGCGGCCTATGTGGCGGCCAACGCCTATCTCGAGGCCCTGATGGCCGAGCGCCGCCGGGCGGGGCTGCCGGGTCTGGCCATGGCCTGGGGCGCGATTTCGGATGCGGGCTATCTGACGCGCGACGAGCAGACGCAAAAGCTGCTGTCGGGCCGCCTGGGCGCCGCCGCCCTGACCGCGCGCGAGGCGCTGGCCGGGCTCGAGATGGCCCTGGCCGCGCAGGATCCGGCCGATCTTTCGGCCATCGGCTATGCGCAGCTCGACTGGGCCTCGGCGCGGCGCGAGCTGGCGCTGACCGCGACGCCGCTTTTCGCCCGCCTGCCCATGCCGCGCCTCGAGGCGGGCGCGGGCGCCGGGGCGGCGGATCTGGCGGCGCTGGTGCGCGGCCTGCCCGAGGACGAGGCGCTGCGCCTTGTGATCGAGCGCCTGGCGCAGGAGGTGTCGCGCATCCTGCGCCTGCCGGTCGAAGAGATCGACCCGGCCCAGCCGCTGACGGATATGGGCTTCGACAGCCTCATGGCGGTCGATTTGCGCATGGCGGCGGAAGAGAAGCTGGGCGTCGATCTGCCGCTCATGTCGCTGTCGGGCGGCGCGACGCTGACCGACGTGGCCGCGCGGGCGCTGGCGCGGGCGCTCGAGGTCGAGGTCGCCCCGAACGAGGCCGACGGCGACGCGCGCGCCGCCGCCGAGCTGGCCGAGCGCCATGTGGCCGAGGGCGTGGACCCCGCCGCGCTGGCCGAGATCGCGCGGCGGGCGGACGAAACCGGGCGCGCGCTGTGACGCGCGCCGCACGAGCGAGGAGGAGGCGATGAGCGAGGACGGCGCGCCGCAGGACGGGCAGGGGCGTTTCGCGGCGGCGCGGCGCTCGGCGCTGCTCGAACAGCTGCGCGCCGCCCGCGCCCGGCGCCCCGCCGCCGAGCAGGCCGAACGCCCCGCGCCGGCCCGGCGCGCGGCGCGGCGCAGCTTCGACTTCTCGACCCTGCCCGCACACAAGCAGATGCGCATGCAGCGCGCCGCGGCCGAGATGATGGGCATCGAGCCGCCCTTCTTCCGCGTGCAGGAGGGCTACGCGGCCCAGACCTGCGTGATCGAGGGGCGCGAGCTGCTCAATTTCTCGTCCTACAACTATCTTGGCCTGAACGGTCACCCGCATGTGCGCGCCGCGGCCAAGGCCGCGATCGACCGCTACGGCGTGTCGGTCTCGGCCAGCCGCGTGGTGGCGGGCGAGCGCGACCTGCACCGCCGCCTCGAGCAGGCGCTGGCGCGTTTCCTGGGCGTCGAGGACGCGGCGGCCTTCGTCTCGGGACATGCGACGAACGTGACCGCCATCGGCACGCTGCTGGGGCCGCGCGATCTGGCGCTGGTCGACGCGCTGGCCCACAACTCGATCTACGAGGGGGCGCGGCTGTCGGGCGCGACGCGCATCACCTTTCCGCACAACGACTTCGCCTGGGTGGATGACTTTCTGACCCGCCGGCGCGGCGATTTCGAGCGCGTGCTGATCGCCGTCGAGGGGCTTTACTCGATGGATGGCGACGCGCCCGACCTGCCCGCCTTCGTCGAGGTCAAGAGCCGCCACGACGCCTGGCTGATGGTGGACGAGGCGCACGCGCTGGGCGTGCTGGGCGCCACGGGCCGCGGCATCGCCGAGGCGCAGGGCGTCGATCCGGCCTCGGTCGAGATCTGGATGGGCACGCTCAGCAAGACCCTGTCGTCCTGCGGCGGCTACATCGCCGGCTCGGCGGCGCTGGTCGATCTGCTCAAGGCCACCGCGCCGGGCTTCGTCTATTCGGTGGGGCTGGCCGCGCCGCTGACGGCGGCCGCGCTGGCGGCGCTCGAGGTGCTCGAGGCCGAGCCCGAGCGCGTGGCGCGGCTGCAGCGCAACGGCGCGCGCCTGCTCGAGCGCGCGCGCGCCGCCGGGCTGGACACCGGGCTGTCGCAGGGCTTCGCCGTCACGCCGGTCATCGTCGGCGACAGCGCCCGCGCGGCGATCCTGTCGGACATGGTGCGGCGGCGCGGGGTCAACGCGCTGCCCATCACCTTCCCCGCCGTGCCCGAGAAGCAGGCGCGGCTGCGCTTCTTCGTCAGCGCCGACCACGCCCCCGAGCAGATCGACCGCGCCGTCGAGATCACGGCCGCCGCCCTGCCCGAGGCGCTGGCGCGCCCGCTGATCGCCGGCTGAGCGCCGGCCGGGCGTTCAGCCCCGCGGCCGCCGGGCGGTCAGGAAGGCGCGCGCGGCGTCCAGCGCCCGGCGGATGGTCACGTCCATGTCCAGATACTGATAGGTTCCCAGCCGCCCGACGAAGGTCACGCCCTTCTCGGCCGCGGCCATCTGCTCGTATTTCAGCAGCATCGCCTTCTCGTTCACCAGGCGGATCGGGTAGTAGGGAATGTCGTCCGGCCCGCAGGCGCGCGAGTATTCGCGGAACACGATCGTCTGGTCGGGAATCCGCTCCCATGGCGCAAAGTGCTTGTGCTCGGAGATGCGGGTGAAGGGCACGTCGGGATCGGGATAGTTCATCACCGCGCAGCCTTGGAAGTCGACCTCGGGCCCCGAGGCGCGCTCGGCCTCGAAATCCAGCGTCCGGTAGCCAAGCCGCCCCTCGCGATACTGGAAGTAACGATCGATCGGCCCCGAGTAGAAGACATGGTCGAAGGGCTCGTCCAGCTCCTCGAAGGCGCAGCCCAGCCGCAGCTCGACGCCCGGAACGTCCAGGATGCGCTGGACGATGGCGGTGTAGCCGTCGCGCGGCATGCCCTGGAAGGGGTGGTTGAAGTAGTTGTCGTCGTAGTTGAAGCGCAGCGGCAGGCGCTTGAGGATCGAGGCGGGCAGCTCGGCGGGCTCGACCCCCCATTGCTTCTTCGTGTAGCCGTAGAAGAAGGTGCGGTAGAGCTCTTCGCCGACGAAGCGCAGGGCCTGCTCCTCGAAGGTGCGCGGCTCTTGGATGTCGAGGCGGGCGCGCGATTCGACGAAGGCGCGCGCCTGGGCGGGCGAGAAGGTCTTGCCGAAGAACTGGTTGATGGTGTGCAGGTTGATCGGCAGCGAATAGACCGCCCCGCGCGCCGTGGCCTTGACCCGGTTTACGAAGGGCTCCATGCGGCCGAAGCGGTTGACGTAGCGCCAGACCTCTTCGTCGGCCGTGTGGAAGATGTGCGGGCCGTAGCGATGCACCATCACGCCGGTTTGCGGATCGCGTTCGGTGTGGCAGTTGCCGGCGATGTGGCTGCGCTCGTCCACCACAAGGCACGAGAAGCCGGCCTCGGCCAGTTCGCGCGCGATCACGGCGCCTGAAAATCCGGCGCCCACGATGCAGATGCGGCCCATGATTGACCTTCCCTTGCGTTTTCAACTAGGCGTGCTGTTAACAACCCCCCATCCTCGCGTAAAGGCGGAGCGCGCAACGTGACCACCACTGCCGAACCCCGCCCGCTGGTCGTGCTGCGCATCGGCGCCGACCATCGCGTGGGGGGCTGGGCGCGGGCGCCGCGCGCGGCGCGCAGCTGGGATCTGGTGCTGTCGCCCTATCAGCGCGTGCCCGACCTGGACGCGTTCGCCCCCGACGAGGCGATCCCGATCGAGGGCGGCAAATGGGACGCGCTGCACCGGCTGTTCTCGGCGCGGCCCGACCTGCTGGAGCGCGAGCGCATCTGGCTGCCCGACGACGACATCGAGGCCGACGGCGCCACGGTCGAGCGGCTTTTCGCCATGGCGCGCGCGCATGATCTGGCGCTGTGCCAGCCGGCGCTGACGCGCGACAGCGTGTTCTCGCACTTCGTCACCGTGCAGCACCGCGGCACGCGGCTCAGGCGCACGAATTTCGTCGAGCTGATGGCCCCGATGATGGTTCCTTGCGTGCTGCGCGCCGCGCTGCCGCTGATGGAGGGGCGGCGCGGGGGCAAGGGGCTGGACTATGTCTGGCATCGCTTCGCGCCGCCCGGCGCCGTGGCGGTGATCGACGCCGCGCCCGTGGCCCATCGCCGCCCGCTCGGCCGCCATCTGGCCGCGCGGGCCGCCGCGGCGGGGGGCGACCTTGCGGCCGAGCGCGCCGCCTTCTTCGCCGCCCATCCCGAGGCGGCGGGCCACTGGCCCATGGCGCTGTCGGCGCCGGGGGCGGGCGGGCCGCCGGCGATGGCGGCGCTGTCGCTGTGGACGCTGGCCACGGACCCGCGCTTGTGGCGCCCGGACAAGGCGCGCCGCGCCGCGCTGGCCATCGGCGCGCAGCTGGTCGGCCCGCTGCTGGGCAAGGGCTGAGCCTTGTTGCCCCCGGGCGACAGCGGCCCGCCGATGGGCCGCGCGCGCGCCGGGGGGGTGACAGCGCCGCGCGAATGGTGAAAATTCCACGTCAAATCGCGCAGCAAAGAAGGCGATCAGCGTGACGAGAGGCAGGGGCGCGGCGACGCGCGCGACAGGCGCCGTTCTGGCGGGCGCCGCCGTTCTGTTGAGCGGCGCCCCCGCCCCCGCGCGCGCGCCCGGCGCGGCCGATCGCCCGTCGCTGAACCTTTACGGCGTCACCGGGCTGATCGACATGCCCAGCGCGCAAAGCCAGCCCGACGGGCAGGCCTCGCTCACCACCTCGTGGTTCGGCGGCTATTTGCGCAACACCTTCCATTTTCAGGCGCTGCCGCGGCTCGAGGGCACCTTCCGCTACGCGATCATCGACGAGTTCTACGACGGCGGCGCGGCGCTCTACGACCGCAGCTTCGATCTCAAGTTCCGCATCTCGGACGAGACCGCGCTTTTCCCGGCGGTGGCGATCGGCTTGCAGGACATGCTGGGCACGGGCGTCTATTCGGGCGAATACATCGTCGCCACCAAGCACCTGACGCCCGACGTCACGCTGACGGGCGGCATGGGCTGGGGGCGCTTCGCCGAGCTCAACGGCGTCGAGAACCCCCTGCGCTGGGTCGCCTCCTCGGCCGGCAAGCGCGAACGGCTGACCGGCGACGCCACCGGCCAGGTTCGGCTGGGGCAGTTCTTTCGCGGTCCGAACGTCGGCTTCTTCGGCGGGATCGAATGGCGCACCCCCATCGAGGGCCTGCGGCTGAAGGCCGAATACTCGCCCGACCGCTACACGCGCGAGCGCAAGTTCGGCGGCATCGAGCAGCGCGCGCCGTTCAATTTCGGGCTGGAATACCGGCCCTTCGCGGGGCTCGAGCTGGGCGCCTACGCCATGTATGGAACCGAGTTCGGCCTGCGCGCCACCTTCACCGCCAATCCCGACGCGCCGATGGTCCCGCAGGATCTGGACGACGGGCCCGCGCCCATCGCGCCGCGCCGCGCCGCCGCCGCCGCGGACGAGCGCTTCGGCCCCGTGCGCGAGATGATCGACGACCTGCCCGCCGGCCCGATGCCCGCGGGCGTGGGCGCCGTGCGGCTCGAGCGGGCCGGCCCCGCCGGGGCGCGCTGGGCGCGCGCGCGCGTGCAGGGCTATGACTGCCCCGCCGACGCCGCGCGCGCCATCGACGCCGAGCTGGGCATGGTGGATGGCGTCACCTTCGTCAGCCCCGGCGGCGCGGCGATCTGCTCGGTGGTGCTGCGTCCGGCCGGGCGCGCCTGGATCGAGGCCGCGGCGCGCGAGGCGCGGGTGACGGCGCTGACGGCGGACGTGGCCTGGCACCAGGACCCCAAGGCCCGCGCCGCCGCGCTCGAGGCCCTGCGCGCCGCGCTGGCCGAAGAGGGGCTTGAGCTGGCGGCGGCGCGTCTCGAACCCACGCGCGCGCAGATCGAGTTGCGCAACCCCCGCTATCGCCACAACGCGCAGGCCGTGGGCCGGGCGGCGGCGCGCATGGCCGCCACGCTGCCGCCCTCGGTCGAGCTGTTCGACGTCACCCTGCTCGAATCCAGCCTGCCGACGGTGACCGTGCAGCTGCGCCGCAGCCTGCTCGAGGATCAGGCCGGCGATCCCGACGGCGCGCGGCGCAGCTGGCTTGGGGCGCGTGTCTTCGACGCCGATCCCGACGCGCGCCCCGCGCCGCCGCCGGGCGCCTATCCGCGCCTGAGCTGGAGCCTGACGCCCACGGTTCCGGTCAACCTGTTCGATCCCGACGAGCCGCTGCGCGCCGATCTGCGCCTTGTGGCTTCGGGCGCGGTCGAGCTGGCGCGCGGGCTGTCCGTGACCGCCCGCGGCGCCAAGCGCGTGGTCGGCACGCTGGACCAGATCACGCGCGAGTCCAACTCGACCCTGCCGCACGTGCGCTCGGATTTTGCTCTGTATCTGCGCGAGGGCGACCCGGCGCTCGAGCGGCTGAGCGCGGATTTCCTGTTCAAGCCCGCCCCGGCGGTGTTCGGGCGCGTCTCGGCCGGGTTGCTCGAGCCCATGTTCGCCGGCATCGGCGCCGAGCTCTTGTGGAAGCGCGCCGATCTGCCCTTGGGGCTGGGCGTCGAGCTGAACCATGTGCGCCAGCGCGACTACGACCAGCGCTTCGGCCTGCTGGATTACGAGGTGACGACCGGCCATGCCTCGGTCTACTGGAAGACCGGCTGGTTCGGGCTCGAGGCGCAGGTGGATGCGGGGCGCTACCTGGCCGGGGACTGGGGCGCGACCTTCAGCCTGACGCGGCGTTTCGCCAATGGCTGGGAGGTCGGCGGCTTCTTCACCCTCACCGACGTGCCGTTCGACGAGTATGGCGAGGGCAGCTTCGACAAGGGCATCCGCGTGACGATTCCCTTCGGCTGGGCTCTGCCGGGCGAGAACCGGTCGAGCTTCCGCAGCGTGCTCAAGCCGCTGACGCGCGACGGGGGCCAGCGGCTCGAGGTCGACAACCGCCTTTGGCCGATGGTGCGCGATTCGGACCGCGCGGCGCTGCGCGAGCAATGGGGGACGTTCTGGAAATGAGGCGGCGGGCGTGGATGACGGCGCTGGCCGCGGCGGCGGCGCTGGCGGGTTGCGGTTCGGACCGCACGCCCTTCGAGGACACGGTTGCGCGCGTGCGCGCGGGGCTGAGCGGCGGCCCCGCCGCGGCGCCCGCGCCGGCGCTGACGCGCGCGCGCGCCAATGCGCTGCGCTTCGCGCTGATCTCGGCGCGGCCCGACGGCGCGCCGGCGCCGGCCTATCTGGCCGCGGCGGCCGACAATGGCGGGCATGTGACCTATGTCTCGGCCAACCGGCGCAGCGTCACCCTGCGCGGCGGGCTGGTGACGCGGGTTCGCGGGCTGGCCGAGCCGCTCGAAGGCGTCGTCGCGCAGGATGACGATCCGCTGGTGCGCCCGACCCCGCCCGAGCGCTGGCCGGTGCATTACGACCGGGTGTTCAAGCGCCGCGACGCGCTCTTGCGCATCCGCTCCGAAGCCTGGCGCTGCGCGCCGCGCATCGTCGGGCCGGCCCAGGTCGAGATTCTGGAGCTGACCTTCTCGCTGGTCGAGGTGGCCGAGACCTGCCACGACGCCGGGCGCAGCTTCGAGAACCGCCACTGGGTCGATCCGCGCACCGGCTTTGCATGGAAAACCCGCCAGCGGCTGGGGCCGCAGGCGGGCTGGATCGACATCGAGATCATCCGCCCCTATGGCGGATGAGGGGCGCGCCCCTCACTCGGCGGTGGTGTGGGTCGGCCCGTCGCCGTCGCCCAGCATGGCGGCGGCCGCCACCGCGGCGATCACGCCGATGCCGCCGATGATGGCCAGGTCCGAGCCCGAGATCAGCCAGCCGCCGACCTTGTCGTCGTCGTCCTCGTCCTTCTGGGCGACGCCGGCCGCGGGGACCTGCGGGTTGTTCTGCGCCGCCGCGACGGTCTTGACCGGCGGGTTCGCGGGCGCGGAACCCGGAACGCCGGCGCCTTGGGCCAGGGCCGAGCTTGCCGTCATGCAAAGGGCGCAGAGAAAGGCGATGGGCTTCATGTCAATCACTCCTGTTTGGCGGCAATCTACGCAATTTTCCCGCTTCTCGCAATGAAAAGCCGATGAACGGCGCGTGGCGCGCGCTCAGCGCAGCCGCGCGATCGCCCAGCGCGGCGAAACCCGGTGGCGCGCGCAGAACCGGGCCAGGCGCTCGGGTTCGGGGCGGTCGGGGTCCGCGCCAAGCTCGGCCGCCGCGATGCCGCCGGTGACGAACAGCGTGTCCAGATCCTCGGCCACGCCGCCGGCGATGTCGGTGGCGATGCCGTCGCCGATGCACAGGATGCGCGAATCGTCGGGCTGGGCGCCCATCTCGGCCAGCATGCGCCGCGCCGCGTCGTAGATCGGCGCATGCGGCTTGCCATAGCCCGTCGCCCGCCCCCCCATGGCGGCGTAGTCGCGCGCCAGCGCGCCGGCGCACCACAGGCGCTTGTCGCCCATGTCCACCACCACGTCGGGATTGGCGCACAGCATGGGCAGCCGCCGCAGCTGCGCTTCGCGCAGGATGTCGCGATACATTTCGGGCGTTTCGGTCAGGTCGTCGCGCAGGCCGGTGCAGATGACCGATTCCGCCTGGTCCAGAGGAACCCGCTCCACGTCCAGCCCCTCGAAGAAGGGCTCGTCCTTGGGCGCGCCGATATGGTGGACCTTGCGGCCCCACTCGCCGGCCTCGACGGCGGCGCGCGCGACGTCGCCCGAGGACAGGACGCCATCGTAGCAGTCGCGCGGCGCGCCCAGCCGGTCGAGCTGCGCGATCACCGCCGAAGAGGGGCGCGGCGCGTTGGTCATCAGGATGACCCGGCCGCCGCGGGCGCGAAAGTCGCGCAGCGCCGCCACGGCCGCGTCATGGGCGCGCGTTCCGTCGTGCAGGCAGCCCCACAGATCGCACAGCAGCGCGTCGTAGCGGTCGGCGATCTGCGCAAGGGAATCGATGATGGGCGGGGCGTCGGGCATGTCGGGCTCCTGAATGCTGGGGCGCATGTCGAATGCCAGCCCCGCGCCGCGCTGGCAAGCGGTCAGCGCCCGGGGGCGACGGGGGCGACGGGGGCGCGCCCGGCCGGAGCGAGGAGCGGGTCTTCCCCCGGGGCGAGGGGGGCGCTTTCCCGCGTGGCGGGCGCGCTCGCCGTCGAAGCCACCGGGATGCGTGTCAGCGCGTAGCCCTGCTCGGCTAGAAGCGCCAGCATCCCGTCCTTGCCCGGAAGGTGCAGCGCCCCCACCGCGATCAGCGCGCCGCCGCGGGCCAGCTCGTCGGCGGCCGCGCGAAGAAAGCGCGCGTTGCGCTCGCTCACGACCCGGCGCCAGAAGGCGCGCTCGCTTCGCTCGGCTTCGGCCTCGGGCAGGATCTGGCGGGTCAGGGCGCGGCCGAACTCCCAGATCATCAGGGTCTGGTCGCGCAGATACAGCGCGGCGGCGGTGCGCTGGAAATCCTCGGCCCGGTTGGCCAGCGCCAGCGCCTGAAGCAGGCCGGCGCGCTGCTCGTCGGGGCTCTGCTCCATGAGCGCGCCCAGGGATTCGCGCCAGGTTTCGAGCCCGGCCACCGGCTTGCCCAGGCCGGCGGCCGCCTCGGCAAGGCGCGCGTCCAGGACCGGCGCGCCCTGCGCCTCGGCCAGCGCGCAAGGGGGTTGGGCCAGCATGGTCTGCGCGAACCATGGCCGCAGGCGCCGGGCCATGTCCCACTCCATGCCATAGGCCGCGAAGACGCGCCTGGCCAGCGCGCGCTCTTCCTCGTTCAGCAGCGCGTCGAGGCCCGGGCCGCCAAGGTCCATCAGAAGATCGGGCCGCGCCCGCAGCGCCGCCTGCATGCGGGCGGTTTCCTCGGGCGTGACCTCAAGCATCAGCACCCGCGCCGCGCGCAGGGCGCGCAGCGCCTCGGGCGGGGGCGCGGCGACGGCGGGTTCGGCCGAGTGGAAGGTGCCGAAAATCCACGAATCGGGCGCGCCCTTGCGCGAGATGCGCCACAGCCGCCCCTCGTGATAGGGCTGCGCGGCCGCCGCGGCTCGGATGCGCGCAAGGCGGGCCGGATCGCTTGCGGCCATTTCGGCCGCCAGGTCGCGCCCGGCGCAGGCCGCGCCTGCCGGGGCTGCGTCGGCGACGGCCCAGAACCCCGCCGCCAGCGCGGCCCAGATGGCGGCGCAGAACCGGGCGGCGGCGCCGGCCCGCGCCAGCGCCCCAAGGGCCGCCCGCAGCCGTTTCGACCGCCCGAGCAGGAAAAAAATCATGCCGCCCCCCGGTTGCGGATCTCTTGACAACTCACCGGCCGCCTCCTATTTCGCAGGGCGAGTTAGCACTCACCCATCGAGAGTGCTAACAACCCAGGCCCGCGGGCCGCGCCCAATCGTGGAGAAGCCCACGGCGACAAGGCGCGCGGCGCAGGGAGCAACGAGACACGACTTGGAAACCGCATGCAAGGAGCGACTTCCATGAACTTCAAGCCTCTCCATGATCGGGTGCTGGTGCGCCGCATCGAGTCCGAAGAGAAGACCAAGGGCGGTCTGATCATCCCCGACACCGCCAAGGAAAAGCCCTCGGAGGGCGAGGTCATCGCCGTCGGCGAGGGCGCGCGCAAGGACAGCGGCGAGCTGATCCCCATGTCGGTGAAGGTCGGCGACCGGATCCTGTTCGGCAAGTGGTCCGGCACCGAGGTCAAGATCGACGGCCAGGACCTGCTGATCATGAAGGAGTCGGACATCCTCGGCATCATCGAGGACGCCGGCGCCGCCTCGAAGGCCGCCTGAGGCTCGTCTGAACGAAAACGTTTCAACGCCAAGCTGATCGCAACGCGCTGAAAGCAAGATAACAGGAGCAGACAGACATGGCTGCCAAGGAAGTCAAATTCAACATCGACGCCCGCAATCGCATGCTCAAGGGCGTCAACGTCCTCGCCGACGCGGTGAAGGTGACGCTGGGCCCCAAGGGCCGCAACGTCGTGCTCGACAAGTCGTTCGGCGCGCCGCGCATCACCAAGGACGGCGTGTCGGTGGCCAAGGAAATCGAGCTTGAGGACAAGTTCGAGAACATGGGCGCCCAGATGGTCCGCGAAGTGGCTTCGCGCACCAACGACACCGCGGGCGACGGCACCACGACCGCGACCGTTCTGGCCCAGGCCATCGTCAAGGAAGGCATGAAGGCGGTCGCCGCCGGCATGAACCCGATGGACCTGAAGCGCGGCATCGACAAGGCCGTCGCGGCCGTGGTCGAGGAGATCCGCAAGCTGGCCCGTCCGGTCAAGGACAGCGACGAGATCGCCAAGGTCGGCACCATCTCGGCGAACGGCGAGGCCGAGATCGGCCGTCAGATCGCCGAGGCCATGCAGAAGGTCGGCAACGAGGGCGTGATCACCGTCGAGGAGAACAAGGGCCTCGAGACCGAGACCGAGGTCGTCGAGGGCATGCAGTTCGACCGCGGCTACCTGTCGCCCTACTTCATCACCAACGCCGACAAGATGGTGGCCGAGCTGGACGACGCCTACATCCTGCTGCACGAGAAGAAGCTCTCCTCGCTTCAGCCGCTCGTGCCGCTGCTTGAGCAGGTGATCCAGTCGGGCAAGCCGCTGCTGATCATCGCCGAGGACGTCGAGGGCGAGGCCCTGGCCACCCTGGTGGTGAACAAGCTGCGCGGCGGCCTGAAGGTCGCGGCCGTCAAGGCCCCCGGCTTCGGCGATCGCCGCAAGGCCATGCTGCAGGACATCGCGATCCTGACCGGCGGCCAGGTGGTGTCGGAAGAGCTGGGCATGAAGCTCGAGAACGTCACCATCGACATGCTCGGCCGCGCCCGCAAGGTCCGCATCACCAAGGACGACACCACGATCGTGGACGGCGCCGGCGACAAGGCCGAGATCGAGGCGCGCGTCGCCCAGATCCGTCAGCAGATCGAGGAGACCACCTCGGACTACGACCGCGAGAAGCTGCAGGAGCGTCTTGCGAAGCTGGCTGGCGGCGTCGCGGTGATCCGCGTCGGCGGCGCGACCGAGGTCGAGGTGAAGGAGCGCAAGGACCGCGTCGATGACGCCCTGAACGCCACCCGCGCCGCGGTGCAGGAGGGCGTGGTTCCCGGCGGCGGCGTCGCGCTGCTGCACGCGGGCAAGGTCCTCGAGGGCCTGAAGGGCGACAACGCCGACCAGGATGCGGGCATCAAGATCGTGCGCCGCGCCATCCAGGCTCCGCTGCGCCAGATCGCCGAGAACGCCGGCGTCGACGGCGCCGTGGTGGCTGGCAAGGTGCTCGAGAGCTCGAGCCCGAACTTCGGCTTCAACGCCCAGACCGAAGAGTATGGCGACCTGGTCGAAATGGGCATCATCGACCCCGCCAAGGTGGTGCGCACCGCGCTCGAGGATGCGTCCTCGGTCGCCGGCCTGCTGATCACCACCGAGGCGATGGTGGCCGAGAAGCCCGAGCCCAAGAACGCGGGCGCCGGCGCCGGCATGCCCGACATGGGCGGCATGATGTAATCATGCCTCGCCCCCTTCGGGGGGCGGCCTGAAAGCCCCGACCGCCGCCGATCGAAGGATCGGCGGCGGTTTTTTCCTTCTTTTCGCCTTCTTCGCGGAACGGCCCGCCTTAACCCGCCGGAAACCGATTCGGCGCATGGTGAACGCGATCGGAACGCATCCCCCGCCGCGCTCTCCCCCAGTCTGACCGATCGGCGGGGCGGACGGAGACCGCAGAAGAAGGATCCCCCATGACCATCTCCTCCTCGCTCAACGCTGGCGTCGCCGGGCTGAACGTCAACGCCACCAAGCTCGCCACCATCTCGGACAACATCGCCAACTCGGGCACCTTTGGCTACAAGCGGGCCGAGGCCGAGTTCTCGTCGCTGGTCGTGTCCTCGCAGGGGGGCAGCTACACCGCCGGCGGCGTGCGCGTGGCCAGCCGCCGCGACGTCGAGGCGAACGGCGCGCTGGTGACCACGGAAAACCCCCTCGACATCGCCGTGGCGGGACGCGGCATGCTGCCGGTGACCACCGTCGCGGCGGTCAACGCGCAGCAGGGCGAACTGCCGCTGCTGCTGACCTCGACCGGCTCGTTCCGCCCGGATGACGAGGGCGTCCTGAAAACCTCTTCGGGGCTGGTCCTGCTGGGCTGGCCGGCGGACGCCGACGGCAACATCCCCCCGCAGCCGCGCAACGGCTCGGCGGGGCTCGAGCCGGTGAACGTGTTCTCGAGCCAGTTCGCCACCTCGCCCACCACCAAGATCTGGATGGGCGCCAACCTGCCCGCCACCGCCACCCAGGCCGGGGCCAGCGGCGACACGCTCGACATTCCCATCGAGTATTTCGACAATGTGGGCGCCTCGCAGACGCTGCTCGCCTCGTTCACGCCCACGGTTCCGGCCTCGGGCGCGTCGAACACCTGGACGCTGAGCTTCGACGATTCGGCCACCCCCGCCGCCTTGAACCCGGTCGCCGAGTTCACCATCGTCTTCGACGACACGCGCGGCTCGGGCGGCTCGATCCTGTCGGTGACCCCCGTCTCGGGCGGAACCTTCGACGCGACCACGGGCGAGCTGAGCTTCAACGTCGATGGCGGCCCGATGACGGTCGAGATCGGCGTGCCCGGAACGTCCACGCTCCTGACGCAGCTTTCGGCCGAGTTCGCCCCGACCTCGGTGGTCAAGAACGGCAACGAGGTGGGCACGCTCAGCGGCGTCGAGATCGACGAGAACGGCTTCCTCAACGCCATCTACGACAGCGGATTCACCAAGACCATCTACCAGATCCCGCTGGCCGACGTGCCCAACCTCAACGGCCTGAAGCCCGAAAGCGCCCAGGCCTTCTCGGTCACGGCGAACAGCGGCTCGCTGTATCTGTGGGACGCGGGCGACGGGCCGACCGGCTCGTTCCAGGGCTACGCCCTTGAAGAGTCCACCACCGACATCGCCAACGAGCTGACGCATCTGATCCAGACCCAGCGCGCCTATTCCTCGAACGCGAAGGTCATCCAGACCGTCGACGAGATGTTGCAGGAAACGACCAACATCAAGCGCTGACGGCGGCCCCCAGCCCTGACGGAGAAGCACCATGAGCATCAGCGGCGCATTCGCCAACGCCCTCAGCGGCCTGGCCGCGGCGGCGAAAAGAAGCGACATCATCTCGGGCAACGTGGCCAACGCGATGACCGAAGGCTATGCGCGCCAGGAGGTGCAGCTGTCGGCCGCTGTGCTCGAGGGGCGCGGGGCGGGGGTGCGCATCGAGCGCGTCACCCGCGCCACGGATCCGCGCGCAACCGCGGATCGGCGCGCCGCGCAGGCCGAGAGCGCCGCGCGCGGGGTGACGGCGAAGGCGCAGTCGCGCATGAGCGCGGTTTACGGCGAGTCCGGCCAGGCCGGCGCCCTTCCCCAGCTTGCCGCCACGCTGGAGACGGCCCTGCGGCGGCTGGCCGACACGCCCGAAAGCGAGCCGCTGCAGGCCGCCGCGCTGCAGGCGGCCAAGGGGCTGGCGCGCGGCGTCGCTCAGGCTTCGGCCGAATTCGATCGCATCCGCATGGACGCCGACGCCGCCATCGCGCGCGAGGTCGAGACCGTCAACGACGCCCTTTCCGAGATCGAGCGCCTGAACGCCGAGATCAAGGGCGTGCGGGCGATCGGCGGCTCGACCGCGGCGCTCGAGCAGCAGCGCCAGGTGCAGGTCGACAAGATCGCCTCGATCGTGCCCGTGCGCACGGTCGCGCGCGACGGCGACGCGCTGGCTCTCTACACAGCCAACGGCGCGGTGCTTCTGGACGGCCGCGCGCGCAGGCTCGAGTTCACCCCCACCGGCATGATCACGCCGGACATGACGCTGTCTTCGGGGGCTCTCTCGGGGCTTTCCATCGATGGACGCGCCATCGCCGCAGGGCGCGAGGATGAGAGCGGGCCCCTCGACGGCGGCTCGCTTGGCGCGCACTTTTACGTGCGCGACGTGCTTGGCCCCGAAGCGCACGCGCAGATCGACGCGTTGGCCGCGGATCTGATCGCGCGCTTCGAGGATTCCAGCGCCGACCCGACCATCACGCTGGGGGCGGCGGGGCTCTTCACCGATGCGGGCGGTCCGCTGGACCCGAGCGACCTGGTCGGACTTGCCGGCCGCATCGCCGTCAATGCTCAGGCCGATCCCGACAATGGCGGCGAGCTGTGGCGGCTGCGCGACGGTCTTTACGCCTCGGCCCCCGGCGACGCGGCCGAGGACGACGTGCTGCGCGCTCTGGTCTCGCGCATGACCGAGCTGCGGACGCCCGACGCCGCTTCGCTGGTGTTCGCCGATGTCGGCTTCTCCGACCTGGCGGCGCGCGCGGCCGCGGTGCGCGCCGCCGAGGCCGGCGCGGCGGACGAGGCGCAGGCCCTGTCCGCGGGACGTCACGAAATGTTCGCCGAGGCCGAAGCCGCCGTCGTGGGCGTCGATACCGACGAGGAGATGGCGGCGCTGATGCTGGTCGAGCAGGCCTACGCCGCCAATGCCCGGGTGCTCGAGGTCACGGACTCGCTGATCAAGATGCTGATGGAGATCTGACATGAAGTTCTCGGCAATCTCCGACCTTTTCGCGCACCGCCAGACGCAGATGTTCACTTCGCGCGTGTCCGAGAAGATGCGCGTCTCGGCCAAGGAGTTGTCCACCGGCTTGCGCGCCGATCAGTTGGCGGCGAGCGGAGGCGATGTTTCGCGCCTGCATGCGATAGACGCGGAATTGACGCGGATGGGCGGCTATGGAGATGCGATCTCGGCGGCGCGAGGTCGGCTCGATGCGACGCAGGTCGCGCTCGAGACCATCCGCACGGCGGGCGAGGCGATCGGGATCGACCTGCTGTCCGAGGTCAAACTTCAGGATCTGCAGGGGGCGCTTGCGCATGCCGCCGATGCGCGCGCGGCCTTCGAGTCGGTCGTGGCCACGCTGAACGCCAGCTATGGCGGGCGCGCGCTGTTCGCCGGCGCCCAGGCCGACGGCCCAGCCTTGCTCGATGCCGACGCGATTCTGAGCGCCGTCACCGCGCTGACCGCGCCGGAGATCACCCTGACCGGCGTGCAGGCGCAGATCGACGGATATTTCCTTGCGGCGGGCGGCGGTTTCGAGACGAGCGCCTATCTCGGGTCGGGCGCGGACGCGTCCGATGTCGAGGTCGCTCCGTCCGAGCGCATCGCCTTCGACGTCAGGGCGGACGCCGACGCCTTTCGCAAGTTGCTGGCTGGTCTGGCCACTGCGGTGGTGGCGACCGAAGGCCATTTCACCGGCGGCGATGCGATGGTTCTGCCGCTTTTGCAGGATGCGGCCGAGCGCGCGATGGGGGCGATGGGCGACCTCGACGACATCAGGCTGACGGTCGGCGTGCGGCAGGAGCGCGTCGAACGCGCGGCCGACCTTGTGGCCGGGCGCAAGAGCGCGCTCGAGCTGGCCCGCACGTCGATCCTTGGCAAGGATCAGTATGAGGCGGCGTCCGAGTTCCAGGCTTTGGAGTCGCAGCTTGACGCCGCCTTCACCGTCGCGGTGCGCATGTCCAACATGCGCCTTGTGAATTATCTGCGATGAACCGGCTGTTGTTCAGACTGACGGCGGCGATGCTGCTTGCGTGGGCCGGCGCGTTGCCCGCCGCGCCGGGGGTCATGCCGCCCGCTCCGGGCGTCGAAGGGCGCGGCCATGGGCCCAATGTGCGGATCAAGGATCTGGTCGATTTCGAGGGCGTGCGCGGCAACGACCTTGTCGGCTATGGCCTTGTGGTGGGGTTGGCCGGGACGGGCGACGGATTGCGCAACTCTCCCTTTACGGAAGAGGCCTTGGCGAACCTGCTCGAGCGCCTCGGGATCAACGTGTCGGGCGAAAGCTTCCGTCCGAAGAATGTCGCCGCGGTTCTGGTGACGGCGGTTCTGCCGCCCTTCGCGCGCGCCGGAAGCAAGATCGACGTGACGGTTTCGGCCATTGGCGACGCGAAATCCCTGCTGGGCGGAACGCTCATCATGACGCCGCTCAATGCCGCCGACGGCGACATATATGCAGTCGCGCAGGGCTCCATCGTCGCGGGGGGCGTGTTGGCCGAAGGGGCCGCCGCGAAGGTGACCCTGGGCGTGCCCACGGTCGCCACCATTCCCGGAGGGGCCCGCGTCGAGCGCGAGATCGACTATTCCCTGGCATCGATGCCGAACATCCGCCTGGCCTTGCGCGAGGCCGATTTCACGACCGCCTCGCGCATCGCCGAGACCATCAACAAGACCCTGCCCGGCGCGCCGGCGGTCATGCTTGATTCGGGCACGGTTCAGGTCGACGTCGCGGGCTCAGGCCTGAGCCCGGCCGCGTTGATCAGTCGGATCGAGAATCTGACCGTGAACCCCTCGGTGGTCGCACGGGTGGTGGTCGATCAGCGCACGGGAACGGTCGTCATGGGCGGCGATGTGCGCATTTCCAAGGTGGCCATTTCGAAGGGCGGGCTGACCATCCGCATCGATGAGACGCCGACGGTCTCTCAACCCAATCCCTTCGCGAAGAACGGCGAGACGATCGTCGTTCCCAGGACCAATATCGACGTGAACCAGGGCGGGCAGGGCAACCTGTTCGTCATCGACGGGAACGTGACGTTGGATGACCTGGTCGCCGGACTGAACATGATCGGCGTCACGTCTTCGGGGCTGATCGACATCCTGATGTCGCTCAAATCCTCGGGGGCGCTGCATGCCGACTTCATCGTGCGATAGCGCGTCCAAGCCGCGCGCGAATGCGCGGCTTCGACGCCTTCGCGGCCGGCTTGCTCAGGCCTGGGACATGTCCATGACGCGCAGCACGTTGCCGCCCATGATGGCGGCCAGATCCTGTTCGGCTACGCCTCGCCGCATCAGCGCGCCGACCACCAGCGGCATCTTGCGATAGGTTTCGAGCACAGGCTTGTAGTTGGCGTCCATGTCCGAGCCCAGCGCCACATGAGCGGCGCCGACGGCGTCGAGCAGAAACTCGACGCGGTCGATGAACTGCGCAAGAGAGTCGATCCCGATGCCCGCCGGCCACGCGCCGATGTAGCCGCCCGTTTCGGCGACGGCCTGCGCGAGTTCGCGGCTTACGAAGCGAGGATGGCTGAGCGTCGGCGTGTTGATGTGGGTATGCGTCAGAACGACCGGCTTTTTCGACATCGAAAGAACGTCGAACGCGGTCTTCTCGGAAGCGTGGGACAGGTCGATCATGACTCCGGCCTCCTGGATCGCGGCCACGGCCTCGCGGCCAAAGTCCGTCAGGCCGCGCGAGCCGACCGTGCCGGTCATGATGTCGCCCAGAGTGTTGTCGTGGTAGTGAACGAGCGTCAGCATGCGCACGCCGTCTTCATGCGCTTGGCGGATGCGCGAAAGGTCGTTCTCGAGGAAATCCGCGCCCTCCAACGCCAGGATCATGGCGCGTTGACCGGCGGCCTTGGCGCCCATGACGTCGGCCGAGTTCAGGCACAAGCGGACGAGCCCGTTCTGCGCGAGGGCGCGCAGATTCCGGATCTGGCGCCGGTATGAGGTCCATGCCTCGTCGGGCGAAAATTCGCGCCCGGCGACAAGGCCCTCGTCGCTCAGGGTCAGAAGCTGAACGTCGGCGACGCCGTTGAAGACCGCGCCGTCCACGCCGCCTTCGGCCATGTCCGTAAGCGTGCGTTCCTCGAAAGCGCCGCCCAGAAGCTTGTAGAGCCGAATCTTGAAGGAAAGGTTCTCAGCCTTGCGCAGAAAGGTTCTCCCGGGGTGGGCGTGGCTGTCGATGATCGGATGTCGGGCCATGAAGTCGCGCGCAGCGCGCAGGGTTTCATCGTCAAGCTCGAAGCCGACCTTGGCCGGCGCGGGATCGAGCATCGGCCGCAGACCGAATTGCCAGCCCGCGGCGCCCGCGGCGGCAAGCCCTGCGCCCGCAAGAAAGGTTCTTCTCGAAATCATGGCCGCTTCCCTCACGCCTGGGCCCCTTGCGGGGAATGGTGGCGGCGGAAGGATGCCGTGCGCGGCGGCGGCGGGCAAGCGCGGGCCCGCCGCCGCCGCGCCGATCCGCGCCCGGATAGCCTTTTGCCCAAGTGCGGTCCCCGCGGCGCAAGCGCGCCGGGGGCCCGTTGCTTAGACGTCGAGGTTCTCGACCGCCAGGGCGTTCTCCTGGATGAACTGCCGGCGCGGTTCGACCACGTCTCCCATCAGCTTGGTGAAGATCTCGTCCGCCTCGTCCATGTGGTCGATGCGCACCTGCAGCAGGGTGCGCGCCTCGGGGTCGAGGGTGGTTTCCCACAGCTGCTCGGGGTTCATCTCGCCCAAGCCCTTGTAACGCTGAAGCGAAAGGCCCCGTTCGCCCTCGGCCATGACGTGATCCAGCAGCTCGGATGGACCGCGCACCGCCACGCGCTTGTCCTTGCGGACCAGCTCCGCCGGCGCGCCGTAGATCTCGCGCAGCGCCGGGGTCAGGGCGGCAAGGCGCCGCGCCTCGGCCGAGCGCAGCGCCGGAGCGTCGAGGGCGCGCGTCTCGGTGACGCCGCGCACCGTGCGCGACAGGCGGATGCCGCCATCCTCGGTCGCCTCGCCCTGCCAGCCGCGTTCGGTTTCCGGGCTGACGAGGTCCAGGCGCTGGGCCAGGCGGGCGGCCATTTCGGGCAGCGCCTCGGCCGAGTCGGGAGCCAGCGCGCCGATGACGGCGGCCTGTTCGAGCACGAAGCGCGGGTAGCGGGTGGGGAAGGCGGCCAGCGCGGCGCGGGCGGCGCGAGCCTCGTCGGTGACGCGGCGCAGATCGGCGCCCGCGATCTGCGCGCCGTCCGCAAGCACCAGCGCCGCGCCCTCAAGCCCCTGTTCGATCAGGTAATCCTCGAGCGCGCGCTGGTCCTTCAGATACACTTCGGACTTGCCGCGCGAAACCTTGTAGAGCGGCGGCTGGGCGATGAACAGGTGGCCGCGCTCGATCAGCTCGGGCATCTGCCGGTAGAAGAAGGTCAGCAGCAGCGTGCGGATATGGGCGCCGTCCACGTCGGCGTCCGTCATCACGATGATCTTGTGATAGCGCAGCTTCGAGATGTCGAACTCGTCCCGTCCGATGCCCGTGCCCAGCGCGGTGATGAGGGTGCCGATCTCCTGGCTCGACAGCATCTTGTCGAAGCGCGCGCGCTCGACGTTCAGGATCTTGCCGCGCAGCGGCAGCACCGCCTGATTGGCGCGCGAGCGCCCCTGCTTGGCCGATCCGCCCGCCGAATCGCCCTCGACGAGGAAAAGCTCGGACTTGGCGGGGTCCTTCTCCTGACAGTCGGCCAGCTTGCCGGGCAGGTTGGCCACGTCCATCGCCGTCTTGCGGCGCGTCAGCTCGCGCGCCTTGCGCGCCGCCTCGCGCGCCAGGGCGGCCTCGATGATCTTGCCGACGACGGCGCGCGCCTCCTGCGGGTTTTCCTCGAACCACTCGGCCAGCTTCTCGGCCACCAGCCCCTCGACGGCGGGGCGCACTTCGGAACTGACCAGCTTGTCCTTGGTCTGCGAGCTGAACTTGGGATCGGGCACCTTGACCGACAGCACGCAGGTCAGCCCCTCGCGCGCGTCGTCGCCGCTCAGCGAAACCTTCTCGCGCCGGGCCAGGCCCGAGCCGGCCGCATACTGGTTGATGGTGCGCGTCAGCGCGGCGCGAAAGCCCGCCAGATGCGTGCCGCCGTCGCGCTGGGGAATGTTGTTGGTGAAGGGCAGCACGTTCTCGTGATAGCCGTCGTTCCACCACATGGCGATCTCGACGCCGATGCCGTCGCGCTCGCCGCGGATGACGATGGGGCGCGGGATCAGCGGGTTCTTCGAGCGGTCGAGGTAGCGCACGAACTCTTCCACGCCGCCCTCGTAGAACATCTCGACCTCGACCGGCTCGGGGTGGCGCTCGTCGCGCAGGGTGATGCGCACGCCCGAGTTCAGGAAGGCCAGCTCGCGCAGGCGATGCTCGAGGGTCTTGAAGTCGTAATCGCGGTTCGAGAAGGTCTCGGTCGAGGCCAGAAAGCGCACCTCGGTGCCGCGCTGGCCGTTGGCGGGGCCGACCACGCGCAGCGGCTCGACCGTTTCGCCATGTTCGAAGCGGGCGAAATGCTCTTTCCCGTCGCGCCAGATCCGCAGCTCGAGCCATTCGGACAAGGCGTTGACCACCGACACGCCCACGCCGTGCAGGCCGCCCGAGACCTTGTAGGAGTTGCTGTCGAACTTTCCGCCCGCGTGCAGCTGGGTCATGATGACCTCGGCCGCCGAGATGCCTTCCTCGGGGTGGATGTCCACCGGGATGCCGCGGCCGTTGTCGCGCACCGATACCGAGCCGTCGGCGTGCAGCGTCACGGACACGGTGTCGCAATGGCCCGCCAGGGCCTCGTCGATGCCGTTGTCGACGACCTCATACACCATGTGATGTAGGCCCGAGCCGTCATCCGTGTCGCCGATATACATGCCGGGGCGTTTGCGGACGGCTTCAAGGCCCTTGAGCACCTTGATCGAGTCCGCGCCGTAATCGGATTTGCGCTCGTTTTCAGACATGAGTGGGTCCTTCCTGGTCGCGCGGAATTTAGCCCCTGCGCGCGGGGGTGTCACGGGGCGATTGCCTTGCGCCGCGGCGCGGATCAGGCGGCGGGCGAGACCGTCGCGACGCCGTCGCGCTCGACGGTCTCGAACAGCTGGGCGCGGGCGCCGAGGCCCGCGAACAGCGCGCGATCGGCGCCCGTCATCCAGGCCTGGGCGCCCAGCTCGGTCAGCGCGTCGAACAGCGCGGCGCGGCGGCCTTCGTCCAGATGCGCGGCGACCTCGTCCAGCAGCAACAGCGGCGGGGTGGCGCGCTGGCGCGCGACGGCGCGGGCGTTGGCCAGCGTGACCGAGATCAGCAGCGCCTTCTGCTCGCCCGTCGAGCATAGCCTGGCCTCGACGCCCTTGGCCGCGAAAACGGCGGTCAGGTCGCTGCGATGCGGGCCGTCGAGCGTGCGCCCGGCGGCCAGATCGCGCGCCCGGCCGCGCGCCAGCGCCGTGCGCAGCGCCGCGGCGGTTTCGCGCTCGGCCTCGTCGGGCGCCAGGCCGTCGGCGTCGCGCAGGGCTGTGAAACGCCTCTCGCACGCGCCCTCGAGCGCGAGCGCGGCGGTGGGGAAGGGGCCGCCCTCGGGCTGCGCGCCGTTCAGCCGCGCCACGGTCTCGACCCGCGCGCGGGCGATGGCGGCGCCGGACAGGGCCATCCGGCTTTCGAGCGCATCGAACCACGCCGCGTCGCGCAGCTGGTCGCGCAGCAGGCGGTTGCGCTCGCGCATCGCCTTCTCATAGGTCAGCGACCGCTCGGCATGGGCCGGATCGAAGCCCAGCGCCGCACGATCGACGAAGCGCCGCCGTTCCGATGCCGCGCCGGTCCACAACCCGTCCATCGAGGGCGTCAGCCACAGCATCGGCGCCAACGCGCCAAGCTGGGTTTGCGGCGCGGCCTTGCCGTCGATCCTGACGCTGCGCGCGCCGCCGCCCGCGGGCGCAAAGGTTTCGACCTGGCGCGGCCCCTCGGGCGTATCGAGCAGCGCCGAGATCTTCCAGCCGATGGACTCGGGGCGGCGGGGCAGATCCTCGGGCGCGGCGCGCCGAAGGCCCCGGCCCGGCGACAGCAGCGAGACGGCCTCGAGCAGGTTCGTCTTGCCCGCGCCGTTCGGCCCCGCCAGCGCGACCGGCCGGCCGTCGAGCGAGAGCCGCGTGCGCTTGTGCGAGCGGAAATGCGACAGCTCGAGTTCCAGGATCCGCGTCATGTCCGGCCGCTCCGCGCCGCCGGCCGGCCATCGACGCGCATCACACCCGCATCGGCATCACGACGTAAACGGCGCTTTCGTCATCGCCTTCGCGCACAAGGGCCGGCTCGCCCGGCGAGTTGAACATGAAAACCGCGTTCTCGCGTTCGATTTGTCCTGCGATTTCAAGCAGATATTTCGCGTTGAAGCCGATTTCAAGGGGCTCGGCGTCATAGGCGACGACAAGCTCCTCCTCGGCGGCGCCGGTGTCGGGCGCGTTGACCGACAGCACCAGCCTGTCCTGATCGAGCTTGAGCTTGACCGCGCGCGAGCGTTCCGACGACACCGTCGCCACGCGGTCGACGGCCGCCGCGAAATCGGCGGCGTCCACCTCGAGCCGGCGGCTGTTGTGCAGCGGGATGACCCGCGTGTAGTCGGGGAACGAGCCGTCGATCACCTTCGACGTGAGGGCAAGCTCCGGGGTGGCGAAGCGGATCTTGGTCTCCGAGATGCTGACGGTGATCTCGGCCTCGTCATCCTCGAGCAGCTTCTTGAGCTCGCCCACCGTCTTGCGCGGCACGATCACCCCCGGAGCCGCCTCGGCGCCGGCCGGGACGGGCGCGTCGACGCGCGCCAGGCGATGGCCGTCCGTGGCCACGCAGCGCAGGCTGCGACCTTCGGGGCCGTCGGCGACATGCATGTAGACGCCGTTGAGATAATATCGCGTCTCTTCGGTCGAGATCGCGAACTTGGCCTTGTCGAACAGCCGGCGCAGCATCGGGGCGGGGGCCGCGAAGGTCACGTCATACTCGCTCGAGGCCATGACGGGAAAATCCTCGCGCGGCAGCGTGGCGAGCGAGAAATGCGAACGGCCGGCGACAATGTGCAGCCTTTCGCTCGCGGCGTCGTGGTGCAGCGACACCATCGCCCCGTCGGGCAGCTTGCGCACGATTTCATGCAGCGTATGCGCGCCGACCGTGGTCGCCCCCGCCTGCTCGACCATTGCGGGAACGCGGTCGACGACCTCGACGTCGAGGTCGGTGGCGCGAATCGAGGCGCCGTCGCCCGAAGCTTCGATCAGCACGTTGGACAGGATCGGAATGGTCGTTCTGCGTTCGACGACGCCCTGCGCCCGGCTCATGGCCTTGAGAAGAGTCGCCCGCTCGATGCTGATCTTCATCGTTTGTCCACCTGATGCCGCCGCCCCGGCCGCGGCGAGAAGACACGTCGCCGGGGACCGGACACATTAAGGGCTTGCGCGAGCGGCGCAACGGGTTTCGCACGCCTGAACGCCGGCTCAAAGATCCTGGCGCACGAACTCGGTGAGCAGAACGTCGTGCACCGCCGGTCCCATCACCTTGCGCGCGGCCTTCTTCAAGGCGCCCCGCAAATCCTTCATGACCTGCGGACTGGTGAAGTCGCCGTCGAAGCCGCCCGACTGCGCATGCAGAAAAAGCGCCTGGAGCAGCTCGTCGCGCAGCTTTGGCTCGCGCTCGGAAACGGCGCCCGAGGTCCCCGGTTCCATCTCGAGCGTCAGGGACAGTATCGCCAAGGCGGCGATTTCTTCGTTGCGGACGATCGGGACGATGAATTGCTTGTCCAGCTTGGCAAACTCATACGTCTTCTCAGGGTCGTGCTGTTCCTCCTCTTCGTCCGGGGCCGCGTGTTCGTCATGCGCCGCGCCCTCTGCGTGCGCTGGGTCGGCGCCGCCATGCGCTTCGGCCTTGGCGTGATCCTCGGCTGGCGGTGGGCGGAGCATCGCGCCGGCGACGGCTCCGCCCACCAGGCCGATGACCGCCAGCAGGATGGGCAGAAGCTTCTTCATGCGTGGCTCCCTCTCAGAATGGCAGCAGGATGTCGGCGATCTGCTGGCCGTAGCGCGGCTGCTGAACGTCGGTGATCTGACCGCGCCCGCCGTAGGAGATTCGCGCCTCGGCGATCTTGTCGTGCGAGATCTCGTTCCTGCGCGAGATGTCCTCCGGGCGGATGACGCCGGCGATCTGCAGGTCGCGCAGTTCGTAGTTGACCCGGATTTCCTGGTTCCCCGCGATCACGAGGTGGCCGTTGGGAAGAACGTCGACGACGGTCGCGGCCACGCGCAAGGTGATCTTCTCGTTGCGGCGGACGGACCCATCGCCTTCCGACGAGGAGGACGAGCTTAGCGACGCCGCCGGGTCGGTGCTGACTCCGAAGGCGTTTTCAATGAGCGCGGGCGCCCCGAGAAGGGCCGAGACCGCCATGTCCTCCGACCCGCTGCGCGAGCGCTTCGTCGTGTTCTTCAGCTCGGCCTTGTCGTCGATCTCGATCACGACGGTGACGATGTCGCCAAGCGATTTCGCCCGCCTGTCGCCAAACAGCGACGAGGGGCCTGACCGCCACAGCGACGCCGCCGAATAGGGTTCGGGCGACGGGCTTGGCGGAGGCGTCGCCAAGGCGACGCGGCGCGGCGCGATCGGCGGGACGGGGTTTTCGGCCTCGCCCGGCGGCGTGAAAGCCGGGGCCTTGCCCACGTTCTCGAGCCGCGAGCAGCCGGCGGCCGCAACAAGAAGCGCCGTCAAGACAAGGCGCGCGATCATCGGCTGACCTCCACTTCGCCCGGTCCGCTCACGCGCCCGACGACGGTCGCGCGCGAATCGAGGTTCATGACGGTGACCCGCTGCCCAAGGCCGCCCCGCTCCAACGCGCGGCCGTCGGCGGCGATGAAAAGCGCACCCTTGCGAAAGATGAGACGAACCAGCTCGTTGCGCTCGACGATCGCCGGATCCTGAACATGCCCGCGCATGATGGGTCTGCCGGCATAGATCGAGGTCCGCGCCTCTTTCCCGACGACGGCCTCGACGTCCGTGACCGCGCCGGGAGGCGCGGCCCGGTTCGTCGCCAGGGCGACATCCTCGGGGCCGATGATGGATCGGCTCCGGATCGTCCGCGTTGCGATGACGACGCTCTCCGGGTCCGTCTGCGCGGCGACGCCGGGGTCCGTTGCCCCGACCAAGAGAAGCATCGCCATGAAGAGAAGCTTCCGCATCACCGCACCTGAGACGTGGCCGCAAGCATCTGATCGGCGGCGGTGATGACCTTGGCGTTGAGCTCGTATCCCCGCTGCGCCTCGATCAGCTCGGTGATCTCGCGCACCGCGTCGACGGTGCTCTCTTCGAGAAAGCCTTGGCGAAGAACGCCTCTTCCGTCGGTGCCGGGCTGGCCGATGGCGGGCGCGCCGGACGCCTCGGTTTCCAGGAACAGATTGCTGCCGATGGCCTCCAGGCCTTTCTGGTTCGCGAAGGTGGCCAGCGTGAAGGCGCCGATCAGCTGGGCGTCGACCTGGCCGTTGAAGTAGGCGTAGACTTCGCCGTCGGCATTGATCGTGATGGCCCGTGCGTCGGCGGGGATGGTGATCTCGGGCGAAATCGCAAAGCCATCGGACGTGACGATCAATCCCTCGCCGGTCCTCTTGAGGGCTCCGTCCCGCGTGTAGGCCGTTTGCCCGGATGGAAGCGTCACCTCCAGATACCCGGCCCCCTCGATCGCGATGTCGAGATCGCCTCCCGTCTGCTTCAGTGCGCCTTGGCCCACATCCCGCGTAATCGCGGTGGCGCGCACTCCGAGCCCGATCTGAACGCCGGTGGGGAGAACGGTCCCGTCATCCGCCGTGACCGTTCCCGGGCGTTGCGCCTGTTGATAGTGAAGGTCGGCGAATTCGGCTCGACGCGCGCTGTAGGCCGTCGTGTTCATGTTGGCCAGGTTGTTCGAGATGACCTCGACGCGGAGCTGTTGGGCTTCCATGCCGGTCGCGGCGATGCTGAGGGCGCGCATGCGTTACTCCTTCTGAAGCAGCGGTATCGTCGGTGTGGCTCAGCTTTGGGCGCCGAGAGTTCGAACGGCGGATCTGATGCGTTCGTCCTCGGCGTCCATCAGCGACTGGCCGAGCTCGTAAGCTCTCTGGATTTTGACCATGTTGGCCATTTCCAGGACGGGCTGGACGTTGGATTTTTCGATGTAGCCTTGGTGGATCGAGAAATCGCCCGCGGGTTCCGTCCCGGAGTCTGAGACGAAGAGCGATCCATGGAGCCTCTCGAGCTTTGTTGGATCCGTTGGTCGAACCACGCCGATCACGGCGACAGGCGCTCCGTCGGCCGAGATCGTGCCGTTGGGAGCGACGCTTATGGAGCGTGCTTCCGGCGACACGAAAATCGGAGCGCCGCCTTCATCCAGAACGCGGTGCCCATCGGCGGTGACCAGCTCTCCATCCGCGTTTCGAGAGAATGCGCCGGCGCGGGTGAGGGCCTCGCCGCTCGGCGTCATGATTCTGAAGAAGCCATCTCCGACGATGGCCAGGTCGTAAACTCCGCCGGTGAGCGAAAGCTCGCCTTGGGAAAGGTCTGTGGTTCGAACCCGGGCGTCGGCCATGGAGATCGAGCCCCCCTCGACGTCGGCTTTCTTCACGAACTCTGAGAAAAGCGCGCCTTCCTTCTTGAAGCCCGTGCTCGCCATGTTCGCGATGTTCGATGCCGTGATGTCGATGAGGTTGGTCAGAGACCTGAGCCTCGTGACGGAGACGTAAACGGAATTATCCATCTGACAGGGCCTTCTCGACCATTTCCCGTGAATTCTTCGCGTGCTCGAGGGTAGCCCGGGAATGCTTAAGAGATGGTTCAGGCGGAAGATTTGCTGTGCTGGTTTCTTGCGCGCGGGCCTTCGCAAGATCCGCCAGCACCGGGTCGGGAAGGAGCTTGGCGGCTTCGCGCCAGGCGCCTGCACGCCAAGCCAGCAGTCCCCGCCTTTGAGCATCGTCCTCGCCTCGCAGCTGCGACACGGCGAGCGCCGCGGCGTAGTCGCCCGCCCGTTCCAGAACTTTTTCTCGGGTTTTGAGCGCCTTGTCGCCGCGGAGCCCTGAGAGCAGAATCAGTGCTCGTTCGGTCTCGCCCAATTCTGCGAGCGCGGCGGCAGCAACGATGCGTGCATCCGTGACCCCTCGTTCTAGGGGCGGCGCAACCACCTTCAGCGCGAGGTTCGGAAGAGCGATCTCAAGCAGCTTTGTCGCGATGTCTATCCGCGCTTGGTCAGCGCCCGGATCGCCGCCGACCAGATCGACATGCTCCGCAACGGCCGCCGCATAGGCTGCTTCTCCGACTTCCTCGGGTTGAGTGGTTGTGAAGATATAGCGCGCAGCCTTTTGAATCGTCGCGATATCTGAACTGGCATCTCTCGATTGGCGCGCGAGGATCTGAATGGCTTCCGAGAACCCATTGATCCCCGCCTTTGCGACAGCCTCGGTGACCTTCAGCTGCGCGCCCAGTTCCGTGCCGCGTGTCAGAAACGCAGCCAGGGTGGCTTCGAAGACAAAGTCTTCGGGCGGGACGCCACGTCTTGCCGCGATGCTCTCGCCCAGTCGAATCATGGCTCTGAAAGCTTCAGGGCCTCGACTTTTGGCGAGTTTTCGAAGTATTTTCTCGGCCTCCGCAGCGTTTCCTTCGGCGAGGTGGTATTCCGCCCGCGCGAGCTTCAAGAGTTCGCTTTGGGCGCTGGGGGACCGCTCAGTCACCAGAAGCAGCGCATTGGCTTCCTTAAGATGATTTGTCGCAATAAGGCGCTGGATGATTCCGGGTGCGAGCAGACCGCGCACGGCGCCCGGCATTTCAGCCAGAAGAGATCTCAGCCGTTCGAAGTCATTATTGGACATCGTGGTGAGATCGAGCAGTCCAGCAGCTGCGCGCCAAAGCATGCTCGCATCGCTACAGCGCGCGGACGCGCGCAATTCACCATTCGGATCGACGGGTTGTCCGCGAACGACGGAAGCCAGCTCATACAGGGTGGAGAGTTCGGGCGTCCGAGAATGCAGCGAAGCAATAAGCGTGTGAGCTTCTTCTCCCATGCCGGCGGCTATGTATGCTTTGGCCAAGCGAGACGCGATTTCATGTCTGGGGTTGTCAAACTCCCCGTAGAGGGATTGCCGAAGCTCCGATATTTCTTCGTGCCAGTTTCCTTCCGGCAGCCATTTCTCTCCGTCGAACCAAGCGCTCGGCGGACAGTCCTTGCGGGGCGTCCGCGGTGGCGTCTTTGGTTCCGACAGGCCATCCAAGACTGAACGGACGGCGATCTGAGGCTTGGGGTCGGAGGGATCCACATGCGTAGAGACGGCGCTGCCAATCGAGCTGAGTTTTGGCGACGGAACGTTGGAGTGCAGGTTCGTTTCCGGGGGATGGGCAGCGGCGTTTCGCGCCTTGGCATCATGACGCGTCGAATGATCCGTGGGGACTTGGCGCTTGATGATCTTTTCCTCGCCGGGCGCCCGCGAATCGGCGGGCGGGGCCTTGAATGCGACAAGGCCTTGTTCAGCCGCGCGAGTAAGTTGTTCGAGCAGGCGTGCCTGGGCTTTCTTGATCGATTCGGCCGTCGCCTCGGGAAAGCCGGAATGCGCGGCGCCGGCGCGTGGCGCCCGCTTTTCGCTTTCCTGAGGCTTGGCTTCGACCGCGTGCGGCGCTTCCTCTTGCGTCCCGCCGTTCGGTCGGGCGTGCTCGGGGCGTGGCCCGGCCGTCTTATCGCGGATGTCCAGGACGAGCATGTTCGCCCCGAACAGATAGGCATCCAGGACGCAGTCGCAGGCGAGGCCGAGGCTGAGCTCCGTTGCCGTTTCGGTCTGGCGCGTTGTCGCAAAGAGGACGCGCGACGCCTTTCTCTGCGGCGTGATCTCGGTCAGATCGAACTCGAGCTGTCGCTGTGGGAAGTTGATCGTCACGGTCCGGTCGCCGCGATCGATCTTCCACACGCCTACTGGACTCAGATCGATCGCGATGCGGCTGAATCCGGGGTGTTCGCCCGCGCGAACGCGCGCCTTTTCCGGGGATTGCTCCGCCGCCTTCGCCGCGAAGGCGGCGGCGACGAAGAGGAGCGCGGCGAACGAGCGCATCATGCCGGGGCCGCCTTCGCGCCGCGCAGCGCTTCGTTCAGGTCGCCGAAGCTGGGGCGAAGCTCGCGCGGGGTGTTCTGACGACCGACCTCTACGCAGATGTCGGGCGCGTGGTTGTGCAGGTTTGCGACCAACACTTCGCGGATAAGAGCGTAGAACTGATGATCGGCTTCGACGACCGCCTTGACCTTGGCGGCGAAGGGGCCGACCAGGCCATAGGCGAGGAACACGCCGAGAAAGGTTCCGACGAGCGCGCCGCCGATCATCTTGCCGAGGACGGCCGGCGGTTGGTCGATCGCGGCCATGGTCTTGATGACGCCCAGAACCGCGGCCACGATGCCGAGGGCGGGCAGGCCGTCGGCCATGTTCTGAAGCGCGTGGCTGGAGTGCAGCGAGTGGTGCAGCTTCTGCTCGAGCTGCTTCTCAAGAACCTCTTCGACCTGATGAGGGTCGTCATAGTTCATGGTGCCGGCGCGGAGCGTATCGCAGATCAGGTCGACCGCGGCGGCGTCCGACTGGATGCGCGGATATTTCGAGAAGATTGCGGATTCCTGCGGCGATTCGATGTGCGGCTCCAGGTCCATCGGGTTGGCGCGCCCGATGCGGATCAGTTCGAAAAGCAGACAGAGCAGATCCTGATAGTCCTGCGGCTTCCACTTCGGGCCCTTGAAGACCTTTCCGACGTCGGAGAGCGTGTGCTTGACGGTGCTCATGTCGTTGGCGAGCACGAAGGAGCCGATGGCGGCGCCTCCGATCATCGACAACTCGAAGGGCAGGGCGTGCAGGATGATTCCGAGCTTGCCTCCGGCGGCCACATAGCCGCCGAACACCATGACAAGGGTGATGACGATGCCGACGATGCCGATCATGCGAACCTCTCGTTCTCAGGCGGCTGCGAATCCCCGCAGGCCTCCGTCAATGTGCCCGCGCACCGGTTAAGAAGGTCCGAAGGTCACTCGGTCGGGACGTTCGCGTTTCGTCCGGCGACGATGACGCTGATCGCATAGGCTTTTTCGGGCGACATCGCAGCCATGATCGCGGCGGCGGCGTTCTTGTTCATGCGGGCGACGAGGCCCGCGGCGAACGTCACCTCCATCGATTCGAGCACGCGCGCCGCGTTCTTGGGCTTCATCGCCTCGTAAACGGAGACCAGGCGGGCGATATCCTTCTCGGCGGCCTTGTCGGCCAGCGCCAGGGTTTCGGCCAGGCTCGCCTCGGCCGCCTTGACGCGGGCGAGCTGTTCATCAAGTTCGGCGCGCGCCGCTTCGAGCAGCTTCTCCCGGTCGGCCAGTGCGCCCTCGCGCGCGTCGAGCTGCGCCTGGCGCTCGCGCAGCGCCGCCAGCAGGCCGCCGGGGTCGGGACAGTCTTCGGCGGCGGCCTTGGTCTGCGGCGCTCCGTGCTCGGAGGCCAGGTGCGCCGCCTCCTTGGCGATGGCGCCGTCCGGGTCCGCCAGGCGCAGGCCGGCCGAGGCCGCGAAGCACAGCCCGACGATCGTGAGCGCGCCCGGACGGTTCATCGCCGGCCCTCCGCGGCGAGCGCCTTTTCGATCTCGCGCTGAAGGGCGGCGATGACCTCTTCCCGCGATGCGAGCGCCGTCTTGCCGGGGCGGGATCGCTCGAGCGGCGCGCGGCCTGGCGCGGCCGGCCCGGCCCGGTCGGCGGCGGGCTTCGCCGCCGCGGGCGGCTCGGGGAAGACGACGGTGGGCTCTTCGGCGGGCTCTGCGGTCCGTTCAGCCGAAGCTTGCGCGTGTCCGGGCGAGGCCGCGGGCGCCTCGACCCTGGACCCCTCGCGCGGATCGGCCGACGGTTCGGGCTCTGCGGCGGCGGTTTCGGCGCGGGCGACCTCGCGGGGGGCGACCTCGGGGGCGGCGGCTTCGGCCGGCGCCTCTTTGGCCGGCCTGGCGCGCGCAGGGCGCGGGCGCGCGGCCGGTTGAGGCTGGGTCCGCTCGCGCTCGTGCAGCGTCGCGAGAAGAAGCTCCAGGCGGCCCGCGGCGATTTCCGCGCGGGCGGTGCGCTCGGCCAGCTGCTTGACCGAATCGCCCGAGGCGAGCTTCGCCGCCTCGAGCGTGCGGCGCATCTCTTCGCTCTGGCGCGCCAGAGCGGCCACGGCGGCGCCCAGCCCGTTGTCGAGGTCGCGAAGCTTGCGCAGCCTGCCCGCCAGAACATGGCAGTAGATCACCGCGACGAGAGTCGCCGCGATCAGCAGTCCATCGGCAATGAGGGCCATTCTAGCCTCCGTGGAAGATGGTCATTTCAACAGGAACCGCGTGATCAGAAGGTCGCGCACGCGGCCTTCGCCGGTCACCATCGCGATGCGCCGCAACATCTGGGCGCGGAGCTTGGGCAGGGCGCTGGGCTCTTCCAGGTCGCGCTCCTCGACCGCGCGCAGATAGGTGTTCAGAACGTCGAGGATCCGCGGCATGAGGAGCTTCACCTCGTCGTCATAGCCGGGTTCGACCTCGAGCTGGGCGGCGAAGACCAGGTGCCGCGCCTTGGCGCGGGGGCCGAGCGAGATGACGATCTCGTCGATGGGAACGAAGGCGACCGGGGGAAGATCCTTCGGCTTGGGGCGCGCGGCGGCCTCGTGCTTGGCCGCGCCGCCAATCGGCAGGGCGACCATGCCCGACCAGGTGGCGTAGAACCCCGCCCCGCCCAGGACCAGCATGGCGACGAGGCCGAACAGGAGCCCCTTGCCGCCGCCCTTGGGCTTGGCGCCCTCTTCGGTTTCGACTTCGATCTGCGCGGCGCTGGCCATTGCCGTCCTCTTGCGGAGAATCCCTTCGCCTCCGGTTGTAGGCCCGCACGGCTAATCGAAGGTTAAGATCGTCGCCGCCGGCCTTGCGGGCGGCGCGCGCCGGGGGGTATGCGTGCGAGGCCGAGGCGATCGAAAGGGGTTGGCGGATGGGCATGGAGCGGGCGCGAGCGGGGCTTGCCGCGGCGATCGGCGCGGCCGTTCTGGCGGCCGGGGCCGGCGCGTGGGGGCTGTCCGGCTGGATCGAGGAGCGCACGCGCGCGCAGGTGTCCGAGGCCTTGGCCGATCATCCATGGGTCCGCGCGCAGGTCGACGGCGCGCTGGTCCGGGCAAGCGGGCGCGCGCCCGATGAGCGCGCGGCGATGGAGGTTCTCGAGGCCTTGGCGCGGATCGGCGGGTTCACCCGCTTGCGCAGCGAGATCGAGGCGCCCCACGCCGGCGCCCGGCCCAGGGCCGAGCCCCCCAGGGTTGCCGCGCCGGCGCGCGCCGCGCGGCTGGTGCTGACGCGCCGCGGGCGCGAGGTCACGATCAGCGGCGCGGCCCCGGCGCCCGCAGCGGGCGCGTTGGGCGACGCGCTGCGCGAGGCGGGGCAGGACCTGCGCATCAGCGACGTTTCCCTGCCCGAGGCGGCGCCTGCGCCGGACGGTTGGTTGGCCGCCGAGCGCCTGGCGGCGCGCGCCCTCGCGCTGCTCGAGGACGCCACTGTCGAGATCGCGCCCGGCCGCGTCGCCGTGCGCGCCGCCGCGCCGTCGGCCAAGGCGGCGGCCGAGGCCGAGCGGGCGCTCGAGGCGGCGCGTCCCGAAGGGGTTCAGCTCGATCTGAGCATCTCCGCCCCGCCGCCGCGGCGCGCGCCGTTTTCCTTCGCCTTGCTGCGGACGGCTCAGGGCTGGACGCTCGAGCAGTGTCATGCCGCCGATCGCGACGACGCGCGGCGCATCGAGGCCGCCTTGCGCGCCTCTTCCCCCGAGGGCTTTGACGGCGCGCGGTGCGAGCCCGCCCTTGGCGCGCCGAGCGAGCGCTGGGCCGACGCCGCCCTTGCCGGGATCTCGGCGCTGGCGACGCTGCCGGCGGGGCGCTTTGCGCTGGAGGATTCGCGCGCGGCGCTCGAGGCCCTGCCGCCCACGGACGCCGACGCCTTCGCGCGCGCCGGCAGGGGGCTCTCGGCCGCGCTGGACGGCGCCTTCTCCCTTGCGCTGAGCGGGCCGGGCGCGGTCGAGCAACCGCCGGCGCCGCCCGTTTTCGCGGCCCGGCTGTCGCGGGGCGGGGCGCTGGCGCTGGCCGGAACGGCCCCGGACGAGGCCACGCGCGGCGCGGTGGTTTCGCTGGCGCGCTCGCTGGCCGGCGGGCATCCGGTGTCGGACGGCCTGCGGGCGTCGGGCGCCGCGGCGGTCGATCCGGCCTGGCGGCGGGCGGCTTTGGCGGCCCTGTCGGCGCTGCTTGCGCTGGACGAGGGCGTGGCGCGCTATGACGGCGCATCGATCAGCCTCGCTGGGCGCGCGCGCAGCGCCGAAGCGCTGGTCGCGATGAAGCGGGCGCTGGCCGAGGCTCCTGCCGACGGCCTGCAGGTGCTTTCGCGGGTGACGATCGACCTGCCCGCCGCCGCCGCCGAGCTGCCGCTTGGCCCCGCGCGCTGCGCCGAGGCGCTTTCGGCGATCGTCGCCGCAACGCCGCTGAATTTCGCTCCGGGATCGGCCGCGTTCGCGCCGGGCGCCGAGGCGACGCTCGATGCGCTGGCGGCGACTTTCCGGCGATGCCGGGGCGGCGTGGTCGAGATCCAGGGGCACACCGACTCGCAAGGCCGCGAGGAGACGAACCTGGCTCTGTCGCGCGCGCGCGCCGAGGCCGTGCTGGCGGCCATGCAGGCGCGCGGCGTGTCGTTGACGGTGATGCGCGCGCGCGGATATGGCGAGTCGGCGCCCGTCGCGCCGAACGACACCGAGGAAGGGCGCGCGCGCAACAGGCGGATCGCCTTTGCGCCTTGGGCGCCGGGCGGCGGACAGGAGGACGGGCGATGACCAGGGCGGAGCTGACGGCGGCTCTTTTCGCGGCGCTTCTGGCCGCGGCGGCGATCGGATGGGCGCTTCACTGGCTCTGGCGGCGGGCGGCGCATGCGCATGCCCATGACCCCGACCTGCATTCCGAGATGGCCGAGCTGCTGCACGCGACCAAGCTGGAACGCGACCAGGCCCGCCAGGCCTTGCGCGAGACGGTAGAGCGCATGACGGCCGAGCGCGCGCAGAGCGAGTCGCGCCTGAAGGCGCAGCTGGCCGAGCGCGAGGCCGAACTTGCCGCCATCATGGACACCGTTGGCGACCTGCGCCGTCAGATCGCCGCGCTGCGCGCAGGGGCGGGCGGCGACGCGGCGCGCGACGCGCAGGACTGAGCGCCGCATCCGCCCCTTCCGGGCGGCGTCCCGGATCGCCCATCGACGGGCGCCGCGCAAGGGGCGGCCGACGGGGCGGCGGACGGGGCCGCCGGCGCGCGCCGAGGGCAGGTTCGCGGCCGCGCCGTTGCGGGGTTGCGGGCGCCTTTCGGCGCGATTACCGTGCTGTGATCACAAAACGATCAGGACGCGGTTTTCATGACCTGCCAGACCACGAGCCTTGCCGAAGCGCTGCTGAACGCCGACCCCGACGCCCCGCCGCCGCAAACGCTGCCCGAGGGCGCGCACACGGTGGCGGTTGGCGTGGCGGATCTGAACGGCGTGCTGCGCGGCAAGCGCGTGTCGGCGTCGCATTGGCCCTCGGTGGCGCGGCGCGGCATCGCGCTCGACAACACCTTCTTCTCGATGGATGTGACCAGCCAGCTGACGCCCAACAGCTATTCAGGTCCCGAAAGCGGCTATCCCGACCTGTTCGTGATCCCGCGCGGCCCGTTGCGTCCGATCCCCTGGGAAGAGGGCGTGTGGATGACCCTGGGCCGGGCGCAGGACCACCTCGGCAATCCCGTTCCCATCGACCCGCGCCAGCCGCTTCTGCGCGCCGTCGCGCGCGCGCGCGCGATGGGGTTCGAGGTGCAGATCGGCGCCGAGCTCGAGTTCTACCTGCTCGACCCCGCCACCCGCCGCCCGCGCGAGAAGCGCATGGAGTGCTACGGCCTCGCGCGGGCGGCCGAGCTGGAGCCGGTGCTCGGGCCGATCCGCCGTCATCTCGAGGCCATGGGCGTGCCCATCGAGCAGTCCAATCCCGAATTCGCCCCCGGCCAGGTCGAGGTCAATCTGCGCTACGGGCCGGCGCTGGCCGCGGCCGACCACGCGGCGCTGCTGCGCGGCATGGTCAAGCAGCTGGCGCGCCAACATGGGCTGATCGCCAGCTTCATGGCCAAGCCCTTCATCGAGCATTCGGGCTCGGGCTTTCACATGCATCACTCGCTCTGGCGCGACGGGCGCAACGCCTTCGCCGAGGACGGGCGGCTCAACGCCCTCGGGCGCGCCTATCTGGCGGGGCTGCAGCGGCACATGGCGCAGATGTCCCTGGTCGGCTCGACCACCCCGAACGCCTATCGCCGGCGCAAGCCATACACCTATTGCCCGGTCAACGCCTCATGGGCGGTCGACAACCGCACCGTCGGGCTGCGGGTGATCGAGGGCGCGGACGCCGCCGTGCGGATCGAGAAGCGCGACGGCGCCGCGGACGCCAACCCCTATCTGCTGATGGCCGCCGAGATCGAGGCCGGCCTGCGCGGGATCGAGATGGGGTGGGAGCCCGAGCCGCCCTCGGCCGGCGACGCCTATGCCGAGGCGCGCCATGACCCCTTGCCCGCCAGCATCGCCGAGGCGCTGCGCCTTGCGCATGGCTCGACCTTCCTGCGCGAGGCGCTGGGCGAGCAGATGCTGGAGCTGCTCATCACCCAGGCCGAGCGCGAGCTGGCCAAGGTCGAAGAGCAGGTCACCCCGGTCGAGATCGAGCGCTATCTCGAAGCGATGTGAGCGCGCGGCCCGGCGCGGCCACGCGCGCCCCGATCAGCCGTCGCGGCCGCTCTGGGCCAGCTTGAGCAGCACGGCCGAGAAGTCCTTGCCCGCGCCGCCCTCGGCGACGAACTGCTCGTAAAGCTCGGTCGCCCGGCGGCCCATGGGGGTGGCGGCGTCGGCGGCCTCGGCGGCCTGCTGGCTGAGCTTGAGGTCCTTGAGCATCAGCTCGGCCGCGAAGCCGGGCTTGTAGTCGTTGTCGGCGGGCGACTTGGGCCCCACGCCGGGCGCCGGGCAATAGGTGTTGATCGACCAGCACGAGCCCGACGAGGTGGACACGACGTCGAACATCTTCTGCCGGTCGAGGCCCAGCTTGTCGGCCAGGGCGAAGGCCTCGCACACCGCCAGCATCGAGATGCCCAGGATCATGTTGTTGCAGATCTTGGCCGCCTGGCCCGCTCCGGCCGGGCCGCAATGCACCGCCTTGGCGCCCATCACGTCGAACAGGGGCCGGGCGGCGGCGAAGGCCTGCTCCGAGCCGCCGGCCATGAAGGTCAGCGTGCCCGCCGCGGCGCCGCCGACGCCGCCCGAGACCGGCGCGTCCACCGACAGAAGGCCCGCCTCCTGCGCCATCTGGTGCGCCGCGCGGGCGCTGTCCACGTCGACGGTCGAGCAGTCGATCAGCACGGCGCCGGGGCGCGCCGCGGGCACGATCTGGGCGTAGACCGATTTCAGGATCTCGCCATTGGGCAGCATCGTGATCACGGCGTCCTTGTCCCGCGCCGCCTCGGCCGCCGAGGCGGCCCGCGCCACGCCCTCGACCTCGACCGGGTTCAGGTCGAAGCCCGTCACCTCGTAGCCCGCCTTGGCCAGGTTCGCGGCCATCGGCGCGCCCATGTTGCCAAGACCGATGAAGCCGATCTTCTTCATGGCGTCTCTCCCTTCGCGTTCGCGCCCGCCCCGGCCGGGGTCAGAGCGTCAGTTCGTTCTCGCCCAGCGGCGCCAGCATGGCGTCGACCTTTTCGGGCGGCAGATCCTCGAGCCGCGCCACCTGCCAGCGCGGCGAGCGGTCCTTGTCGATGACGGCGGCGCGGATGCCCTCGAGGAACTCGCCCTCTTCGGTGCAGCGCCACGAGAAGCGATACTCGCGCGCCAGCGCCGCCTTGAGGTCGGGCAGGGCGCGCGCCTCGCGGATCAGGCGCAGGGCGCAGGCGACCGACAGCGGGCAGTTGCGCCGGATGGCGCGCGCCGCGTCCTGCGCCCAGGCCTCGTCGCTGGCTTCGAGCGCGCGCACCACTCCCAGCGCGTCGGGCGCGTCATAGGCGCGGTCGATGGCCGGGCGCAGCGGCGCGAGGGTCGCCTCGGGCGCGGGCTCGGCCATGGCGGCGATGGCGGCCGGATCGCCCGAGGCTTCGAGCTCGGCGATCAGCGCGGGCAGGCGCTCGGCGCGCATGTAGACGTCGGCGAACCCGGTCAGGATGGCGTCGCCCGCGCCGACCCGCGCGCCCGTCAGGCCCAGATGCTCGCCCAGCCGGCCGGGCGCGCGCGACAGGATGAAGGTGCCGCCCACATCCGGCACCAGCCCGATGCCGCATTCGGGCATGGCGAGCAGCGTGCGCTCGGTCACCACGCGGTGCGAGCCATGGGCCGAGACGCCCACGCCCCCGCCCATCACGATGCCGTCCATCAGCGCCACATAGGGCTTGGGATAGGCGCCGATCAGCGCGTTGAGGCGGTATTCGTCGGCCCAGAAGCGCCGGCCATAGGCGAAGTCGCCCGCCCGGCCGCGGTCATAGAGCAGCTGGATGTCGCCGCCCGCGCAGAAGGCGCGATCGCCCGCGCCGTCGATGACCACCAGCTGCACGCGCGGATCCTCGCGCCAGGCGCGCAGCGCGCGCTCGATCTCCAGCGCCATCTCGTGCGTCAGCGCGTTCAGCGCCTTGGGGCGGTTGAGCGTGATGCGCCCGGCGCGGCCCGAAACGCGGATCTCGACCTCGGCCATCAGCCCCGCTCCGCCAGCAGCGCGCGCGCCACGATCACGCGCATGATTTCGTTCGTGCCCTCGAGAATCTGGTGCACGCGCAGGTCGCGCACGATCTTCTCGATGCCGTAGTCCTCGAGATAGCCGTAGCCGCCATGCAGCTGCAGCGCCTCGTTGGCGACGCGGAAGGCGACGTCGGTGACGAAACGCTTGGCCATGGCGCAATGCTTGGTGGCGTCGGGCGCGCCCTGGTCCAGCTTCCAGGCCGCCTGGCGCAGGAAGACGCGCGCGGCCTGAAGCTCGGTCTCCATGTCGGCAAGGCGGAACTGCAGCGCCTGGAACTGATCCAGCGTGCGGCCGAAGGCCTTGCGCTCGCCCATGTAGGCCAGGGCCTTGTCAAGGCAGGCCTGCGCGCCGCCCAGGGCCGCAGCGGCGATGTTCAGCCGCCCGCCGTCCAGCCCGGCCATGGCGTATTTGAAGCCCTTCCCCTCCTCGCCCAGCAGGTTTTCGGCCGGAACCAGGCAGTCGTCCATCTGCACCTGCGCGGTGGGCTGAGCCTTCCAGCCCATCTTGCGCTCCTGCGCGCCGAAGCTCAGGCCGGGCGCGTCCGAGGGAACCAGGATGCACGAGATGCCGCGCGGCCCCTCTTCGCCGGTGCGCGACATGACCAGGTAGACGTCCGAGTAGCCTCCGCCCGAGATGAAGGCCTTGGTCCCGTTCAGCTTCCAGCCCTCGGGGGTGCGCTCGGCGCGGGTGCGCAGCGCGGCGGCGTCCGAGCCCGAGCCCGGCTCGGTCAGGCAGTAGCTGGCCACGGTCTCGAGCGCGCAGATCCCCGGCAGCCACTTGCGGCGCATCTCGTCCGAGGCGTAGGCGTCGATCATGCGCGCGCACATGTTGTGGATCGAGATGAACGAGGCCACCGAGGGGCACGCCATGGCCAGCGCCTCGAAGATCAGCGTGGCGTCCAGCCGGCCGAGGCCCGTTCCCCCGACATCCTCCGAGACGTAGACGCCGCCGAAGCCAAGGCGGCCGGCCTCGCGCAGAAGCTCGCGCGGGATGGTTCCCTGGCGCTCCCATTCGGCGGCGTGCGGGGCGATGCGCTCGGCCCCGAACTCGCGCGCCATGTCGAAGATCGCCTGTTGCTCGTCGCTGAGGGCGAAATCCATGTCCGAACTCCCATTCTCCGCCGATGTGCCGCAGGAAGGGCGCCCGCGCCGCGCGGCGGCGGCGCGGGCGCGCGCGTTCAGCGCATGGTCGGGATCGAGAACTCGGCGCCGTCCTTGATGCCCGAGGGCCAGCGCGAGGTGACCGTCTTGGTCCGCGTGTAGAAGCGGAAGGCGTCCGGGCCGTGCTGGTTCAGGTCGCCGAAGGCCGACTTCTTCCAGCCGCCGAAGGTGTGGTAGGCAAGCGGCACCGGGATCGGCACGTTCACGCCCACCATGCCCACGTTGACGCGGGCGCAGTAGTCGCGCGCGGCGTCGCCGTCGCGGGTGAAGATGGCGGTGCCGTTGCCATACTGGTTGGTCATGACGAGGTTGAGCGCCTCTTCATAGGAATTGACGCGGACGGTGGACAGGACCGGGCCGAAGATCTCTTCCTTGTAGATGTCCATGTCGGGCGTGACGTTGTCGAACAGGCAGGCGCCGACGAAGAAGCCGTTCTCGTAGCCCTGCATGACGAAGCCGCGCCCGTCGACGACCAGCTTGGCGCCCTGCTCGACGCCCTTGTCCACCAGCCCCAGGATGCGGCGCTTGGCCTCGGCGGTGACGACGGGGCCGAAATCGACGTCGTCGCCGGCGGTGTAGGGCGCGATCTTCAGCGCCTCGACGCGGGGCGCCAGCTTCTCGATCAGGCGGTCGGCGGTCTCCTTGCCCACGGGGACGGCGACCGAGATGGCCATGCAGCGCTCGCCCGCCGCGCCGTAGCCCGCGCCCACCAGCGCGTCCACCGCCTGGTCGAGGTCGGCGTCGGGCATGATGACCATGTGGTTCTTGGCGCCGCCGAAGCACTGCACGCGCTTGCCCGCCGCGCAGCCGCGCGCATAGACGTATTGCGCGATCGGGGTCGAGCCGACGAAGCCGACCGCGGCGATGTCCTCGTGATCGAGGATGGCGTCCACGGCCTCCTTGTCGCCGTTGACGACCTGCAGGATGCCGTCGGGCAGGCCCGCCTCCTGCATCAGCTCGGCCAGCATCAGCGGCACCGAGGGGTCGCGCTCGGACGGCTTGAGGATGAAGGCGTTGCCCGCCGCGATGGCCGGGCAGAACTTCCACATCGGGATCATGGCCGGGAAGTTGAACGGGGTGATGCCCGCGGCCACGCCCAGCGGCTGGCGCATGGAATACATGTCGATGCCGGGGCCGGCGCCGTCGGTGTATTCGCCCTTGAGCAGGTGCGGCGCGCCGATGCAGAACTCGGCGACCTCGAGCCCGCGGATCACGTCGCCCTTGGCGTCGGGCAGGGTCTTGCCGTGCTCGCGCGACAGCGCCTCGGCCAGCTTGTCCATGTCGCGGTGCAGAAGGCGCACGAACTCCATCAGCACGCGCGCGCGGCGCTGGGGGTTGGTGGCGGCCCAGGCGGGCTGGGCGGCCTTCGCGCCCTCGACGGCGGCGTTCAGCTCCTCGACCGAGGCCAGGGGGCACTTCTTCTCGACCTCGCCGGTGGCGGGGTTGTAGACGTCGGCGAAGCGGCCCGACGTGCCCTTCACATGCTTGCCGTTGATCCAGTGCGTGAGTTCGATGGTCATGCGTTCACCTCCCTTGGGGCGGCCCGGCGGAGGGCCGGGCGCGCGATGCGCATTGCGCCTGTGGGCAACATCCATGAAAAATGCCCATATGCAATGCGAAGATTTCGCATTCGGTTGTGCATTCATGCACAATGGCGCGGGCTGGACGAGCGCGGAGGCGCAGCATGAACTGGGATGACCTGCGCTTCTTCCTTCAGGTCGCGCGCACCGGCCGCCTGACCCAGGCGGCGCGCGCGCTGGGGGTGGACCATGCCACGGTCTCGAGGCGCATCGGCGCGCTCGAGGATGCGGTGCAGGCCAAGCTGTTCGACCGCTCGCCGCGCGGCTATGCGCTGACCGAGGCGGGGCAGCGCCTGCTGCCGGCGGCCGAGGCGATCGAAAGCGCGGCCATGTCCGGCGCCGCGGCGGTGGGCGGGCGCCAGCATGCGCTGTCGGGCGCGGTGCGGGTCGGCATGCCCGAGGGCGCGGCGTCGCACCTTGTGACCGAGACGGCGGCATTGCTGTGCGATGCGCATCCGCAGCTCGAGCTGCAGATCGTCGCCCTGCCGCGCAGCTTTTCGCTCAGCCAGCGCGAGGCCGACTTCGCCGTCGTGGTGACGCCGCCCGAAAGCGGCCGGCTGCGGATTCGCAAGATCGCCGACTATCACCTGCGCCTTTATGCGGCGCGCAGCTTTCTGGCCGGGCGCGAGCCGCGCAGCCTTGACGACCTGCGCGGGATGCGCGGGGTGGGCTACGTTCAGGACCTGATCTTCGACAAGGGGCTGGACTATGTGGCCGAGATCGGCGGCGGGCTGTCGCCGCAGCTGACCTCGACCAGCCTTCTCGTGCAGCTCGAGCTGACGCTGGCCGGGGGCGGGCTGTGCATCCTGCCCGACTTCATGGCCCGCCGCCGCCCCGAGCTGGTCCCCGTCCTGCCCGAGCAGACCTGCCTGACGCGCGCCTACTGGCTGGTGCTGCACCAGAACACGGCCGAGATTCCGCGCATCCGCCGCGTCGCCCACGCCTTCGCGGACGCGATGCGCCAGAAACTGGCCGAAGCCGAGGCTCAGCCGCCCGACAGCGCCGCGAAGGCCACATAGGGCGCGGCTTGCGCCGCCATGCCGGCCAGGATCAGCGCCCGCGCGCCCGCCGAGCGGAAGCGGCGCCAGAGCAGAGCGCTCAGCGCCGCGCAGGCCGCGACCTCGATCGGGGCGACGAGCCAGCCGAAGCGGGATGGCTCCCAGTAGCTGACGGGGCTGTGGAACACCCAGTCGCTGACCGGCCAGAAATGCGGCCGCGCATCGCTGTTGTGGAGCGGCAGATCGAACGCCAGGTGCAGCAGGCCCGCCGCGGCGAAGACGGCCAGCGCCCGACGTTCGAGCGCAAGGCCGGCGATGAGCAGGGCGCTCCACAGCGGGATCGAGTTGTCGATTGCGAAGATCCCCTGCCAGAACGCGTCGCGGTAGTCATGCTCGAAGATCCGCCGCCAGTCATGCCCGACGGCGAAGCGTTGCCACGCCACCATGACGTATAGCGAAAGGTCCGGCGCAAAGCCGCCGACCAGCGCGGCCAGGTTCCGCAGCGCGCCGCCCGGATCGGCCCGCCGCGGCGGGCGGGCCAGCGCGGCCGCTGCGAAGATCATGTGCGCCGGCGTGTGCATCCAGCCTTCTTCCCTGACGGCGCGCGGCCGCTTGCCCGGTCAAACGGCCGGCATGCGGTAGCTGACCGCCTCGGCGACATGGGCCCGGCCCACCTGCTCGGCCCCGTCCAGATCCGCCGCGGTCAGCGCCACGCGCAGCACGCGCGTCCAGCCCCGCGCCGACAGCCCAAGCCTGTCCGCGGCCCGGATCAGAAGCGCGCGGGCCTGCTCGCTGAGCCGCACGGTCTTCTCGATCACGGCGCCGTCCACGCGCGCGTTCACGCGCGCCGCGACCCCGGCCTCGCGCCAACGCGCCGCCTGCCTTTCGCGCGCGCGCGCGACCCGCGCGGCGACCGCGGCGCTGGGCTCGCCTTGCGGAAGGCGCGCCAGCTCGGAGGCCGGCTGCGCCGGAGTCTCGACATGCAGGTCGATGCGGTCAAGCAGCGGCCCCGAGATCCGTCTGCGATAGTCCTGACCGCATTTCGGCGCGCGATTGCACGCGCGCGAGGGGTCGGCCAGCTGGCCGCAGCGGCAAGGGTTCATCGCAGCCACAAGCTGCACCGAGGCCGGATAGGTGACATGCGCATTGGCGCGCGCGATCGCCGCGACGCCGGATTCGAGCGGCTGGCGCAAGCTTTCCAGCGCGGGGCGCGAGAATTCGGGCAACTCGTCCAGAAACAGCACGCCGTTGTGCGCCAGGCTCACCTGGCCGGGCGCAGCATCGCGGCCGCCGCCCGCCAGCGCGGCCATCGACGCCGAGTGGTGCGGCGCGCAAAAAGGGCGCCGCCGCACCGGCGCGCCGCGCTCCAGCAGCCCGGCGACCGAGCGGATCATGGTCGTTTCGAGCGCCTCCTCCGGCGTCAGGGGCGGCAAAATGCCGGGCAGGCGCTCGGCAAGCATCGACTTGCCCACGCCCGGGGGGCCGATCAGAAGCAGATTGTGGCCCCCCGCCGCGGCCAGTTCCAGCGCCCTGCGCGCGCGCTCCTGCCCCTTCACGTCGGCCAGGTCGCGGATCGTCTCGGGGCCGTTGTCCGGCGCGGCCGGGCTGGGTCTGGGAAGCGGGCGCTTGCCATTGTAGTGGTTGACCAGGGCCAGCAGGCTTGCGGGCGCGAGGATCTCGGCCGCCCCGACCAGTGCCGCTTCGGGACCGTTCTCGGCCGGGCAGACCAGAGGCATGTCGGCCTGGGCCGCGGCCAACGCCGCGGGCAGCGCGCCGGTGACGGGCCGGATCGCGCCGTCCAGCCCCAGCTCGCCGATGGCGGTGACGCGCAGCGCCGGGTCCGGCGGCAGAACTCCGAGGCCGGCCATGATGCAGATGGCGATCGGCAGGTCGTAATGGGCGCCCTTCTTGGGCAGGTCTGCGGGCGACAGGTTGACCACGATCTTTCGGGGCGGGATCGACACGCCAAGCGACGCAAGCGCCGCGCGGACCCGTTCGCGCGATTCCGCAACCGCCTTGTCGGGCAGCCCGACGACCGAGAACGAGGGCACGCCCGGGGTCATCATGCACTCGACCCTGATGGGGCGGGCCTCGATGCCGACGAAGGCGACGCTGTGGCAGCTTTGGGTCATGCTGGGGGTCATGCCGGCCTCCTTGGCTGGCAGCGTCGCCGCGCCTTGGTTAACGCCAGGTAAACCGAAAGCGCGCCGCCGCCACGATTTTTTGCGAGAATGGGGTTGCGTTGGGATTTCGAATCTCCTAGATAGCGCGTCACCGGCAGCGAGGGCGGCGGCGACGTCGCCTCGGGGTTGGTTCAGCGACGGCACGGATTTCGGGGCGCGTTTTTGCAAGGGAACGCACTCGGCGTCTGTCGCTCGGCTCTTTGACATTAAGACTGGAAGGGATATGCGGACGGCTGGGTTGTTTCGACGACCGGACGTCTGGATATCGGCCTCTAGGGCTGGCTTTTGGCTGGCTCGATGATGAGGTGTCAGCTTCACGCTTGGCGGCTCGGGTTTTCCGTGAGGGGACTTGAGCATGTCGAGAGTGACGATGTGCAGAGGTTCGAACGTCAAGGACGTCGCTGAGCGACGTTTCAACTTGAGAGTTTGATCCTGGCTCAGAACGAACGCTGGC